>NZ_ASXG01000084.1 GCF_000411975.1 Amycolatopsis orientalis DSM 43388
GGGCTGGGCTGGGATGGGCTGGGCTGGGCTGGGCTGGGCTGGGATGGGCTGGGCTGGGGAATCCTCGACCTAAGCAACGACTCTCGTGAACACGGCACGGCTCGCCCGCAAACCAACGTCGCAGCACGGCGCGGCGCTGCAGGGCACAGCCTGGCACGACGCGGCGAGCGCAGCGCAGAAGTTTTGAGAGTTTCGCTGATCCTGCGGTAGACCGCGTCTCGGCACGGCACGGCACGGCACGGCACGGCACGGCACGGCACGGCACGGCACGGCACGGCACGG
>NZ_ASXG01000085.1 GCF_000411975.1 Amycolatopsis orientalis DSM 43388
TTGTTTTCTCTTCCTGCGGGTACTGAGATGTTTCACTTCCCCGCGTTCCCTCCACACCGGCTATATATTCACCGGCAGGTAACACCACATCACTGGTGCTGGGTTTCCCCATTCGGAAATCCTCGGATCACAGCTCGGTTGACAGCTCCCCGAGGCATATCGCAGCCTCCCACGTCCTTCATCGGCTCCTGAAGCCAAGACATCCACCATGTGCCCTTAACAACTTGACCACAAAGATGCTCGCATCCACTCTACAGTTCTCAAACACCACACCAGAAACAACGTGTGTTGCCTCAGGACCCAACAG
>NZ_ASXG01000086.1 GCF_000411975.1 Amycolatopsis orientalis DSM 43388
CGGCGGGGGCTGTGCCGGCGGGGGCTGTGCCGGCGGGGGCTGTGCCGGCGGGGGCTGTGCCGGGTTCGGGGCGGCGGTTGCGGCATGACATGGCGGACGCCGACGCGCCGCCGATCTCGAGAAGGATGCGGGCGCAACCTGGGCAAAAGGGTGCGCATCGAGGCTCTCCGCTGCCTCATCGGCGAATTTTTCCATTGCAGCAGAACACTTTAAGGCTGTCAGCGAGTCTGAGGAGCACGGCGGCGCTGGTGCAGGGGGCGACGGTCTGCTCGTCGAGCGCGGCGATGATGTTCTCGACCAGTTTCGCGCCCATGCGGGGCGCGAAACTGGTCGCGATGGAGGCCAGTCCCCGCCGGCGCGCTCTGCGGATGACGGTTGGGCCACCGCAGCAGGACAGGATTGCAGGCACCGTTGGGTGGCCGATCCTGGGGTCGGCGTCGCGTTCGAGGGCGGGGTGGATGCCGGTGCGCAGACCGCGGATGCGGTTGCTGATCCAGGGCCTCGTCGGTGGAGGTCGTTTTGTTGGAGCAGCAGCGCGTCGGGCCGCCGCGGTCACCTCAAGGCAGCCGTGGTGCGCACCTTCGCCAATGTCACGCCTGAGATAAGCGGCGTAGCCGTGGTTCGCCAGTCGACCATCGACGCCCGGCAGCCACGCCTGCGACGAGACCTGCCCGAAGCGGCCGTGTCCCGACCAGCGGTCCCTCGACGCCACCAAACCCGGGGACACCCCCCCCGGACCCTCGGTTCGGCTGGAGGACTGAATCATGCCGGGTCTGCCGACCGCGAACTCCCTGATCAGGAGCCACGAGGAAAGGTAGCGAGGGCTGCGAGGTCAGAGCAGCAAAACCTCCACCTCATCCCCCTCCGAAGCCTCCGAAACCTCCTCCGGCAGCACGATCAAGCAGTTCGCCTGTGTGAACGCCGCCAGCAAATGCGATCCCGGCCCCCCGCGCGGTCCGACCACCCCGGTCACCTCGCCCAGCACCGGCGTGAAGAACCCGCGCCGGAACTGCCTCCGCCCGGCCGGTGACGGCAGGTCCTCCGTCAACCGCGCCCGCACTCGCCGTCGGTCGACGTCTGAATGGCCCATCGCCGATAGCACCGCCGGTCGCAGGAATGCCTCGAACGACACCAGCACACTCACCGGGTTCCCCGGCAGCGTCACCACTGGCACGTCGTTCCACCGGCCGCATCCCTGTGGCCCGCCCGGTTGCATCGCGATTTTCTGGAATTCCACGCCCTGCCCGGTCAGCGCGTCCTTGACCACCTCGTACGCCCCGGCCGACACCCCGCCCGACGTGATCAGCAGGTCCGCCGATTCCAGCCGCGGTTCGATGATCTTGCGGAACTCCTCCACGTCGTCGACCACGCTGCGCACGACCTCGACCTGGCAGCCGAGTTCCCGCAGCGCCGCCGCCAGCATCACGCTGTTCGACTCGTAGATTTGCCCGTGCTGCAACGGGTTCGGGGCTTCCACCAGTTCCGTGCCGGTCGACACGACCAGCACGGACAGCGGCCGGTACACCTCCAGCTCCGCCATGCCGACCGCGGCGGCCAGGCCGAGATGCGCGTGGCTCAGCACGGTGGCCGCGTGCAGCGCGACGGCACCCTTCGTGACGTCCTCGCCGGTCCGCCGGATGTGGTTGCCGACAGCCGCCGCGCGGGAGATCCGGACTTCCGCGGTCCCGCGGTCGGTGTCCTCGACCATCACGATCGCGTCCGCGCCCGGCGGCAGCGGCGCGCCGGTCATGATCCGCTGAGCGGTACCCGGATCGAGCGGTTTCACGTCCACCCGCCCGGCCGGGATGTCGTCGGCCACCGGGAGCGTCACCGGCGCCTCGGAGACGTCCGCGGCGCGCACGGCGTACCCGTCCATCGCGGAGTTGTCGAACGGCGGCAGCGCCACCCCGGCGAGCACGTCCCGGGCCAGGACGAGCCCGGCGGCTTCGGCCACCGGAACAGTGCGGACGGGCGCGCGGCCGAGCAGTTCGGTCACGGTCTCGCGGTAGGCGTCGACGGAGATCACGCGGACCATCCTCCCTCCTGCTGCCCGTCGTGCAACACTCTCCCGGCACAAACCGGGGAGTACGGGGAGAGTTCTCATGCAGTTTCGGGTCCGCAGCCAGCCCGGGCGCGCCGCGCTCGCGACACCCCGCTGACATGCGCGTCCACACCAGGCACACGCCGGGGTTCGGCGTCGCCCGCGTGCTGCTCGCCCCCGGCGAAGCGGTGCAGGCCGCCGCGGAAACCTTGCTGGCCAGCAGCTTCAACGTGGCCGAGGCCAACCAGAACCGCGGCCGCAAGGGCGGTCGTTCGGTGTTCACCGCGCCGCAAGAGGGCGGCTGGGTCGACCTGGCCCCGCTCGGCCCGGGCGACGTCTACCCGCTCGAGCTCACCGGGTCCACCGGCTGGTCGGTGCACCGCGAGGGCGTCCTCGCCCGGCCGAGCACGGTCCGCGTCGACCAGAACTGGGCCCCGCTGCAGCAGTTGTTCGGCGCCGATTCCGGGTTCCTCGAGCACTACAGCGGCCGCGGCCCGCTGCTGCTCACCGCGCCCGGCCCGGTCGACTCGTTCGACCTCGGCCGCGGCGAGATCGTCACCGTGCGCCCGGACTATCTCCTCGCCTACCCCGACACGGTGCAGTGCCGGTTGCGCGCACTCGACCCGAGCGGGCCGCAATCGCTGCGCACCGGCGAAGGACTCGTCCTCGATTTCGCCGGGCCGGGAACCGTGCTCGTCCAATCGCGCAACCGGCGAGTGTCGCGGGCGTAAAGGGGAATCTGCCGATTTACCCATTGCCGGGAGCGCTGATTCCGGTAGCGTGAACTCCACTTCGCACGCTGATGGACAGCGGATTCTTGTCCTGAGGGAGGGCGCCGTGGCAGTCGGCACCGTCAAGTGGTTCAACTCGGAAAAGGGCTATGGGTTCATCGAATCCGCCGAAGGTCCGGACGTCTTCGTCCACTATTCGGCCATCCAGGCCGACGGATTCCGCACTCTCGACGAGGGCGACCGGGTGGAGTTCGAAGTCCAGTCCGGCCGCGACGGCCGAAGCCAGGCCGCGGACGTCCGCAAGGTCTAGCGAGGCAGGTCCGCTGACCGGTTGGGCGAACCGGCAGTGGCAGCGGATACCGGCGCGTTAAGCTGCGCTGCGTGACAGGCGACGTGTCGGGGGACCTCACCGGTCGCCAGCTGGGCCACTACCGCATCGACTCGGTGCTCGGCAAGGGCGGCATGAGCGTGACCTATCAGGCCACGGACACGCGGCTCGGCCGCAAGGTGGCGCTGAAGGTCATCGGTGACCACCTCGGCGCCGACGCCGAGTTCCGCGAACGTTTCGTCGACGAAGCCCGCAACACCTCCGCGATCGACCACGCCAACGTCGTGCCGCTGTACGACTTCGGCGAGCTCGACGGCATGCTCTACATCGCCATGCGGATGGTCGACGGCGGCGACCTCGCCGGCTTGATGTCCGCGGGCCCGATCAGCCCGTCGCGTGCGCTCAGCCTGCTCGACCAGGTCGCCGACGCGCTCGACACGCTGCACAACCACGGCCTCGTGCACCTCGACGTCAAACCGGCCAACGTCCTCGTCACCAGCCGCGAGACCTCCCGCGAGCACGTCTACGTCGCGGACTTCGGCCTGACCCGCCGCGGCGCCACCGGCCACCGCACCCGCGGTGGCGATTTCCTCGGCTCGCCGACCTACGCCGCGCCGGAACATCTGCGCGGCGAACCGCTCGACGGCCGCACCGACCAGTACGCCCTCACGTGCGTGCTGTTCGCCTGCCTGACCGGCAACCCGCCGTTCCGCGGCGACGTCCCCACGGTCATCAAGGGGCACCTCGGCGGGGAGCCGCCGTCGGTGTCGAGCGTGGTCGCGCTTCCGGCCGCGGTGGACGACGTCATCCGCAAGGGCATGGCGAAGAACCCGAACGACCGCTACCCGAACTGCGTCGCGATGATCGCCGCGGCCAGGGCGGCACTCGGCCCACTCGCGACGTCGGACACCCCGCCGGGCCCGGCCCGGCCGAACGGACTTCCGGAGGCGGGCATGCAGCAAGGACCCGGCGGCGCTGGCGGTTCTGGCCCCGGGGGCACTGGCGGACCCGGCGGAACTGGCGGCCCCGGTGGCAGCGGTCCGGCCGGAGCTGGCGGACCAGCCGGACCCGGCAACGGCGGACCGGGCGCGCAGCCGGGCGGCCCCGGGACTGCCGGACAGGGCGCACCCGGCCAGGGCGCTCCCGGTGCCTGGGGTCCCCCGCAACCCGGCCAAGCGGGCTACCCCGTCCAGGGCGGCTACGGCGGTCCCGCCGGTTACGGCAACCAGCCCCCGCCCGGTTATCCAGCACAGCCCGGCCAGCCGCAGCCCGGCCAGCCGCAGCCCGGCCAGCCGCAGCCCCAGCAGGGCTACGCGAACCAGCCGCCAGCGGGCCCCCCGCCCGGCTACGGCTACCCGGGTCAGTCCGGCCAGCAGCCGCCGCAAGGCCCCCCGCCCGGCTACGGCGGCTACCCGAACCACCCCAGCTACCCCGGTCAGCCGGGCCATCCGCACCAGCAGGGGCCCCAGGCCTTCGGCGACCCGATGCGGCTGCGTCCGCCGTCGCCGGCGGGCGGTGCGGGCGCGTTCGAAAAGCAGGGCAAGAGCGGTGGCCTGAAGTGGCTGTGGATCGCGCTGGGGGTGCTCGTCGTCGCCGGTCTGGTCGTCGGCGCGATCTTCCTCTTCGGCGGGGACGACAACGGCAGCGGCGGCACCGCTCCGGCGTCCTCGGCGCCCAACATCCCGGTCGGTCCGGGCGGCTCGAAGCCGGCCGGACCGTCGTCGCTGCGCCCGCCGCCGTCGTCGATCCACATCCAGCCGAGCCACTGACGGGTCGACCTGGTCCGCCCAGGCACCGGTGCTGACCTGCGCTCCTTGCACTCGACCCCGGAGAGTGCTAAACACGGCATTGGCACTCGACGCCGTCGAGTGCTAGGCGAGCGGTCACCGACCGCTTGCCTGAAGGTCGGGACGGTGAGGCTGACCCACCGGTCAGTCGTCCGTCGCGGGCACCGAGCCTGGCCGAGGACGTGTCCTGCTGCCGCCGCTGGAGACAGCGCGGCGGTGGCGCCCAATACCGGAGGACCACACCGCAATGGCCAAACTGATCGCGTTCGACGAGGACGCCCGCCGCGGTCTTGAGCGCGGCTTGAACACCCTCGCCGAAGCCGTCAAGGTGACCCTCGGCCCGCGGGGCCGGAACGTCGTGCTCGAAAAGAAGTGGGGCGCGCCGACGATCACCAACGACGGTGTCTCCATCGCCAAGGAGATCGAGCTCGAGGACCCGTGGGAGAAGATCGGGGCCGAGCTCGTCAAGGAAGTTGCCAAGAAGACCGACGACGTCGCGGGCGACGGCACCACCACCGCCACCGTGCTCGCCCAGGCGCTCGTGCGCGAGGGCCTGCGCAACGTCGCGGCCGGCGCCGACCCGATCTCGCTGAAGCGCGGCATCGAGGCGGCCGTCGAGGCCATCACCGAGCAGCTGCACAAGGCCGCCGTCCAGATCGAGACCAAGGAGCAGATCGCTGCTACCGCCTCGATCTCGGCCGCTGACCGCACCATCGGCGAGCTGATCGCCGAGGCGCTGGACAAGGTCGGCAAGGAAGGCGTCGTCACCGTCGAGGAGAGCAACACCTTCGGGCTCGAGCTGGAGCTCACCGAGGGCATGCGCTTCGACAAGGGCTACGTGTCCGGTTACTTCGTGACCGACCCGGAGCGCCAGGAAGCCGAGCTGGAGGACCCGTACGTCCTGCTCTTCGGTTCCAAGATCTCCAACGTCAAGGACGTCCTGCCGCTGCTGGAGAAGGTCATCCAGTCCGGCAAGCCGCTCCTGATCATCGCCGAGGACGTCGAGGGCGAAGCCCTGGCGACCCTGGTCGTCAACAAGATCCGCGGCACCTTCAAGTCCGTCGCCGTCAAGGCCCCGGGCTTCGGCGACCGCCGCAAGGCGATCCTGCAGGACATCGCGATCCTGACCGGCGGCCAGGTCATCTCCGAGGACGTCGGCCTCAAGCTGGAGAACGCGGACCTGTCGCTGCTGGGCCGTGCCCGCAAGGCCGTCATCACCCGCGACGAGACCACCATCGTCGAGGGCGCCGGCGACGCGGACCAGATCCAGGGCCGCGTCAACCAGATCCGTGCGGAGATCGAGAACTCCGACTCGGACTACGACCGCGAGAAGCTGCAGGAGCGGCTCGCGAAGCTGGCCGGCGGCGTGGCCGTCATCAAGGCCGGCGCCGCGACCGAGGTCGAGCTGAAGGAGCGCAAGCACCGCATCGAGGACGCGGTGCGCAACGCCAAGGCCGCCGTGGAAGAGGGCATCGTCGCCGGCGGTGGCGTGGCCCTGATTCAGGCCGCCGAGGCCGCGTTCGCGGGCCTGAAGCTCGAGGGCGACGAGGCCACTGGCGCCAACATCGTCAAGGTCGCCGTCGAGGCTCCGCTCAAGCAGATCGCGATCAACGCCGGTCTCGAGGGCGGCGTCGTGGCGGAGAAGGTCAAGGGCCTGCCGCAGGGCCACGGCCTGAACGCCGCCACCGGCGAGTACGAGGACCTGCTCGCGGCCGGCGTGCCGGACCCGACGAAGGTCACCCGCTCCGCGCTGCAGAACGCCGCTTCCATCGCGGCGCTGTTCCTGACCACCGAGGCTGTCGTCGCGGACAAGCCGGAGAAGGCTGCTGCCGCTCCGGCCGACCCGTCCGGCGGCATGGGTGGCATGGACTTCTGAGTTCGGCTGCTTTTCCGGCGAAGCCCGGTTCACCTTCGAGGTGGGCCGGGCTTCGCCCGTTTCCGGGGCAGCACGCCCGGGCTCAGTCTTCGGGCGTCAGCACCGCGGCGGCGGCGTAGACCGGGAGGACCAGCCCGGCGGAGAGGACGGCCCCGGCGACCGCGGCGATGCGCACCATCGAGGGGTCGACGTTGAGGTAGTCGGCCCATCCGCCGCACACGCCGGTGAGCATGCGGTCGGAGCGGCTGCGGAAGATCTTCTTGGCCGGTGCGGCCTGCGTGTTGTTCGTCATGGCAGCAATACTCCGCGCCGGGGGCCCGCCGCACATCCGGGAACGCCCCGGAGAAAGCCCTGGGGCCGCGACCCTGAACTCTCCCTTACCCGCTGATCTTCCGGACCCGCTCGAACCGGTCCAGCCACGCCGCTTCCACCTCGGGCGAGGCGGCGAATTCGGCGTAGGCGTCGGGTTCGGGCGCTTGCCGGGGCACCGGCAGGTAACCGTCCACAGGGGACAGTGTGCTGGTGCAGACATCCCCGCGCAGCAACGACATCGTGCCGAGTCCGCAGGCGAAGTCCAGTTCCGGCAGGGCCCCGGCGAGCGCCAGCCCGGCAGCCAGCCCGACACTCGTCTCCACCGCGGACGACACCACGCACGGCAACCCGCAGGCCTCCGCGACCTCCAGCGCACGGCGCACGCCGCCGAGCGGGGCGACCTTGAGCACGGCGATGTCCGCGGCTCCGGCGACGGCGACCTTCAGCGGATCTTCCGCGCGGCGGATCGACTCGTCGGCCGCGATCCGCACCGACACCCGGCGCCGGACGGCGGCCAGGTCGTCGATCGTCGGGCACGGCTGTTCGGCGTATTCCAGTCCGCCGGCCGCGCGGTCCAGTTCCGCTAGGGCGTGCACAGCGGTGTCGACATCCCACGCGGCGTTGGCGTCGACCCGGATCGCCCCGGAGGGCCCCAACGCGTCGCGGACCGCTTCGATACGCGCACAGTCCTCGGCGAGGGTCGCGCGTTTGTCGGCGACCTTGACCTTCGCCGTGCGGCAGCCGGAAGCGCGGACGAGTTCGTGCGCGCGTTCCGGCGACACGATGGGGACGGTCGTGTTCACCTCGATGCGGTCGCGGACCGGCTCCGGCCAGCCTTCTTCGCTCGCTTCGAGCGCGGCGGCGAGCCAGGGGACGCTCTCGGTGTCCGAATAGTCCGCGAACGGGCAGAACTCGCCCCAGCCGGCGGCACCGCGGAGCAACAGTCCTTCACGGACGGTGATGTCCCGGAACCGGGTGTGCAGTGGGAGCGCGTAGACCTGCATGACTGCCGATCATGCCACCGTCGCGGGCGCGGGAACCGAGGTGCCGTCGGGGCCGTCTCAACGCCACAATGGAACGTGTGGACGGCCTCGACTTCCGGGTGCTCGGCCCGGCCGAGGTGCTCGCCGGGGACCAGGTGGTGCCGCTGGGCGGCAGCCGCCCGCTGATCGTGCTCGCCGGACTGCTGCTGCGGGCCAACCGCCTCGTCTCGGTCGACGTGCTCAGCCACTGGCTGTGGGGCGACGACCAGCGTCGGTCGAAGGGCGCGCTGCAGACGTACGTCCTGCGGCTGCGCCGGGCGCTCGGCGACGGCGCGGCAATCCGCACCGAACGCGGCGGCTACCTGCTGGAAGTCGACGAGAACGCGGTGGACCTCGGTCGTTTCCGCCGGTTCGCGGCACGCGGCCGCAGCGCGGTGGAGCGAGGGGAGCACCGGCGGGCGGCGGGCTATTTCGAGGACGCGCTCGGGCAGTGGCGGGGACCGGCGCTGCAGAACGTGGAGTCGGACGCGCTGCACCGCGACGAGGTCGGGCAGCTCGCCGAGGAACGCACGCGGGTGCGTGAGCAGTGGGCCGAGACCTTGTTGACGGTCGGCGAATACGACACGGTCGTGCCCGAACTGGAGCAGCTGACGCGCGAACATCCGCTGCGCGAACGCCCGCACGAGCAGCTGATGTACGCGCTGCTCCGCTCCGGGCGGCAAGCCGAGGCGCTGGAGGTGTATCGGCGGATCAGCGGGTTGCTGGCCGAGGAACTGGGCTTGGATCCCGGTGCCGGACTGCAACGCGCGCACCGGCTCGTCTTGGGCGGCGACGAAGGGTCGCGCTTCCGGACTCCGTTGGAACCCCATATCCCGCACCAGCTTCCGGCCGACCTAGGTGCTTTCGCCGGTCGATCCGCGGACTTGAAAGCCTTGCGCGCCTTATTGCCGGAAGCTCTCGACGACGGCACCTCCACGCCGATCGCTTCGGTGGAAGGCATGGGCGGGCAAGGGAAAACCACCCTGTCCGTCCACTTCGCACATCAGATCGCCGATCGTTTCACCGGCGGGCAAGTGTTTCTGGACCTTCGGGGCTACGGTCCGGGTGCGCCGGTGACCCCGATCGCCGCGCTGGAAACCCTGCTCGCCGCGCTGGGCGTCCCCGCCGACCGAATCCCGTCCGGTTTGGACGAACGCGCGGCGACCTGGCGTACCTACACCACCGGCCGGCGGCTGCTGGTCGTGCTGGACAACGCGAACAGCACCGAGCAAGTGCGCTCTTTGCTGCCTGGCCCGGGCTGTCTGGTCGTGGTGACGAGCCGCTGGCAGCTGCGCGGACTGGTCGCGACACACGGGGCTCGCCGGATCGCGTTGTCTGAATTGGACAGTGAAGAGGCGGTGGAACTGCTCGCTTCGGCCATCGGCGTCGAACGGGTGCAGGAGGACCCGATCGCCGCCGGCCGATTTGTCGAGTACTGCGGCGGGCTCCCGTTGGCGATCCGCGTTCTCGCCGTGCGCGCCGCGCAGTTCCCGCGGCTGCCGCTGAGCGAGTTCATGGCCGCGTTGCCCTCGGACGCCGGCCGGTTGAGCACCTTCGACCTCGGCGACGGCGACGAAACCAATATCCGCACGGTTTTCTCTTATTCTTACCGGGTGTTATGCCCAGCGGCCGCGCGGCTGCTGCGGTTGCTGGCCCTGTCGGTCGGCCCGGACCTGTCGCTGGGGATGGCGGTCGCGCTCAACGGACGGTCCGAAAAGGAGACTCGCGGCGCTCTCGACACTCTCGTTTCGACTCATCTGCTCACCCAGCCGAAACCGGGCCGATACCAGTTCCACGACCTGATTCGCGCTTATGCCACTGAGTTGTCGGAGCAGGAAGACGACGCCGCCGAGCGCGCTGGCGCCAGTGCGCGCTTGCTCGACTGGTGCATCGCGTCGGCGCGGAACGCGGGTTTGGCGATGCGCCCGCGCCAGCTGATGGACGAAATCGGGCCGATCCCTTCGGCCGGTGCGCTTGAATTTTCGGACTTCCACCAGGCGCTGGCCTGGTTCATCGAGGAACACGGGAACTTGCTCTCGGTGATCCAATGGTCGTTCCGGATCGGCAGGTACGCACAATGCTGGCGGCTGGCCTGGTCGCTGTTCACCTACTTCGCCGGACGAGCACGCGTCGACGAATGGCGGTACGTTTTCGAAATCGGCCTGCGTGCGGCGCGGAATTCCGGGGAACGGCACGGTGAAGCGGCGATCCTCAATGGACTCGGGGTGATCGAGGGAGTCGCCCGGAACTACGTGCTGGCGCGCGAATATCTGGAGCAGGCGCTGGCCGTGCAGCTGGAATTGGGCTCGCTGCCGGGGGAGGCGCGGGCGCGCTACAACCTGGCGATGACCGCCCAGGACATCTCGGATTTTCCGGAGGCTTACCGGCATGGCTTGCGTTCGCTGGAAATCACGCGAGAGCTGGGTTTCACCTCGGTGGAGGCGAACGTCTTGCGCGCGCTGGGCGACCTGTGCGCGATGATGGGGGACTACCCGCAGGCGTTGTCGCTCGCGGACGAGGCACTGGCGCTGGTCCCGCCGGACGACCTCCCGCAGGGCCGCTTCTCTCTCGCCGCGAGAGCCCGCGCACTGCTGGGTTTGGGTCGGCACGTGGAAGGAATCGAGTGCCTGTCCGAGGCGGTCGACATGTTCTTCGCGATGGACGAGGAGTATGAGGCTGCGGATGTGCTGTCGGAACTGGGCACCGCACACCTGCGCTACGGCCGCACCGCCGCGGCACGAGACTGCTGGCTACGCGCGGTCCGGTTGCTGACCCGGCTGGACCACCCTGATGCGGACCGGGTGCGGGCGCAGTTGGCTGGGTTGGTGCGGGGGTAGGTTCGGCCGATGCTGTGAAACCGCACTGGCTGCGGCTTCACGATGCTGCGACAACCAACGCCGCGTGCCGTCCCGCCGCAGCACCGCACTGTCGCCGCGTCGGACTTCCGCAAGGGTGCACTCATGCGAGAGCGAGGCGTATTGCCGCGACTCGGGGGACTGACTGCGTCCGGGCTCGGTGTTGGTGCGACTAGATCACTCGGGTGCCGATCGTGGGTGCGGTCGGCGGGGAGGAGCGCTGCCGCGTGGGGTTGGGCGGTGGCTGCGTTGGCCCACTCCGAGAGGCCAGGTGCGACTGCACTGCGCGGGAGGGACCGGAGCGGGAGGCGGTGGCGCGAAATTGGTTGGGCCACTCCGACGCTGCCGGATGCGAGCATGGGCTTCAGCTGTTCGGCAGCACGTTCTCCAGTGTTCACCTAAGGCCAGCCGGGCGCGGTGGTCCGCGTGCCGACCCCCAGTGGCAGCACGTAGACCACCGGCGGCCCGTACTCTCACCCAATCGAAGTGCGCTCACTGTCCGCTCACTGTGCTAGGCCGGTCTCGGCGGACAGGCCTAGCAGTCGGGCGAGCGTGACGGCGTTGTGCGGGGCCGCGACTTTGCTGTCGTTGTCGAAGTAGACGTGCACGTCCCGGCGGCCGGCGTCGTGCCATTCGGTGATCTTCGCGGCCCAGGCGCGGAGGGCGGAATCGGAGTAGTTGCTGGTGTAGAGCTCCTCCGAACCGTGCAACCGGACGTAACTGAAGTTAGTGGTCTGGTCCTCCCGGTACGGCCACGGCGCGGCGGCGTCGGAGGTCACCAGGGCTATGCGGTGTTTCCGGAGCAAGTCCAGTGCTTCGGGGGCGGTGAAGCTGGGGTGGCGCACTTCGAGCGCGTGCCGCACCGGCCGGTCGGGGCCTGGGTCCAGGAACGGTGGGAACTTGAGTTTGTCGTCGTGCTTCGCGCCGAGGGCCGCGGCCTCGGTGGTGGTGCGGGGTAGTTGGCCGAGAAACGTCGAGACGCGGTCTGGGTCGAAGGTCAGTCGTGGCGGGAGTTGCCAGAGGAACGGGCCTAGTTTGTCGGCGAGTGCGAGGACGCCGGACGCGTAGAAGTTGGCGAGCGCGGCTTCGACGTCGCGCAGTTGTTTGAGGTGCGTGATGAACCGGCCGCCCTTGATCGCGAACAGGAACCCGGCCGGGGTTTCGGCGTGCCAGGCGCGGTATCGCTCCGGGCGTTGCAGCGAGTAGAAGGACCCGTTGATCTCGACGGCGTTCAGCTGGCTGGAGAGGTACTCGAGTTCGCGCCGCTGCGGCAGGCCGGACGGGTAGAACGTGCCGCGCCACGGCGGGTATCGCCAGCCGGACGTGCCCACTCGGATCTGGCCGATCTTGCTCACCGCCTTTCGCCGCCGAGGATTCCCTCCCGGACGGTTGCGGTAAACCCGTCCGCGCGGCTGTTTTCGGGACAGGTGGGCCAAGGATCGGGACAAGTGTCCTGAACGGAGGGACGTGGGTCTCATGGCTCGAACTCCGTTGCCTGGGCGTGGGGACGGGGCGAGGAGGGGGCGGGCGAAGCCAGATCGAGGATGGGGTTGCGGAGGTTGGCGGCAGTGGTGTGAGCGGTGTCGACGCTGGGGAGGACAGCGCCGGGACTGACGGCGGGGGCGGAGGGGCGGGAGGCGGACTGCGGCACCGGCGTGGGCGGCGGTGGCGTCGTGGACGGCAGCATCAGTGAGGGGACGGGCGAAGCCGGAACGCGGAGGGGTTTGAAGCGGCGGAGGTTGGCGCCAGTGCGTGCGGTGGCTGTGGTGTGGGCGGTGTCGACGCTAGGGAGAGCAGGGCCGGGACTGACGGCGGGGGCGGGCGCGGAGAGCCGGGAGGCGGACCGCAGCACCGACGCGGACGGCGGTGCCGTCGTGGATGGCAGCGTCGGTGAGGGGACGGGCGAAGCCGGAATGCGGAGGGGGCTGAAGCGGCGGAGGTTGGCACCCGTGCGTGCGGCGGCAGTGGTGTGGGCGGCGTCGGTGCTGGGGAGGGCCGCACCGGGACTGACGCCGGGGGCAGGAGCGGAAGGCAGAGAGGCGGGCCGCAACATCGACGCGGGCGGTGCCGGAAGGGCCATCGCGAACGGCGCTGTCGTGGACGGCGGCACTGACGTGGACGGCGGTGCCGGAACCACCATCGCGAACGGCACTGCCGTGAACCGCAGCGCCGACGTCGGCGGCCATGCCGGGGTGAAGGCAGGGCGGCAGGAACGCGGCAAGCGGCAACCCTCGTTGGCGAGCCAATCGTGCCGCGTCCCTGAACGGTTGCGCTGCCTAAGCCGTTTTGCGGCCACCCTCCGGTCAGGCCCCGCCGAACCAGCTTCCAGCCCTGTGCCTGTCAGGCCCGCTGCCCCACCACCCGCGAACCGGCCCGGGCCCTCCGGCTCAGTCATCCTTCACTCCTTCAAGCCCACGAGAACCTCCACCGGCGTGCCTGCACCAAGGAACTCGCGTACTCCCGCAGGTTTCCCGGCTGCGTGAGATACGTCGGGAGGCTGAACGCGCGGTGCTCCGCCGCCACGGTGAGAGCCCTGGCGTGGGTGCGCGGCGGGGCGGAGACCGACAGCTCGAGGGAGTCGAAGCCCAACGTCACCAGGGTCGCGCCGAAGCGGTCTTCCCAGCTGCGCAGGACCGCCGACAGCTCGGCTACCTGGTCTGTCGACTTGATCATTCCCGTCCAGCCGATCAGGGCCGGGACGTCGGCCGGGCGGTCCGCTTGGACCAGGCCCAACCGGTGGGGAGTGCGGGCGGCCAGGATCGAGCCGGTGTTGCCTGCTTCGGCCAGCGGGTCCGAGCGGCGGTGCGAGCGTTTCGCCAACCCGGGGAAGCGGGTGCCGAACGGGCGCAGGCAGGCTCCGTCGCAGCAGGAGCCGTCCCACCAGCGGGCCAGGACTTCGGCTGGGTCGGCGTTGTCGACGCGGTGCCCGGCCGGGGCCAGCCGGCCGCGGTCGTCCAGCCAGTCCTCGCCGCGGGCGGAGAAGCGCTGGTCGGGCGGGATCAGGACGGGCCACAGTCCGGACCGCTCGAACTCCGCGACACAGCTCAGGTACCGCTGCGGCCGCGTGAGCGGCTCCTCCGACACCCAGATCCGCCCGTGCCAGTGCCCGGGCGGCAAGGTCTGGACCGGCGGTGCCCCGACGCCGGGGCGGAACGGTGCGATCGTCATGAGCTTCCCCTCGAACTGGTGTTCGGTGCCTGTTTATCGAACAGTAGTTCGAACCACCGACAATTTCCAGGGCGCCACGAGCTCGTCCGTTCGGGTGAACCTAGCGAAAGTCCAGGTCGAGGGGCGAAAAAGCGCCGGGAGACGCGGCACACGCGGACCGCGACGAAGAGGCCGATGGCGATCGCCACCGCGGCGTACTGGAACACTGACGCGTACCGGTCCACCAGCTCCCCGAGCAAGTACCCGGCCACGACGAACGCGGTGTTCCACAGCAGGCTGCCCGCTGTCGTCAGCAGCAGGAAGCGGCCGAACGGCATTCGTTCGACGCCCGCCGGCAGTGAGATCAGGATGCGGAAGATCGGCGCCATCCGGCCGAGGAACACCGCCTTCCCGCCGTGCCGGGTGAACCACGCCTCGGTGCGGTGGAAGTCGGCGGCGTCCATCAGCGGCAGCCCGGTCAACAGCGCCCGGCAGCGGTCGCGGCCGAGCGGAGCGCTCAGTCAGTAGACGAGCACGGCACCAGCGAGCCTAGGGTCGTCCAGAAGAGGGCACCGGCCAGGCTGAAGGTGCCGCGGCTCGCGGAGAATCCGGCCAGCGGGAGTACGAGTTCGCTGGGGATCGGCGGAACAGGTTGTCCAGGGGTTCGGCGGCGGGAGTGGCGAGCAAGCGCTTCAAGGGGATTCCTTTCCTGACGGCGGCAACGCCGTAGAAAGCCAAGGCGCGCAACACATTGCGTTCGGCCACCCGGAGAGGTGCGGAAAACCGCAGTGCTCCGCCCACCGAGGCCTGACTAGCCTGCGCGACGTGAACAGATCGCGAGTGCTGCGCCTGACGGCGGGCGTCGGAGTGGGCGCGCTGACGGCACTCGTCGAGCTGCCGTATGTGGCACTCGCCGCGCCGCTGCTAGTCGCGCCCGCGGCGCGGACGCGCGCGCCCGGCTGACCCCGCGCGAGCGCGAGGTGCTGGAGAAATGGCGCAGGGCCACCCGAACGCGAGCATCTCGACCCTGCGTTCATCTCGCAGAGCGCGGTGGAGAGGCACCCGAACGCGATCTTCGACAAGCTCGACGAGCGCAGGGCTGCAGCACGACGCGTGCTGGCCGTTCTCCGTTACCTCGGTTCGTGATTCACAGCGGTCGCCGCAGGTCCTCCGCGTCGACGATGTGGTACGCGTAACCCTGCTCGGCAAGGAATCGCTGCCGGTGCGCCGCGTACTCCGTGTCCACCGTGTCCCGCGACACGATCGAATAGAAGTGCGCCTGCCGTCCGTCGCCCTTCGGGCGCAGCAGCCGGCCGAGGCGTTGCGCTTCCTCCTGTCGCGAACCGAACGTGCCCGAAATCTGGATCGCCACCGACGCTTCCGGAAGGTCGATCGAGAAGTTCGCGACCTTCGACACC
This sequence comes from Amycolatopsis orientalis DSM 43388, assembly GCF_000411975.1. GTDB lineage: Bacteria > Actinomycetota > Actinomycetes > Mycobacteriales > Pseudonocardiaceae > Amycolatopsis > Amycolatopsis orientalis_D. The sequence continues at coordinate 15,518 of NZ_ASXG01000086.1, forward strand.
ACCAGCGTGCGCAGTTCGCCGCGGCGGAACTTGTAGAACAGTTCCTCGCGTTCCTTGTTCTTCGTCGCGCCCTGGATGACCGGGGCCTCCAGCTCCGCGCCCAGCATCTCGAGCTGGTCGAGGTACGCGCCGATCACCAGGGTCGGCTCGCCGGCGTGTTTGTCCACAATGGACCGGATCACCGGGATCTTCGTCATCGCTGTGGCGGCGAGCTTGTACCGCTCGTCGGAGTCCGCGGTGGCGTACTGCAGGCGCTCGTTTTCCGTGAGCGTCACGCGCACCTCGGTGCATTCCGCCGGCGCGATCCAGCCCTGCGCCTCGATGTCGCGCCACGGCACGTCGTACCGCTTCGGGCCGATCAGCGAGAACACGTCGCCCTCGCGGCCGTCCTCGCGCACCAGCGTGGCGGTCAGCCCGAGCCGCCGCCGCGACTGCAGGTCCGCGGTCATCCGGAACACCGGCGCGGGCAGCAGGTGCACCTCGTCGTAGACGACCAGGCCCCAGTCGCGCGAATCGAACAGCTCCAGGTGCCGGTACTCGCCCTTGGTCTTGCGCGTGACCACCTGGTACGTCGCGATGGTGACCGGCCGGATCTCCTTCTTCTCCCCGGAGTACTCGCCGATCTCGTCCTCGGTCAGCGACGTCCGCGCCACCAGTTCGCGCTTCCACTGCCGCCCGGCGACGGTGTTGGTGACCAGGATCAGCGTGGTGGCCTTGGCATGCGCCATCGCGGCCGCGCCGACCAGCGTCTTGCCCGCGCCGCACGGCAGCACGACGACGCCGGAACCGCCCGCCCAGAACGCTTCGGCGGCCTGCCGCTGGTAGTCGCGCAGGTGCCAGTCGTCCTCGGCGAGGTCGATCGGATGCGCTTCGCCGTCCACGTACCCGGCGAGGTCCTCGGCCGGCCAGCCGACCTTCAGCAGCGCCTGCTTGAGCCGCCCCCGTTCGGACGGGTGCACGATCACCGTGTCCTCGTCGATCCGCGCGCCCAGCATCGGGCTGATCTTCTTGTTGCGCGAGACCTCTTCGAGCACCGCGCGGTCGGTCGTGGTCATGACCAGGCCGTGCGCCGGGTGGTTGGTGATCTGCAGCCGCCCGAACCGGCCCATCACGTCCACGACGTCGATCAACAGCGGCTGCGGCACCGGGAAGCGCGAGTACGTGGTGAGCGCGTCCACCACCTGTTCCGCGTCGTGCCCGGCCGCGCGCGCGTTCCACAACGCGAGCGGCGTGATCCGGTAGGTGTGCACGTGTTCGGGCGCTCGTTCCAGTTCGGCGAACGGCGCGATCGCGATCCGCGCGTCGTCGGCGCGCGGATTGTCGACCTCGAGCAGCACGGTTTTGTCGGACTGGACGATCAGGGGGCCATCAGTCACCTCTCCTTTATACGTTCCCTCCCAGACCGCGGCCCGGGGATGCCAAGATGGCGGGACGAAGCCGCGGGAGGGGACCCAGTGACCACACCACCGTTCGGCCTGCCGCCGGCCGCGAACCCGTACCAGCCGCTCCCGGTCCACAGCGGTCCGAAGCGCGTGTCGGGCAAGCTGAAGGCGCTCTTCGCCGGTCTCGTCGTCCTGGCGGTCGGGCTCGGGACGCTCGGCGCCTTCGGGTTCGCCGCGATCGCGCGCTCGGCCGGACCGCCGGTCGCGGGCAGCTGCCTCTACCTCTCGTCGCTGGGCTCGGAGACGCAGACCTACACCGGAGCGGACTGCTCCGACCGGGCCGCCACCTATCGCGTCGACGCCGTGGCCAACGGCCGGTCCTCCTGCCGCGGCGAGGACTATGTGCGGTTCGAGCTGTACACGTCGGCCCGCAGCACCAGCAAGCCGTCCGAGACGCTGTGCCTCGCGTTGAACGTCGTGTCCGGCGAGTGCGTACGCGATGTCTCGGACGAGTCGAAGGTCGGCAAGGTCGCCTGCGACGACCCGAAGGCGGAAGCGCGCGCGGTCGTCCACGACGGCGCGAAGTCGGCGTCGAACTGCGGGGACAAGGACGTGTCGCTGGTCTACGTCGGGCCGCCGGTGCGCACGATTTGCCTGCAGCCGACCGGGGCGAGCATCTGATCGGCACTCACCAGGCGTTCGGCAGCATCGCCGCCACGTCGAGGCGGTTGGCGAGCTGCCCGGAGCTGTGCATGAGGTCGGCGACGCGCTGCAGCCGCGTCGCCGAAAGCGTGGTCGGATAGCTGCCGAGCGAGATCAGCGCGGCGGTGGTCTGGTCGATGTCGGAGAACGTCGGCAGCGCGTCGCGCACCTTCGCCGAGTCGGACGCGGCCAGCTGGGCCTGGGTGAGGACGCTCCGGAACAGCGCGAGCGTGCGCGGGTTCGCCGCGGCGAACTGGCCGGTCGCGGCGTAGCCCGAGGCCGGGAAGTCCAGGGTCGCGCCGGTCGAACCGTCGGCGAGGATCCGCGCGCCCAGCTCCTTCTCCGCGCGGGTGATGTACGGCTCGACCATCAGCGCCGCGTCCGCGTCGCCGGACTGCAGCGCGGCGGGCATCTGCCCGTACGGCCGGGGCACGAACTCGATCTTCGATTTGTCGACGCCCGCCGTGCCGAGCACCGCTCGTGCAGTGAGCGCGCCGATGTCGTCGGGGGAGTCCACGGCGATTTTCGGCGACTTCTTCGCGGTCGGTTCGGGGTAGTCGGAATCGGGCAACGTGACGAGCGCGATAGTCGTGCGGCCGAACGTGTACGCCTCGCCCTGCAATTGCAGCGCGGTACCGGATCCGGCGGCGCGAAACAGCGACACGTCGCTGCCGAACGTCACATCGACCTGTCCGGACTTCAGTTTGTCCACGCCGTCGCTGTCGCCGAGTTCCACCAGTTGGACGTTCAGCCCGGCCTGGCGGAACTTTCCGGCCGCGACGGCGATGCGCAGTGGGGCGGTGTCGATCGGGCTCGCGACGCCGACCCGCAGCGTGGAGCGTTCCGGCGGCTGCGCTTGCCCGGCGTCCCCGGATCCGAACACGGAACAGCCGGTGAGCGCGAACAACGTCGCCACCAGCGCAAACCTCAGACCGCTCGCTTTCATTCGCCATCCCCTGCCGGGAGAATCTCTGCCTCGTGCTGGATCGTATGGGCCGCTGCCCATACGATCGCCCGCAGGGCGGTGCCCCCGCCAGGGTGGCTTCCCGATCTTTTCGCCGGGAACTACCAAGCGGTAGTTTCCGGCCGGAGCCCGAGGACGTCCGTGGGCAGAAGTTCCCGCGGTGGAAAAGGAAGCACAGGTGACCCGTCGCGACGACCGTCCCCGTTCGGGTGACGCGACGGATCCGGCTGCCTCGCGTCCGGTCGGCGGCCGGTGGCGGCTGCGGAACTGGCGGCTGCGCACCAAGCTCTTCGCCGTTCTGCTGATCCCGGCGCTCGCCGTGGTCGTGCTGGTCGGCCTGCGGGTCAACAGCGACCTGCGCGACGCCCGCCAGCTCGCCGAGTTCGCGGCGCGCTGCCGGGTCGACTCGACCGTCGCCGAGGTCGTGCACCAGCTGCAGCGGGAACGCGACGTCACGGTCCGGTTCGTCGCGGGCGACCGCAAGGGGCCCACCGACATCCTCGTCGGCCAGCGCACCCGGGTCGACCTGGCGATCGGCGCGTTCGAGCGGTCGCTCGCCGACAGCAAGCCGCGGCTGGACGACTCCGCCGCGGGCGATCTGCAGCAGAGCGACGACCGGCTGCGAGTGCTGGGCGGCCTGCGGTATTCGGCCGAACACTCCGCGTATCCGCCGGACGCGGTGCTGCGTTCGTACAGCGAGCTGATCTCCGGCCTGCTCGACATCAGCGACACCGCCGCCGCCGACGTCACCGAACCCGACCTGGCCCGGCTGCGGCTGGCCGGGAACGCGCTCGCGCGGATCAAGGACCAGATGTCGGTCAAGCGCGCGATCATGGCCGAGGCGATCGCGCAGGGCACGCTCAACCGGGACCGGACGCGCGCGTTGCTCGGCGCGGAAGCCGAGCTGGCCGCCGCGCGCAGCGACTACCGCACCTTCGCCACTCCGGACGAGCAGCGGATGTACTCGGACACGGTGATCGGCATCGTCGTCGACATCGGCAACGACATGGTCGAGTCGGCGCTCACGCGGACCGAGAACAACCAGCCGCTCTCCGGCCTGGACGCGGACCAGTGGGACACCGCGTCGACCTACACCGTCAATCTCGCCCACCAGGTCCAGCAGGCGCTGCTCGTCCAGCTTCAGGAGAAAACGGACGCGCGAGCCGCCAGCGCCCGCGCGTCGACGATCTGGGACGGCGGAATCGTCATCGGCGTCCTGCTGGTCGCCGGGGTGCTGTCGGTGGTGATCGCGCGCTCGCTGCTGCGGCCGTTGCGGATCCTGCGCCGCACCGCGCTGGAGGTCGCCGACCACCGGCTGCCCGAGGCCGTGCAGCGGCTGCTCACCGAACCCGATCCGGCCCCGGAGAACCTGCGGCACCGGGCGGCGGTCGCGCCGGTGCCGATCTTCACCCGCGAGGAAGTCGGGCAGGTCGCGCGGGCGTTCGACGCGGTGCACGGCGAGGCCGTCCGGCTGGCCGCCGAGCAGGCGATGCTGCGCGAGAACGTGAACGCGATGTTCGTCAACCTGTCGCAGCGCAGCCAGGACCTGGTGGAGCGGCAGCTGTCCGTGCTCGACCGGATGGAGGCGGGCGAGCAGGACCCGGAGACCCTCGGCGGGCTGTTCGAGCTCGACCACCTCGCCACCCGGATGCGGCGCAACAGCGAGAACCTGCTGGTGCTGTCCGGCACCGACCTGGTGCGCGAGGACACCGGGCCGGTGGTGGCCGACGAGATCATCGGGGCCGCGCTGTCCGAAGTGGAGGATTACCAGCGGATCGAGGTCGGTCCGGCCCCGGCGCTCGCGGTGCGCGGCGACGCGGTCAACGACCTGGTGCACGTGGTGTCCGAGCTGCTGGAGAACGCCACCCGGTACTCCGGGCCGCAGACCGCGGTCACCGTGGAGAGCGCGCGGATGCCGGACGGGGCGTGGCGGATCGAGATCACCGACCGCGGCGCGGGCATGCCGCAGGCGGAGATCGACCGCACCAACGCTCGGCTGGCGCATCCGCCGGAGGTCGACGTCGAGGTGTCGCGCCGGATGGGCCTGTTCGTGGTCGCGACGCTGGCCGAACGGCACGCCATCGCGGTGAAGCTGAGCCCCGCTGAGGGACGCGGGCTCACCGCGACGGTCGTCGTCCCGGCGGCGTTGATCACCGAAGCCCCGCCGCTGCCGCAGCCGCCCGCGCCGGTCGAACCGGAACCCGCGCCGGAACCGGAGCTGCTGGCCCCGCTCGCGCCGCTGGCCCCGGCCGAGGAAGCCGAGGAACCCGCCGAGCTGGTCGCGCCGAGCCTCGACGACGCCGGTCCGCTGCGGCGGGCGCCGGTGGTCGAGGAGACGCCGTCGTGGCCGGGCCAAGCGTCGCGGTCGCATCTGGAGATCGACGCGCCGACGGACCGGATGCCGGCGTACCGGGACGTGCTGTCGCGCTGGTTCGATCTCTCGGCGCCGGCGGAGGAGCCGGCCGCGCCGGAGCCGCGCGTGGTCGCGCCGATGCCGGAGGTGCCCGCGTTCGAGCCCGAGCCGGAGCACCCGGTCGCCGAGCCGCGGCACGCCTACGAGGGGCTCCCGGAGTTCCCGACCGAGGACCCGGACGCGGCGGAGGCCCCCGAATGGCCGACCCCCGAGCACCTGGAACAAGAGGACGGGGCCGAGGACACCTGGCCGTTCCTGCGGGTCGCCGACGTGGCGGGCGGCCCCGCCGCGGAGCCGGAGCAGCGGCCGATACTCTCGCTTTCCCCCGACGCGGTGCGCGCCCGGATGACGAGCCTGCAAGGCGGCTTCCGGCGCGGCAGGCACGCCCGGGGGGAAGACACCCCGCCACTGGATCGAAACGGATGAGGCATGAGTTCGAACACCGCCCTGCTGGAAGTGATCGCGCTGGGCGCGCGGGACGCGGAGCGGGCGCAAGAGGGCGGAGCGGACCGGCTCGAACTGGTCTCCGACATGGCCAGCGACGGCCTCACCCCGAGCGAGGCGACGGTGCGCGAGGTGCTCGCGGCCACTGATTTGCCGGTGCGTGTGATGCTGCGCGCGGAGAACACCTTCGACGCTCGTGCGATCGACGAGCTGTGCGCTTCCGCGGCGAGCCTGGTGTCCGCGGGGGCGCAGGAGTTCGTGTTCGGCTTCCTGACCGAGGACGGCGAAGTCGATGCCGACGCGTGCCGCGCGCTGCTGAAGGAGATCGACGGGCGGCCGTGGACGTTCCACCGCGCCATCGACCGTTCGCGCGACCCGATCGCCGCGTACGACGTGCTGGCCGAGCTCGGTTGCGACACGGTGCTGGCGGCGGGGCACCCGAACGGTGTCGCGAGTGGACTGTCGGTGCTGCAGCAGCTGGCGCGGCGGACCGACGGCCCGGCGCTGTTGGTCGGCGGCGGGCTCCGGGCACAGCAGGTGCATTTGCTGCGCGCCGGCGGCGTGCGCGGATTCCACGTCGGCGGCGCGGTGCGTCCGTCCGGGTGGGACGCTCCGGTCGACGCGGCGGCCGTGCGCGAGTGGGCCGAACTCGTCAAAGGCTGACGCTCCAGTCCATCGAGGAAGGGAACCTCGCCGGGAATTCCAATTCCGGCAAGGTTCCCGTCTTTGCTTGACGAGCACAGTGCGAGTGTGTGCGCAAGCCGTCCGGAATGTCCGGGGCTTCCGGCTTCCGACCTCCGATGGTTTCCGGATTCGGCGGGACATCGCGGCGGGAATCAGTCATCAATAGCGCAAGTGGAAAACAAACCAACCGCGAGAAGGTCAGCCAAAAGTAGGTTTCGTCGCTTCGAGGGGTTTTTTAGGGTCGGGATACGGGTCGGTACCGCGATTTAGCCGCCCCGGTCCCCGCCTCTCGAGAGGAATTCTCATGCGCTTGCGCAAGCTCGTCGCCGCCGCGGTTCCGCTGCCGGCGTTGCTGTGCCTTTCCGTGGCCGGCGTCGCGAACGCCGATCCGCTGGTCGCCCTTCCCGGCAACGCCGCCCCGCTCGCCGCCAGCGCGCGGTCCGGCGACGTCGCCGCGGACCAGCAGATTCCCGCCGCACTGTCGCTCAAACTGCACAACCAGCAGGCTCTGGCCCGTTTCCTCGCCGACGTGCAGGACCCGGCCTCGCCGCAGTACCGGCATTTCCTCTCTCCGGAGCAGTTCACTGCTGCATTCGGCCCAACTCAGGCCGAAGCCGATCAGGCGGTGAATTTCCTCAAGCGCAGCGGCGCGCAGGGTATTGAGGTTTCCGGAAACCGTCAGGCGATCACCTTCTCGGCGACTGCCGGACAGCTGGAATCTGCCTTCCATACGCGTATTGGCAATTACACCGACACCGTCACCGGCCGGAAGTTCTATGCGAACGACTCCGCGCCGGAACTGCCCGCGTCGGTGTCCGCCGTGGTCGATTCGGTCGTCGGCCTCGACAACCACGCGGTGAAGCACCACGCCAAGCCGCAGCAGGCGCCGCGCACGGTCAAGCCGGTGACCCCGAGCATCCTCAAGACCGCGTACGGCACCAGCGGCATGTCCGCCACCGGCGCGGGCGTGAACGTCGGCTTCGTGGAGTTCGACGGGTACAAGAAGTCCGACATCACCGCGTACGACACGAAGTACGGCCTGAAGGCGGGCACGGTGAGCACGGTTTCGGTCAACGGAGCCAACTACGACTCCAGCCCCGGCCAGGGCGAGACCGAGGTCGACCTGGACATCGAGGTCGTGCACGCGCTCGCCGCGCCGGCGAACGACTACGTGTACGAGGCCCCGAACTCCAACGCGGGCGAGCTGGCGATGTACCAGAAGATCGCGTCGGACAAGAAGGTCAGCGTCGTTTCGATCTCGTGGGGCTCCTGCGAGGCGGCGGAAGGCTCGGCCGCGGCCAACAGCGTCGACAAGGCGCTCGCGACCGGCACCGCGGAGGGCATCAGCTACTTCGCCGCCGCGGGCGACGACGGCACCACCGACTGCGCCCGCCAGACCGGCAGCAAGGCGCAGGCCGTGGACTTCCCGGCGTCGAGCCCGAACGTCTCCGGTGTCGGCGGCACGCAGCTGACGGTGAACTCGTCGAACGGCTACAGCAGCGAAACGACGTGGAACGACGGCGCTTCCGGCGGGGCCGGCGGCGGTGGCATCTCGACGCTCTTCGCCGCGCCGTCGTGGCAGTCCAAGCAGAGCACGACCAAGCGCAAGGTCCCGGACGTCGCCGGGGACGCCGCGCAGGGTTCGGCCTACACGATCATTTCCGGCGGCCAGACCGGGAACGTGTGGGGCACCTCGGGCGCGGCTCCGCTGTGGGCGGGCTTCGCCGCGCTGCAGAACGAGGTCCACAAGGGCGGCCTCGGCAACCTGAACGCGAAGTTCTACAGCATTGGCAACGGTTCCTCGTACGGTTCCGGTTTCCACGACGTGACCACCGGCAACAACACCTTCAACGGCACCACCGGCTTCTCCGCCGGCCCTGGCTACGACCAGACGACCGGCTGGGGCTCGTTCAACGGCTCCGGACTGTCCAAACTGATCGGCTGAACGCGACTGTCGCGAGTGCCTGTCCCGGAGTTCCCGGGGCAGGCACTCGCGGTGTCTTGTGGACTGAAGCGGCTACGGACAATGGCTGATTGACCAAGATCCGGGACGCTGTTTTGATGGCCGGGTGCAGCCTCTCCTGACGCCTGAGCAGCAGGCCCTCGTCGACCGCGCCGCCAAGCTCGCGGACATTTTCGCCGAGCGCGCGGCCGAGCACGACCGGGACAACACCTTCCCGCACCAGAACTACGACGACCTGCGGGAGGCGGGCTTCCTCCGGCTGTCGGTCCCGGAAGAACTCGGCGGCTCCGGAGCCGGGCTGCCGGAAATCCTGCCGGTGCTGGAACGGCTGGCGATGGGCGACGGCGCGACCGCGCTGGCGTTCACCATGCACCTGTCGCCGCTGGGACAGTGGGCCAGCGTCTGGCGGCGCACGAAGGCGCCCCGGCTGGCGCAACTGCTGCGCAAAGCGGTGGACGGCGAACTGATCTGGGCGTCGATCACCAGCGAAACGGGTCTGCGCAACGACATGACGGACGCGAAGACCCGCGCGGTCCGCGTCGAAGGCGGCTTCGAACTGACCGGCCGCAAGAGCTTCGCGACCAACTCGGCGGTCGCCACGCACTGCTCGACCACCGCCCGCTATGAGGAAGCCGACGGCGGCCCGCGGCTGCTGCTGTGCCAGATCGCGCTGGACCAGCCGGGCGTCACGATCCACCAGACGTGGAACACCATGGGCATGCGCGGCACCCAGAGCAACGACGTCGAACTGGACAAGGTGTTCGTCGAGGACGCGGCGGTCGTGCACTCGCTGCCGGTGAAACACCTCGACTCCCGGGTGCTGGAAACCGTGTGGGCCTGGGCGATGCCCGCGTTCTCGGCGGTCTACACGGGAATCGCGGCGGGTGCGCTGGACTGGACCGTGCGGACGCTGATCCAGCGCGGCAAGGCCGAGGACCCGGTGCTGCAGGATGTGCTCGGCGAATGCCAGATCCTGCTGGAAAGCTCCCGCGCGCTGATCTACCGCCAGGCCGACGAGGTGACGAGCCGCCGCCTGTTCACCGGGGACATCCAGGACGGCGTGGCCCGCAGCGCGATCGTGAAGTACACGGCGGCGAACAACGCGGTTCAGGTGATGCAGCGGCTGGTCGACGTGCTGGGCGGCATGTCCTACACGAAGGCGCTGCCGTTCGAGCGCATGTGGCGGGACGTGCAGGCGAGCACGTTCATGCCGATGGGGAACCTGGCGACGCGGAAGCTGGTCGGCGCGAACGTGCTGGGAGTGCGGACGCTGCCGGAGATCGGTCCGGACGAGACCGGGCCGGATTCGCGGGCCAAGGGCTGAGAAGCTGGTGAGTGGTTAAGCCGGTTAGAACCGGCTTAACCACTCACGAGTCAACTCTTCTCCGCCGCAGCGGATTCCACCTCGGACGCCGCGGCCGCATCCGCCGCTTCCTGCTCCGCCAGATCCGCCGCCGCCTGGACCGCCGGGCCGTGCAGCAGCCGGGCCACTTCACTGCGCAGCGAAACGAATTCCGCCGATTCCCGGGTAGTGATCTGGTCCCGCTGGGCGGGCAGGTCCACCTTCAGATCCGCGACGATCCGCGCCGGCGACTTCGACAGCACCAGCACCCGGTCGCCCAGGTACACGCTCTCGTCGATGTCGTGCGTCACCAGCAGCACCGTCGTGCTCTGTTCGACCTGAACCCGGCGCAGCAGGTCTTCCAGCTCGAACCGCGTCTGGGCGTCCACCGAGGCGAACGGCTCGTCCATCAGCAGCAGCGCCGGACGGCTCGCCAGCGCGCGGGCGATCGACACTCGCTGCTGCATGCCGCCGGACAGCTGCCAGGGGTACTTGTTCACCGCGGCCGAAAGGCCGACCGCCTCAAGCGCCTCGGTGGCCCGGGCGCGCCGGGTCGCCTTGTCGAGTTTGCTCCAGCGCAGCGGGAATTCCACGTTCTTCGCGACTGACAGCCACGGGAACAGGGAGCGGCTGTAGTCCTGGAACACCACGGCGAGATCGTCCGGCACCGAGGTGACGCGGTCGCCGTGCAGGCTCACCGTGCCCGCGGTGGGCGGGATCAGGCCGGCGATCGCGCGCAGCAGGGTGGACTTGCCGCAGCCGGATGGGCCGACGATGCACGCCAGCTGCCCGGTCTCCACCGTGAACGACAGGTCGTTGACCGCGACGTGCGCGGACTCGCCGCTGCCGTAGCGGTGGCTGAGGCCGGAGACCTCGAGCATGGTCGACATAAGGGGAAACCTTCCTAGTTCCGGCCGGGCTGCCAGCCGAGCACCCGGCGTTCGATGCCGAGCAGCGCGGCGTTGAACCCGTACCCGAGGATGCCGAGCAGCACGATCCACGCCCACATCTGGTCGAAGTCGTACGAGCGCTGGGCGGCGAGCAGCGCGTAGCCGATGCCGTTGAGCGCCCCCACCAGTTCGGAGATCGCCATCAGGATCAGCGCGATCGACAGCGACACCCGGAGCCCGGCGAAGATCTTCGGCAGCGCCGAGGGCAGCACGACCAGCCCGATCCAGTACCGCTTCGGCGTGCGGAACGCGCGCGCCGTCTCGACCTTGACCTGGTCGACCGAGCGGACGCCGTCGACGGTGTTCATCAGCACCGGCCACAGCGAGCTGAAGATGATCGTCGCGGTCTGCATGCCCGGCCCGATGCCGAACAGGATAATGAACACCGGCACGAGCGCGGGCGGCGGAATCGCGCGGAAAAACGCGAAAAGCGGCCCCACGTAATCCATTCCGGTGCGCGAGCGGCCCAGCGCGGTGCCGAGCGCGACGCCGAGCACCACCGCCAGCAGCCAGCCGCCGAGCAGCCGGCCGAGGCTCGGCAGGATGTGGTCGAACACCGCGTCGCCGAGGAACAGGTGCGAGGCCGGGCCGGAGAACCACAGTTTCGCCGCCGCGGCCGCGATTTTCGACGGCGGGGGGAAGAACACGCTTTCGCTCAGCTGCGTCGCGATCTCCCACAACACCACCAAAATCGCGAACAGCAGCCACTTGCGGGCGAACCCGCTGATCCCGCGGCTCACGCGGCGCGTGACGGTGGAGGGTTTTTCGACCACACTCACGCGGCGGCTCCTTCGACAGCGCTGCTCCAGCGGAACAGCCGGTTGCCCAGGCGCTCCAGGCCCTCGTTCACGAGGTAGCCGAGCAGCCCGGCGACCACCGTTCCGGCGAGCACCAGATCCATCCGGCCCGGCCCGGAACTGGCTTCGAGCACGAACTGCCCGATGCCGAGCTTCGCCCCGGCGAGGAATTCCGTGCTGATCACCAGGATCAGCGAAATCGCCGCGGACAACCGGATCCCGGTGAACACGAACGGCGCGGCGTGCGGCAGCGCGACCGACGTCAGCACCCGCGAACGCGGGGTTCCGTACGTGCGCGCGGTTTCCAGCAGCAGCGGGTCGATCTCCGCCAGCGCGTAAATGGTGTTGAACAGGATCGGCCAGACCGCCGCGTACACGGCGAGCGTGATCTTCGCTTCCGGGCCGCCGCCGACGACGATCAGCACCAGCGGAATCAAGGCCACCGAAGGGATCGGCCGGAGGAATTCGACGATCGCCTTGGTCGCGTCGCGCAGCCAGCGGATGCTGCCGAGCAGCAGGCCGGCCGGGACCGCGATGGCGATCGAGATGAGCAGCGCGATCATCCACGCGAGCACCGAGGCGATCACGTCGCGGACGAACTCGACGTCGCCGAGCAGTTCGCCGATGCGGGCGAAGACGACGGTCGGCGGGGGAAGGTCGTTCTGGTCGATCAGACCGGCCCGCACGACGACCTCCCAGATCAGGAGGAAGCCGAGCAGGCCGGTCAGGTTCCGGACGAGACGCACGTCAGGACGCGTTCGCCTGCGGGACGATCATCGACTGCACGTCGATCTTCGACTGGATGGAACCGAACTGCTGCAGCAGGTCCGGCACGCGCTGGATGCGCCGGGCGTCCAAAGTGGACTGGAACGTCAGCAGGTTCGTGATCTTCGCGGTCGCCTCGTCCACCTTCGAGTACTGGATCATCAGCGGCTCGATCTTGGAGCGGTCGGCCGATTCCTTGGTGGCGCGCAGCATCGCGCGCTGGAAGGCGGCGACCGTCTTCGGGTTCGCGTCGGTGAACTTGCCGAGCGAGCCGTAGCCCGCGGTCGGGAAGTCCTTGGTGCCGCCGGAAGCGGTGTCGATGACCTCCACCGTTCCGTTGACCTTCGCCGACTGCGTGATGAACGGCTCGGTCAGGAAGCCCGCGTCGACGTTGCCGCGCTTGACCGCGGGGCCGATGTCCGGGAACCGCATCGAAACCCACTGCACGTCGTTGAAGCTCACGCCGTTGTCGCGCATGACCGATTTGGTCAGGGTGTCGCAAATCGTGTTGGTGGCGGTGATCGCGATCCGCTTGCCCGCCAGGTCGTGCACGTTCTTGACGTTGCTGTTCGGCATCGCGACGACTTCGGTGCTCTTCGGACCGGCCGACGAGGCGTCGCAGACCAGCTTGATGTCCGCGGCGCCCTTGCTCTTGGCGATGAAGAACGGCGTGTAGCTCGCGTAGGCGATGTCGACCTCGCCCGCCTGCAGCTTCTGCAGCGAAGCGTCCCCGCTGGCCGCGTCGACGGCTTCGACCTCGAGCCCCTCGTTCTTGAAGTAGCCGTTCTGGACCGCGAGGTGGAAGGGCGCCACGTCGATCGTCGGCATGATCGAGACCTTGATCTTGGTCTTCTCGACTCCGGAGCCGCCGTTCGAACTGCTTGAACTGTCCGATCCGCCCAGCAGACCGCAGCCGCTGGCGGTCATCGCGACACCGCCCGCCATCGCGAGCGACAGGAACCCGCGCCTCCCGTAGCTGCGCCGGCCGCTCACCGCTTCATCAAACAAGGTCGCTCCTAGCAAATGGGCCCGCGTCTCGGATGGACGCGGGGGGAAGGTGGCTCATTGTCCGGAGTCACGCGGCTACTGTAGAGAACCAGGACGATCACTCACAATGGGTGTTCATATACGATTCAGAAGTGGCACTGGTCACTCGATCAGGTGATCGAATCCCCTGGTGCGGCGGGGTATGTGGACGAGCTGTGGGTGCCCGATGGGCCTTGATCCGCTGCCTGGGTGCTCTCCGGGCAACTTCTGGAGGGTTACAAATGGGCCAGCCGTTCGCTACCCTCTGCTCCTGCAATGCGAGGTGTGGACCACCGATGTGGTGAGAGCCCGGACTTGGGAAAAGGCTCTCCGCGCACGCCGGCGACGTGCCGGTGCGGGGTGGCCTCGGCCGAACGGACTAAGAGATCGACCACGTGCGGGGACCGAACGTCATGTCAGACCTGAACCGATTCCGCGCCCGAGGCGACGGGCAGCCGCACCGCGAAGTCGATCTTTTCCCTCGAAAGGGTGCAACGGCTCGCGGTGTGGTCCAGACCACCCAGGTGGCGGATGACCTGCCGGGAGCGTGCGCGTAGTGGCCACGAGCAGGGCAGGTTCGGAATCAACGGGCCCTTCGGGCCCGGACGGTGGTGCGGCGGTGCCGAACGAAGACACCGCGGGGGCAGGGGAGGCCTCCGCTCGGGAGAACGCGGGGACCGCGCAGCAGCGGTCCTGGCTCGCGCTCGGCAACTGGCGATTGCGGTCCAAGCTCGCGCTTATCCTTCTCATCCCCACGATCACCGCGCTGGTGCTGGGCGTGCTGCGCGTGGTCGACGACGTGCGGTCGGCGGTCGACCTCAACCACACCGCCAACCAGGTCGCCTTCGCCGAGAAGGTCACCGCGGTGGTGCACGACCTGCAGCGCGAGCGCGCGCTGGCCGTCGTCCGGATCTCCTCCGGCGACCCGCTGCGCCAGACCGGCCTCGACGCGCAGATGGCCAAGGTCGACCGCGACGTCGACGACCTGCGCAACGCCGCGGTCAACCTCGACAACGAGGACCAGGCCGCCAGCGACCGCTACGCGCACGGCCTCCAGCGCCTCGACGCGCTGCGCCCGCTGCGCGCGGCGATGACCACGTCGGCCTACTCCGACCGCGCCGTGCTCGACACCTACTCCTCGGTGCTCGATTCGCTGATCCAGCTCGGCCGCGAGGTCTCCACCGCGACGACCGACCGCGACCTGCTCCGCCTGGGCACGAGCACGCAGTCGATCAGCGAGGCGAAGGAGTTCATCCTCCGCGGCGACTCCGCGCTGCAGATCGCCGCGTTCCGCGACGGCTTCCCGGGCAACCTGATCGACGAGACCCGGGCCGCCGAGGCCAGCGGCGACGCGTCGATCACCGCGTTCCTGGCCAACGCCACCGGCGACCAGGTCCAGCTCTACAACGACACCTACTCCGGCCCCGAGGTCGACGAGCGTCGGCGGCTGCAGACGCAGGCGTTCTCCTTCGCCCAGCAGGGCCAGCCGCTCAACCTCGACGGCACCAAGCTCGGCCAGGACTCCACCGTCGCCGCCGACAAGCTGCGCGCGGTCGAGGTCAACCTGCTGACCCAGCTGCGCGCCCAGGCCGACGAACTGGCCAGCAACGCGGTCCGGTCGGCCTGGGTCGGCGGGGTCATCGTCCTCGCCGCGCTGGTCGCCGCGCTGATGCTGATGCTCGTCATCGCGCGGCTGATGCTGCGCCCGCTGCGGGTGCTGCGGAAGACCGCGCTGGACGTCGCCTACACCCGGCTGCCGGAAACCGTGCAGGCCATCCTGGACGACCCGGACCCGGTCAACGCCTCGAAGAAGGCGGTCGACCCGGTGCCGGTGCTCACCCGCGACGAGATCGGCGAAGTGGCGCGCTCGTTCGACGTGGTGCACGAGCAGGCGGTCAAGATGGCCGCCGAGCAGGCCCTGCTGCGCGAGAACGTCAACGGCATCTTCGTGAACCTCTCCCGGCGGTCGCAGCGGCTGGTGGAACGCCAGCTCGGCGTGATCGACCGGCTCGAGGCCGACGAGCAGGACCCGGACCATCTCGCGAGCCTGTTCGAACTCGACCACCTGGCCACCCGGTTGCGCCGCAACGGCGAATCGCTGCTGGTGCTTTCCGGCGCGGGACTCGCGAAGTCGGTGCCCAAGCCGGTGCCCGCGGCCGACGTGATCGGCGCGGCGGTGTCGGAGATCGAACAGTACGCCCGCATCGAGATCGGCATCGTGCCCGAGGTCGCCGTGCAGGGCCTGGCGATCCACGACCTCGTGCACGTGCTCGCGGAACTGCTCGACAACGCGACCTACTTCTCCGAACCGGAAACCAAGATCACCGTCCGCGCGGTCATCACGCGCAAGAAGGCGCTGGCGATCCAGGTCACCGACCACGGCGTCGGGATGAGCGAGGAACGCCTCGCCGAGGTCAACGAGCGGCTCGCCGACCCGCCGGACCTGGACGTGTCGGTGACCCGGCGAATGGGTTTGTACGTGGTCGCGCGGCTGGCCCAGCGGCACGGCATCGAGGTGCGGCTGCGGGAGAACGAGGACATCGAGGGCGGCGTGATCGCCCGCGTCGTGGTCCCGGCCGAACTGCTCACCCAGGTCCGGACCGTCCCGCCGGCGATGCGGAACACGCCGCCGCCGGCGAACCGCAACGAGGTTTCGCACCCGAGCCTCCCGCCGGTCAACCGCGAACCGGAGCAGTCGAACTCGCTTCCGCTCGCACCGCCGCCGTCGTCCTCCGAACTGACCGAGGCGCCGGGTGCGCCGGGCAACGGCGCGGCGTCCGAGAACGGCGGCCTGGTCCCGCTCGACCAGCCGATCAGCCTCGACGACCTCGTCGCGGGCAACCGGGCGGCCGGCCCGTTCCTCAGCCCGGCGACGCCCGCCTCGGAAACCCCGGCGTGGCCGACCGCGGAGGACCTCGCGCCGCTCACTCGCGAGTCGTACGGCGACGGCGCGAGCATGTCGCAGACCGAGTTCCCGCCGCTGGTGCTGCCGAAGCGGGAGCCGAAGTACGTCGCGCCGGAAGCGCCGAAGGAGCAGCCGCCCGCCGAACCGGACGGTTCCGCCGCGCTCGAGGACGACGTGCCCACCCGGCGGCTGCCGATCTACCAGTCGGTGCTGTCGCGCTGGTTCAGCGAGGGCGAGGACAGCGAGCCCGGCGCCGGGTCCGCCGCGCCGGAGCCGGAAAACGCCGAGGCCGCGCCGGCCGAGCAGGAGGACGCTCCGGCCGAACGGACGGGCGAGACGCTCGAATCGACGCCGCTCTACCCCGGTTCCGACGAGCCGGAGGACGACAGCTGGCACAGCGTCTCCGACGAGGGCTGGCAGGCGGCGCAGTCGCTGCTCGAATCCAAGAACGAGGAGATCACGCCCGCCGGGCTGCCCAAGCGCGTGCCCAACGCGTACCTCGTGCCCGGCTCGATCGGCAACGCGCCGGAACCGGCGCAGCAGCAGAATTCGTTCACCGACGCGACCGCTGGAATGCCCGGAACGGGTGCGATCACCCGCTCGGCGGCGGCTGCCCGCAGCCGGATGGCAAGCTTCCAGCGTGGGTACAAGTCCGGCAGGCACGCGCTGAAGGAGCGGCCGCCGGAAGCCCGGCTCGACGACGACGGGGTTCGCGTCACCGGGGCCGGGTATGTGAGCGACAGCAGTGAGGAGCGAGAGTGACACGGGCGGGAGTGCAGCCGGGAGGCGGCTCGGTGCAGCCGAACGGCAGGCAGGCCGGCGGCAGCGCGGCGAGCAGCTTCGCGTGGCTGATCACGGACTTCGTCCACCGGGTGCCCGGTGCGGCGCACGCGGTGGTCGTCTCGGCCGACGGTCTGCTGCTCGCGTCTTCGCGCGGGCTGCCGAAGGACCGGGCGGACCAGCTGGCGGCCGTCGCCTCGGGGCTGACCAGCCTCGCGCGCGGGGCGGCGAAGGTGTTCGAGGGCGGCCCGGTCGCGCAGACCGTGGTCGAGATGGCGAACGGATTCCTCTTCCTGATGTCGGTGTCCGACGGCTCGTGCCTCGCGGTGCTGGGCTCGCCGGAAAGCGACATCGGCTTGGTGGTGTACGAGATGACTCTGCTGGTCGAACGGGTCGGCCAGCAGCTGACACCGGAGATGCGGGCACAACTGCAGGGCGCTGCGGTCCGTCGCTAGGCGGGCCTAGGACTACAGGAGTAAACCGTGGACGACGGGCGCTTGCGCGGCGACGGCCGGCTCGGTGACGAGCACACCGGCGGCTGGGGCGATCGGGACGGCAGCCGGGAGGACTGGAAGTCCTTCCGGGACCGGGTCGACCGCGAATGGCGTTCCAGGGACGTCCAAGCCGCGGATTCCGATCCGGTGCGCGAACCGCCGAACTGGCTGACCGATTCCAACGCCGGGCAGCAGCCGGGCATCACCGCCGTGCCCGGGTACCGCGAGCGGCTGCTCGGCGGGCCGGGATCGGAGCTGTTCGGCGGCGCGAGCGGCCCGCTGTACGACTCGGCCGAGTTCGCCGCGTTCAGCGCCGAGCGCGACCGGTCGCCCGGGCCCCCGAGTTTCCCGTCGAACGACCTGGCCGCCGCGCTGCCGACGCAGGCGGCGGGCGAATACGCGGACGAGCCCGCCGAGGTGGAGACCTCCGGGCTGGTCCGGCCTTACTTCCGCACCCGGGGCCGCACGAAACCGACCTACGACCTCGCGATCGAGGCGCTGGTGTCGACGAGCGAGCAGGGCCGGGTGCTCGACCGCGTCCGCGTGCCGGAGCACCGGTCGATCTGCGACCTGTGCCTCGACACCCGGTCGGTCGCCGAGGTGGCCGCGCTGCTGCGGCTGCCGCTCGGCGTGGTGCGGGTGCTGATTGGTGACGTGGCGGGCCTCGGACTGGTGCTCGTGCACACGAGCAGCAGCACGACTTCGGGCGACCGCCCCAGTATCGAGTTCATGGAAAGGGTGCTCAGTGGGCTTCGGAGAATTTGACTCCGACGCGAACACGCCGCATACGGGTCCGACCTCGTCGGCCAAGATCGTGGTCGCGGGTGGGTTCGGTTCGGGCAAGACGACTCTGGTCGGGGCGATCTCCGAGATCGACCCGCTGACCACCGAGGCCATGATGACCGAGGCCAGCGTGGGCCACGACGACGTGTCGGCCACGCCGAACAAGTCGACCACCACGGTGGCCATGGACTTCGGCCGGATCTCGCTCGACTCCGACCTGGTGCTGTACGTGTTCGGCACGCCGGGCCAGCACCGGTTCTGGTTCATGTGGGACGACCTCGCCGTCGGCGCGATCGGCGCGGTCGTGCTGGTCGACACGCGCCGGCTCGCGGACGCGTTCCCGTCGATCGACTTCTTCGAGAACCGGAAGCTGCCCTACGTCGTGGCGATCAACTGCTTCGACCGGCTGCTGCACCACCAGATCGAGGACGTGCGGCACGCGCTCACCATCTCGCCGTCGGTGCCGATCATGGCGTGCGACGCGCGGGAGCGGGAGTCGGCGAAGCAGGTGCTGATCTCCGTCGTGCAGCACGCGATCGCGCACGACACGGCTTTGCGGGCGGGTTAGTCCCGCCTCTGGTCCCCCGCCGCCGTCTGCGAAGGAGGCGTCCGCCGACTCCCAGATTCCCGCGACACCCCGGCTCGGGTGCGGCCGTTGGAGTGAACTCCACGTGCTTCACCCGCTTCGGGGAGTGGTGCCTCCGAGCGGGGCGGGCTCAGTAGCCCGGTTCGCTCGCGGCCGAGGCCGGCAGCCCCCGATCGGGGCGTCGGACCGGCGGTGACCTGCACGGACATCCCGCTGCGCACGGTGGCCGCCGCCACCACCGAGTGACCCGCGAATGCGTGGTTGTGCATGCGTTCGCGCGGCGTTACATCCGGCAGACACGTACCGTGCCCGGGCACACGCTCGACACGACCGGGTGCGTGAATACGCTGGAACGACGACTTCACCGCGGCCGGGCGAGGATGGCCCGAGGGCGGCGGACGGGCGTCCGGCAGCGTTCGAGGAGCTTGGAGGGGCAGTGACCGATTCCGACCGGCCAGCGGACCAGGGCACGTTCAGCTGGCTGATCTCGGATTTCGTGCGCCGGGTCCCGGGTGCGGCGCACGCGGTGCTGGTGTCGGCGGACGGACTGATGCTCGCGCCGTCGGAGGGGTTGCCGCAGGAACGCGCCGAGCAGCTCTCCGCGGTGGCGTCCGGGCTGATCAGCCTGACCCAGGGCGCGGCACGCTGCTTCGAGGCGGGCGGCGTGAACCAGACCGTGGTCGAAATGGAGCGCGGGTACCTGTTCCTGATGTCGGTGTCCGACGGATCCTGCCTGGCCGTGCTCGCCGCGCCGACGTGCGACATCGGGACCATCGCGTACGAGATGACCCTGCTGGTCGAGCGGGTCGGCGAGCAGATCACGCCGGAGCTGCGCGCCCAGCTGCAGGGCGGCGGGGTGCTGGGGTAGCCGATGAAGATCTCGGGTTTCGGAGACCAGGACACGGGCGCCTGGGACGCCCTCCACAAAGGCACGGAGCGGGAGTCGTTCGACTCGCCGAGCCGATACGAGCTGAGTTCGCTGAGCCTGCGGTTGCCGCATCGGCAGCCCCGGTCGACGCCTCCGCCTTCTTCGCGGCACGCGCAGCCCGCGCCGCAGCCCGCTCCTCGTCCCGCGCCCGCGCCGCGTCCGGTGCAGCAGGCGGTCGCCCCGCGTCCGGTGGCCCCGCCGCCCGCGCCCGCTCCGGTGCCTGCCGCGCCGGAGGAGAGCTGGGACGACGGCTACGAATGGGTCGAGGACGGCGAATCCGGGTACTGGGAAGAACCCCAGGCCAGCCACCGCTGGGAAGAACCGCCGCCGGCCCGGCCCGCGGCGCACGACCCGTACTCGTTCGACGAGTACGCCGATTCGCCCGGCCCGGCCGACCGCGTGGTGCCGGAAGGCTCGGCGTACCAGCGCCAGCACGTCGAACAGGCCACCCGCAGCAGGCACGCGCTGGCCGAAGACCCTCCGGCGTCGTACTCCGATCCTGGCCCGGCCTCTGGAGTGTCCGAATTGGACCGGTTCTGGGCCGGCGAGGAACCCGTGCAGCCGGAACCGCCCGTCCAGCCGACGAAGTCGCGCGTGCGGCCGTACGCCCGGACCCGCGGCCGGACCCATTCGGACCACAACCTCGCGCTCGAAGCGTTGGTCTCCACGAGCGACGAGGGCCGCCGCTACCGCGGGGTGCGCTCGATCGAGCACCGCCGGATCTGCGACCTGTGCCTGGACACCCGGTCGGTCGCGGAGATCGCCGCGCACCTGCACCTGCCGCTCGGCGTGGTGAAGGTGCTGGTGGGCGACATGGCCGACATCGGGCTCGTGATGCTGCACCAGACCGACCTGGTGCTCGGCGACCGCTCGTCGCGGGAGTTCATGGAACGGGTGTTGCAGGGGCTGCGCAACCTTTGACCGCTGGCGGGTTGTCTCCGCTCTGCTGTGCTGGGCGCGCTTACGCCCCGCTGCTTCTGGTGATGCTGCGCTCGTCCACTGACGCCACGCTGACTCTGCTCCGCCGAGCCGGGTTGCGCCTATCGTCCGGCCACGTGCCCCGCCGTGCGCCCTTGCACTCTCGCCAGCTCCGACTTCGCCCAGTTCGGCCCCGTCCGGACCGCCCCAATGCCACATTGGGTGCGCTGAACGCACCGAACGCCGCGTTGGGTGCGCTGAACGCACCGAATGCCACATTGGGTGCGCTGAACGCACCGAACGCCACATTGGGTGCATCCGACGCACCCAATGTGGCATTGGGGTTCTCTCGGTAGCGCGCGTGCTGCGGCCGAGACCGGGCCCGGCGGCGGGAGGCCGAGGTCGGCGAAGGGCTTCCTTGGAAGTCCGTGAGGGGAACCCTAAGGGAATCAGAGTCCCTCAGGGTGCCCCTCACGGATCTCCGCATCGGGTGCTCGCCAACCGGGGCAACCGGTGCTGAGGGATCTCCTGCGGGGCGGTCTAGTCCTCGACCAGCGCGGCGGAAGTGATGCGGTGCAACGGATACCGCTCGTGGTTCGCGCCTTCCAGCACTCCGCCGCCGACCCGGAGCGGGCGCACCACGCGCTGGCTCGCCGTGCCGCGGGAGTCGACGAAACCGATCCACACCTCGCGTTGTTCGAGCGTCGCGCGGGACAGCAGGTCGAGCGTCGCCGTCGTGTCCGCGCCTCCGCCGCCCGGTGCGCGCACTGTCGAACCCCGGCGCCGTGCCGAAGCTTGGTCTCCTGCCCGGATGTTCGACACGATCCGCGCCGCCTGCTCGTCGGTCAGCACCGCCTGTTCGCCGGGCCGGGCGCGGGCCGCTCGGGTGCGGGCGGGAACGCGGCGTCCCGTGGGGCGCAGGTCGACTACCCGGCCGTCCGGACCCTCGGCCGCGGGAGCGAAACCCGCGCCGCGCAAGGCTTCCAGGACTTCGGCCAGCGGCGCGGAGCTGATCAGCACGGTCGGCGCGATCATCCGCAGGTCGTATTCCGCGGCCACCGGATTCGCGAGCACCTCGGCGAGCAAAGCCTCGTCGTCGCAGCGCAGGAACGATCCCGCGGTGCCGCCGCGGAGCCGTCCGTGGCGGCGGGCGACGTCGTCGATCAGGTACGTGAGGCCTTGCGGCACCGGAGTCGCCGACTTGTCGCGGAACATCGCGTGCAGTTCGTCCGCGGTCCGTCCGGTGTCGAGCGCGCGTCGCACCGACGGCTCGGTGACGCGGTAAACCGTTGCGTGGCCAGCGGATTCGACGTCCGCGACCGCGGCCATGTCCGCCGCGAGTTCGGGCTCCAGCGGGCCCGGCGCGACGACCGTCAGGTCTGCCTGCACCAGCACGTGGTCGACCGGCGCGGGCAGCGCGTCGTGCATGGCCTCGACCGCGCCGGAACGGTCGTCTTCCAGCAGCAGCCGCGTCGCGGTCGTGAGGGCGCCGAGGCCAACGAGGCCCAGCGCGGTCGCCTCGGCCATCGTCCAGCGGACGGTTTCGTCGCGCAGCCGACCGCCTCGCCGAGGCGCGCGCCAAGCCAGCACGGCCACCAGCTCGTCGACACTTTTCACGCCTGCGCCCGGATTCAGCTCAGCCAGCGCGGAAAGCACGCGGTGCCGCGAAACCGGCGCGAGCGGCCGTCGCAATTCCTCGGACAACGGCGCGATCGGCTTGTCCTTCGCGTCCCGGCCGCCGGCGAGACCGGGCAATCGCGGAAGTTCCAGCCACGCCTGTGCGAGCGTCATCCACCGCTGCACCGACGGCGACGCGAGCCAGCTGTCGGTGAGCATGGTGGGCACGTATTCCGGGGCGGTGTTCTCGCTGTCCGCGACGAGTCCCGCGCCGACGACCAACTCCACGAGCAGCGTCGCGCGCGTCTCGTCGACTTCGAGATCCTTGGCCACCTTCTTCAGCTCGCGCACTCCGAGCCCGCCGGCCTTGAGCACCGGCGGCGGCGAATCCGACCACATCCGCAGCAGGGACTCCGTCTGCCGCAACAACTCCATCGCCTCGCCGGCCGCGGTCTCGTCTACCGTGTCCGTCCGATGTGGATGGACCGGCAGCTCCGGCTCGACCAGGGTCTCCGGATCGAACGCGAGCCCGCCGCGCAGCAGCAGGCCGAGTTCGCGGGGCAGTTCGACGGTCTGGTCGTCCCGGCGCAGCAGCAGGCCGCGCGCGAGGAGCTTCTGCACCGGCGTGGCCGCGTCGGACAGCGCGACGTCGAAGCTCGCGTCGCGGGTGCGGCCGATCGGCGGCCCGGCGGCCAAGGCGGTGAGCACGGCCCGCTCGTCGTCGCCGACCTCCGCGAGCCGCGCGTCGAGATCCGTGGCGGCCAGCGCGGGCGACGACGCGCCGAGCCCGGCGGGGAACGGCCCGAGTGCGTCGCGGGCCGCGGGCGGCACTCGCAGCTCGTCGTCGGTGCCCCAGACCAGCGCCCGGGCGCGCAACCTGGCGAGCGGTTCGCGTACGTCGCGGCCGACCAGCGCGGACACCGCGGACACCGGCGCCGGCTCGGCGTCGGCCCCGGCGACCAGCAGCGCGTCCATCACCGCGAGGGTGAACGTGTCGAGGTCCTCGCAGGCGCGGGCGACCGACCCCGGGGTGCCCGCGCGGGTGGCGAGCACGGTGGTGTCGGACGGAGGAGGGGTGGACAGATCGCGACGCGTGCGCAGCAGTTCGGCGAGTGCGTCGTCGGACTCCGCACGCAGCCAGTCCGCCAAGGAGGTCGCGGGCATAGACCTCCAGGATACCGGGCGGGTGCGCGCGCATGAGGAGTGTTCGGGCAGACTATGGGCGAGTTTGCCGGACGAGGGCCTCGGAGGAAGCAGTGGCGAAGGGCGACAAGCAGAGCAAGGGCATCGACCCGACGTGGCCGGGCGAACCGGGCGAGCACCCGGTCACCGAGCTGTCCTCGGACCGGCAGGGGGCGCTTTCGCCGTTCGGCGACCTGACCTTCCCGCTCGAGCAGGTGCCCTACGTGCACCCGGAGACCGAGATCAACCGCTGACCTGCGGGCCGCGTCCGGGAGCGGCGCGAGCGCGGCGCTTCCGGACCTGAAGTTACCGGTCAGTCACCCGGTTGGGGTGGGGTGGCGCGGGTCACCGGACTAGATTCGAGCCGTCCGAACCCACACCACCTGCGGGGAGTACGTGTCATGCCGGTTCCCGGTCCCGGGTATTCGATCACCGTCCGGGTCGAGGCCCCGGCTTCGTCCACGGCTGCGGGGGACCTCACCACCGCGGTCGGCCGCGTCGGCGGCGTGCTGACGGCGTTCGACGTCGTCGAATCGCACGCGGACATGATCGTGGTCGACATCAGCGCCAACGCGCTGTCGGAAAACCACGCGCAGGACATCACCCAGGCGCTCGATTCGCTGCCCGGCGTGCGGGTGCGCAAGGTCTCGGACCGGACGTTCCTGATCCACCTCGGCGGCAAGATCGAGGTCAGCCCCAAGGTCGCGCTCCGCAACCGGGACGACCTCTCCCGCGCGTACACGCCGGGCGTCGCCCGGGTGTGCCAGGCGATCGCCGCGAACCCCGAGGACGCGCGCCGGCTGACCATCAAGCGCAACACCGTCGCGGTGCTCACCGACGGCTCCGCCGTGCTCGGCCTCGGCAACATCGGCCCGGCCGCCGCGCTGCCGGTGATGGAGGGCAAGGCGGCGCTGTTCAAGAAGTTCGCCGGCGTCGACGCGTGGCCGGTCTGCCTGGACACCCAGGACACCGAAGAGATCATCATGATCGCGAAGGCGCTCGCGCCGGTGTACGCGGGCATCAACCTCGAGGACATCGCCGCGCCGCGCTGCTTCGAGATCGAGAAGCGGCTGCGCGAGCAGCTGGACATCCCGGTCTTCCACGACGATCAGCACGGCACCGCGATCGTCGTCGTCGCCGCGCTGCGCAACGCGCTGCGCGTCGTCGGGAAGAACATCGAGGACTGCAAGATCGTGGTCAGCGGAGTCGGCGCGGCCGGGTCCGCGATCATCCGCCTGCTGCTGCGCAAGAACCCGGGCGACATCGTGGCCGCCGACATCGACGGCATCGTCTACCCCGAGCGCGGCAACCTCGACGACAACCTGACCTGGATCGCCCAGCACACGAACAAGGACGGCAAGTCCGGCACGCTGCACGACGCGCTGGTCGGCGCGGACGTCTTCATCGGCGTCTCGGCCCCGAACCTCTTCGGCGCGGAGCAGGTCGCCACGATGAACGACGACGCGGTCGTCTTCGCGCTGGCCAACCCGGACCCGGAGATCGACCCGCTGGAGGCGCAGAAGCACGCCGCGGTCGTCGCCACCGGCCGCAGCGACTTCCCGAACCAGATCAACAACGTCCTGGCGTTCCCGGGCGTCTTCCGCGGGCTGCTCGACGCCGCCGCGCACAACATCGACGACACCATGCTGCTGGCCGCCGCCGACGCGATCGCCGACGTGGTGGACAACGGCAAGCTCAACGCGTCGTTCATCGTGCCGAGCGTGTTCGACAGCGCGGTGGCCCCGGCGGTCGCGGAAGCGGTGCGCAACGCGGTCCGCGCCGAACGCGCCGGCTGACCCAGCTTCGGTCCGTCCGTGAAGGGCTCCTTGCGGGAATTGGGTTCCCGCAAGGAGCCCTTCACGGACTTCGGGCGTAGTTGCGCAGTAGCCTCGCGGGCGTGAGTGAACTCAGCCATGTCGACGAGTCCGGCGCTGCCCGGATGGTCGACGTCTCCGGCAAGACCGCGTCCGCGCGCACCGCGCTGGCCGGCGGGACCGTCCACACCACGGCGGAGGTCATCGGCCTGCTTTCCGCCAACGGCCTGCCCAAGGGCGACGCGCTGGCGACCGCGCGGATCGCCGGGATCATGGGCGCGAAACGCGTCCCCGAGCTGATCCCGCTGTGTCACCAGATCGCGCTGTCCGGGGTCAAGGTGGAGTTCGAACTGGCCGAAACCGCCGTGCACATCAGCGCGACGGCCAAGACCAAGGACGTCACCGGGGTCGAGATGGAGGCGCTCACCGCCGTCGCGGTCGCCGGGCTGACGCTGCACGACATGATCAAGGCCGTCGACCCGGCCGCGACGCTCGACAACGTGCGGCTGATCCGCAAGGACGGCGGCAAGACCGGGACCTGGGAGCGGCCATGACCAAGACCGCGCGTGTCATCGTCGCGTCGAATCGCGCGGCGCGGGGCGTTTACGAGGACAAGACCGGGCCGGTGCTCGTCGCCTGGCTGGCCGGCCGGGGCTACGACGTCCCGCCGCCGGTCGTCGTGGAGGACGGCGACCCGGTCGGAGTCGCGCTGCGGGCCGCGGTGTCCGACGGAGTCCAGGTGATCCTCACGACCGGCGGCACCGGCATCTCGCCGACCGACCGGACCCCGGACGTCACCCGCGGGGTGCTGGATTACGAGCTGCCCGGGGTCGCGGACGCGATCCGCGCCGCCGGACTGCCGAAGGTGCCCACCGCGGTGCTGTCGCGCGGCGTGGCCGGGGTGGCGGGCCGGACCCTCGTCGTCAACCTTCCGGGGTCGAGCGGCGGCGTGAAGGACGGTCTGCGGGTGCTGGAGGACATCCTCGAACACGCGGTGGACCAGCTGGCCGGCGGCGACCACCCGCGCGAGGCCGCGCCGTCCGGTCCCGCGGTCCGGATCCTGCGGGCCGAGGTGAGCGACCAGCCGCTGTCGGTCGAGGAACACGCACAGCTGGTGGAGGACGACGCGGCGGGCGCCGTGGTGACGTTCTCCGGCGTGGTACGCGACCATGACGGCGGCAAGGGCGTGCGAGACCTCACCTACGAGGGCCACCCGACGGCCCGCGACGTGCTCGCCGAGGTGGTCAACGACCTGGCAGCGCGATGGAAGGGCGTGCGGGCGGTGGCGGTGAGCCATCGCGTCGGCGCGCTGACGATCGGCGACGTCGCGCTCGCCTGCGCGGTCGCGGCGGAGCATCGCGGCCAGGCGTTCACCGCGTGCGCGGAGCTGGTGGACGAGGTGAAGGCGCGGCTTCCGGTGTGGAAGCACCAGCACTTCACCGACGGCACCGACGAGTGGGTCAACTCGCCCTGATCCTCGCCGCGAGCAGGGGACCGGCTCCGCCGCTCCCGAGCCCGGGCACGACGAAGGGCCCCACCGCCAGGGGATTTGCCGCGGTGGGGCCCTTCGGTCGTTCTGTCACAGCAGCTGCTGCGCCGGAACCAGCCTCACGAGGAGGCCAGGGTTCACTTGGTGGCGAGCTTCTGGCCGACGACGATGAAGTTCGCGTTCGACACGTACTTCTTGTTCAGCTCCTGCAGCTTCTGGTAGCCGCCCTGGATGTTGTGCTCCTTGGCGATCTTCGAGAGCGTGTCGCCCGCCTTGACGGTGTAGTCGCCGTCCGGGTTCGAGTTCGCCACCAGCGCGGCGACCGGCTGGGTGACCTTCTTCGGGGCAACGCTCTTCGGGGTCGCCTTCTTGGCGGTGCTCTTCGGGGTCGCCTTGTGCGAGGAGGCCGAGCTGCCGGCCTTCTTGCTGCACACCGGCCACGCGCCCGGGCCCTGGCCCTGCATCACGCGCTCGGCGACGGCGATCTGCTGCTCACGCGAAGCGCTCTGCGGGCTGCCAGTGCCGCCGTAGGCCTTCCAGGTGCTCTGGGTGAACTGGAGACCACCGTAGTAGCCGTTGCCGGTGTTGGTGTTCCAGTTGCCGCCGCTCTCGCACTGCGCGATCGCGTCCCAGTTGGTCGCCGACGCGGGGGTCGCGGCGATCGCGAACGGGGCGCCGACCGCGATACCCGCGACTGCGACACGGGCAATGGTGCGGGTGGCGGCGGACATCTTGCGGTGCTTGCCTCGGTAAGACATCTGAAAACTTCTCGCTTCCTGCGCCTACGAGCACAATGCTGCGGGTCGGGTTGGGAGCCCGTCCGTCCGTTGCCGGCCGGCTGACGCGGACGTCGCACGACGCGCCGTCTTCGTCCCCTCGTCTCTGTCCGGAAATGCTTTCGCTCGGGGTATGGGTCCGGGGATCCGTTGGACAGAGCTGGGCGCTACGGATTCCCGGTGTTGCGTGGTCGGTCGGGGCCAACCGAAAAGCGACGGTACGTAATTCGCGGCGTGATCGGAAATCATTCGGGGTGTGACCTACATCACAGTAACGGCTCGCAACCTGTCTCGATTCCCCTGTTTCCGCTGGTCAGAGCGTCGTTATCTGCCCGTTTTCTTGCCGAGATATTTCACGGATCGTGAGGCTTGGGTCACGTCGATAAGGCGTCAAGGGGCCATTCGCGGCAGATAAGGACGGGCACTCTAAACCACTCGTCAACTGTCGGCCACTGCCCGCCGAGTGGTTCTTTGAGCTGCGCGAATACGCCGTGAGCGAAACGCTTCGGAGAGTAGGGATAAAGCGCGTTGACCGCTCAGCGCGCCAGTGCCGCCATTCACCGTGGTTCGGACCAATCGGCCGGAAACCACGGCTCGACCGGTCAGCGCGCCGTTCAGCCGGGTGAACGGGGGCTTTCCGCCGGCTCATCCGCCGGCGAACGGCGGGAGGACGTCGAGGCGGGCCCCGTCACTGAGCGCGCGGCCGCGATCGCGGACCGCCACCTCGTTGACCAGGAAGCTCGCCGCGTCGAGCACGCGGGAAAGCTGCCCGGGGTGCAGCTCGCGCAGCGCCTGGACGGCGTCGGCCACCGTCGCGCCCGCCGCCAGCTCCACCTTCTCCTCCTCGGTGCCCGCCGCGGCCCGAGCCGAGGCGAAGTACCGGACGACGACCGTCACCGGAGAAAGGGACGCAGAGGTCATGGCTCAACCGCCGATCGCGCTCATCGGCCGGATCGGCTGCGCGAACCCGGCCTCGTTGATCTCGTGGCCCGCGAGCTTGCGCCACATCGTGGTCCGCCACGCGTCCGCCACCTCCTCATCGCGCGCGCCCGCGCGCACGAGGGAGCGCAGATCTGTCTCTTCGTTCGAGAAGAGACACGAGCGGACGGCACCGTCGGCGGTCAACCGGGTGCGCTCGCAAGCGGAGCAGAACGGCCTGGTCACCGACGCGATCACGCCCACGTCGCCCGGTCCGCCGTCGACCAGCCAGCGCTCGGCGGGCGCACCGCCGCGCGGAGCCGGGAACGGGGAGAGGGTGAAGGCCTCGCCGAGCATCGCGAGGATCTCCTCGGCGGTGATCATGTCGCGGCGGTTCCAGCCGTGCTGCGCGTCCAGCGGCATCTGCTCGATGAACCGCAGGTGGTAGCCCTCTTCGAGGCAGAACCGCAGCAGCGGCACCGCCTCGTGCTCGTTGTACCCGCGCATCAGCACGGAGTTGATCTTGACCGGCGACAGCCCGGCGTCGCGGGCGGCGGCGAGCCCGGCCAGCACGTGCGGCAGCCGGTCGCGGCGGGTCAGCTCGGCGAAGCGCTCGCGGTCGATGGTGTCGAGCGACACGTTGATCCGGTCCAGCCCGGCCGCGACGAGGCCGGGGGCGCGTTTGGCCAGCCCGATCCCGTTGGTGGTCATGGAGACCCGGGGCCGCGGTTCGAGCGCGGTGATCCGCTCGACGATGCGTTCCAGGCCCGGGCGCAGCAGCGGTTCGCCGCCGGTCAGCCGGATGTCGGTGACGCCGAGCAGCTCCACCGCGATCCGCATCAGCCGGATCAGCTCGTCGTCGGTGAGCACCTGCTCGCTGGGCATCCAGTCGAGGCCCTCGGCCGGCATGCAGTACGTGCAGCGCAGATTGCACCGGTCGGTGAGGGAGACCCGCAGGTCGGTCGCGACGCGGCCGAAGGAATCGACGAGACCGGGGTGCTCGGGCCGGGGCGTGCCGGACGGACCTCGGTTGCCGGGGACGCGAGGAAACCCGAGATGTACTGCTGTCATTACGCTCAGGATAGCTGGCGAGGCCGGAAAAGGCAGGCTTGCGAAAATCCTGGAAACCACCCTCGGTTCCGATGTGGAGGCACTCGGTGAGCAGCGCGGAGACCAATGGTGAGCTGACTCACCTCGCGGCGCTGGCGGCTCGGCTGCGCACGCACCTCGTCCTCCAGCACGCTCGCGACGCCGCCCGCGAAGGGCTCTCGGCGACCGAACTGCAGGCTCTCGAACTCGCCGGGCAGGCCGCGGATTCCCTTACGCCAGGCCGAATCGGGCAGCTCACCGGCTTGTCGACGGGTGCGGTGACCGGCGTGCTCGACCGGCTGGAGAAGGCCGGTCTGGTGCGGCGCGAACGCGACCGGACCGACCGCCGGAAGGTGCTCGTGACGATCACCGAGGCCGGCCGGGAACGGCTTGACGCGGTCTCCGCGCGGGTCGAGCGGCGGCTTGCCGGGGTGCTCGCGGAGTTCGGTTCCGCAGAACGGAAAGTCCTCGGGCGTTATCAGTTCGCAATGCTCGAAGCGTTACGCGAAAATGCGCATCCCGCATAGCTTTTCCGCATCTGCGGGGATAATGTTCCGGCCATGCCGCAATTTCGGTTGTCCGAGGCCGCTCGGCTGCTCGGCGTAAGCGACGACACCGTCCGCCGGTGGGTGCGCGCGGGTCAGCTGACCGCGACGGACGACGCCGCCGGCCGCAAGGTCGTCGACGGCGCCCAGCTGGCCGGGTTCGCCCGGGCGCAGGCCAATGAACCGGACGATCCGTCGGCAGTCGGCCGCTCCGCCCGCAACCGCTTCGTCGGGCTCGTCACCGAGGTCGTCGCCGACAAGGTGATGGCGCAGGTCGAACTGCAGTGCGGGGCGCACCGAGTGGTGTCCCTGATGAGCACCGAGGCGGTTCGCGAACTCGGGCTGCGCCCGGGCGTGCTCGCGGTCGCCGTGGTCAAGGCGACCACCGTCGTGGTGGAAACCCCGGAAGGATCCAGATGAAGAAGCTCGCCCTCGCCGTCGCCGGAACCGCGGCGATCGCGCTGTTCGGCAGTGCCTGCAGTTCCGGCGACCAGCCCAGCTCCGGCCCGGGTGCGGGGTCCGCGTCCGCGCCCGCCCCGGCCGGCGGCGCGAGCGGCACGCTGACCGTGTTCGCCGCGGCCTCGCTCACCGAGTCGTTCAACGCGCTGGGCAAGCAGTTCGAGGCCGCGCACCCGGGCGTCAAGATCACCTTCGACTACGAGGGTTCCTCCTCGCTCGTGCAGAAGCTGGACAACGGGGCCAAGGCCGACGTCTTCGCCTCGGCGGACCAGAAGAACATGGACAAGGCCGTGCAGGACGGCGTGATCGACGGCCAGCCGACCGTGTTCGCCACCAACAAGCTCGCGATCGCCGTGGCCAAGGGGAACCCGAAGGGCATCAAGACCTTCGCCGACCTGGCCAAACCGGGCCTGAACGTGGTCGTGTGCGCGCAGCAGGTGCCGTGCGGTTCGGCCACGCAGAAGGTCGAGCAGAGCACCGGGACCAAGCTCAAGCCGGTGAGCGAGGAGACGAACGTCAAGCAGGTGCTGGCCAAGGTCCAGTCGGGCGACGCCGACGCCGGGCTGGTGTACGTCACCGACGCGGCCTCGGCGGCGGGCAAAGTGGACAAGGTCGACTTCCCGGAGTCCTCGGGCGCGGTGAACCAGTACCCGATCGCGGTGGTCAAGAACGCTCCGCAGGCGGCGCTGGCGAAGCAGTTCACCGACTTCGTCCTCGGGGCGCAGGGCAAGGCCGAACTGGCCAAGGTCGGCTTTGGCCCTGGCAAGTAAATCGGGCGCGGCGGCCGAGACCCGGCCGCCGCACGCCCGGGTGCCGCTGCTCCTCTGGTTCCCCGCCGTCGCCGCGCTGGCGCTCGTGGTGCTGCCGGTCGTCGGCCTCCTCGTCCGATCCGATCTGACCCGGCTGCCTTCCCTGCTGGTCACGTCCTCGTCGCTGAACGCGCTCCGGTTGTCGCTGGTGACCGCCGCACTGTCCACAGTGGCCTGTGTGGTGCTCGGCGTTCCGCTGGCGATCGTGCTGGCGCGGTCCCGGATGCCGGGCGTGCGGATGCTGCGCTCGGTCGTGCTGCTGCCGCTCGTGCTGCCCCCGGTGGTCGGCGGTCTGGCCTTGCTGTACCTGCTGGGCCGCAAGGGTTTCCTCGGCATCTTCCTCAACTGGCTGACCGGCGAGCAGGTGCCGTTCACGACGGCCGCGGTGGTGATCGCGCAGACGTTCGTGGCGATGCCGTTCCTCGTCGTCAGCCTGGAGGGCGCGCTGCGTGGCTCCGGCGACCGCTACGAGCAGGTCGCCTCGACGCTCGGCGCCCGCCCGTGGACAGTCTTCCGCCGGGTGACGCTGCCGTTGCTGCTGCCCGCGCTGGGCTCCGGCATCGTGCTGAGTTTCGCCCGTGCGCTGGGGGAGTTCGGCGCGACCATCACGTTCGCGGGCAGCCTGGAAGGCGTGACCCGGACGTTGCCGCTCGAGGTCTACACGCAGGCCGAAGTGGACATCGACAGTGCCGTCGCGCTCGCGTTGCTGCTGATCGTGGTCGCGATCCTGGTCATCGCGGTCGCGCGGCCGCGATCGTGGGAAGGCGGGCTGCGGTGACGCTTTCCGCGAAGCTGGCGCTGACCCGCGGCGAGTTCTCGCTCGACGTGGAGTTCACCGTGCCCGGCGGCACCGTGCTCGCGCTGCTCGGCCCCAACGGCTCCGGAAAGTCCACTGTGCTCGGCAGCCTCGCCGGGCTGCTGCCGGTGACCTCGGCCGACGTCACGCTCGCCGACCGGCGGCTGGCCGGGACCGGGGTCGACCTGCCGCCGCACGAACGGCGGATCGGGCTGTTGTCCCAGGATGCGTTGCTGTTCCCGCATCTGTCCGCAATGGACAACGTCGCGTTCTCGCCGCGCTCGACCGGCACCGGCCGGGCGGAGGCGCGGGCGATCGCCTCGCGGTGGCTGGCCGAAGTGGACGCCGCGGAATTCGCGAATCGGCGGCCGAGTCAGCTGTCCGGCGGACAGCAGCAGCGGGTGGCGATCGCGCGAGCGCTGGCGTCCGCGCCGGATTTGCTGTTGCTGGACGAACCGTTCGCCGCGCTCGACGTGGACTCGGCACCGGCGATCCGCGGCCTGCTGCGCCGAGTGTTGCGCGATGGTCCGACGACCGTGCTGGTCACCCACGACCCGCTGGACGCGTTGGCGCTGGCCGACCACGTCGCGGTGATGAACGCCGGCCGGATCGTCGAACGCGGCCCGACGCGGGAAGTGCTGGCCGCGCCGCGGACGCCGTTCACCGCGCGGATCGCCGGGCTGAACCTGGTGTCCGGCGTGGCGGTAGCGGACGGATTGCGCACGCCGTCCGGGGAAGTGGTGACGGGTCTGCTGACCCCGGACGCCGTGGTGGGCGAGGCAGCGGTCGCGGTGTTCGCGCCGAACGCGGTCGCGATTTACCCGCACGACGGCGAACACCACGGCAGCCCGCGCAACACGGCCGAGGCCGTCGTCGCGGCGCTGGAACCGCACGGCCCGGTGATCCGCGTCCGGACCGAGGGCGACGGCTGGGCACACGGCCTGACCGCCGACCTCACCCCGGCCGCCGTCGCCGAACTCGCGCTGGAGCCTGGGTCGGCGGTGGCGTTGTCGGTGAAGGCAGCGACCGTGGCGGTGCACCCGGCCGCGGCCTCCTGAACCTCGCCGTTCCGCTCGGGTTTTCTCGGCAGCTCCGCTTCGACAGCGGTCCTTCACGGACGTCCGGGTCAGCCGTCGTGGTGGTGGCCGCCGCCCGGGTGGACGTGGAACTTCGCCACCTCGGGCGGGTGCACGACGAACGGCCGCATCATGCCCTCGTCCTCGTGGTCGAGGATGTGGCAGTGGTACATGAACTCGCCGGTGCCGCCGCTGAACTGGCCGGCGACGCCCACCCACTGCCCGGGGTTCACGATGATCGTGTCCTTCCAGCCCTCCTCGTACTTCTCCAGCGGGATCTCGGTGAAGCCGTCGATCGCCGTGGTCGTGCGCTCGGCGACCGGGTCGAACGTGGTGGTGAAGCCGCGCCGGAAGAGTGCCTGGAATTCGGTCAGGTGAATGTGGAACGGATGCGCGGGCCCGCCGTTCGCGACGTGCACGATGTTCCACACCGCCCACTTGCCGTGGTCGAGGAAGACGCCGGTCGTGTCGTCGAAGACCCGCCCGACCACGCGGAACGTCTTCAGCCCGCCCGCCGGATCCTTGAGCTGGATGACCCCCTTGCCGCCCGGATCGGCGTCGATCTGTTCGAGGTCCCACATCTCCGGGTGGCCGCTGGCGTTGAGCAGGAGCGCGACCCAGACGTGGTCGTGGTCCTCCGGCAGCGTCGAACCGTGCTTGATCCGGGCGTAGGACCTGGAGAGCTTTTCCGGCAGCTCGAACGGATCGGGCTTCTCGCGGCTGTCCACCCGGAACTCCATGACGTCCGGCTCGACCCCGCCGAGGCGCGGATCGGCGTTGCGCAGCTTGAGTTTCCGTCCCCGGAACCGGCTGAAGTCGACCAGCAGGTCGAAGCGCTCGGCGGGCGCGACGGTCAGCCCGCCGGACGGCAGCCGAGCGGGAGCGGGCAGCAACCCGCCGTCGGTGCCGATCAGCCGGACGGCGTCGTTGCGCGGCACGTTGTCCTCGTCGACGAGGTTCAGCGTGAAGAACCGTTCGTTGGCCGCGTTGAGCAGCCGGAAGCGGTACCACCGTGCGGGGACGTCGAGGTGCGGCCAGATCACGCCGTTGACCAGTGTGAACGGGCCGGAGAACGGGATCATCGGCCCGTTCGGCACATACGGGAACTTGTACAGCAGCTGCCCGGTGAGCGCTCCGGTCTCCGGGTCGGTGTCGAGGTTGCGATCGGCCAGGATCAGCGGCAGTTCGAGATCGCCGCCCGGCAGGCCGAGTTCGTCCTCCTCGTCGTCGCGGATCAGGTACATCCCGGCCAGGCCGGTGTGCACGGTGAACCGGGTGATCGCCATCGCGTGGTCGTGGTACCAGAGCGGCATCGCCTGCTGCCGGTTCGGGTACTCCGCGAGCTGCGAAGTGCCGCGTAGACCGGCGTTGTGCGCCCAGCCGTCGTTGCCCGCGTTGGTGCGGGCGCCGTGCAGGTGCACCACGGTCCAGGCGGGCAGGTCCGCGACGCCGTCGACGATCGAGTAGCCGGGCCGGTCGAGTTCGCGGCCGGGACGGCTGGTCGGCGCGTCGCCCACCGGGCCGGCGACGGCGACCAGCGGAAACTCGCCGGTTATTTCGTTCGACCACGAAATCCGCAGTTGTCTGCCGCTGCGCACTTCGATTGTCGGCCCCGGGAAATGTCCCGCATAGGTCCACAACGCAGTCGGCGGCAATTGCGAATGCAGTCGCTGCCTCTTCGGCACCATCGGAATGGTGATCATGTCCTGTTCCCGCCGCGGCGGCCGCAGCACCGGCGGGACCGGCAGCGGGTCAAGGAATTTGGTGAGCCCCCAGTTCGGCCCGGTGAGCGGGCCCGCGGCGGCCGGCCGGTCGACGATTTCCGTCATCAGTTGTTCCCCCTTCACTGGCAAGGGGCACGAAGAATTGCGCAACGGCGAATACGCCGGTGCTTACGGAAAAGATTCCCCCGAACCCCCTCGGTGGCCGGTCGCGCGACTCCCCGCGCGTTACCGGCAATTTCCACTGTAGCCCTTTTCGTCGTATGCCGCAGGCGTCTCGTGCGCGTGATAGGTTTTCGCGCATGAGCGAAGGCCGGTGGACGTATCTCTCCGACATGGACGGTGTGCTGGTCAGGGAGGAACACCTCGTCCCGGGCGCGGACGAGTTCCTCGCCGAACTGCGGAACAACGATATCGACTTTTTAGTGCTCACCAATAACTCGATCTACACGCCGCGCGACTTGCGGGCCCGGCTGCTGCGGACCGGACTGGACATCCCCGAGGAGTCGATCTGGACCTCGGCGCTGGCGACCGCGAAGTTCCTCGCGTCGCAGCGGCCGAACGGCTCGGCGTTCGTGATCGGCGAGGCCGGGCTCACCACGGCGCTGCACGAGGTCGGCTACGTGCTGACCGAAAGCGATCCGGACTACGTCGTGCTCGGCGAGACCCGCACGTACAGCTTCAGCGCGATCACGCGCGCGATCCGGCTGATCGAGGGCGGCGCGAAGTTCATCGCGACCAACCCGGACGCGACCGGGCCGAGCGTCGAGGGCT
Source organism: Amycolatopsis orientalis DSM 43388 (assembly GCF_000411975.1). GTDB lineage: Bacteria > Actinomycetota > Actinomycetes > Mycobacteriales > Pseudonocardiaceae > Amycolatopsis > Amycolatopsis orientalis_D. The sequence continues at coordinate 51,409 of NZ_ASXG01000086.1, forward strand.
CGATGCCGGCCACCGGGTCCGTCGCGGCGCTGATCGAGCGGGCCACCGGCCGCTCGCCGTACTACGTCGGCAAGCCGAACCCGCTGATGATGCGGTCCGCGCTGCGCCGGCTGGGCGCGCATTCGGAGTCGACGCTCATGATCGGCGACCGGATGGACACCGACGTGCACTCCGGGATCGAGGCCGGGCTGCAGACGATCCTGGTGCTCACCGGCATCTCGAACGAGGAATCGGTGGAGAACTACCCGTACCGGCCGACGAAGGTGATCGGCTCGGTCGCCGACCTGATCGGGCGAACGCTCGACCCGTTCGGCGAAGGCTGACCGCCCACCGCCCGGGAGCAGGGCATATCGTCAAACGATGAGCGTCTATGTGGTGGGCGACGTCCACGGGCACCGCGACGCCCTGGTTGACGCGCTGCGCGCCGAGGGCCTGGTCGACAGCGACGGCAACTGGGCCGGCGTCGACGACCGGTTGTGGTTCCTCGGCGACTTCACCGACCGCGGCCCGGACGGCGTCGGGGTGATCGACCTCGTGCGGCAGTTGCAGGCGCAGGCCGCCGAGGCGGGCGGCTCGGTGCAGATGCTGCTCGGCAACCACGAGATCCTGCTCCTGGGCATGTACCACTTCGGCGACCGTCCGGTGCCGTCCGACTTCGGGCCGCGCAGTTTCGCGCGCAGCTGGGAGATCAACGGCGGCCTGCTCTCGGACCAGGACCGGCTCACTCCCGAGCACATCGAGTGGCTGACCGAACGCCCGCTGGTCGCGGTCGACGAGGACCACCTGCTGCTGCACTCGGACACCCTCGAGTACCTCGACTGGGGCGAGGACCTCGAGTCGATCAACGCCACCGCGCACGAGATCCTGTCCGGCAGCAACATCGAGGCCTGGTGGGACGTGTGGCGGCGGATGACCACCCGGTACGCCTTCCGCGGCCCGGACGGCGAGGAGAACGCCGACCGGCTGCTCGCCGCGCTCGGCGGGTCGCGGATCGTCCATGGGCACAGCGTCATCGCCGACCAGCTGGGCATCCACCCGACGCAGATCGAGGGCCCGTACCTCTACGCCGGCGGCAAAGCGCTGGGCATCGACGGCGGCCTGTTCGTCGGCGGGCCGTGTCTCGTGGTGAAGCTGCCCTTCGAGCCGGAGGACTAGTTCGCCGGGACGTACCGCAGTTCGAGGATCCCGGACGGGAACGCGGTGCTCTTGACCAGCCGCAGCCGCCGGGCCTCGGCGAGTTCCGGGAACAGCGCCGCGCCCTTGCCGGTGACCGCGGGGAGCACCCAGAGCCGGTACTCGTCGACGACGCCGAGCTTGATCAGCGAGTGCAGGAATTCGGTGCCGCCCGCGGCGACGAGGTCCTTGCCTGGCTCGGCCTTGAGCTTGGCGATCTCCTCCGCGAGGTCGCCGCTGGCGATCCGGGTCTCGGCCCAGTCCGCGGTGGCGAGGGTTCTGGAGAACACGACCTTGGGGATCTCGTTCATCGCCTTGGCTGACGGATGGTCGGCGGTGGGCCAGAAACCGGCCATGGCCTCGTAGGTGGTGCGGCCCATGAGGAAGGCCCCGGCCTCCCAGAGCTGGTCGACGAAGTATTTCTCCTGCTCGGGGTCGTCGATCGACATCAGCACGTCGCGGATGCCGTTGTCGGCGTCGGCGCTCTTGCCGTCGAGCGAGACGTAGAAACCGAGGATCAGCTTTCGGGTGTTTGTCATGCGGCACAGCCTGCTGCCGAATGCTCTAGTTGTCAAGACAAAATTATTTTTCGGTTGGACCCGCGAACTCGGGGCGAACCGGACGGCCGGTTCGCCCCAGGCGGGTCAAGCGCGGGCGGACCTCAGGCGTCCACGATCTCCTTGCCCAGCGGCATCAGCGAGATCGGGATCATCTTGAAGTTCGCCAGGCCCAGCGGGATGCCGATGATCGTGAGGCACTGCAGTGCCCCGGTGATCAGGTGGCCGATGCTCAGCCACAGTCCGGCCACGAGGAACCAGATCACGTTGCCGACGAACGAGCCGACCCCGGCCTCGCGCCGGTCGACGACCGTGCGGCCGAACGGCCACAGCGCGTAGTTCGCGATCCGGAACGACGCGATGCCGAACGGGATCGTGACGATCAGGACGCAGCAGACGACCCCGGCCAGCAGGTAGCCCAGCGCCATCCAGAAGCCGGCGAGCACGAGCCAGATCACGTTGAGGATCAGTCGCATCAGACGTACAACTCCCCGCTCACTACGGTGACGGCCTGGCCGCGCAGCAGCACGCGGTCGTCGCGGACTTCGGTGCGGACGGTTCCGCCTCGAGCGGAGAGCTGCTGTCCGACGAGGGTGGTTTTGCCCAGCCGCCGCGCCCAGTACGGGGCCAGCGAGCAGTGCGCGGAGCCGGTGACCGGGTCCTCGTCGACGCCTACACCGGGGCCGAAGAACCGGCTGACGAAGTCGTCGTCTTGGGCGGTGATGATCAGCCGTCCGGTCCACGTGGCGCGGAGAGCGTCGAGATCCGGCTCGGCGTCGCGGACCGCTTCGACGCTGTCGAGCACCGCGAACAGGTTCTCGCGCGCCCGGCCGGTGAACGTCGTCGGCTCCTTGAGGATGTGCGACAGGTCTTCGCCGGTTTCGACGGGCGGGTCGGCCGGGAAGTCCATCTCGATCCAGCCGTCGGCCTTGGTGCAGGTCAGCCGGCCGCTGAGGGTGTCGTACACCTGGTGCCCGCCAAGGACGTGCGTGACCGCGATGGTGGCGTGCCCGCAGAGCGAGACCTCGGCGGCCGGGGTGAACCAGCGGAGCGATTTCGCTCCCTCGCCGCGGTTGACCACGAACGCGGTCTCGGAGTGCTTCATCTCCGCCGCGACCTGCTGCATCCACTCGGCGTCCGCGGGCTGATCGAGCACGACGACGCCCGCCGGGTTGCCGGCGAAGGCCCGGTCGGTGAAGGCGTCGACGAGGTGGAATTCGTTCTGGGCACTCGGGTCCATGAAGCCGATCCTGCCGCGCCGGGCGGGCGGCGGCATCGGGGATTAGCCCTGAATTCTCAGCGCACGCCCTCTTCGATGGTCTCCACCAGCCATTTCCGCAGGTGCGTGCCCGTCGAAGGCGTGAAGTGCAGCCGGAACCCGCCGTCGGGCAACGGTTCCGAGAACGTCAGATACCGCCCGCCGTCGGTGTCCACGAACGTCGCCGTGGAGATCGGGCGGAGCGTGCCTTGCCGCGGCCGCAGCGAAAGCTCCACGGTTCCGTGCCGGTGCAGCGGCCACTGCGAGTACCCGGCCAGTGCGTCGCGGTCCCGCCGCGACGGCGCGGGCGCCTCGGCGTTGCGTTTCGGCGGCGGGCCCTGGGTGATCGCGACCGGGGGAACGGGCAGCGCGCGATAGGGCGGGAACATGCTCAGCACCAGGTCCACCAGCCGCTCCGGCCGGACCTGGCGGAAGCGGAGTCCGTCGTCGACCTGTTCCGAGAACACGCCGAGGCCCTCGCCGACGCACGCGCGGTACAGCACGGTCCCGGACGGCAGCTCGGCCGCGCGCACGATGATCAGCACGTCCGGCTTGGTCCAGGCGCGCAGGGTGGCTTCGACGTCCCGGTCGAGTTTCTCCGCGTCGGCGAGGCCGCGGGCACGCATCGCCGCCCACGCCTCGTCGGCCAGCCGGTGGTGCTCGGTCATCGTCGCGCCCGCGCTGCGGATCTCGAACGGATGCCACGACGCGGGCAATCCGGAGCGCCGCACCGCCACGTCGGTCTCGGTCCAGCCCAGGGAGAATTCCTCCGGCAACGTCCCAATCCCCTCGTGCACGAACAACCCGCACCGAGGGTAGCGGAACGCGCACGACGATCAGCCGCTCGTGCGAGCGCACCCCATAACTAGGGTGGCGGAAAGGTCCGAAATCGAGCTTAGACTCTCGTTCGTCGACGAAGACCGCCACGGGAGGCACCGATGCCTGACGCGCCCGCACTGCCGAGTTACGCCTCCGGGACGTCCAGCGTCCCCCTGCTCGGTGACACGATCGGGGACAATTTCGACCGCACGGTCGCCGCCTTCGGCGACCGGGACGCGCTCGTCGACCGCGAGGCGGGCACCCGCTGGACTTACCGCGAACTCGCCGCCGAGGTCGACACCCTCGCGCACGGGCTGCTGGCGGCCGGCATCGGCAAGGGCGACCGCGTCGGCATCTGGTCGCCGAACCGGGCGGAATGGACGTTTCTCCAGTACGCGACGGCGAAAATCGGCGCGATCCTGGTCAACATCAACCCGGCCTACCGGTCGCACGAACTGCAGTACGTGCTCAACCAGGCGGGCATCCGGATGCTCGTGGCCGCGGACAAGTTCAAGACGTCCGACTACGCCGCGATGATCGAGGAGGTCCGGCCGAACTGTCCCGGGCTGGAAGCGGTCGTGCTGCTCGGCACCTCGTCGTGGACCGAGCTGATGGAGTCCGGCCGCGGCGGCGACCCGGCGCGGCTCGCGCAGGCGCAGGCCGCGCTGTCCGCGGACGACCCGATCAACATCCAGTACACGAGCGGCACCACCGGATTCCCCAAGGGCGCGACGCTCAGCCACCACAACATCCTCAACAACGGCTATTTCGTCGGCGAGCTGTGCAATTACACCGAGCAGGACCGGGTCTGCATTCCGGTGCCCTTCTACCACTGCTTCGGCATGGTGATGGGCAATCTCGCGTGCACGAGCCACGGGGCGTGCATGGTCATCCCGGCCCCGGCGTTCGACCCGAAGGCCACGCTCGCCGCGGTCGCCGCCGAACGTTGCACGTCGCTGTACGGCGTGCCGACGATGTTCATCGCCGAGCTGAACCACCCCGAGTTCGAGACGTTCGACCTCGGCTCGCTGCGCACCGGCATCATGGCCGGTTCCCCGTGTCCGGTCGAGGTGATGAAGCAGGTCATCGAGCGGATGGGGATGACCGAGGTGTCCATTTGCTACGGCATGACCGAGACGTCGCCGGTGTCCACGCAGACCCGCGCCGACGATTCGGTGGAGCGCCGGGTGTCCACGGTCGGCCGGGTCGGCCCGCATCTGGAGTCCAAAGTGGTCGATCCGGAAACCGGGCTGACCGTCCCGCGCGGCACCCCGGGCGAACTGTGCACCCGCGGCTATTCGGTGATGCTCGGCTATTGGGAGGAGCCGGAAAAGACCGCCGAGGCGATCGACGCCGCGCGCTGGATGCACACCGGCGACCTCGCGATCATGGACGACGAGGGGTACCTCAACATCACCGGCCGGATCAAGGACATGGTGATCCGCGGCGGCGAGAACATCTACCCGCGCGAGATCGAGGAATTCCTCTACACCCACCCGGATGTGCTGGACGCGCAGGTGATCGGCGTGCCGGACGTCAAGTACGGCGAGGAATTGATGGCCTGGATCCGGATGCGCGAAGGCGCGGAGCCGCTGACCGCGGAATCGGTGCGCGAGTTCTGCCAGGGCAAACTGGCGCATTACAAGATCCCGCGCTACGTCCACGTGGTCGAGGAATTCCCGATGACGGTGACCGGGAAGGTGCGCAAGGTCGAAATGCGCGAGCAGTCGGTGACGTTGCTCGGGCTGGAACAGGCGGCCGCGCAGAAACACGCGTAAGCATCGTGAGTGTTGATGCCGGTTAGAACCGGCATCAACACTCACGAGGAGGTCAGGCGGAAGCGGCCGCGGCGGCTTCGGCGAGTGCCTTTTCGTCCTCCTCGCCGAAGGTGTCCTCGAGCTGCTCGGGCGAGTAGTCGAGGTCGATCTGCTCGACCGGCGTGCCCCGCGCGGATTCGATCGCGCCGAGGCGGCGCTGGGCGCGATCGGCGGCGTACTGGACCAATTCTTCGGGGTCGTTGTCGAACGGGACTTCCTCGAACTGGTCCTGCACCCACTGGATCATGCCGAGCGCGTGCGGCAGCAGTTCGCCCATCCGTTGCTGCACCGCGTCCCACAGCGAATCGTCCGCGGCGACGTGCCGGCGGCAGGTGAAGGTGCCCCACGCCATGTGCCGGCGTTCGTCGTCGCCGATGTGGCGCACCAATTCCTGCATCCCCGGCAGGATCTGGTGCTGGGTGCAGATCAGCTGCCACGAGTAGTACCCGGTGAGCGCGAGACTTCCTTCGATCACGTGGTTGTACGTCACGCTCGCGCGGATTTGGTTGAGCGGGCTGGGATCGTCCTCCAGCGCGCGCAGCGATCGCGGCAGTTCCTCGTAGAAAAGCTTGCGGTAATGCGGGTTTTCCGCGACGTAGGGGTGCAGGTCGTCGTCCAGCCCGACGGCGTCCATCCAGCGCCGGAAAACCTCGACGTGCTTGGCTTCCTCGAAACAGAACTGGGTCAGGTACATCTCGTCGCCGAACCGGCCGGTGGCCGACATCGCGCGCATGAACGGCTGGATGTCCTCGGTCACCGCCTCCTCGCCGGCGATGAACTGCGCGACGAGGTAAGTGGTCGAGCGTTGCTGTTCGGCCGTCAGGCTTTCCCAGCCCTCCCGTTCCTTGCTGAAATCGAGATCCGCCGGGTTCCAGAACTTCTTGTTGCCCTTCACGAACAGCCGCAACGGGAACGAGTCCCAGTTCAGGCCGCCCTTGCGCAGGGACGAGAATCCGCTGCGCAGCTCCGGAAGCGTCTCGGTCATGACTGGCCCTCTCGTTTCACTCCATTGTGGACGAATTGGTCGACGGCGGGGGCGAGCACCGCGAGGACCGACTCCGCGGCCTCGGATGCCGAATGCGTCGGCAGCACCAGGTGGCTGAGCGACAGCCGGACCACTGTTTCGGCGAGCAGCGCGGCGGATTCCGGGGTGAGCCGGGGCTCGAGTTCGAGGTATTGCCGCGCCGCGAGATCGGCCGCCGCGGTGAGGATCGGCTCGCCGCGCGAGGTCAGCAAGGGAAGCAGATCCTCGCCGGCCTCGGTGCCGAGCGCGGCCGCGATCAGCCGGTTCTCCCTGGCGTGCTCGATCGTGTAGACGACCGCGCCGCGGATGCCCGTGAGCAAACTCTCGGCGTCCTCGAACCGGCAGCGGATGCCGTCGAGGAATTCCGCCGCGACGCGCAGCGCGACGGCCTGGGTGAGCGCCGCCTTGCTGCCGAACTCGTTGTAGACCGTCTGCCTGCTGACCCCGGCTTTCGCGGCTACGTCGGCCATTCGGAGGCCCTGGTGGCCGCGGTCGGGGAGCAGGTCCGCGGCCGCGTCCAGCAGCGCCTCGCGAAGCGTCGCCTTGGTCCGCTCGGTGAAGCTGGTCACATCGCCAGCTTGACACAGGATTGATCTGTGTCAAGAAGCTTTACCTGGATGGTCCACGTGTACAGCGGTCCGGCGGGAATTGTCGGTACGGACGGCTACCGTGTCGGACGTGGGCATCACGGTGGGGTTCGACCTCGACATGACATTGATCGACCCGCGGCCGGGCATGGTCGCGGCGATGAACGCGCTGGGCAAGAAGTCCGGGCTGCCGTTCGACGGGGAGGCGTTCGCGTCGAACCTCGGGCCGCCGCTCGACCAGGCGCTGCGCGAGTTCGGCGCGCCGGAGGACCGGATCCCCGAGCTGATCTGGCAGTTCCGCGAGCTGTACCCGGAGACGGTCGTGCCGAGCACGGTCGCGCTGCCCGGCGCGGCCGAGGCGCTGCAGGCGGTCCGTGCGGCGGGCGGGCGGACGCTCGTGGTCACCGGGAAGTACGGGCCCAACGCGCAGATGCACCTCGACGCGCTGGGGCTGCGGGTCGACGCGCTGGTGGGCGAGCTGTGGTCCACGCAGAAGGCGGCGGCCCTGCTGGAACACGAGGCGCAGGCGTACGTCGGCGACCACCTGGGCGACGTGCGCGGCGCGCGGGCGGCCAACGCGAGGTCGGTGGCCGTGGCGACCGGGCCGTGCACCCGCGAGGAACTGGCCGCCGAGGGCGCGGACGTGGTGTTCGACTCGCTGGTCGAGTTCCCCGAGTGGTTTGCCGCGACGTTCGTGGAGACGGCGGCCTGATCCGGCGGCCGCCGCGGGTCAGCCGTGCTTTCCGGCGCGGGCTTCCTGGATCAGCGCGATGAGGCCGAGCAGCAGGCCGAGCGGGGTGATCACGCCGGCGGCCGCGCTGAGCCACACCGGCAGGTTCTCGAGCCCGGCGGCGAACATCACGAACACCGTCGCCACCGCGACCATGCCGATGGCGAACAGGCCGATGCCGAGCCGCATGAGGATCGGTTTGCCGGTCTGCTTCGGTGGGTTCTCCATGGGGTGAGAGTAACGGGACTATCCGCTTCTCCCCAGAGGCTGTGGCGAGATACGCTTATCGGACGCGCGCCTCGAGATCGCTCGGGGCGCGTTCGTCGTGACCTGCACAGCAGAAGGACTGGTGAGGGAAGTGCCGACCGGCAAGGTCAAGTGGTACGACGCGGAGAAGGGGTTCGGCTTCGTCACGCAAGACGGCGGGGCGGACGTCTACATCCGCAAGGCCGCGCTGCCCCACGGCGTGGAGGGCCTGAAAGCCGGGCAGCGGCTCGAGTTCGGCGTGGCCGACGGCAGGCGCGGACCGCAGGCGCTCTCCGTCCGGCTGCTGGACCCGCCGCCGTCGGTCGCCGAGGCGCGCCGCCGTCCCGCGGAGGAGCTGCACGGCCTCATCGAGGACATGATCAAGTTGCTGGAGCTGAGGGTCCAGCCGGATCTGCGGCGCAACCGGTACCCGGATCGCAAGAACACCAAGCAGATCGCGGAGATCATGCGCGCCGTCGCGCGCGACCTCGACCCGTGATCGAGCGCGCCTGAACAACGGCGAAGGGCTCCGTGCGGAATCTCCCCGCGCGGAGCCCTTCTCTGTGGTGCCCAGAATCAAGCAGGCTGTACCTGCAGCGACCACAGCGCCGTCGTGACCGCCTCCGCGTCGTTCGGGTCGCCGGTCCGGCTGATCACCGATGCCTGCGCGATCTCGACCACCACGATCTGGTCGTCCTTCGCGGGCGGGGTCGCGGTGTAGGCGTAGCGGTCGCGGGAGGTGATGATGTCCTCCTTGAGCGGCTGGGGCTCGCCCTTGCCGTTCACATACTGCACGGTGACCTTCCACGGCGTCTCGGCGATCTCCTTCGGCACCGAGATCTGCACCGGCCGGCCCGGCCGCACCTTGAGCTTCCCGGTCGCGCCCGGGTTGGCCGCGCAGACACCGGATTTGATGTCGCAGTTGCCGATCGGGGCGACGTTGATCGTGTGCCCGTCGGCATAGAAAGTCACCTCGGCCGGGCCCGGCGCGGAACAGCCGGCCACCGCGAAACCACCGGCCGCGAGCACGGCCACCACCCGGGAACGTCGCATGGCCCGAGATTACCGGCGGCCTCGCGCGGGCCCGGGAGCGGGGAAGCTGCCGGTCGGCTCCGGGCGCAATGGGCGATTGCCGCCGAGTCCGGGCAGGAGCGAGCCGCCGCGTCGCACCAGGAAGGTCTGCGCCAGGCCGACCGCCAGCAGGAGCGTGACGACCAGGAAGCCGATCCAGTACGTCGGCGGCAGCAGCAGCCCGACCGCGCCGCCGAGGCACCACGACAGCTGCAGCACCGTCTCCGAACGCCCGAACGCCGAGGCGCGCGACTGCTCGGGCAGGTCTTCCTGGATCACCGCGTCGAGGCTGATCTTCGCCAGCGCGCTGGCCGTCGCGCCGATCAGGCCGACGATCGCCGCCGTGGCGAGGCCGGGCAGCAGGGTCGCGATCAACGTCGTCACGACACACGCCGCGACGCAGCCCACGATCACCTGGTCCGCCGAACCGAAGTGCAGCCGCGAACCCAGCGCGTTGCCGATGAAGCCGCCGACGCCGGCCGCCGCGCCGATGATGCCCAGCAACAGCAGCTGCACGAACGGACTGTGCCCGGCGTGCTCGGTCTGCGCCTTCACCGCGAAAGCGGCGAACATCATCAGGAACCCGGTCAGCACGCGCACGGAACCGTTGCCCCACAAGGCAACGACGATGTGCCGCCCCATCGGCTGGCGGCGCCGCTTCTGCTTCGGCTCCGGCCGCGCGGACAACGACGTCGGGACCTCGCCCTCGGTCACCTCGACCCACGACGGGATCCGCATCGACTGCACGGCCGCGGCCACGCAGATCGCGGCGGTGAACCACAGCGCGCCCGAGGAGTTGGTGAGGCTGCTCACCCCGCTGGCCAGCGCGCCGAACACGCCGCCCGCGATCAGGCCGAACACGGTGATCCGCGCGTTGGTCTTCGACAGCGTGATCTCCGGCGGCACCACGCGCGGCGTGACCGCCGCCTTCAGCACGGTGAACGACTTCGACAGCACCATCATCCCGAGCGCGGCCGGGTACAGCAGCCAGTCGTCGAAGTGCAGCGCCATCACCACGGCCATCAGGCCCTGCCCGATCGACGACACGCACATCGCGAGCCGGCGGCCGCGCTGGATCCGGTCCAGCGCCGGGCCGATCACCGGCGCGACGAGCGCGAACGGCGCGATCGTGATCAGCAGGTACAGCGCGACCTTGCCCTTGCTCTCGCCGCTGGTCGCGGCGAAGAACAACGTGTTGGCCAGCGCGACCGCCATCGCGGCGTCGCTGGCGTAGTTCAGCATCACCGCGTACATCAGCGAGGTCAGGCCGGACTTGTCCGCGCCGTCCGCCTTGGTGGCGCGCTGGAACGCGCCGATCGCCTGTCCGCTCAGCTGACGGCTGCGCAGCGCGGCGACCCGGGTGACGGTGAGCTTCTTCGGCAGCTTCGGGATCGACCCGGCCCCGGGAGCCGCGGCGGTGCGCAGCTCTTCGTCCTCCTCGGGGACGACGCGCGGCTCGCCCGCGTAACCGCCGGTGTCGTAATGCTCGTAGCCGGCGCTGCCGGGACGGTCGTCATACGGCCGCGGGTGGACGGGCTCGGTGCGGTGCTCGCGCGGCGGGTACGGCCGGGCGCCTCGCGGCGGTGGTGGACGGTGCCCCAGCGGAGCCGCACCGGTGGGCGCTTCGTCGGCGGTCGGCGGGAACGGCGGCGCGTCGTCGTAGAACGCGCTGCGCGGGTAACCGCGCGGCGGACGCTGGTCGACGTGTTCGGTCCGCGGTTCGGCCGGGCGGCCGCGCGGCGGTTCGGGCGGAACGCGCTCCGGCCGGGCTCGCGGCGGTTCCGGCGCGTACTCCGGCGGAACCGGGTGAATTCGCTGGTCAACGGCCTGATCGACCCGGGTCGGCGGGACGTCGCGCCACGACCGGGCCTGCGCCGCGCCGGGCTCCGGCGTCCAGCGGCGCTTCTTCCGCCCGCGGCCTTTGCCCGACTGCCCGCCAAGGGGGCTGTCGGAACCGGAGCGCGAGCTGAAGAGGGCCACGGTTCAATCCTGCCTCATCGAGGTGCCGGGCCGCCCGCTCACGTGCCGGTTCGCTGATTTTCCGGGACGAACTTCACGCGGAACGACGACGGCCACAGCTTCCCGGTGAGGAGGAATTCGTCGGTGCCGGGGATCGCCGCGATGCCGTTCAGCACGTCCTCGCCGGGCCGGGCGGACGTGCGGAGCTTGCCGGCGTCGATCTTCGCGGTGATCCGTCCGGTGCTGGCGTCGATGCGCAGGATGGTGTCGGTCTGCCAGACGTTCGCGTAGACGGTGTCGCCGACGCACTCCAGTTCGTTCAGCTGGTCTTGGCCGACTTCGACGGATCCGGTGGCCGCAAACGTTTGCGGATCACGGAAGGTGAGCTTCGACGACCCGTTGCTCATCACCAGCCGCCCGTTGGTCTGGTGACACAGTCCCCACCCCTCGCCGTCGTAACGCACCCGGCGCAGCTCGGCGAGCGTCTGGGAGTCGCGTTCGATGGCGATCCCGTCGCGCCAGGTCAGCTGCCACAGCTTCGGCCCGAGCACTGTGATGCCCTCGGCGAACAGCGGCGACGGCACCGCCACCTGCTTGGCCGGCGCGCCGCCGGCCGGGCCCGCGGTGAGCGCGGACTTGCCTTCGAGCCCGCGGCTCTCGTAGAGCGTCGTGCCGGAGTACTCGAGCCCCTCGGTGAAGGCCGTCGAGTCGTGCGGCAGTGTCCCGAGCACCTGGACGGTGAGCTGTTCGGGCTGGGCGGGCGTGGCCTGGGTGCCCGCGCATCCGCCGAGCAGGGCGGCGGCCACCAGGGGCCAGACGATCCGGGTTCGCACGAGGAACAGCCTGGCACGGGCGGCGCGGATGCGTGCGGCACAATTGGGGGTATGACGCTGCTGTTGACCCTGGACGACGGCTCTCTCCACCGGAAGCTCGCGGACGCTGTCGAGGTCGCGCGGGAGGCCGTGCTGGAGGAAGCACCCGCTGACCAGGTCGGCGAGCACGTCGGAGTGGAACGCGAGGACGCGGTGTCCGCGAGCCACCTCTTCGAAGCCGCGGTGCCCGGCTACCGAGGCTGGCGCTGGTCGGTCACCGTCGCGGTGGCCGGGCCGGACGAGCCGGTCACGGTGAGCGAGCTGGTGCTGCAGCCGGGTCCGGAGGCCCTGGTCGCGCCCGCCTGGGTGCCGTGGGAACAGCGGGTGCGGGCGGGCGACCTCGGGGTCGGCGACCTGTTCCCCGCGGACAAGGACGACCCGCGCCTGTCGCCCGCGTACTTGCAGTCGGACGACCCGGCCGTCGAGGAGACGGCGCTCGAGGTCGGTCTGGGCCGGGTTCAGGTGCTTTCGCGCTACGGCAGGCTGGACGCGGCCGCCCGCTGGCACGGCGGCGAGTTCGGTCCGCGTTCGGACATGGCCCGCAGCGCCCCCGCGACCTGCGGGACCTGCGGATTCTTCGTGCCGCTGGCAGGATCGCTGCGCGGCTCCTTCGGCGCCTGCGCGAACGACATCGCGCCCGCGGACGGGCACGTCGTGGACGTGGCGTACGGGTGCGGGGCGCATTCGGAGGTGCGGGTCGAGGTGACCTCCTCGGTCCCGGTCGCGGAGCTGGTGTACGACGATTCGCTGATCGACTTCACCCCGGTTCCGGAGGCGGATCCGGAACCGGTCGTCGCGGCGGACCCGGCAGTGGTGGAAGAAGCGGCGGCCGCGGCGGCGGAGGAGACTGCCGAGGCGGCGGTGGTGGAGCCGGAAGCGGCCGTGGAGGTGGCGGTCGAGGAGGCTGCCGAGGCGGCGGTGGTGGAGCCGGAAGCGGCCGTGGAGGTGGCGGTCGAGGAGGCTGCCGAGGCGGCGGTGGTGGAGCCGGAGGCTGCCGCGTCGGAAGAGGCCGAGCCGGTCGCGGCTGAGGACGTCGTTGAAGCTTCGGCGGCAGGCACGGCCGCGGACGTCGTCGTCGAGGCGGCTGCCCCCGCGCCGGCCGAAGAGGAGCCAGCGGCGGACGCGGCCGCCGAGCACGACGAAACGCCGGGGCACGAGGACTCCGCGCAGCAGCCGGGCGACTCCGACGGGAGCGATGTCCTCCGGTGAACGAAGTCGCCGGGGGAGCGGCTGATCCTTTCGGGACGGTCCGGCTGCGGGAGGCGGCGCTGCGCGCCTGGCGCGATTCGCCCACCCGCTTCACCGAGGACACCAACTCCGAACGCGACCTGCGGGTCGGCGCTTACCGCGATCGGCTGTTCGTCGAGCTGGCCCAGAACGCCGCCGACGCCGCGCAGCTCGCGGGCGAACCGGGGCGGATCCGCGCGTCTATTGTGGACGGTGAGCTGCGGTTCGCCAATACCGGCGCGCCATTGGACACCCGGGGCGTCGAATCGCTGGCGTCGCTGCGGGCGTCGGCGAAGCAAGGAACCGTCGGCCGGTTCGGGGTCGGGTTCGCGGCCGTGCTGACCGTCACCGACGAGCCGCGCGTGGTTTCCACTACGGGCGGGGTCGCGTTTTCCGCGCAGCGCACGCGCGAGGAATCCGGCCGGGACGGCGATGTTCCGGTGCTGCGCCTGCCGTTTCCCAGCACGGAACGGCCGGCCGAGGGATTCACCACCGAAGTGCGGTTGCCGCTGCGGGAGTCCGCGGACGGACTCCTCGACCGCCTGGCGAACGAGATCGAAGACCTCCTGCTGGCGCTGCCGTGGCTCGCGGAGGCCGAAGTGGACGGTCGCAAGTGGACTCGAAGCGGCGGCGAGATCGTTGAGATCACTTCCCCGACCGGGAAACGGCGGTGGCTGAAGCGCGGCGTCTGGGCGGTCCCGGTCGATGCCAAAGGGGTCCCGCAGCCGCTCGAGGAGGATGTGCTGCACGCACCAACGCCGACCGACGACGGCCTTTCGCTCCCGGCGCGGTTGATCGCCGAGGTGCCGCTGGAACCGTCTCGTCGCCGAGTGCTTCCGGGTGCGGAACTCACTCGTGCGCTGGAGAAAGCGGCGAGTGAGTACGTCGAACTGGTCCGGGCGGTCGACGCCGAGTACCGGCCGACCCTGGTCCCTGCCGCGGGGTTCCCGCAGTCCACTGTGGACGCACAGCTGAAAGACCTCGTGTACGCCGCGCTCACGCGGGAACCTTGGCTGGCCACAGTGGACGGTCAGGAAGTCTCCGGGCAGCAGGCGCGGGTGCTCGACCTCGACGGGCTGGCTCCGCTGCTGGCCGATGTCATTCCCGGCCTGGTGCGGGCGGATCCGCGGTTGCTCAAGCCGGTGTCCGCGCACCTCCTCGACATCGGTGACGTCCTCGAGGTGCTGACTGGGATCGACCGCGAACCCGCCTGGTGGCAAAAGCTGTACGCGGAGCTGGCGGTCGCCGTCGAAAGTCACGCGCTCAGCGCGAATCAGCTCGACGGCCTGCCGGTTCCGTTGTCGGACGGACGGACGTTGCCGGGCGTCAAGGGTGCGCTGCTAGTGGACGGCAGCAGCGAGCTCCGCGAGCTGCTGTCCGATGTGGACGTTCCTGGGCTCCGGCTGGTGCACCCGGCGGCGGCGCACCAACTGCTGGAACTGTTGGGGGCCAAGCACGCGGACGCGCGGCAGCTGCTCGAATCGGAGCAACTGCGGTACGCAGTGGAGCACAGCGTCGCCGACGTTCAGTCCGGTTTGGACGGAATGAGCCTCGCCGGCGCGGTGCTCCGGCTGGTCGCGGATTGCGGCGACCAGGCTCCGGAGTGGATCGGCGCGTTGGCGCTGCCCGCGGAGGACGGCTGGCGGCGTGCGGACGAACTGGTGCTGCCGACGTCGCCGTTGCTGGACGTGATCGACCCCGAGGTGTTCGAACCCGGCGGCGCGCTTTCCGTGCTGGACGAGGAATTCGCGGAGGACTGGCCGACCGGAACCCTCGTCGCGGCGAAGGTGCTCGACTCGTTCGCGGTCGTGCTGGACGAGGACCCGCACGAACCCGACCACTACCTCCCGGACGAAGAGCAGTGGTGGGATTCGTTCGAGCAGCCGCCGACGACCGTCGTGTCCATCCGGGACCTCGACCTCGTCGCGGACGACGCCTGGCCGGATGCGCTCCGCCTGATCGCGTCGCGTCCGGAAACGTGGCCGGCACTCCACAGCCCGGACGGCCACGCGGGCTGGTGGCTCGCGCGATACGCCCTGCTGGCCGGGGAAGCGCCCGGCTCCTGGCGGCTGGCTTCGGCGACCGCGCTGGCCGGTCTGTACGACCCGGTGCCGGACTTGGAGTTGAGCGACGACCTGCTCCGCGCGGTCGGCGTCCGGACCGGACTGGACCTGGAGACCGCGGAAGACGTCACCGACCTGCTCGACCGCCTCGGCGACCCGCGGCGCACGCCGACGCCCGGCCTGGTGGCCCGCGCGCACGCGGCGCTGGTCGCCGCGCCCATCGACATCTCCGACGTGGACGCCCCCGCCCGAGTCCGTGCGGCGGACGGAAGCGTCGTCGAGGACGCCGTGGTCCTGGACGTGCCGTGGGTCGCCGCGGCGCTCGAACCGGCGAAGCTCATCGTCGCTCCGGCGGAACCCGAACGGCTGGCGGAACTCCTCGACGTCCCGTTGGCGAGCAGCCTGAAGGCCGAAATCGAGAGCACCGGCGAGTACGTCGCGTGGGCCGACCTGCCCGCCCTCGCGCTCGCCGCGGACCAGCTGGGCATCGCCTTGCCGGACGGCGGGGTGCTGCTGCACGACCCGCTCACCGTGCGGGTGGAGGGCGAGGCAGCGGAGGTGCCGTGGTGGTCGGACGGTCGACTGCACGCGGCGGACACATCCGAGGGGTTGGCGCGCGCGTTCGCCTGGGCGAGCGACCGCTGGGCGGAGCGCTATCGGATCACCGCGTTGCTGGAAGATCCCGCGCCGCGCACCCTGCTGAACTGACGTCGTGCGTGGCAACGCCGGTTAGAACCGGCTTCGCCACCCACGACCGCTAGAGCCGCTGCGCCGACTTCGACCCGCGTCGAGCCGCCGCGCGCTGCCAGAAGATGATCCCGAATCCGATGAACCCGAGCGCGATCCCGGCGATACACGTCTGTAACCACACGCCCCCGCTCGTGAAGAAGAGCACCACGAGCGCGACAAGCCAGAGCGCAGTACCTACGATCACCACCGGCGTCAGGTCGGTGAGCCGCTTCGGCAGGTCCGGCGTGTGCCGCAAGGCGGCCGGAGCGTCCGGGGCACTGGTCGGTTCGTCCACGACGCAGAGCTTACCCGGACGGAAACAGCGAGACAGGCGGGGAAATGGCGGAGCAGCGCGAACGGGCCGGGTCCACACTGGACCGATTCTTCCGGATCAGCGAACGCGGGTCGAGCACCGGGCGGGAGATTCGCGGCGGCGTGGTCACGTTCGTGACGATGGCCTACATCGTCGTCCTCAACCCGCTGATCATCGGCAGTTTCGCCGCCGACACCCCGTCCGCGCACAAGGACGTGCTCGGCCACATCCTTCCGGTGCCGCAGGTCGCGGCGGTGACCGCGCTGGTCGCCGGCGTGCTGACGATCCTGATGGGTCTCGTCGCGAACTATCCGTTCGGCATCGCGACCGGGCTCGGCATCAACAGCCTGCTCGCGGTCACCATCGCGCCGCAGATGAGCTGGCCGGAGGCGATGGGCCTGGTGGTCATCGAGGGCGTGATCATCGTCCTGCTCGTGCTCACCGGCTTCCGCACCGCGGTGTTCCGCGCCGTGCCGCCCGCGCTGAAATCGGCGATCGCGGTCGGCATCGGGCTCTTCATCTGCCTGATCGGACTGGTTGACGCTGGGTTCGTGCGCCGGCTGCCGGACGACGCGCACACCACGGTGCCGGTCGGGCTCGGCATCGGCGGTTCCATCGCGTCGTGGCCGACCGCGGTGTTCGTCGTCGGGCTGCTGCTCACCTCGGTTCTCGTGGCCAAGCGCGTCAAGGGCGCGATCCTGATCGGCGTGCTCGGCTCGACGGTGCTCGCGATCGTGGTCGAGGCGATCGTGAAGGCCGGACCGTCCAACGGCACCAACCCCAAGGGCTGGAACCTCGGCTACCCGGCACTGCCGAAGAAGGTCGTCGGCCTGCCCGACCTGTCGCTGGTTGGCGACGTGTCGTTCGGCGCGTGGACCCGGCTGCCGATCATCACCGTGGTGCTGCTCGTCTTCACCCTTGTGCTCGCGGACTTCTTCGACGCGATGGGCACGATGACCGGTCTCGGCAAGGAAGCGGGCCTGGTCGGCAAGGACGGGCAGCTGCCGAACGTCGGCAAGGCGCTGTTCGTCGAGGGCCTCGCGGGCGCGGCCGGCGGGTTCGGCTCGGCCAGTTCGAACACGGTGTTCGTGGAATCCGCGTCCGGCATCGCGGAGGGCGCGCGGACCGGCCTGGCGAACGTCGTGACCGGCGTGCTGTTCCTCGCCGCGATGTTCCTGACCCCGCTGTACCAGGTCGTGCCGGTCGAGGCGGCCGCTCCGGCGCTGGTCGTGGTCGGCGCGCTGATGATGGCGCAGGTCCGCGACATCGACTTCGCCGACTTCAAGATCGCGCTGCCCGCGTTCCTGACCATCGTGGTCATGCCGTTCACCTACTCGATCGCCAACGGCATCGGCGCCGGATTCGTCAGCTACGTCGTGATCCAGGCGGTCACCGGCAAGGCCCGGAAGGTGCACCCGCTGATGTGGGTGATCGCGGTGGCGTTCGTCGCCTACTTCGCCGTCGGGCCGATCCAGGCCGCGCTCAGCTGACCTGCGTAGACCGGCGCCGCAGGTCGTGAGGTATGCTAACTATATGTCCGGCGACCCGCACGAGCGTTCCCTGGCGAGCCGCTTGCGGCTCGCGGTGGTGCGGCTCAATCGCAGGCTCCGGGCGCAGCGGGTGGCTGACGACGTGTCGCTCACGCAGATCGCGGCGTTGTCCACCCTGCACAAGTGCGGCCCGCTGACCCCCGGTCAGCTCGCCGCCAAGGAAGGCGTCCAGCCGCCCTCGATGACGAGGGTCATCGCCGCGCTCGAGGAGATGGGATTCGTCGAGCGCCGGCCGCACCCGACCGACGGCCGCCAGGCCATCGTCGAGCTGTCCGACGACGGGCTCGCGTTCGTGCGCAAGGCCATCTCGGTGCGGGAGGCGTGGCTGGACCGGCAACTGGCCGAACTCGGCGAGGAAGAGCTCGAAGTGCTCTCCCGCGCCGCGGAGATCATCGACAGGATGGCGGGGAACTAGCACAGGTGACGACCACGGGTAGCGAAACAGGATGTCCGGCCCAATCCACTGCTACCCGGGATACGGCACCGCCGCCGTCCAGTTCCGCTCCACCCGGCCCCGGTTCCGCCCCGGCCGGGAAATCGTCTTCCGAACCGGAACCCGCCAAGACCCGGCGCACGATGTTCTCGTCGCTGCGCGTGCGGAACTACCGGCTGTTCTTCAGCGGCCAGGTCATCTCGAACATCGGCACCTGGATGCAGCGCATCGCCCAGGACTGGCTGGTGTTCACGCTGTCCGGCAACAACCCGGTGGCGCTCGGCGTCGCGGTCGCTCTGCAGTTCATCCCGACGCTGCTGCTGTCGCTGTGGGCGGGCGTGCTCGCCGACCGCGTCGACAAGCGCCGGATGCTGATGCTCATCCAATCGGTGAACTGCCTGCAGGCCGTGCTGCTCGGCGTGCTCGACCTGACCGGCGTCGCCCAGCTCTGGCACGTCTACCTGCTGTGCGTGATGCTCGGGACGACCTCGGCGATCGAGGTGCCGACGCGGCAGTCGTTCGTCGCCGAGATGGTCGGCCGGGACCAGGTGGCGAACGCGGTCGCGCTCAACTCGTCGATCTTCAACATGGCCCGCATCGTCGGACCGGCCATCGCCGGGTTCGCGATCACCTGGGTCGGCACCGGCTGGCTGTTCATCGCGAACGCGGTGAGCACGGTCGCGGTGATCACCGGGCTCGCGCTGATGAATCCGGCGAAGCTGTTCCGCGGCCCGGCGATCCCGCGCGCCAAGGGCCAGCTGATGGAGGGCCTGCGCTACGTGCGCGGGCGGCCGGACCTGGTGACCGTCATGGTGCTGATGTTCTTCGTCAGCACGTTCGGCATCACCTACTTCACCTCGCTGCCGATCGTCGCCGCGAACGTCTTCCACACCCAAGCCGACGGGTACGGCCTGCTGTCGACGCTCGTCGCGGTCGGCACCTTCACCGGTGCGCTGGCGTCCGCCCGGCGCGGGGTGAAGAGCCGTCCGCGGGTGCGGCTGATGCTGGTGTCGGCGGCGCTGCTCGGGGCGTTCGAGTTCGGCACCGCGTTCATGCCGACGTACCTGGCGTTCGGGATCGGGCTGATCCCGCTCGGGTTCGCCACGATCACCTTCCTGAACACGGCGAACGCGCTGGTGCAGACGTCCGTGTCGCCGGAGATGCGCGGCCGCGTGATGGGCATCTACGTGCTCGTGCTGATCGGCGGCAACCCGATCGGCGGGCCGATGACCGGCTGGATGGCCGACGCGTTCGGCGGCCGGTCGCCGTTCTACATCGGCGGCGCGATTTCGGCGGTCGCGGCGGTCGTGTGCGCGGTGGTGCTGATCCGGCGCGGCGGTGTCCGGGTGCCCCAACGGCTGGGCAACGGTCTGCGGATCCTGTCCCGGGAACGGGTCTGACCTGCGGAAGTGGTTGCCGGAAGCGGCCACGGCAGCCGAAAGTTGTCACTCGGGCGGGTGAGACTGAGGTCTCCGCGGGGAGGGCCTTGCCCGCGTTGGTGAGGTTAGGCTAACCTCATACATGTCCGCTTCGTGGTGGGAGCGGCAGTCAGTTCGGGAACGGACAGAGCCCCGCAACCTGGGAACCCCGGGATGCGGGGCTCTGTTCATGGTCAGGGGCCGAAGCGGATTCGGCAAGGGCGTTCAGGTCGTGAGCGGGGATGCCGGGGGCTGACCGCTCACGACGTGGCCAATGCGTCGCCAGAGGTCCCGAGCGGGTGCTCGCCCGGACGCATCGGCAGGCGGCGCAACCGCATCCCGAAATACACGTGGTAGGCCATCCGCACGGCTTCGTCGTTCGGCAGCAGCACCTCGTGCCGCACGCCGTCCACCGTTTCGATCAGCCGGTCGCCGGACAGCGTCACCCGGCCCTGGGCGGTCGGGCGCGAGCACGTCAGGTTCTGCGTGAAGTGCGACTGCGGCGACGTCGCCTGCCACCAGGCCATCGGGCCGAAGTCCGACAGCTGCCGGGGGCGGCGCTCCAAGCGGTACTCGGGCTTGCCGTCACGCAGGACGTCCACGTCGCCGTACGGAGCGTCCAGGAGCAGGAAGTCGCCCTCCGGGTCGCTCTGCGGCTCGACCGCGGACAGCGCCAGCGGTTGCCGGCTGAATGTGCCGAAGCCGACGTCGACCAGATACTGGTCGTCCTCGAACTGGACGATGATGGCGGCGTGGTCCAGCGGCGGGCCGGGCACGCCAGCGTCGTTGAAGACGCGGGCCGCGTGCAGGGTCGCGGCGAAGCCCAGCTCTCGCAGCAGGGCAGCGAAAAGACCGTTCAGCTCGTAGCAGAAGCCGCCGCGACGGCGGCGCACGAGCTTGTCGAAGAGCGCTTCTTCAGTGAGTTCGATGGGTTCCCCGAGGTGCACGCTCAGGTTTTCGAACGGGACGTGCATCAGGTGCCGCTCCTGCAGCAGGCGCAGCGCGGCCAGGTCGGCCGCGGGAGGCACCGGCAGGTCCAGGCGAGCGAGGTAGGCGTCGACGTCCATGGGTTCCACTCTCACACCTCCAGTGCGCTCCAGGTCAAGCGAAATACGGGGCCCGGCCGTTTTCCGGCCGGGCCCCGCGGCTCAGCTGAGCAGGAGGCCGTTGCCGCCGGCGACGGCGTTGTCGAAGCGCTTGCTGATCTCG
>NZ_ASXG01000087.1 GCF_000411975.1 Amycolatopsis orientalis DSM 43388
GGGGGAGGGGTGGGTGCCTCGGGGGGTGGGTGTGGTGCTGCCGGTTTGGGGGGGGTGGGGCTGGTGCCTCGGTGAGGCAATGAGGCTTATCCCGGTGCTGGTGGGCGGGCTGGTTGTGAAAGGGCCTTGGGGGAATCTAGGTCCGTGAATGGGTGGCGGATTCGTGCGGTGTTGCCACAACCCGTTGCCCCCGAGGGTCCCTTGGTTCGGGTGGGTCGTAAGGGGAGCCCCGAGCGAATCGGAGTCCGGGGGTCCCCTCACGAGCGGGGGCGGATCGCGTGGATCGAACCCCCTCGGTGTTGCTACCCGCGTTCGATGAGGTGGCCTACTACTTCCGGGCCGGGGTGGGCGTGGCCGGAGGCGTCGCGGCGGAGGTCTGGTTCCGGGAGTTCCACTGGGTCGCCGGTGCGGCTCGCGCCTGCTGGGCGCGGGCCTACCCAGGCGACCTGGACCGCGGTTTCTCCCTTGAGGAAGCGGTGTGCTCGCACGCCGCCGGTGGCTCGGCCCTTCGCCGGGTATTCGCTGAAGGGCGTGACCTTCACGCTCTGGCCCGTGGCCGTCACGACCATGGGCTCGCCGTGTTCTTCGTCGTCGGTGCGAATGGCGCCGAAGAACACCGCGGTGGTGTTCGCGGCCAGTTTGATGCCCGCCATGCCGCCGCTCTTGGTGCCTTGCGGGCGGATCAGGCTCGCCGCGAAGCGCAGCAGGGACGAGTCCGACGAGATGAAGGCCAGGGTTTCGTTTCCGTCGGTCAGCCAGGTCGCGCCGATGATTTCGTCGCCCGGCTTGAGGCTGATGACCTCGAACTCGTCCGAACGCACCGGCCAATCCGGCGCGCAGACCTTCACGACACCGCCACGGGTGCCGATCGCCAGGCCGGGCGAGTCGCCTGCCTGCTCGCCCAGGGGCGCGATGCCGACGACGCGTTCGCCCTTTTCCAGCGGTACCAGCTCTTTCGCCGCCATCCCGCCGCGCAGCGAGACGGTGCCCGCTTGCTCGGGAAGCACGGGCAGGGGCAGCACGTCCGTCTTGAACGCGCGGCCTCGGCTGGTCACCAGCAGCACCTGGCCGCGCGCGGTCGTGTGCACCACGGCGGACACGGCGTCGTGCTTTACGCGGCCGTTTCGGCGGCGGACTTCCGACGCTTCTTCGGATTCCGCCGCGGTGCGGGCGACCAAGCCGGTGGCCGACAGGATCACCTGGCACGGGTCGTCCGCCACTTCCAGTGGGCCGGACGGCTTCGACGCGGCCAGGACTTCCTTCAGATCGCCGTCGATGAGCCGGGTGCGGCGGGCGGTCGGGAAGTCCTTCGCGATCTTCGCCAGCTCCGTCGACACGAGCTTCTTCAGGACCGACTCGTCCTCGAGGATCGTGGTCAGCTCGGCGATTTCCGCGCGCAGCTTGTCCTGCTCGTTTTCCAGTTCCAGGCGGTCGTACTTCGTGAGACGGCGCAGCGGAGTGTCGAGAATGTACGTCGCCTGGGTCTCGGACAGCTTGAACTTCGTCATCAGGCCTTCCTTCGCGGCGGCCGCGTTTTCGCTTTCGCGGATCAGCCGGATGACCTTGTCGATGTTCAGCAGCGCGATCAGCAGACCGTCGACCAGGTGCAGGCGCTCTTCGCGCTTGCGGCGGCGGTAGCGCGTGCGCCGCGTGACGACCTCGTAGCGGTGCTTCAGGAAGACTTCCAGCAGCGCCTTCAGGCCGAGCGTCTGCGGCTGGCCGTCGACGAGCACCAGGTTGTTGATGCCGAACGACTGCTCCAGCGGCGTGAGCCGGTACAGATCCGCCAGCAGCGCCTGCGGGTTGACGCCCACCTTGCACTCGATCACGAGCCGGGTGCCGTTCTCGCGGTCGGTGAGGTCCTTGACGTCCGCGATTCCGGTGAGCCGCTTGGACTTGTTGACCTCGTCGGTGATCTTCTCGATCACCTTCTCCGGGCCGACGCCGTACGGCAGCTCGGTGACCGTGATGGCCTGGCGTCCGCGGCTGCCTTCCAGCGGGCCGGTCTCGGCGTTCGCGCGCATCCGGACCACGCCGCGGCCGGTTTCGTAGGCCTTGCGGACCTCGTCCAGGCCCAGCAGGCTGCCGCCGGTGGGCAGGTCCGGGCCGGGGACGTACTCCATCAGCTTGTCGAGCGTGGCGTTCGGATGGTTGATCAGCCACCGCGCGGCGCCGATCACCTCGCCGAGATTGTGCGGGATCATGTTGGTCGCCATGCCGACCGCGATCCCGGACGTGCCGTTGACCAGCAGGTTCGGGTAGGCCGCCGGCAGCACCGAAGGCTCTTCGAGCGAACCGTCGTAGTTCGGCCGGAAGTCGACGGTGTCCTCGCCGAGTTCGCCGACGAGCAGCATCGCCTCGTTCGACATCCGGGCCTCGGTGTACCGCGAGGCGGCCGGTCCGTCGTCCGGGCTGCCGAAGTTCCCGTGCCCGTCGATCAACGGCGCGTTCATCGAGAAGTCCTGCGCCAGCCGGACCATCGCGTCGTAGATCGCCACGTCGCCGTGCGGGTGGTACTTGCCCATGACGTCGCCGACCACGCGCGAGGACTTCACGTACGCGTGCGTCGGGCGGTAGCCGTTCTCGTTCATCGAGAACAGGATTCGGCGGTGCACTGGCTTCAGGCCGTCCCGCGCGTCCGGGAGGGCGCGCGAGTGGATCACCGAGTACGCGTATTCCAGGTACGAGTCTTCGATCTCCGTCTTCAGCGGGTTGTCGAAGACCTGCGCGCCCGGCGAGTCGAACGCGCTCGGGTCGACCCGGGTCACCGGGGTCTTGCTACGGCGAGCCATGGCTCACAACTCCTTGGGAACGAACGGAAAACTCAGACGTCGATGGCGTCGCGGTCGACGCGGTCGGACGATTCGACCAGCCAGTTGCGCCGCGGCTCGACCTTCTCGCCCATCAGCAGTTCCAGCGCCAGCTCCGCGGCCTCGACGTCCTCGAGCGTGATCCGCCGGACCGAGCGCGTCGCCGGGTTCATCGTGGTCTCCCACAGTTCGTCGGCGTCCATCTCGCCGAGGCCCTTGAACCGCGGCACCGGGGTGACGACCTGCTTGCCCGCGGCCTCGAGTTCGGCGACCTTCTGCTCCATCTCGCGCTGGGTGAAGGTGAAGATGGTCTCCGAACCGCGGCCCTTCGTGGTGATCTTGTGCAGCGGCGGCATGGCCGCGTACAGCCGGCCGTCCTCGATCACCGGGCGCATGTACTTCGCGAACAGCGTGATCAGCAGCGTGCGGATGTGCGAACCGTCGACATCCGCGTCCGCCATCAGGATCACCCGGCCGTAGCGCATCGTGGACAGGTCGAAGGTGCGGCCGGTGCCCGCGCCGAGCACCTGCACGATCGACGCGATCTCGGCGTTCTTCAACGTGTCGCCGAGAGACGCCTTCTGCACGTTGAGGATCTTGCCGCGCAACGGCAGCAGCGCCTGGTACTCCGACACTCGCGCCATCCGCGCCGACCCGAGCGCGCTGTCGCCCTCCACCAGGAACAGTTCGCTGCGCGAGACGCCGGTGGTGCGGCAGTCGACCAGCTTCGGCGGCATCGCCGCGCCCTCGAGCGCGGTTTTGCGCCGGGCGGCGTCCTTCTGCTGTTTCTGGGTGAGCCGCACGCGCGCCGCGTCGACCACCTTCTGCAGCACGATTTTGGCCTCGGACTTGGTTTTCCGGTCCTCGGTCCAGGCCCGCACCTGCTTGTCGACGATGCCCTGGATGACGCGCGTGATGCCCGCCGTCGACAGTTCGTCCTTGGTCTGCGAGGTGAACTGCGGTTCCGGCAGCCGGACGTGGATCACCGCGGTCATGCCCTCCAGCACGTCCTCGGTGGTCGGCGGGTCCTCCTTCGCCTTGAGCAGCCCGCGCGTCTTGCCGATCGCGTCCTGCAGCGCCCGGGTGACCGCGCGGTCGAACCCGCGCCGGTGCGTGCCGCCGTGCACGTTGCGGATCGTGTTGGTGAAGCACTCCACGGTGCGCTCGTACCCGGTGCCCCAGCGCAGCGCGACCTCGACCTCGGCGTGTCGCTCCACATTGGACTGCATGACGCCGTTGGCGTCCGCCGCGTTCTCCTTGTACGTGCCCTCGCCGGTGATCATCAGCGTGCCGCAGACCGGCTTTTCGCTGTCCGGCGCGAGGAACTCGACCATGTCCGCCAGCCCGTTCGGGAAGTGGAAGGTCTCCTCGTTGATGGTGTCCTCGAACGCGGTGCGCAGCACGTACGTGACGCCGGGCACGAGGAACGCGGTGTTGCGCAGCTTCGTCCGCACGCCTTCGACGTCCAGCGCCGCGCCGGATTCGAAGTACCGCGCGTCGTACCAGTAGCGAATCGAGGTGCCGCTGCGCTCGCCGCGCTTCATCTTGCCGACGAGGTTGAGCCCGGAGCGGCGGGTGAACTTCGCCTTCGGGCCAGGGCCGTCGAACACGCCGGGCACGCCGTGCGCGAACGACATCTGGTGCACCTTGCCGTTCTGCTTCACCGTGACGTCGAAGCGGTGCGACAGCGCGTTCACCGCCGAAGCGCCGACGCCGTGCAGACCGCCGGACGTCTTGTACCCGGAGCCGCCGAACTTGCCGCCGGCATGCAGCCGGGTCAGCACCAGCTCGACGCCGGAAAGGCCGGATTTGGCGTGCACGCCGGTGGGGATGCCGCGGCCGTCGTCGTCCACCTGGACGCTGCCGTCGGCGTGCAGCGTGACGACGATCCGCGTCGCGTGGCCCGCCACCCCCTCGTCGGTGGAGTTGTCGACGACCTCGGAGAACAGGTGGTTGATGCCGCGGCTGTCGGTGGAGCCTATGTACATCCCGGGGCGCTTGCGGACCGCCTCGAGTCCTTCGAGGTGGGTCAGGTCGTCGGCCCCGTACAGAGTCTCAGCAGTCACGAGGTCGTTCTCCCGGATCGAGGCGAGCTGTTCGGTGGGCAAACCGGCGGCCGGAGCAGGGGCCCCGGGCCGTCACCGTACTGCAGGATATCCGCACCCCCCGACAGGATCGGGCCGCTGCGCCCCCGATGGGGTCCACGAGCGTGTCCCAGGTCACCGGTATAGTCCCGGAGGAATACATCTTCCACGCGAGTAGTTGTGCCGACAAGCAAGGTACGAAGCAACCGGCTAGGGAGCGGTCATGCAGTTCGGAATCTTCACGGTGGGCGACGTCACGACCGACCCCACCACGGGCGTCACGCCCACGGAGCACGAGCGCATCAAGGCGATGGTCAAGATCGCGCTCAAGGCCGAAGAGGTCGGCCTCGACGTCTTCGCCGTCGGAGAGCACCACAACCCGCCGTTCGCCGCGCCGGCGAACCCCACGGTGCTGCTCTCGAACATCGCGGCGCGGACCGAGAAGCTCGTCCTCTCGACGTCGACCACCCTGATCACCACGAACGACCCGGTGCGGCTGGCCGAGGACTACGCCATGCTGCAGCACCTGGCCGACGGGCGGCTCGACCTGATGATGGGCCGCGGCAACACCGGCCCGGTCTACCCGTGGTTCGGCCAGGACATCCGCCAGGGCATCCCGCTGGCCGTCGAGAACTACGCGCTGCTGCACCGGCTCTGGCGCGAGGAGGTCGTCGACTGGCAGGGCAAGTTCCGCACCCCGCTGCAGGGCTTCACCTCGACGCCGCGCCCGCTCGACGGCGTGCCGCCGTTCGTGTGGCACGGCTCGATCCGCAGCCCGGAGATCGCCGAACAGGCCGCGTATTACGGCGACGGGTTCTTCGCGAACCACATCTTCTGGCCGACCTCGCACTTCCAGCAGCTGATCGGGTTCTACCGGCAGCGCTACGAGCACTACGGGCACGGCAAGGCCGACCAGGCCATCGTCGGGCTCGGCGGGCAGGCGTTCATCCGGCCGAAGTCACAGGACGCGTGGAACGAATTCCGGCCGTACTTCGACAACGCGCCGGTGTACGGGCACGGCCCGTCGCTGGAGGACTTCACCGAGCAGACGCCGCTGACCGTCGGCAGCCCGCAGGAGGTCATCGACAAGACGCTGACCTTCCGCGAGCACTTCGGCGACTACCAGCGGCAGCTGTTCCTGATGGACCACGCCGGCCTGCCGCTGAAGACCGTGCTGGAGCAGCTCGACCTGCTCGGCGAAGAGGTCGTGCCGGTGCTGCGCAAGGAACTGGACGCGAAGCGCCCCGCGCACGTGCCGGACGCGCCCACGCACGAATCGCTCAAAGCGGCGCGCGAAGCCCAAGCCGTCACCGCTTGACCTGGTTTCGCCGGACTTAGTGGAGAGGTCATGACTGCACGCACTATCGCCGTGGTCACCGCGGGGCTGAGCCAGCCGTCGTCGACGCGGCTGCTGGCCGACCGGCTGGCCGAGGCCACCCGCGCCGCCCTGGTCGACGACGACGTGACGGTGAAGGTCTTCGAACTCCGCGACATCGCGGTGGACGTCACCAACAACATGCTCACCGGGTTCCCCAGCCCGCAGCTGCGGGAAGTGATCGACACCGTGACGCGCGCGGACGGCTTGATCGCCGTCACACCGGTGTTCACCGCTTCCTACAGCGGACTGTTCAAATCGTTCTTCGACGTGCTGGACAAGGAAGCGCTCGACGGCAAACCGGTGCTGCTCGCCGCGACGGGCGGCACCGAACGGCATTCGCTCGCGCTCGACTTCGCGCTGCGGCCGCTCTTCGCTTACCTTCGCGCGAACGTGGTCGCGACGGGTGTGTACGCGGCGTCGTCGGATTGGGGCAGCGTCGAGGCGACGGGTGCGTTGCAGCAGCGCGTGGAGCGGGCTGGTCGCGAACTGGCGCAGCTGGTCGCGGAGGCACCTGAGGCGAAGCCGGACGACGAGTACGCCTCGGTGTCGTTCGAGCAGTTGCTGGCTGGTCACTGACGGCTCCTGGCGGTCAAGATCGCCTGCGGCGCCGGGGTTTCCGGATCGAGGAGAAGTTCGGCCTCGACGGTGAACCCGGCGTCGCGCAGCCATGCCGTCATGCGTTCTCGCGGCCGGCGGTGCACCTGGACGTTCATCGGGTGGCCGCCGTAGCCCTGCGTTTTGAGCCGGGTTTCGTCGCCGACGTGGAACAGCAGCTGCAACAAGCCGTCCGGGCGCAGTGCTTGGCGGAAGTTCTCGAGGACGGCCGGGAGCAGCTCGTCGGGCAGGTGGATGAGCGATTGCCACGCGACGATTCCGGCCAGCGACGCGGTGGGCAACGGGTCGGTCATCGAGCCGACCTCGAACCGCAAGCGCGGATTGTCGCGCCGGGCGACCTCGATCATGCCGGGGGAGAGGTCGATGCCGTACGCGGCTACGCCGAGTTCGTTGAGGTGAGCGGTCACCTGGCCAGGGCCGCAGCCGAGATCGGCGACTGGGCCATCGACCTGCTCGGCGAACAACCGCAGCGCGGCAAGCGGATACGGCTGTTTGCCGAGCGCGTCGCGGACGAACGTGGCGTAGTCCTCAGCCACGGTGTCGTAGGACATTCGGGTTTCAGCGAGCCATTCCATGGGTCAGCCCGCCGTGGTCTGTGCGATGAGGACGGTGGCGCGCGTGGTCCAGCCCAGCGCCGAATACAGCTGTTGCCCGTCCGCGGTGGCGACGAGAATTCCGGTGGTCGCCCCGTGTGCCACGGCGTTTTCCGCGAGAGAACTCATCACCACGCTGCCGAGACCGCGGCGGCGATGCTCCGGCACGGTTTCGATCCGGTCCGCGATCGCGTCCGTGCCGACTACCGCCATGGTTCCTCGGGCGGCGACCCCTGAATCGGGATGGCGCAGCACGGTTTCGCGCACCGCGCCGTTCAGGGCGGTCGTACTCGTATAAGGCGCCGGCACCGCACGCGCCGGATGTCGACGCAGGGAAATCGTCATGAGCGCTTCGCGGGCGTCCCGCGGTTTCAGCCCCGCTTCGCGCACGATCGCCTCGGCTTCGTCCGGCCGGTTCGTCGGCACGGTCAGCCAGGTCGGGCGTGCCGCCGCGGCCACCTCTTCGGCGAGGCCGCGCAGGACCGCGGGTTCGGCGGACAACGCGACGACCTCGCGGTGCCGACCCGGTTGTTCGAGCAGCACATGCAGCCCGCCGCGGGTTTCTTCGGCGGGACGGAATCCTCGGGACGCGCCCCATCCCGCCTGCCAGCGGCGGATGAGGTCGGGCAGTGATTCGACCACGCCGAGCAGCTAAGCACCCGGCACCGACAAAATCCGGCCGGCCGGCCGCGGCGGTCCAGTATGGACAGTCCGGCTGGCAGGACCGCGAGCCCGGCGGCACACTGGCCCGATGGGATTGGGCAAGCCAGTGCGCCGGGTGCTCCTGTCGGTCGTCGGCGGGGTGCTGGTGATCGTCGGGGTGGTGCTGCTCGTGCTGCCGGGGCCGGGCTTGCTGCTGGTGCTCGCCGGGTTGCTGGTGCTGGCCTCGGAGTTCCCGGCCCTGCAGCGATTTGTCGACCCGGTGCGGACGCGGGCGATGCGCGCCGCGGAGGAGAGCGTGTCCTCGCCGCTGCGGATCGCCGGTTCGGTGCTGGCCGGGCTGGCGCTGCTGGCCGCGGGCATCGTGTGGGGGACGGTGCGGTCGCTGCCGCTGAGCGGGTGGAGTACCGGGACCAGCCTGATCCTGTCGAGTGTGATCCTGTTCGCGTTGCTGATCTGGAGTTACCGGCGGGTGCGGGCGAAGACGAAACCCGCGTCCGCGTAGAGGGGAACCCTGAGGCACTCAGGGTTCCCCTCCCGGACATTGGCGACCCGGGATCGTCAGGACGCGTACAGCTTCGCCACCTCCGCTGCCGAGAGCGCCCGGTCGTACAGCCGCACCTGGTCCACCGCCCCGTTGAGGAAGTCGACCGGGTTGCCGCCGTACTTGCCGCGGCCGATCACCGTGTGGCCGGTGGACGCCTCGCCCAGGCAAACGCTGCGCGACGCGGCCAGCTGGCCGTCCACGTACAGCGCCAGTTGCCCCGTCGCCGCATCCCGCACGCCGACCAGGTGATACCAGCGGCCGGCTTCCGGCGTGATCGGGGCGAGCGCCCGCATGCCCACGAAGCTGAACGCCAGCTTGTGGTCCGCGCCGGAATACTGCAGGAAGAACGCGCTGTGGTCGTTCCCGTCCTGGCTCACCACGGTCTGGAAACCGTCGCCGATCGAGTTGAACTTCACCCACGCGGCGACGCTGTAGCTCAGGTCGGTTTTCACCAGCGGAGCACCGGTGTCCGCGTACTGGCCGGAGCCGTTCACCGCCAGGGCCGAACCGCTGTGCCCGGCGGTCCAGGACGCGCCGCCGATGAGAGTCGCGTCGTGGTGGCCCACGGTGTCCGCTGCCGTGGTGCCGCTGTTCTCGTCGAACGGGTACGCGGCGATTCCGTCGATGCCCGGCGTGCCGGGCGGGATCACCGGACCCTGTTGCGGCGAGCCGTCGACGCCGTTGATCACCGACAGGTTCGCGGCCCGGACGGCGGCGAAGTCCATCTTCTTGACCTGACGGTCATAGGTCAGGAAGCCGTTGACCTCCTTTTCCACGTCGGTGGTCTGCGTGTACACCCCGGCCGACACGCCGCATTGCCGTCCGGCGAGCAGCAGGTGTTGCTGGAGTTCGGCGTAGCGGCGGGTGAGCGTGGCGCTGTCCGGCTCCATCTCGTAGGCGAAACTGCCGGCCGGGTCGAATTGGTGCCCGTCGACCTTCAGGCCCAGGCCGCCGTACTCGCCGTCGACCGCGGCGCGGGTCGCGTCCGGCACCGGGGTTCCGGGACCGGTGTAGGTGTGGTCGTCGTAGATGTCGCCGCGGCCGCTGTCCGGTTCGGACCGGCAGCAGTTCACGCCGGACTCCGCGTCGACGAGCCGGGTCGGGTCCCAGGCCTTGACCTGGTCGGCGATCCGGCCGACCGCGTAGTCTCCCCAGCCCTCGTTGAACGGGACCCAGGTGATGATCGACGGGAAGCTGCGGTGCTGGTCGATCATCCGGTGCAGTTCGGATTCGAAGTTGGCCTGCGCCGCGGGCGTCGCCTCGACGTCGTCCTTCATCGCGGGCATGTCCTGCCACACCAGGAGCCCGAGTTTGTCCGCGTAGTAGTACCAGCGGTCCGGTTCGACCTTGATGTGCTTGCGCACCATGTTGAACCCGAGCGCCTTCTCCTGCTCCAGGTCGAACTTCAACGCCGCGTCGGTGGGCGCGGTGTAGATGCCGTCCGGCCAGAAACCCTGGTCCAGCGGGCCCAGTTGCATCACGAACTTGCCGTTGAGCATCATCCGCTGCTTGCCGTCCGCGGTCTTCCCGACGGAAACCGACCGCAGGCCGAAGTACGACCCGACGCTGTCCCCGGAGGACAGGGAGACGCGCAGGTCGTACAGGAACGGATCGTCCGGCGTCCACAGATGCGGTTTGTTCACCTTGAGCTTCAACGGGGTGTTCGCCGGTCCGGACGCGAAGCCGACGACTCGGCCGTGGTCGTAGGCGACGGCTTGCACGCGTTGTCGCACCGGACCGCCCACCACGGCGTTCACCGTGACCGATTCGCTCGCGACGTCCGGGGTGGTGTCCACCCGCGAGATGTAGGCCGGGGTCACCGGTTCCATCCAGACGGTCTGCCAGATGCCGGACGTCGGGGTGTAGAAGATTCCGTCGCCGGGCTTGCGCTGCTTGCCGAGCGGTTGCCCGCCCGCGTCGTTGGGGTCCGTGACGCCGACGACGACTTCCTGGTCTTTCCCGGTGGTCAGCGCGTTGGTGACGTCCGCGGAAAACGCGTCGTACCCGCCGGTGTGGCGGGCGACCTGATGGCCGTTGACCCACACCGTCGTGTCGTAGTCGACCGCCTGGAAGTGCAGGATCAGCCGCTGGGCCCGGCCGCCGACGTGCCAGTTCTTCGGCACCTGGAACGTCCGCCGGTACCACATCGAGGTTTCGTGCCGCATGATTCCCGACAGCGCCGATTCGACCGGATACGGAACGAGGATGCGTTCGTCGAGACTGCGGTTGATCGGCGGGGAGTCGCCCGGCTTGGCGGCGGAGAATTCCCAGACGCCGTTGAGATTTTGCCAGTTGTCCCGGGTCAGCTGCGGCCGCGGGTATTCGGGAAGGGCGTTGGCCGGGGAGACCTGGTCGGTCCACGGGGTGGTCAGCGGTGGGGTGAGACGGTGCCATTGCGGCGGATCGGCCGCGGCGGCGGGGACACTCGACAACCCGGACACGGCCACGGCGAGCGCGGCGGCCACCGTGGCCAAACGGCCGGGTCTGCGGGCAGGACGGACCATCGTCGAACCTCCTAGTGACAGGTGGATCAGCGCGGATGGAACTGCACGGGTCAAGAACGGCGGGAGCGGGCGAGAAGTCGCTGGATCACGACGACGACCAGCAGGAACGCGCCGCTGACCACCGTCTGGTAGTTGGAATCGAGAGTGCCGACCTGGTTGATCACGTTCTGGATGAGCGTCTTGAGCAGCACGCCGACGAGCGTGCCGAGGACGGTCCCCGCCCCGCCGGTGAGCAGGGTCCCGCCGATGACCACGACGGAAATCGCGTCCAGTTCCGTGCCGACGCCGAGCACGGTGACGCCCGATTGCAGGTACGCCGCGGTGAGCACGCCGGCGAATCCGGCGAGCGTGCCGCTGAGCGTGTAGAGGGTGATTTTGGTGCGGGCCACCGGAAGGCCCATCAGCAGCGCGGACTGTTCCGCGCCGCCGAGAGCGAACACCGACTGGCCGAACCGGGTCCGGCGCAGCAGCAGGCCGCCGAGTCCGAAAAGGACCAAAGTGAGATACACCGGGACGCCGATGCCGAAGATTTTGCCTTGCCCGAGCCAAAGCAACGCTGAACCCGGCTCCACTTTGTACGTCGTCGCGCCCTCGTTGGTCAAGGCCAGCAAGAGCCCGCGCGCGAACAACAGCGAGGCGAGCGTGACGATGAACGGGGCCATTTTCGTCCGGGCGATCAGCAGTCCGTTGATCAGCCCGATCAGTCCGCATACGACTAGTGGCAGCAGAATCGCGACGGCCAGGCCGTAGCGGGAACCGTACGCGGCCAGCACGCCGCCGAGCGCGTACACCGAGCCGACGGACAGATCGATCCCGCCGGAAATGATCACGAACGTCATGCCCAGCGCGATCACTGCCAGAAAGGAACTTTGCAACGCGAGATCGCGCAGGTTGTCCGCGGACCCGAAGCGGGGAAAAGCGAACCACGCGGCGGCCACCCCCAGCACGAGCACTACGGCCGCGCCTTGGCGTTGCAGGACCGTGGCGAACGCCGCGCCGCGTTCCGACGGCGGGGCGACGGTGGTCGCGATCATCGCGTGCTCCGTTCCCGGGCGACGTATACCGCGGCGACGATGATGGCGGCCTGCACCATTTGCGCGGCGGAATCGGGCAGGTTGTGCTTGATCAGCGTGGCGTGCACCAATTGCATGAGCAGCGCGCCGAACACGGTGCCGAGCACTCGCACCCGGCCGCCGGTGAGCGGACTTCCGCCGACCACCACGGCGGTGATCGCGGACAGTTCCATCAGCAGCCCGAGGTCGTTGGGGTCACTCGCGCCGAGCCGGGCGGTGGACAGCACTCCGGCGATCGCCGCGAGCGCACCAGAGATGGCGTACACGCCGATCAGGACGCGTTTCACGGGCAGCCCGGCGAGTGTCGCCGCGGGACGGTTGCCGCCGACCGCGACCAGGTGGCGGCCGAAAGTGGTGCGCCGCACCAGCAATCCGGCCAGCACCGACAGCACAGCCGCGACCAGGACCATGATCGGCACCCCGAGGACGTCGCCGGTGCCGAGCGCGAGGAAGTCCCGGTTGTGCAGCTGGACCAGCTGTCCGTGCGCGATCACGAGCGCGAGCCCGCGGCCGCCGACGAGCAGGGCCAGGGTCGCGATGATCGGCTGAATGCCGAGCTGGGCGACCAGGAAACCGCTGAACAATCCGGAAACCACCCCGGCGATCAGCGCGACCACGATCACCGTCAGCGGCCCCGCCCCGAGATACAGCGGGACGAGCGCCGCGGCGACCGACATCACCGAGCCCACCGACAGGTCGATGCCCTCGGTGCCGATCACCAGTGCCATGCCCAGCGCGACGATGCACACCGGCGCGGCCTGCACGAGCTGGGTGCGGAAGTTGGCCGCGGACAGGAAGTTCTGCGTGAACGCGATGTTGAACAGCAGCAGCACGACCACGGCCAGGTACACGCCGTAGTTCTGCAGCCAGCTCGTGACGCGGGCTCGGTCAGGTCTCGTCAGTGTCGCGGTCGACATCGTTGTCACCCCCTGCAGCTATCGCCGCCAGCACGTTGTCCTCGGTGACCGCGTCGCCGGTCAGCTCGGTGGCGACGCTGCCGTCGCGCAGCACGACCACCCGGTCCGCGCCGTCGAGAATTTCTTCCAGCTCGGACGAAATCAGCAGCACGCCGAGCCCGTCCTGCGCCAGTTCGTCGATGAGCGCTTGCACCTCGGCCTTGGCCCCGACGTCGATGCCGCGGGTGGGTTCGTCCAGCAGCAGCACCTTCGGCCCGGTGGCGAGCCAGCGCGCGAGCAGCACCTTCTGCTGGTTGCCGCCGGACAGCTCGGACACCTTCTGCTCCGGACTGGACGCCTTGATCCGCAACCGTTCCATGAACGTCTTCACCACCCGGTCCTGTTTGGACCGGCTGACGAAGCCGAAAGTGGACAGTCGCGGCAGCGCGGCGAGCACGATGTTCTCGCGCACGGACAGGTTCGGGATGATCCCGTCCGCCTTCCGGTCCTCGGTCAGCAGCGCGATCCCGGCCCGCATCGCCGCGGAGATCTTCCCGCGTTTCAACGGCTTTCCGGCCAGCAGCACGGTGCCGCCGTCGAGCGGGAAAGCACCGACCACCGCCCGCGCGGTCTCGCTCCGGCCGGACCCGAGCAGCCCGGCCAGCCCGACGACCTCGCCCGGTCGCACGCTCACCGAAACGTCGCGCAGCTTGTTCCCGCCGGACAGGTTCGAGGCTTGCAGCAACGGTTCCTGCTCCGCGTGATGCTCCTCGCCGAACGCGGTGACGCCCTCGGCGCGGATCTGCCGGATCTCCCGGCCGAGCATCATCGACACCAGTTCGATGCGGGGCAACGGTTTCAGCGGTCCACTGTGGACCACGCGGCCATCGCGCAACACGGTGACGCTGTCGCACACCCGGTACAGCTCGTCCATTCGGTGGCTCACATACAGCACGGAGATGTCTTCGGCATGCAGCCGGGCCAGCACCTCGAACAGAGTGTCCACTTCGCGTGGTTCGAGGGACGACGTCGGCTCGTCCATCACCACCACACCGGCCTTTGTGGACACCGCGCGGGCCAGCGCGACCATCTGCTGGGCCCCGACCGCGAGCGTGTGCAGCGGACGCCGCACGTCGGTGTCGATCCCGTACCCGCTGAGCAGCTCCCGCGCCTGCGCGTTCATCGCCGACCAGTCGATCAAGCCGGTGCGGGTGCGCGGTTCCCGGCCGAGGAAGACATTGCTCGCCACGCTCATCAGCGGGACGAGGTTGACCTCCTGGTAGATGGTCGAGATCCCGGCGCGCTGCGCGTCGATCGGCCGGCGGAACTCGACCGGTTCGCCGAGGTGGCGCACCTGCCCCTCGTCCGGCCGGTACACGCCGGTGAGCACCTTGATCAAAGTGGACTTGCCCGCGCCGTTTTCCCCGACCAGCGCGTGGACTTCGCCGCGGCGCAGGGCGAAGGAGACGTTGTCGAGGGCCACGGTGCCGGGGAACCGCTTGGTCACCCCGGACACCTCAAGCACCGGTGCGGTCATGGTCGCCGCCTGGGCGTCGGCCGTGCTCGTCATCAGTACGCGTTCCCGACCTTCTGGGCCGCGTTCGATTCGTCGTAGGAGTCGTCGGTGATGACGATGCTCGGCGGGATCGGCTTGCCGTCCTCGAACTGCTGCAGCGTCTGGAACGCCAGCTGCCCGAACCGCGGGTTCGACTCGATGACCGCGTTGTAGCTGCCGTCGACGATCAGCTGCACCGCGTTGCGGGTGCCGTCGACGGACACGACCTTCACGTCCTTGCCGGGGTTCTTGCCCGCGGTCTTGAGCGCGTTGACCGCGCCGATGCCCATCTCGTCGTTCTCCGCGTAGACCGCGGTCAGGTCCGGATGGCTCTGGATCAGCTGCTCCATCACCGACTGGCCCTTCGACCGGTCGAACTCGCCGGTTTGCTCGGCGACCACGGTGAGGCCGGGCGTCTTGGCGAGTTCGTCCTTGAACCCCTTGGTGCGATCGGTGGTCACGTTGTTGCCCGAGGAGCCGAGCAGGATCGCGACCTTGCCGTTGCCGCCGGTGGATTTCGCCAGCGCGGCGGCCGCGCGGTGGCCCTGTTCGATGAAGTTGGAGCCGATGAAGGTGAGGTAGTCGGTGCACGGCTTCGACGTCACCTGCCGGTCGATGGTGACGACCGGGACCTTCTTCGCCTTCGCCGCGTCGAGCGCGGGCTGCAGGCCGTCGGAGTTCAGCGGGGCCACGATGAGCAGCTGCGCGCCCCGGTCCAGCAGCGATTTGATGTCCGAGATCTGCTTGTTGAGGTCACTCTGCGCGTTCGTGGTGAGCAGGTGGTCGGCCGGGATGCCGAGCTTGGCCGCCTCGCCGCGGATGGACTGCGTCTCGGCGATCCGGAACGGGTTCGCCTCCTTCTCCGACTGGGAGAAGCCGACGATCGCGGTCTTCGGGTCGAGCTTCGGGTAGCCGGTCTTGTCGATGGTGCAGCCGTCGGCGCTCGGCGCGGCGGACGCGGCCGAGGCGGCCGGACCGGATCCGTTGCTTTGCGCGGCCGGGGTTTCCTCGCGGCTCGTGCAGCCGGCGAGCACGAGTGCCGTGGCGGCGCCGGCGACCAGGGCGAAGCGGGCAGGGACGGACGGGGACACGGCGGACTCCTCGCAGCCGACGACTGGGGCAACCCGCTCGGCGGCGTGACGCCCGTCACTCCGCTGAGCTCCGGCTATTTTTACATCGTTGGAACAACGTTGTAAACAGGCAAAACGTCGCTACACTACGTGGTCGTCGGGGCTGGTGCCGAGAGCTTCGCGGGCTCGTGATGGGCTCTGGGCGGACGAGATGAGGAGTCAGCGTGGCCGTGACCCTGAAGGACGTCGCGACGCTGGCGGGCGTTTCGGTGAAAACCGTGTCGAACGTGGTGAACGGCTACGCGTTCGTGAAGCCCGAGAACCGGCGGCGCGTCGAAGAGGCACTGGCCGCGACCGGATACCGGCCGAATGTCGGCGCGCGCAACCTGCGCCGCGGGCGAACCGGATTCCTGGCTTTGATGGTGCCCGAGCTGAGCATTCCGTACTTCGGCGAAATGGCCGGGCTGGTGATCACCGCCGCGCAGAGGCGCGGGTGGAGCGTGCTGATCGAGCAGACCCAGGGCACTCGCGACCGGGAACGGGCCACTGTGGACTCGCTGGGCCCGCATCTGGTCGACGGCGCCCTGGTGCATCCCGAAGCACTCGAAGCGGAAGATTTCCCTGACGCGGAAGGGGAAATCCCGCTCGTGCTGCTCGGCGAGCACGCGGTGGACGTCGCGCTCGACCGGGTAGCGATCGACAACGTACGTGCCGCGCACGTCGCGGTCTCGCATCTGGTTTCGCTCGGCCGCCGGCGGATCGCGGCGATCGGTGCGAACCCCCAACGCGGAACGTCGTCGCTGCGGCTCGCCGGTTACCGGGCCGCGCTGGCGGACGCCGGGTTGCCGTCGGCGGATTCCCTGGTGGAGCCGGTGGCGAAATACCATCGTGCCGAGGGGGCGGCGGCGATGAAACGCTTGCTGGCACAGGAAGAACCGCCGGACGCGGTGTTCTGCTTCAACGACCTGCTGGCCGTCGGCGCGTTGCGTTCGGCCGCTGAGCACGGGCTGCGGGTGCCGGAGGACATCGCGATCGTCGGCTTCGACAACACCGAGGAGAGCGCGTTCAGCCTGCCCGCGCTCACCACGATCTCGCCGGACAAGGCGGCGATCGCCGAGGCCGCGATCGACCTGATCCACCGCCGCCTCGCCGGTACGGAGAGTGCCGAGCCGCGTCTGGTGCAGCCGCCGTTTTCCCTGGAGATAAGGGAAAGCACGGTCGTTTCCTAGAGAAGTCGCACTGCCAGCACGAGAATCACCGCGCTTGACAGCAGGGCCGTGGCGAGCCGTCCGCGTGGAGCGGTGAGGCTGTGGCCGAGCAACGCGCCACCGACGGCCAGCAGCAGTTGCCAACTGGCCGAAGCGGCGAACGCGGCGGCCGCGAACACGGTGCCGTTCGCTGGTCGGTCGCCGAGGACTAATGCGGTGAAGTAAATGACGGTGGTGGGGTTGAGCAGAGTCAGGCCGAGCAGCGTCGCGTATGCCCGCAGTGGGTGCGGCTCCGTTGCCAGAAGGGGCGATTCGGCGGAGCGATAACGCCGAATCGCCCGGACCGCGGTCCACGCGGCTAGCACGAACAGGGCGACGGCGGAGATCAGCCGCAGGGGACTGGTGATCGGGGCGAGCAGCGGAGCCAGCGCGGCCCCGCCGGTGGTGGCCAGAACGGCGTAGACGCCGTCCGCGGTGGCCACGCCCATCGCCGCGGCCGCCCCGACCCGCCACGACGTACGAGCCGTGAGCTCGACCAGATAGACGCCGATCGCCCCGACCGGCATGGCGATCCCGTACCCGGCGATGAGCCCCGCGACCAGCGCGGCGCTCATCGCACTGCCCGGATGGTCCCTTCCTTCGCCGTCTGCTGCTTGCCGCGCGCGGGCAGACAGCGGAACGGAGGACGGCGCGCGGGTTCGGTGCTCATGGCCGG
This sequence comes from Amycolatopsis orientalis DSM 43388, assembly GCF_000411975.1. GTDB lineage: Bacteria > Actinomycetota > Actinomycetes > Mycobacteriales > Pseudonocardiaceae > Amycolatopsis > Amycolatopsis orientalis_D. The sequence goes on from NZ_ASXG01000087.1 coordinate 17,709, forward strand.
AATACTCGGCTGTGCGGCCCGGGCCGGGCAACTGAATTTCCGGCTATGCGCCGCGGGCTGACACCTTGTCGATCACCGTAGCCACCGCCTCCGGCTGCGAGAGCAGGGAATAGTGACTGGCCGCCAGTTCGACGCAGTCCGCTCCGGCCCGCTCGGCGAGCCATCGCTGCAGATCCGGGTGGAGAATCCGGTCCTCTGTGGACACTGCGTACGCGGTCGGCAGGTCACGCCAGGCGCCCGGGCCCGCGGGGGTGGCGAAGCAGGCGGCGCGGGCGCGTCGTTGCACCGCGGCCAGCGCGGCGGCTCGTTCGGGAGCCACGTCGGCGGCGAAGGCGTCGTGGAACCGGTTCGGGTCGAGCGACGACCACCCGTCCTCCCGGAACACCATCGCGGCACGACCGGGCGCATCCGGGAATGGCGCGTTCAGGGAACCCACCGTCTCGCCTTCGTCGGGCACATACGCCGCGAAGTAAGCGAGTGCGTTGACCTGTGGATTACCCTTCGCCGCACCGGAAATCACCGAACCGCCGTAGGAATGCCCGGCCAGCGTGACCGGTCCGGCGAAGGTGGCGATTTCCCTCCGGACCTCTGCGATGTCGTCGGCGAGCGAGGTCATCGGCAGGTGCGCCGCCCGGACCCGATGTCCTTGCCGGTGCAGCGCGGGAATCACCTCCAGCCACGCCGACCCGTCGCTCCAAGCGCCGTGAACGAGAACGATTTCCGCCATGAATGCCTCCCCTTCGTTTGAAGGCAAGACAACCACCGACCGCTCCCAGGGCCCCTTGTCTCGGCGAAATACGGAGGATTCCGACCCCGGCTCAGGCCCGAACGGCGCGATCCGACACCGGAAGCCTTGACAGCGAAAGCGGCGGCTGGGACGCACCCTGCCGCCGCTCGCTCGTCCGGCTCAGCCGGCGTGGTCGTAGATCCGCTGCTGCGGACCGGAGACCGCGCTGAGCCCGTTCGCCCACAGCCGCTGCACGCGGGAAGCTTCCTGGGCGTTCGGGTTGGCGTTGTGGCAGGACGGGCCGGGGCCGCCGCCCGACATCAGTTCGGAGCACGGGCCCGAGTAGTGGTCCGGAAGGCCGAGCGCGTGGCCGGTTTCGTGCGCGGTGATCCGCGTGTTGTCGTACTGGCGGGCCTGGGTGTAGTCGATGAAGATGGTGCCGTGGCCGTGTCCGTCGGTTTGCGCGTACGAACCGTTCGGGTCGTTGCCCTCGACGTAGCGCAGCGTGGCCCCGGATGCACGCTCGACCAGCTTCACGTTGGTCACCGCGCGGTTCCAGTTCGCCGCGCCGGCGTTGATCGCGGCGCGGAACGTCGGCGCGCCGGAGGTCGAGTAGTAGACCGTGGTCGCCGCGACGGCGGACGGAGCCGGAGCGGCGACCGCGACGGCGCCCGAAAGCGGGGCCGCGGCCAGAGCGAGGGCGACCGCGCCGGACAGCACGAACTTCCTGGACATGAGAAAGCTCCTGGGGATCGGGGAGTTTTGCCGGGTTTGCGCGCGCTCAACCCAAAGTAGGCAGAAGCTCCCGGATTGTGACCCCCCTTTCGTACGGTCCGGCAACTGGTGATTTCCCAGCACTAACGACGGGTTGACACCCCGGTCACCACGGCTGCATCTCGTCGTCGTCCTCGCCCTCGGCGCGCCTGCGGTGCGGCCCGGACGTCGGCCTCGGCGGGTCGGGCGCGGCCGGGGGCGGCGGCGGGGTGTTGCCCGGAGGCGGCATCGGCGGACGGCTGTGCGTCGCGCCGCCAGGCGGGGGCATCGGGCGGCCGTACGCCGCGCTGCCCGGCGGGGTGGTGGTGCCCGGCGGAGGACCCGCGTACCGGGCGGGCGGTTCGGGCCGCGACGGCTCGGCCGGAGGTTCCGGCTCCTCCTCGGCCTCCGGCAGATAGGACTTGACCACGTTCATCATCTCGCTGTCGCCGGCGATCGGCTCGAACGCGTCGATGACGTCGCGCGAAACCTGGCGCTGCGCCTTGCCGTAGGCGTCCATGATCGAGGCGGTCAGCCGGGCGCCGCCGTGCCGCAGGGCGCGGTCGTCGATCTCCAGGTTCTTGAGCGCGCCGTTCGGAGCGACCGAAACCGACACCAGTCCGTCGCCTGAGGTGCCGCGTCCTTCCGCGGTGCTCAAGGTCGCCTGCAGTGCGAGGCTTTTCGCCTGCATCTCGTCAATCCGCCGCTGGAAGTCGTCCAGCCACCCCTGATCGTCCACCGGGGAACGCTATCGGCCGCCCTCGCCCAGTCGGTGAACCTCGGATGGCTGACGGGCGACGAAACGATCGACATCCGCGGCGGGCCGGAGCGGGACCGGGCAGCGCGAGCGGTAAGAATGGGCAGGTGTCCGAAGAAGTCCAGGCCCGCACGCGCAACCGCTGGGGAGAGGGCGAGCGGCTGCGCGGGGAAATCCTCGCCGCGGCGAGCAGGCTCCTGTCGGAACTCGACGGCGAGGACGCGCTCACCATCCGCGGCGTCGCGCGCGCCGTCGGCATCGCCCCGGCCAGCATCTACCAGCACTTCAGCGACCGGGCCGCGCTCGTCGCCGGCCTCGTCGAGCACGAGTTCGGCCGGCTGCGGCTCGCGATGGAAACGGCGGAATCCCGGGTTCCCGCCGAAGATCCGGTGGGCCGGGTGCGCGCGCTGCTGCACGCGTACTGCCGCTTCGCGATGGACAACCCCGGCCATTACCGGCTGATGACCGCGAACGGGGCCCGCCGCACCTCGCCGGAGGTCCGGCCGCAGGGCCCGACGATCGATCTCATCGACCGGATCACCGCCGCGTTCGCCCGCTGCGCGGAGGCCGGGGCGGCGCTCCGCGTGCCCGCCGACCGGGCCGGGGTGATCGCGTTCGTCGGCGCGCACGGCCGCGTCGCGCTGTTCCACTCGTCGGCGAGGCAGCCGAACGAGGAAGCCGTCGTGAACTTCGCCGACGAGTTGCTGTCGCTCATTTTCGCTTGAGGCGCGGGCGTTTTCTCCCGTTTGCCACTCTCGTCCACGGCCATCCCGGTGATCTTGACCCGCGCGTCTGGTCAGTCGTTCACCAAATCTCCTAACATCTGTTCGGTAAGTATCCGAACAATCGTTTGGCGACTTCCCCAGGAGGCTGGCATGGCCGAAGCCCGGCCCGTAGAGCAGTTCCCGATGTCGCGCGGGCGCTGCCCGTTCGACCCGCCGCCCGCGCTCGATCGCAAGCTCCGCGACGATCCGGTGTCCCGCGTGCGGATCTGGGACGGCAGCGAACCGTGGCTGTTCACCCGCTACGAAGACGTCCGCACGGTGCTCACCGACCCGCGCGTGAGCGCCGATCCCAGCCGGGCCGGCTATCCGGCGCAGACCCCGGGGATCAAGGCGCAGCGCAGCCGGTTCAAGGCGTTCATCGGCATGGACGATCCGGAGCACGCCGCCCAGCGACGGCTGCTCACCGGCGATTTCATGGTGAAAAAGGTCGAGCGGATGCGGCCGCGGATCCAGCAGATCGTCGACGAGCTGCTCGACGAGATGCTGGCCGGGCCGAAACCCGCCGACCTCGTGCAGGCGTTCGCGCTGCCGGTGCCGTCGCTGGTGATCTGCGAACTGCTCGGCGTGCCGTATGACGATCGCGATTTCTTCCACCGCTGCAGCAAGATCCTGGTCTCGCGGGAGTCGACCGCCGAACAGGCGCTCGCCGCGGCCGAGGAGCTGTGCGGCTATCTCGGGCGGCTGGTGGAGAAGAAGATCCACGACCCGGCCGACGACGTGTTGAGCCGCCTCGCGACCGGGCAGGTCGCCACCGGTGCGATGACCGTCGAGGAAGCCGCTTCGATGGGCCGGCTGCTGCTCGTGGCTGGGCACGAGACCACGGCGAACATGATCGCGCTCGGCACCGTCGCGTTGCTGGAGCATCCGGATCAGCTCGCCGCGGTCCGCGACGGCGACGACGCGTTGCTGGCCAACGCGGTCGAGGAGCTGCTGCGCTACCTGACGATCGTCCACTCCGGACGTCGCCGCGTCGCGCTCGAAGACCTGGAGATCGGCGGGCAGACCGTGCGCGCGGGCGAGGGCCTGATCGCGGCCACCGACATCGCCAACCGGGACGAAACGCAGTTCCCCGAGCCGGACGAGCTCGACGTCACCCGCAAGGCTCGCCACCACGTCGCGTTCGGCTACGGCGTGCACCAATGCCTCGGCCAGCCGCTCGCCCGGGTCGAACTGCAGGTGGTGTACCGGACGCTGTACCGGCGGATCCCGACGCTCCGGCTGGCGACGCCGATGGAGGAACTGAAGTTCAAACACGACATGGCGGTCTACGGGGTGCACGAACTCCCCGTGACCTGGTGAAAGGAGCCGCGAGATGAAGGTGGTCGTCGACCAGTCCCGCTGCGTCGGGGCCGGGCAGTGCGTGCTCGTCGCGCCCGAGGTGTTCGACCAGCGCGACGAGGACGGGATCGTGGTGCTGCTCCAGGAAAACCCGCCTGCGGAACTGCACGCGCGGGCGAAGGAGGCGGCGCAGCTCTGCCCGGCGCTCGCGATCGAGGTGGACGGCTGAGCCAGCGGCCCCGTCGGTCCTTTATCCTGTAAGGGGAAAGGGGTCGCCGGTGGTCGTGTTCGCGGGGCAGGGCGACGCCCGCCGTTCGATGGAGCTGCTGTGGCGCGCGGGAGCCGAACCGCGCAGCGCGCCGGGGCCGAAACCCGCGCTCAGCGTGGACCGCATCGTCGAGGCGGCGATCGAACTCGCGGACGCCGAGGGAATGTCCGCGTTGTCGATGCGCGCGGTCGGCGAGCGGCTCGGGCGCACGGCGATGGCGCTGTACACGTATGTGCCGAGCAAGGCCGAGCTGATCGACTTGATGTGCGACCAGGTGTTCGGCGATCTGCGCGCCGACCACGACCTGTCCGGCGGCTGGCGTCCCGCGTTGCTTGAGCTGGCCGGCGACCTGTGGGAATTCCATCTCCGGCACCCGTGGCTGCTGCAGGTGTCCTATGCGCGGCCGGTGCTGGGCCCGGGGGAGTTCCGGATGCAGGAAACGATGCTGCGAGTGCTGTTCGCGACCGGTCTGCCCGCCGCCCAGGTGCGCCGGCTGGTGGGCGCGCTGCTCAACGTCGTGCGCGGCGCGGTGCAGATCGCCGCGGAATCGCGGCTGGCGCTGAAGGAAACCGGACTGTCCGATGAGGACTGGTGGCGGACCCGGACGGCGGCGCTCGGCGAGCTGGTCCCGGATCTGCCGGAACGGTACCCGAATGTCGCTAAGCTCGGCGGGGAAAGCTCGCCGCCGCCGGCCGGAGTGTCCTATTTGGAGCATGAGGCGCGGCTGAGCTTCGAGGCCGGCGTGGCGGTGCTGGCGGACGGGATCGAGGCGGCTATCGCTTGCGCGCCTCGATCAGGAACCGAGTAGTCGTCGCGACGAACGGCCCCTTCCGCAGCTCCTCGTGCAGCTCGCGCAGCCGCGGCCGGTATTCGTCCACTGTGAACCCCGGCACCATCCAGATCACCTTGCGCAGGAAGTAAATCACCGCGCCGATGTCGTGGAACTCAGTGCGCAGTTCCTCGAAGCGCAGGTCTGCCACCTCCAGCCCGGCCTGCTCCGCTTCGGCCTTCGCGCGGTCCGGATGGCGGCTGTTGCGCACCTCGGGCGGCTGCGGCCCGAGGAAGTACTCGACCAGTTCGAACACGCTCCACGGCCCGACTTGCTGCGACAGATAGCTCCCGCCGGGCTTGAGCACGCGCGCGATCTCGTCCCACCAGACGGTGACCGGATGCCGGCTGACGACCATGTCGAACACGTTGTCCCGAAACGGAAGCGGCGGCTCGTCGGTATCCGCCACGACGGTCGCGCCTCGCGGTTCCAGCAGTGCGGCGGCCTTCTGGAGATTCGGCGGCCACGATTCGGTGGCGACCGTCAGCGGCGGCAACACCGGCACCCCGGCCAGCACCTCGCCGCCGCCGGTTTGGATGTCCACTACGGACTGGACCTCCCGCAGCCGCTCGCCGAGCAGCCGCTGATAGCCCCAGGACGGCCGCTGTTCGCTGGCCCGGCCGTCGAGCCAGGAGAAATCCCAGCCGTCCACGGACACCGACGCGGCCTCGTCCGCCAGTTCGTCGAAGGTGCGCATCCGGTGATCGTCACAAACTCGGCTCGGGCGGGCCACTCGATTTCCGGCTGGCGAAGAATTCCCGCGCCGACCGGGGGATCCAGAGCAGAGCGACGAGCAGCAGCTGCGCGGCGCCGATGATCGGAATGCTCACGTGGAACAGCGGAGACGACGACCAGGACACGGCGCTGAACACCACTGACAACAACTGAGAGACGGTGGCGAGGCGGCGCGTCCACCTTCGCGCGGTGGTCAGCTTCCCGACCAGCAGTGCGCACAGGACCAGCAGGACGCCGTGGAACACCGCCCCGGAGACCACGGCGATCTCGACGGACCGATCGACCTCGGACGCGGCGAAATCCGGGTGCTGGGACACGATCTGGGTGCGCAAGGCGTCCCGGTTCAGCCACATCAGCACGGCCACCGCCAGATGGCTGACCGCCACGACGGCCAGCAGCAACCGTGCTCCTTGGACCGGCGCTGGGACGGGTCGTGGCCGGGTGCCTGGGTCCCTGATCATCGCTCCTCCTCTTCGCTGCCCGGCACTCGACGGGCCCGCCGCCAGCGAGGACCGGTTCCGGGCGGGGCGGCGGCAGTGTCGCCGCGCTGTGCCCAGGCTTGGTTGAGGCGGGTGACCAGCGTCAGCGCGGCGGTCAGGTCTGCCTCCGGCCAGTCGGCGATGACTTCCGCGAACACGGCGGCTCCCGCCTCGATCGTGCTGTCGAGCTCCGCGCGACCCGGTCCGGTCTGCCGGACGAGGAACGTGCGGGAGTCGTCCGGATCGGGCTCGACGACGATCTGCTCCGCCCGTTCCAGCGCGGTGAGATGCCGGCTGGTCGCCGACGCGGTGAGCCCGAGTTCGGCGGCGATCGCGCTGGGGCGCACGGGTTCCCGGGCGGCGACGGTCGCCAGCACCTGGATCCGGGTGAGATCCAGATGGCGCGAGATCTGGCGGTGGCCCCGGTCGATGAGCTCCATGACCGCCCGGGCCAGCCGTACGGAGTCGTTTCGTTGCGACACGAAACGACTTTAGCAGAGCAGGGCGAAGCCGGTGCGGAAGGCGAGAAAGGGCTCCGGCCTGGACGAGCCGGTCGCGGTCAGAGGTTCGGCTCGGCGGATTTCCGCTTCGGCGCAGGCGGCACCGGTTTGGCGGCGACCACCGCGGCCAGCGGGACGACGACCAGGCCGCGTTTGGTTTCCACCGTGCAGGTGTCGGCGTCGCGAGCCCGCAACGGACCGAGGGCGTCGGTGAATCCCCCCTCGATCCGGTACCGCACGACCACCCGCGTGCCCAGCGGGAGTTCCGTCAGCGGAGTCACCGCGACAGGTGCGCGTTCAGTTCGTCGTCGCTCGGCTCCACGAGGTGGCTGCCGTCCGCGAAGACGATGGTCGGGATGCGGCGCGCCCCGTCCTGCAGCTGGCGTACGCGGGCTTCGGCGGCGGGGTCGGCCTCGACGTCCACGTAGTCGTACTCGACGCCCTTCGCGTCGAGCAGTGCACGGCTGCGTTTGACGTCCGGGCACCAGCTCGCGCCGTAGACGATCGGGTTGCTCATGACACTGCCTCCGAGGGGACGACGGCGGGTTTGTCTTCGGCCGCACCGGGTTCCGGGTGGCCGAGGAAGGTGAGCCAGTCGCGGAACACGCGGTGCACGGCCTCCGCGCCGACGGGTTCGCCGGGTGCAGGGAATTCTCGCGGATACAGCAGGAAGCCTCGTTGCTGCGGTCCGCCGAGCGCGCCGTGCGAGCCGACGTGCCGTTCGAACGGCGACGACTGGTCGGAGTCCGGGTCGTACCGGCTGTTGATCATGATGTCCGCGCAGTGCGGGAAACTGTCGACGCGCTGGACCAGCTCGGCCGCGTGCGGACCGTAGTCGGCCAGCGGGTCTTCGCCGATCACGACGCCGGTGGCCAGCCGCTTCAATCCGTCGCGACCCAGCACCACCGGACCGAATTCGCGGCTGCGGACCAGGATGAACCCGACGCCGGCGTGGTCGACCAGCGTCGGCAGCAGGTCCGGATACTCGCGCTCGATTGTCTCCAGTTCGACCCGGCCCTCGTGCTCGGTGAACGACACCATCGCCAGATGCCCGGACACGACGGCGACGACCCCGGGAGCCACTCGCGCGACCTGCCCCGGCGACCCGGTCGCGGTCCGCGGCCGGTTCTCGGCTCCTTCCGCGCCTTCCACCCGGGCCCGCAGCCGCCGGGCGATCAGCCCGCCGCCCGCGCTCGCCTCGGCCAGTGCGGCGTTGACCTGCCAGCTTTCCGCCTGCCGGCGCTTTCCTTGCTCGGCAACGGGTTCGCCGCCGCAGAGCCTTCCGACGAGCGACTCGATGGTCTCGCCGAACCGGTCGACGAACGCCTGCCCCTGGGTCTGCCCGTGGTCGGAAAGCCCGACGAGGTGGTACTTCCGCGGCGAAAGCCGGCTGGCGCGCAGCAGCCGAGCGAACTGCTGATCGATCGACCGCAGGACTTCCAGCGTGTCGAACCGCTCGATGCCGGAGTGGTGCGCGACCTCGTCGTAGCCGAGGAAATCGGCGTACACGACCGGCCGCCCGGCGAGCATGTCGCCGATGATCGCGGACACCACGACGTCGCGGGCGATCACCGTCGTGCCCGGCCGGGCGAGCGGGTAGACGCCGCCACGCGGGATCCTCGGCAGCACGCCGGCGCGGCGTTGTTTGGCCGCGGCGGACAGCTCGCGGACGACGTCGGCGAGCGCGACCCCGAAGGTGCGCAGCACGTTGACGGGATTGGCGAAGTAGGCGCGATAGCCCGCGCCGACCCGGTCCCGGCGCCGCTTGCGCGGGGTGAGCACCGGGACCGAACTCATGGTCAGGCTGACGTGCGGGGCGTCGCCGGAGAAGAGGTTGCCGTGGCTCGCGCCGCCGATCGACAGCAGGCCGCGCCCGTCGCTGTGCCGCCGCTCGATCTCGGCCGCGTCGGACGGATGCGCGCACGCCATGACGTGGTCGCGATCCTTCTCGTACCAGCGGAAACCGAGGATGTCGTAGTTCGAACCGTGCAGGATCCCGCAGACGCTCGCGCCGGTCTGCGAACTCCAGTCGGTGTGCCAGCGGGTCAGCGAATGCGTGCCCTCGGACAGCCACTTGGCGAAGGTCGGCATGTCGCCGTCCCGCACCGCGCGCCGGACGGTGTCGTAACCCAGCCCGTCGATCTGCAGGAAGACCACGCCGGGCGGTTGGTCCGCGAAATCGGTGCGGTGCGCTGCTTTCCTCCGGCGGCGAGCGGCGCGGCGGAAGAAGATCTCGTCCTCGTCCACGGCCAGCACGCTGGAGATCACCGCGCCCACCGCGGACATCGCGACGGTGATGACGACCGCCGTCGAGAATCCGTGCAGTTCGACCCCGGGCACGGCCTGCAGAATCGCCAACGCGGCGGCGCTGAGCAGGATGTACGTGCCGACGCCGAGGGTGAAGTACGCGATCGGCCACGCCACCCGCACCACGAGCGGCCACACCACGGAGACGAGCAGCCCGAGGATCAGCGCGCACACCGTCGGCTGCCACCACGACTGCATCCGGAACCCGTCGAGCCACGCGTCGAGCAGCCGCAACGCGCCGGTGCCCGCGACCCAGACCAGCAGGACCCGCGCGACGACCCGGCCGCCGCGCAACAGCCGGCCCTTCGCCGGAGCAGGGGTCGTCATCGGTGTCCTCCCGTGTGATGGGCCGCCCGTTTCTTGGAGATCAGCGTGGTCAATGCGGTCACCAGCAGCACCAGGACGGTGGCGAGCATCGACGCGATGAGCGGCGAGTCGAAGATGCCGCCGCTGAGGATGCCCAGCAGCGAATACGCGACCGCCCACAGCACGCAGGCCAGCAGACCGGACGGCAGGAATTTGCGCCAGGGATAGCCGAGCGTGCCCGCGGCGAGCAGCACCGGGATGCGTCCGGCGGGAATCAGCCGGCCGATCACCACGAGCTGCCAGCCGCGTCTCGCGAACTGTTCGCGGCCTTTCGCGAGGCGTTCGGCTTGCTGGCGTCGTTCCACGAAGCGCAGCAACGGTTCACTGCCGAACCTCGGGACGGCGAAGGTGATCACGTCGCCCAGATACGCGCCCGCGACCGCCAGCAGGATGACCAGCGGAAGCGAGAGGTGGTCGGTGGTCATCGCGACCGCGGCCGCCGCGCCGACGACCGCGCCGGTCGGCACGATCGGGATCACGGAGCCGAGCAGCACTCCGCCGAACAGCGCCGGGTAGCCGATCGCTGACGGGTCTGTCCAATTCACCCGCGCTCCTCGCGGGCCGGGAGCAGGACGTCGGAGCCGGGCCGGGTGTGCAGGACCTCGGTGTCCAGGCCCTGGCAGCGGACGTGGTGCGCGAAGGTGCGCGGGGGTTCCACGAGGAGCTGGCGCATCTTGGCGGTGAGATGGAGGCCGGGTACGGCGAGGGTGCCCCAGTGCACCGGCACCGCCGCGCGGGCCTGCAGAAGCGCGGCGGCCTCGGCGGCTCGTTCCGGCGTCAGGTGGCCGGGGCCGAGGTTCGGGCCCCAGCCCCAGACGGGGAGCAGGGCTACGTCAACGGGACCCAGATCGGCCATGCCGGGGAACAGGTCGGTGTCGCCGGCGGAGTAGATCCGCTGGTTGTCTCCCTCGATGAGGTGGCCGAGGGCGGGGCTCTGCGGGCCGTGGGTGAGGCGGGGGCCCCAGCGGTGGCCGGAGTGGACGGCCTCGGTAGCGGTGACGGTCAGCTGGCCGGAAGTGATGGTTTCGCCCGGGGCGAGTTCTTCTACCTCCGTGAAGCCCTGTTTGGCCAGCCAGGAGCCGGCACCCCTCGGGACGGCGATTCTCGTGGCCTTGCCGAGGAGTTTGAGGGAAGGGAGGTGGAGGTGGTCGCCGTGGAGGTGGGAAATGAGGACGAGGTCCACCGCGGTCCAGGCGGAGACGTCCGGTTTCGGGGCGACCCGGGTGAGAGGGCCTACCCAGCGGGTGAGGACTGGGTCGGTGAGGGCGACCTGGCCGGCTAGTTCCACGCGGGTGGTCGCGTGGCCTAGGAAGTGGAGGTTCGGGCTGGTCACGGTTTCGAGTATTGCCGGATGTGCGGCGGGATGCTCGGTGGAGTGGTGGGGCGCACCCGTTGAGGGGTGAGTTGAGGGGGGTGATCGGCTCGTCGCCTGGCGGCGACATTGCTGTGGTGAGTGGCGTGGGGCACCCCGAAGCCCGAGTGTGCTGACGGGCGGTGGGTGCTTGTCAAGGCGGGAA
>NZ_ASXG01000088.1 GCF_000411975.1 Amycolatopsis orientalis DSM 43388
CCCCCCGTTACCTTTTTCGTAGCTCCTGATCAAGGAGTTCGTGGTCGCCAGGCCCGGCATGACTGAGTCCCCCAGTCGCGTTCATGATCCGGGGGGTGGTGTCACCGGGTTTGGTGGCATCGAGGGACCGCTGATAGGGACACGGCCGCCCGCTGGGTAGGTCTCGTCGTAACGTGGCTGCCGGCCTTTGATGCTCGACTGGTGACCATGCACGACAAGACGGAAGATACCTTCGATGACCAGCGAATACGCCGTGTTCCTCGGCTTGGACGTCGGCAAGGGCGAGCATCACGCGGTCGGTCTGGATCCGGCCGGGAAACGGCTGCACGACGCTCCGCTGCCCAACAGTGAGCCGAAGTTGCGGGCGATGTTCGACAAACTCACTGTTCACGGCCCAGTCCTGGTCGTGGTGGACCAGCCCGCCACGATCGGCGCACTGCCCGTGGCGGTGGCCCGCGCCTGCGGGCACGAGGTGGCCTACCTGCCAGGGCTGGCGATGCGCCGCATCGCCGACCTCTACCCGGGCAACGCCAAAACCGACGCCCGCGACGCCTATGTCATCGCCGACGCCGCCCGCACCCTGCCCCACACCCTGCGCCGGCTCAACGTCGACGACGAAGCCCTGGCCGAGCTGGACGTGCTCGTCGGATTCGACGACGACCTCGCCGCCGAAGCGACCCGGGTCAGCAACCGCATCCGCGGCCTGCTCACCGGCATCCACCCCGCCCTCGAACGCGTCCTCGGCCCCAAAATCAGTCACTCTGCCGTGCTGGAAATCCTGTCCCGCTGCGGCGGCCCTATCGGGATCCGCAAGGCCGGTTGCCGCAAACTCGCGGCGATCGCCACCACCCACGCCCCACGCATGGGCACAAAACTGGTCGAGGACATCCTCGCCGCACTGGACGAGCAGACCGTCACCGTCGCGGGCACCGCCGCCGCGGACAAGATCCTGCCCAGACTCGCCGACAGCCTGAAAACCGTGCTGCAGCAACGGAAAACCGTCGCCGCCGAAGTCGAGGAGATACTCGATGCACACCCTCTTGCCCAGGTCCTGACATCGATGCCCGGCATCGGCGTCAGGACCGCCGCCCGCATCCTCCTCGAAATCGGCGACGCCTCCGGTTTCAAAACCTCCGGACACCTCGCCGCCTACGCCGGCATCGCCCCGGTCACCCACCGCTCCGGAACCTCGATCAAGGGCGAACACCCCGCCAGAACAGGCAACCGCAGACTCAAACGCGCCTTCTTCCTCGCCGCTTTCGCAGCCCTGTCCGACCCCACCAGCCGGACCTACTACGACCGGAAGAGAGCCGAGGGCAAGAAACACAACGCCGCGCTGATCTGCCTCGCCCGCCGCCGCTGCGACGTCCTGTTCGCCATGCTCCGCAGCCGCACCAACTACCGGCACCCCGAACCGACCAGTACCCCCGCTGCCGCTTGACAACAACATAGGGACACCCCCC
>NZ_ASXG01000089.1 GCF_000411975.1 Amycolatopsis orientalis DSM 43388
GCAGCCCGGCTCGGCGCGGCGCGGCTCGAGTCGGCGTGCCTCGGAGCAGCGCGGCTCGGCGCGGCCCAGCGCGGCTCGGCGCGGCTCGGCTCGAGTCGGCGTGCCTCGGTGGTGTGCGGCGAGGCAAGGTCTCGGCAACGAAAAGGCGCGTGCCCGGCCGAGGGAAACCTCGACCGGGCACGCGCCGGGCACATCCTTCGAGCGTCGTTACTGCTCGCTTGCGTTGTCCTTGGTGTGGTCGCCCGGCATGGTGGCGTCCACGAGCTTCTGCGACGGGGCCCCGACGTGCTTGGCCTTGCCGAAGAAGCCGATCTCGCCTTCCGCGTGGAGGCGTTCGACCATGTGCGGGTAGTGCAGCTCGAACGCGGGCCGCTCGGAGCGGATCCGGGGCAGTTCGGTGAAGTTGTGCCGCGGCGGCGGGCAGGACGTGGCCCACTCGAGCGAGTTGCCGTAGCCCCACGGGTCGTCGACCGTGACGATTTCGCCGTACCGGTAGCTCTTGAACACGTTCCAGATGAACGGCAGCGTGGACGCCCCGAGGATGTACGCGCCGATCGTGGAGATCGTGTTCAGCGTGGTGAACCCGTCGCTGGCCAGGTAGTCCGCGTAACGCCGCGGCATGCCTTCCGCGCCCAGCCAGTGCTGCACCAGGAACGTGGTGTGGAAGCCGATGAACGTGGTCCAGAAGTGCCACTTCCCGAGCTTCTCG
>NZ_ASXG01000090.1 GCF_000411975.1 Amycolatopsis orientalis DSM 43388
CGGGGGTGCTTGTCAAGGCATCTTTCCCGCCTTGACAAGCACCCCCGCGCCGTAGTCACAATCAAAAATCGGGGTGCCCACGCAACCACTGAAAACGGCAATGTCGCCCGCCAGGGCGACGAGCCGAACTACCCCACCCCGAGATAAGCCTCCTTGATACTGGTGTCAGCCAGCAACTCCTGCCCAGTGCCAGTCTTCGTGATCTGCCCCGTCTCCAGCACATAAGCCCGATGCGCCCGAGACAACGCCTGCTGCGCGTTCTGCTCGACCAGCAGCACCGTCGTCCCCTGCCGGTTGATCTCCGAAATGATCCGGAAAATCTGCTGGATGAACTGCGGCGCCAACCCCATCGAAGGCTCGTCCAGCAACAACAACCGAGGCTTGGCCATCAACGCCCGCCCGATCGCGAGCATCTGCTGCTCGCCACCGGACATCGTCCCGCCGACCTGAGTCTTGCGCTCGGCCAGCCGGGGAAACAGCTCGAAAACCCGGTCGAAATCCGGTTTGAGATTCTTCCGGTCCTTGCGCGCGTAAGCGCCCATGTCCAGATTTTCCAGCACCGTCATGCCCGGGAAAATCCCGCGTCCTTCCGGGGCCTGCGAAATCCCGCGGACCACGCGCAAATCGCCGCGCAGCCGCGAAATGTCCTCGCCGTCGAACCGGATGGAACCGGCGGAGATCGGCCGGATGCCGGAGATCGCCCGCATCGTGGTCGATTTCCCGGCGCCGTTCGCCCCGATGAGGGTGACGATCTCGCCCTCGTCGACCGTGATGGACAGCCCGGACACGGCCTGGATCCGCCCGTAGTGGACGGAAACGTCGGAAAGCTCAAGCAGCGTCATCGTCGGGAACTCCCAGGTAAGCGGCGATCACGGCGGGGTTCTCCCGGATCTCCGACGGCAGCCCGTCGGCGATCTTCTTGCCGAACTCCAGCACCACGATCCGGTCGGTGACGCCCATGACGAGCTTCATGTCGTGTTCGATCAGCAGGACGGTGTAGCCGTCGTCGCGGATCGTCCGGATCAGCCCCATGAGCTCTTCCTTCTCCGCCGGGTTGAACCCCGCGGCCGGCTCGTCGAGGCACAGCAGCTTCGGCTCGGTGGCGAGCGCCCGCGCGATCTCCAGCCGCCGCTGATAGCCGTACGGCAGGTTCTTCGCGCGGTCCGCGGCCCGGTCGGCGATGCCGACGAACTCCAGAAGCGCCATGGCTTTCTCGATCGCCTGCTTCTCCTCGCGGTGGTGCCGCGGGACTCGCAGGAGGGCGCCGAGCAGGCTCGTCTTGTGCCGGGCGTCGGTGCCGACGACCACGTTCTCCAGCGCGGTCATCTCGGAGAACAGCCGGATGTTCTGGAACGTCCGGGCGATGCCGAGCTGGGTGATCCCGTGCCGCGACGTCTTGCCGAGCGGCTTGCCCTCGAGCAGCACCTGCCCCGACGACGGCCGGTAGACGCCGGTCATCGCGTTGAAGCAGGTGGTCTTGCCCGCGCCGTTCGGCCCGATCAGGCCGAGGATCTCGCCGCGCCGGATGTCGAAGGACACCGAATCGAGCGCCACCAGGCCGCCGAAGCGGACCGTGACGTCGTCGACCTTGAGCAGCGTCTCCCCGTATTCGGCCCGGATCTCCCGGTCCGGCGCGACGACCTCGGCGACCTCGGCCTCGTGCTCGGCGAGCTCCTCGGCGGTCATGTTCGCGACCTCGGCCACGAGGCCGCCCTCGGCCGGGACCTCGGGTCCGCTTCCGTTGCCAGGGACCGTCATGCCCTCTCCCCCGGGGTGTCGGTGGCCAGCGAACCGTCGCTGCTGACCTGCTCGCCCTTGCCGAGCAGCCGCTGGTACGCCTGCCTGCCGTAGGCGAGCAGGCGCTGCCGCGCGCCGAGCAGGCCCTGCGGGCGAAAGATCATCAGGATGATCAGCGCCAGGCCGAAGATCAGGTACTTGTACTCCGCGATCGCCTGGAACCGCAGCGGCACGTACGCCACCACGATCGCGCCCAGCAGCACGCCGACCTTGTTGCCCGCGCCGCCGAGGATGACCGCGGCCAGGAACAGCATCGAGGTGACCACGTCGAACTTCTGGTTGTTCACGAAGCCCAGCTGCCCCGCGTACAGCGCGCCGGAAAGGCCGCCGACCGCGGCGCCGCCGACGAACGCCCAGATCTTGAACTTGAACGTCGGCACGCCCATGATCTCGGCCGCGTCCTCGTCGTCGCGGATCGCGACCCACGCGCGGCCGACGCGGCTGCGCTCCAGGTTCCCGACCACGAACAGGATGACGATGATGATCGTGACGCAGAGCCAGTACCACGGGATGCCGTCGGTGTTGTTGAACAGCGGGCTGCCGTCCGCCTTCGAGCCCGGCGGATGCCCGACGCCCTGGAAGCCGCGGTTGCCGCGCAGCGGGTCGATGTTGTCGGCCATCAGCCGCACGATCTCGCCGAAGCCCAGCGTGACGATCGCCAGGTAGTCGCCGCGCAAGCGCAGCGTCGGCGTCCCGAGGATCACCCCGAAGATCATCGTGACCACCATCGCGATCGGCAGCACGACGAGGAACGGCAGCTTCGACAGCGACGAATCCGGGCTCGTGAACAGCGCCATCACGTAGGCGCCGACCGCGAAGAACCCGACGTATCCGAGGTCGAGCAGGCCGGCCTGGCCGACGACGATGTTGAGCCCGATGGCGACCAGCGCGTAGCGGGCGACCTCGAACATCGCGATCGGGAAGTCGTACCCGGGCTGGGTGGTGATCAGCGGCGGGTTCAGCACCGGCAGCAGGTAGACCAGCGCCACCAGCGGGACGAGCACCCCCCACTGCTGGACCCGGGACAGCCGGTTCCACCACTCCGAGACCGGACGGCGGCGCTCCTTCGCCGGGGTGGCGGGCGGCGTCGTAGTCGTCGTCATACCCGTGCCTTTCCGAGCGATTCGCCGAGAATGCCGGTCGGGCGGAGCATCAGGATCAGCACCAGCAGGACGAACGCGACGACGTCGCGCCATTCCCCGCCGAACAGCGACTGCCCGTAGTTCTCCACGACCCCGAGCAGCAGGCCGCCGAGCAGCGCGCCGCGCAGGTTGCCGATGCCGCCGAGCACCGCGGCGGTGAACGCCTTGATGCCGAGGATGAAGCCGCCCTGGTACGAGGCGCCCTGCGGGATCTTCATCATGTAGAACAGCGCCGCCGCACCCGCCAGCAAACCGCCGATGAGGAACGTCAGGGTGATGACGCGTTCCTTGTTGACGCCCATCAGCGTCGCGGTGTCCGGATCCTGGGCCACCGCGCGGATGCCGCGCCCGAACTTGGTGCGATTGACGAAGATGTCCGTGCCGACCATCAGCAGGATCGACGCCACCACGGTGATGATGGTGACGATCGTGACGCTGCCGCCGAAGATCGTGAACACCTCGTCGTTGCGCAGCAGGCGAATGCTGTTCTCCGGGTTGCCGCCGCGCCAGATGAAAAGGATCTGCTGCAGCACGAACGACGCGCCGATCGCGGTGATCAGGAAGACCAGCCGGGGGGCGTTGCGTTTGCGCAGCGGCCGGTACGCCACGCGTTCCAGCACGACCGCGGTGCCGCCGGACACCGCCATCGACGCGAGGAGCGCGAGCAGCAGGAAGCCGACCAGTTCGAAGATCGGCAGGTCCGGCGTCGCGCCGGGGCGGAAACCCAAGCCGTAGAAGGTGAACCACGTCGCGAAGGCGCCGTAGATGAACACCTCGGAGTGGGCGAAGTTGATGAGTTTGAGCACGCCGTAGACGAGGGTGTAGCCCAGCGCCACGAGCGCGTAGATGCTGCCGTAGGCCAGGCCGTCGATCGTGTTGTCCCAGAACTGGTTCAGGAACGAATTCACGTCGAAGGTGATCCAGCTGCCGCCGCCCTGCGCGAGGACGAGCGAACTGAGGTCAGGAATCATCGACACACTAGTTCTCCATGTGGGACCGGGGTGCGGGCCGGGCGGGATCGCGCCGCCCGGCCCGCACCCCGGTACTGGAACCGAAAGCGGTGAGCTACTTGATTTCGGTGTTGCGGACGATCTTTCCGTTCTCCACCTTGTAGGTCCACACCGTGGTGGAGGCGAGCTCGCCGTGGTCGTCCCACTTGAAGTGCTTCGTGATGCCCTGGCCGTCGTAGTTCTTCACCCAGTCCAGCAGGCCGGCGCGGTCCTTCTTGCCGGCGTCGATGCCCTTGAGCAGGATCGTCGCGACGTCGTAGGCCTCGGGCGAGTAGGTGCCCGGGTCGACGCCGGTCGCCGCCTTGTAGGCGTCGGTGAACTTGGTGAACTGGTCGGCCGGCACGCACGGGCAGGTGAAGTACGCGTTGGCCGCGGCGTCGCCCGCGCCCTTCACGAACAGGTCGTCCTTCACGCCGTCCGGGCCGACGAACTTCGCCTTGACGCCCGCGTCGTTCAGCTGCTGCGCGAACGGGGCGGCTTCCTGGTAGTAGCCGGAGTAGAAGATCGCGTCCGGCTTCTCGCCCTTGATCTTGTTGACCACGGCGGAGAAGTCGGTCTGCTTCGTCTTGACCTTGTCCTGGCAGCTCGCCTTGTCGCCGAGCGCCTTGATGGTCGACGCGGCGAGACCGGTGCCGTACTCGGAGTCGTCCTCGATCACGCAGACCTTGTTGGCCTTGAGGTCGCCGGTGATGAACTTCGCGGCGGCCGGGCCCTGCGCGTTGTCGTTGCCCAGGGCGCGGAAGAAGGTCTTCCAGCCGTTCTGGGCGAGCGACGGGTTCGTCGCGGACGGGGTCACGGCGACCAGGCCGGCGGAGTTGAAGATGTTGCCCGCGGCCTTCGACTCGCCCGAGAACGGGAGGCCGATGACGCCGATGATGCCCGGGGTGTTGACGATCTGGGTCACGATGCCCGGCGCCTTGTCCGGGGTGCCCTCGGTGTCGAACTCCGCCAGCTTGACCTGGCAGCCCGGGTTCGCCTTGTTGTGCTGGTCGACCGCCAGCTTCGCGCCCTTGAGGATGTTCTGCCCCAGGGCCGCGTTCGCGCCGTTGATGGTGCCGGCGTAGGCGATCGAGGTCGGCGCGCACTGCGCCTTGCCGTCTCCCGCCGGGTCCGCCGCGTTCGCCGCCGCCGACGGGGCCGCGGCCTGCGGCGCGCCGCTGTCGCCACCCGAGCCACTGCCGGTCCGCGCCGAGCAGGCGCCCAGGGAGATGACTCCCGCCGCGGCCAGCACGATGACCTTAGTGAGTCGTGCTCTCTGCACTCGTTCCTCCAAATGCCACCCGCCACGCTCCTCGCGGAACAGCGGGTCCCTGCGTGGGACTTCGACTGGGCGCTGAACGTAGCCGCCGGGTGAGGTGTTGCACAGAGTCACAGCGAGTCTTGTATCCACATCGTGACGGTCGTCACGAGAATTAACGGACGATTTACACTCGATCGTCTTATTGCAACGACCGAGTGACCGACTCTTCGTGTCCGAGCACCCCTCGAACGGACCTTGACCAGACGTCCGATCGATGAAGGCAGTGTAGGAACATCCCCTCCGTCATCGTGACCGACACCACGATCCCCCTGGCTACCAAGGTAGCAACCTTGCCCTTTCGCGCAGGGCAGGGCAACCCGCACGGGTGGCTCCGGGATCGGTGCGGCGGATGGGTTTTCCCTGGCCGGGAGCCAGATTTCGGCGCGACACGGCAGGCCGGGGCGGAACGGGCGAACCGGACAGGATTCCCGTTGGGCGGGAGCGCGGGTGCGGGAGCGGCCGGTGACTCTCCGGGGTTTCCCGGGCCCGAGAGAAGAAAAGCGGGCGCGGCCCCCTGGCCGCGCCCGCTTCCCGGGTGCTTGCTCAGCCGATGCTTTCCACGACCGCCTCGGCGACGGCCTTCATCGTGGTGCGCCGGTCCATCGCGGTGCGCTGGATCCAGCGGAACGCGTCCGGTTCGGTGAGCCCCTGGCGGCTCATCAGCAGGCCCTTCGCCCGGTCGATGACCTTGCGGGTCTCGAGCCGGTCGGTGAGCCCGGCGACCTCGGCCTCGAGGGCCTGCAGCTCGGAGAACCGGCTGACGGCCAGCTCGATGGCGGGCACGAGGTCGCGTTTGGCGAACGGTTTGACCAGGTACGCCATGGTGCCCGCGTCGCGGGCCCGTTCGACGAGGTCGCGCTGGCTGAACGCGGTGAGAATGACGACGGGCGCGATCCGGTCGCCGGTGATCCGCGCGGCCGCCTCGATGCCGTCGAGCTTCGGCATCTTGACGTCGAGGATCACGAGGTCCGGCTTGAGGTCGGTGGCCAGCGCGATGGCCTCCTCGCCGTCGCCGGCCTCGCCGACGACCTCGTAGCCCTCTTCGCGCAGCATTTCCACCAGGTCGAGCCGGATGAGCGCCTCGTCCTCCGCGACGAGCACCCGTCGCTGCGGCACGCCGGCGGCGGCGCCGTTCGACTCGGCAGCCTGTTCGGTCACCGGTGTCCTCCTGAAGGCTCGGCGGGACGTCTTCGACACGCGGTCACCCGCGAGAGCCCAGCGTACCGGGACCGATCCAGATCCCACGATGGCGTTCACCACGAAGTGGCGGGCGACACCCAGCCCCGGCCCCAAGTCGATCACCGGACCCGCTCGCCGGCGGGGAGGGCGGATCCCGTAAAGTTCCCGGCACTGCGGCCCCCGTAGCCCAACTGGCAGAGGCAACGGATTCAAAACCCGTCCAGTGTGAGTTCGAATCTCACCGGGGGCACCCGGATTCTTCTTGTTTCACAGGTCAGCGATTTTCGTGCCGCGGCGATACCGACGCGCCATGCGGCCGGGCCCGTGCTTACGCTGAACGACCTCACCGAGAAGGTGAGCGTCCCTCCGCCGGAGTCGGCCAGCGAAATCGATCCACTCGAAGCTCGCGCCGCCGGGCATCGCTGGTCCGGGCAGCACGGGTCGGGTGCGCGAATCGCCACTACGGCGCGGTCGCCACCCCGAGCACCGAATCCGCCATTCCGTAGTACAAGAACCACCGGTCATGGAACCGGACCAGGCCCTCGCTGAAGGTCACGTGGTTCACCTGGCCGTTTTGCTCGTCGTCGGCGGTCGGGTGGATGAACGGCCGCTCCAGCCGGGCGATCGCCTTGGTCGGGTCGGCCGGGTCTATCAGCAACTGGCCTCCGGAGTACTGGCCTTTCGGGTAGCCGGCCTTGCCGTCCGACCGTCCATTGTAGACCAGCAGGAGGCGTCCGTCGGCGGTGGTGATCGGCGGCGGGCCTGGCTCGATGAGCGAGCCTTCCCAGGGGAACACCGGCTTGGCGACCGGATCGTCGTTGCCGGGCGTTTCCCACGTGATCAGGTCCTTCGACCGCGCCCAGAAGATGTTCGACTCGCCGAAGTACATCCAGTACCAGCCGTTCATCGGCGTTGCCGCGATCGCGCCGGACTTGTTCCACGGCTTCGCGCCGTGGCCTGGGTCGCGCAGGTCCGGGAACAGCGGCGGATGCTTGGTCCAGTTCCGCAAGTCCTTCGACGTGGCAAGGCAGAGCAGCGCGCTGGTGTGGTCGTACGCGGTGTAGGTCAGGTAATAGGTGCCCCCGACGCGCACCACCCGCGGATCCTCGCACCCGCCCGGCTTCTCCCACGGCTCGGTCGGCGTCAGGACTGGATCGGGCAACCGGGTGAAATTGATGCCGTCCTCGCTGAACGCCAGCCCGATGCTGGAGGTCTTCGCCGCGTCCTGCGCCCGGTAGAACAGCGCGATGCGGTTGCCGACCACGATCGCGCACGGGTTGTACAGGTAGGCGGACTCCCAGGGGTGCGCGGGATCCGGGCGCAGGATGGGGTTCCGCTTGCTTTTCGTGAACGGTCCGAGCGGGAAGGTCCCCTTGCTCGCGGCCGGCGCACCGGCTGCCGTACCGGCCGTGCCGAGCGTGGTGACCGCCGCCGTCCCGGCGACTCCGGCCAGCAGCGCCCGGCGGCCGATCGGGAATCCGGTTGTCTCGTCCACGATTGTCCTCCCGGGCAACGTCGTCGGCCTCGCTGAGTGCTTATGCGACCTTCCGTGCTGTCCTCCGGCACAGTCAACCGCTGTCGCGGGAACTGGCCGGACAGAAAAAATCGGACAATGCCGGGAGGACGCTGACGACCAGTTGTCCGAGATCGGACAGGTTTGCCGGACGGTGTTGTCCCGCCAGTCCGGCACGAACCACAATCGCGTTGGGGCGCGCGCTCTCTGGTCGACGGGGCCGGATCACCCTGCCGCAACACTTTCTCCAGTGCCTCAGCCGTTTCCTCAATGTCGGTGGTATGCGCGGTGCTGAGGAAGACCTTGCCGGAAGGCTGGTCGAGCAGCGGCATCCGCCATACCGACTCGCGCGGACAAGCCGGCGGTATCCGAGCACGCATCCGCACTTCGCTGTCTCATTCGCTCCGCGACTGCGACAAGCACATGCGATTGCGCGCCTGCGCCGGGCCGGGATCGTCGGCTGCCGAAGTCACGGCGACAGCTGTTCGAGCACCTGGCCTTTGGTCTCGATCGCGTACCGGACAGTCACGACGCCGCCGACGAGTGCCACGGCG
>NZ_ASXG01000091.1 GCF_000411975.1 Amycolatopsis orientalis DSM 43388
ACCGCAGGGACGCTTCGTATCGGGGTGCAGGGCCAGGGCTGGGTGCCTCGATGAGTTGGGTGCGGTGGCGGCGGTTTCGGGAGGGCTGGGGCTTGCGCCCCCGATGTGGCGTTCGGTGCATGGGATGCACCCAATGCCGCGCTGGGGCGCATCTCGGTGGCGGCGGGTCGTGAAAGGCCCCGTGAGGGAATCCAAGTCCGTGAACGAGCCCCTCACAGACGGCGGCCGGTCGTGAAGGACCCCTTGAGGGAATCTAGGTCCGTGAAGGGGCCCCTCACAGACGGCGGCCGGTCGTGAAGGGGACCCCGAGAGAATCAGCGTCCGTGAAGGTGGCCCGCACGGACAAAACCCAAGCACGCCCGCGTGCGAGAAAACCTCCGAAAGCCGTGAAGGACCCTTGAGGGAATCGGTGTCCCCGAAGGAGCCTCCACGGCATCTGGGGAGTCAACGGGTGGCGACGGCGGGGGTCCAGAGGGCGTCGATTTCCCGTTCTGCCGCGGCCAGGCTGTCGGCGGCGTGCGGGCGGAATTCCGCCAGGGCGGGGTTGACGTCCGCCATGGTGAATTCTGCCGTGATGAAGCGCGGTTCCAGGCCGGTCAGGGAGAGGCCGTGCGGGAGCCAGCCTTCGGCGTGGTCCCAGCCGTGTCGTGGGGTGCCTTCGCCGTAGCCTCCGCCGCGGCTTGCCAGGACCAGGAGTTCTCGTCCGGCGCCCAGGACTGACGGGTCGTCGCCCGCGGAGGCGATCAGGCGGTCCACCCAGGCCTTTACCGAGCTCGGTGCGCCGTAGTTGTACAGGGGCAGGCCCAGCACGATCGTGTCCGCGGCCAGTACCTCCGCCGCCAGTTCCTCGCCGATCCGGGCGGCTTCGCGGTGGGCTTCAGTGTGTTCCGTCGCGGGCGTGATCCGGGCTTCCCAGGCCAGCGGATCAAGGTGCGGGACCGGGTTCGCGCCCAGATCTCGGTAGGTCACCGTCCCGTCTGGATGGGCGGCGAGCCAGGCCTGGGCGGCGCGGGCGCTCAGTTTCCGGCTCACCGAGCGGTCGCCGTTGATGCTCGAGTCGAGGTGCAGCAAGTGTGCCATGTCGATGACCGTCCATAGATAGTTTGTGTAGGACAAACCATTTATAGCACGGCAGCCAAGCGGCTTGTCTCGTAGACTGGACACATGGCTCCGCTGCCGCTCGTCGCCCAGGCTCCGCGCAGGTCTGGTGCGTTGCTCGAGCACTTCGCGCGCCGGATCCGGCTGCGCGCGGAGAGCGTGCTCGCTCCGTTCGGGCTGCGGCCTCGGCATTTGATCGCCCTGACCGTCCTCCAGACCCGCGGTTCCAGCACCCAGCAGTCCCTCGCGCAGATCCTCGAGATGGACAGCACCAACGTCGTCGGCCTGCTCAACGACCTCGAGGCCGGCCAGCTGATCGAACGGCGGCGTTCGCCGGAGGACCGCAGGCGGCACGTGGTGGTGCTCACCGACCGCGGCGCGAAGGAGCTGGCCAGGGCCGAGGCGGCGCTCGCGGCGGTCGAGGACGAGGTCTTCGCGGCGCTCGATCCGGACCAGCGCGAGCAGCTCTACAACTTGCTGGTGCAAGCGGCTTCCGGAACGGTCGACAGCAGCTCCTGCACGGAGGAGCCACCGACCTGCTGACGGGAGGGGCAGCGCATGGACGGCGCCGCTGAACGGCTCGCGAAGTACCGAGCGATGCGCAACTTCGCGAAGACCGACGAGCCGGCCGGCGCGGACGCCCCGAAGGAGCCTGGTTACCGCTTCGTCGTGCAGCGGCATCGGGCCCGGCGCAAGCACTACGACTTCCGGCTCGAACTAGGTGGCGTGCTGGTCAGCTGGGCGGTGCCGAAGGGGCCGACGCTCGATCCGAAGGCCCGGCGGATGGCCGTGCACGTCGAGGACCATCCGCTGGAGTACGCCGA
Organism: Amycolatopsis orientalis DSM 43388; assembly: GCF_000411975.1. Classification (GTDB taxonomy): domain Bacteria; phylum Actinomycetota; class Actinomycetes; order Mycobacteriales; family Pseudonocardiaceae; genus Amycolatopsis; species Amycolatopsis orientalis_D. The sequence goes on from NZ_ASXG01000091.1 coordinate 1,923, forward strand.
TTTCGAGGGCGTCATCCCGCGCGGCGAGTACGGCGGCGGCGACGTGATCGTGTGGGATCGCGGACGCTGGGAGCCGGTCGACACCGACGATCCGGAGCAGGCGCTCGCGGACGGGAACCTGCACTTCGACCTGTACGGCGAGAAGCTGGCCGGCCGCTTCGTGCTGATCCGTCCCAAGAAGGACGACGACGGGAAGCAGTGGTTTCTGCTGCACAAGCAGGACGACCACGCCACCCCGGGCTGGGACGCCGAGGACTATCCGAAGTCGGTGAAAAGCGGGCTCACCAACGACGAGATCGCGGCCGCTCCGCCCGCGTTGTGGCGAAGCGACCTGCCGGCGACCGAGGCCGAAGTGCCGTTGCATCCGGTGTTCGAGCCCGCGTCGGAGGAGGAACTCAAAGCACTGAGCGAGATGGGCAAGCAGGGCACCTGGACGGTCGCCGGGCAGCAGCTGAAAGTCACCAACCTCGACAAGACGTTGATTCCCGGCCGCGAGGGCGAAGCGCCGATCACCAAACGGGAGCTGATCGAGTACTACACCCGGATCGCGCCGACGATGCTCCCCTACCTCGCCGGACGCGCGCTCAACACCCACCGGTTCCCCGGCGGCATCGACAAACCCGGGTTCTGGCACAAGGAAGTCCCCGACCACGCGCCGGCGTGGCTGCACCGCTGGCATTACGAGGCGGCCGACCCCGGCGACGTGCAGCAGTACCTCGTGCCCTCGGGCGTCGCGGATCTGGCCTGGCTGGCCAATTTCGCCGCGCTGGAACTGCACGCCTGGACGTCGCGCACGTCCGACGTCGAGCATCCGACCTGGCTGCTGTTCGACATCGACCCCGGCTCCGAAACGTCCTTCGACGACGTGCTCGCGCTCGCCCGGCTGCACCGGACCGCGCTCGACCATTTCGGCCTCGTCGGACGGCCGAAAACCACTGGACAGCGCGGGATCCAGATCTGGGTGCCGGTCGAGCCGCGGTACACCTACGCCGAGACCCGGGCGTGGGCGGAAACCGTGTCGAAGTCGATCGGCAAGATCGTGCCGGACCTGGTGAGCTGGGCGTGGCACAAGGACCGCCGCGGCGGGCTGGCCCGGCTCGACTACACGCAGAACGTGCTGAACAAAACGCTCGTCGCGCCGTACAGCGTGCGGCCGAAGCCGGGGGCGCCGGTGTCCGTCCCGCTGGAGTGGGACGAACTCGACGACCCCGACCTCACTCCGGATCGGTGGACGATCCGGACGGTGCTCGATCGCGTGGCGGAGGCGGGAGATCCGTTCGCCCAGTTGCTCGACGTGCACCAACGCCTGCCGCGGCTGTCGTGAGAATCCCCGCCGCGGAAACGCCGAAGCCGAGGCGGGCGAGCGCTCGGCTGACGAACATCGTCGCGACTGCGTGCGGCACATTCAGCGTTTGGTGAGCACCACCAGATAGCGGCACGGCTCGGTCCCGGGATTCTCGTACGCGCAGTCGACCGGACGGCCCAACTGGAGACAGTCGCCCTCGGCGAGTTCATGCACGGTTTCGCCTTCGTGGAACCGCAACTGACCGGACAGCACCCACACCTGATGGTCGGCAAACGCGTAAGAACTGGCCGGGAATCCGGCTTTGGCCCCGGGCGGCAGGTCGACTTGCACCAATTCGGTGGCCCCGTGCCCGGGCGGCGAAACCGCGCGGCGCACGTAGCCGGTGACCGGGTCCTGCCAGGTCGGCTGATCCCCGCGCCGCACGAGGCGGCGGTCGTCGCCCTCCGCGCGGGCGATCAGTTCGGACAGGGTGAGCCCGAGCGCGGTGGCGAGCCGGCTCAGCAACACGGCCGTCGGCTGCGCTTCGCCGCGTTCGATTTTCCCGATCATGGCGCGGGAAACTCCGGAACGTTCCGCGAGCACACCAGCGGACAGCCCGCGGTCCTGACGGGCTTCACGCACCGCGGCGGCGAGCGAAGCGGAAAGGGGATCGGTCACAGTGGTCGACTATAGCAGCGGGTTATGTCTACTATCGTGCACATGTTGATCCGACCTGCCGAAGAACGGGACGCCGAGGCGTGCGCGGCGATCTACGCCCCGTACGTCCGGCAGACCACGATCAGCTTCGAGACCGAACCCCCGACGCCGACGGAAATGGCCGCGCGGATCGCGAAGGCGACGAAATCGTACGCGTGGCTGGTGCTGGAAATGGACGACGAGGTCGTCGGCTATGCGTACGGGAGCCCGTACAAGGAGCGCGCGGCTTACCGCTGGTCGTGCGAGGTGAGCGTGTATCTGGCGCAGGACCGTCGACGCGCGGGCGGCGGAAAAGCCTTGTACGAAGCCCTTTTCGCCCGGCTGGCCGAGCGCGGCTTCCGGATGGCGGTCGCCGGGATGACCCAGCCGAACGAGCCGAGCATGGGCCTGCACGAGGCGATGGGCTTCGAACTGGTCGGGACCTGGCGGCGGATCGGCTGGAAACACGGTGCCTGGCGCGATGTCACATGGATGCAGCGGGAACTCGTCCCGGCGTCCGACACCCCGCCGGACGAGCCGCGTTAATCCACGCCGAGGTCGAGTTCCTCGATGTCGTGTTCCAGCCGGGCTCGCCAGGACCACTTCGGCTCCGTCCAGTCAGTGTCCGACGGCGGCGGCTCCCCCAACGGCAACGCGGGATCGACCACGCCGTGCGTCACCCGATACGCCAACGCCGACGTCGCCGCGCGGATCCACTTGTCCCCCGCCGCGCCGGAAGGCGGCGCGACCCCGAACGCGTGCGTGAACCACACCGGCAGCAACGCGCTCGACCCGATCGCCTCGGTAATCCGTTCGCGCAGCCGCGAATGCAGCTCTTCCCAGTCCCGTTCGCACTTCTCGATCTGCGGCAGCACCCGGGTCCGCGTCACCTCGTCCGCGGCCAAAACCTGGTGCGCCGCTTCGGCATCCTGTTGCGCGGCGGGCAGCTGTCGATCCAGCACCCCACGCCGCCGAGCGACCACTTCGGACAGTCGCGACTCCGCGTCGTCCCGTTCCGGCGTTCCGCGCTCGGCTGTCGCCAGTACCTCCAGCACGGCGATCAACGCTTCTTCGCTCTGTGCCAACGCTTCTCGCGCCTTCGGCAGCCGCGCGACGTCCTCTTCGTACGGTCGGCGCTGGCTCGGTGTGAGCAACTGCGCGGCGAGACTGTGCCGCCGCTCCGCCTCCGCGGCGAGCTGCCGCAGACGCGGGCCGACGTCGTCCAAGTCGACCACCGGCACCTTCTCCGACACCCGGACCGCGCGTTCGAGCACCAGCAACCGCTGCCGAAGCCGTTCGAGCTGCCGGGCCGTGTGGTCGAGCCGGGTTTCGTGCCGGGCATGGGTTTCGGTGAACGACTCGACCGTCTCGCGCAGTTCGGAAAGCTCCCGGACGGTGCGGCTTTCCAGATCGTCGACGGTCTCCTGCATCCCGCCGACGGTGTCGGTGAGGGCCGCCAGTTCCGGATCGGTCTCCGGGCCTTCCTCGGCCGGGTAGTACTCGGTGTCGCGGTAGTACTCGGAGTAGGTCACCGCGCCTCCTGCACCAGAAACGCCAAGGTCGCGACCGTGGCGAGCGCGGCCAGGACGACCATGATCGGCTGGGCGGCCGGCCCGGTCCCGATGAGCGCGACCGCGGTGAAGATCGCGGCCAGTGCCCCGCTGTAGCCGGCACGCTGCCGCCGGGCGACCATGAGCGGCGTCGGCCCGAGCGGCCCGAACGCGATCCGCAGCCCGGCGCCCAGCAGCGGCAACGCGAGCAGCAGCCAGATCGCGTTGAGCGCGCCGAACAGCATCATCGCCCCGCTCACCATCCCGACCGCGACCGGCGCGACCGCCAGGTACAACGTCGTCCGCTGCGCCCTCCCGCGCTTTGCCTCCAGCCGGGCGAGGCGCACCTGCTCGACCGCGGCGTCGACCTCCTTCTCGGTGCGCAGCAGCGCCTCCGCCCGCTCGACCAAGACGTCGAGCAGCTGCGTGCGTTCGTCGTCCGCCTGGTCCGGCAGCAGCGCCAGACCCGCACGAAGCTCCCGGCGGAGCGCGGACGCGCGCGCCATCACGTGGTCGCGCTGGTCCTCTGCAGGCGTAGTCACCTCGCCACTGTAGGTACGAACCGCACTGAACCCCGGGAACGACGCGACTTCGGGCGAATCCAGTCAGAGCCGCAGCAGCGGCACAGTCGAACCGAGCGGAATCACCGCGACCGCCCTGCCGCTAGCGGCTCTTCCTCCGGATCTTGATCGCGCGCAAATCGGTGACCGCGTAATTCAGGTCCCGATGCGGCAGGCCATGTGCCTCCAACGCGGCGAGGGCACCGTCCTTGGCCGCGCGTTCGTCGTCATCCGGACCGGCCGGGACCTGGCAGCGGAAGGTGAACGCCGTCGCGTTGACGTCGTGGGTGAAGGTGCCTTCCTCGGTGAAGGCGACGTCGGTTCTGGCCTCCAGCACGGCACGAGCGCTCTCGTCGAGGGGGTCGAATTTGCCGCGGATGAGCACACGGAATGCGTCCATGTCAGGCGTCCTTTCGAGGCGCATAAGTCAGTACTTGGTCGCTGAGCAGGCCTTCCACCGCGTCGAGGAGCGTCAACGCCGCCTCCGCGATGTCGTCCGGCCGCTCTCCGGCGACGGTGCGTTTGCCGATCTCGCCGTACAGCAAGCTGTGCACCCACCCGATTTGCGCAGCGACCAACCCGGGGACCGGATCCGCTGGCACCGCACCGGTTTCCGCGATCAGCACGGCGGCGAGTTCGGCGACCATCTGCTCGCCGAGGTCCCGCAGCCGGGCGGCGAGCGTGGGCGCGGCGAGCATCATCGGCAGCACCCGGCCGAACCCCGGGCTGAGCCCGATGGTCCGCGAGCGCTGCTGGATCTCGCCGCGCAGGCGGTCCAGCACCGCGCGGGCCGCGGACACGCCCGGTCCGCGCGCCTGCACGATCTCGGCCAGTCGTCCCGCCGAGGCCTCGGACGGCGGCAGCACGAGGTCTTCCTTGACGCGGAAGTGGTGGTAGACCGTGTTGACCGCGACGTCGGCGGCCTCAGCCACCTCGGCGATCGTCACGGCGTCGAATCCGCGCTCGACGAACATCCGCAGCGCGGTTTCCGCGATGCGCTGAACCGTCTCCCGCTTCTTCCGCTCTCGAAGTCCCACACCGAAAAGTGAAGCAGACTCCAAACTTGGTGTCGACTCCATTTTTTCCTCCCGAGCCGCCTGGATATCGGGGAGATCCCGGAGGACGGGACGGCCGCCGGCCCGGCATCATCGACCAGGTGCGGATCGGCTTGCTGGGCCCGCTTGAGGTCCGGAACGACGACGGTGCCGCAGTCGAGATCACCGGGGCCCGATTGCGGACGCTGCTGAGCGCCCTCGCGCTGGAGCCGGGCCGGGTCGTGCCGGCCGGGCGGCTGGTCGACGCCGTCTGGGGGACGTGCCCGCCGGCGACGGCCAACGCGCTGCAGGCGCTCGTCTCGCGGCTTCGCCGGATCGGCACGCGGCTCGATTCCACCCCGTCCGGCTACCGGCTGCCCGAGGCGACGGTGGACGCGGCCCGCTTCGAGGAGCTGGTCACCGCCTCTCGGACGGCACCCGACGAGAAGCGGGTCGTGCTGCTGCGCGAAGCGCTGAACCTGTGGCGCGGCCCCGCCCTCGGCGACGTCTCCGACGCGCAGTTCTTCCAAGGCCACATCGCCCGGCTGAACGAACTGCGGCTGTCCGCCACCGAGGAATGCGCCGAAGCCGCGCTCCGGCTGGGGCACGGCGCGGATCTCGTCGAGGAACTGTCGAAGCTGGTTGCCGAACATCCGCTGCGGGAACGGCTGACCGCGGCGTTGATGCTCTCGCTGCAAGCCGCTGGACGGCCGGCCGAAGCTCTTCAGGTGTTCGCGCGGATCCGGGCAGCCCTGGCGGACGAACTCGGCGCGGACCCGGCTCCCGAATTGTCCGCCGCGCACACCAAAATCCTCCGCGAGACGGCCGCCGGCGAGGACGTCGCGCGCACGAACCTGCGCGCCGGGCTGACCAGTTTCGTCGGCCGGAACACCGAGGTCACGCGCGTGGCCGAGCTGGTCGGCGAGTACCGGCTCACCACGCTGACCGGGCCCGGCGGAGCCGGAAAGACCCGGCTGGCCGCGGAAACCGGACGGCATCTGCTGGCCGAGCGCGGCGGCGTGTGGTTCGCCGAACTGGCTCCGCTCGCCAGTGGCGCGGACGTCCCGCAGGCCGTGCTCGACGCGTTGGGCCTGCGCGAGCAGAAGTACACCGGGCCGCTCGCCAACGGCACTCCGCGCGAGCGGGCGACGAGAGCGTTGCGGGACCGGGATGCGGTGCTGGTACTCGACAACTGCGAACACGTCATCGAGGCCGCCGCCGAGTTTGCCGAACATTTGCTCGGCGAATGCCCGCGGCTGCGCATTCTCGCGACCAGCCGGGAACCTTTGGCGGTGACCGGGGAGGCGCTCTGGCCAGTCGAACCGCTGGCGCTGCCCCCGGAAGGCGCGACGGCCGTCGAAGCGATGTCGTGTGCTTCGGTGCGCTTGCTGGCCGACCGGGCCGCTGCGGTCCGGCCGGGATTCACCGTCGACGAGTCCACTGTGGACGCTGTGGTGCGGATTTGCCGGGCGCTCGACGGAATGCCGCTCGCGGTCGAACTGGCCGCGGCCCGGTTGCGGTCGATGACCGTGGCACAGCTGGCTGCCCGGCTCGACGACCGGTTCCGCCTGCTCGCCGCGGGCAGCCGGACCGCGTTGCCCCGGCACCGCACGTTGCGCGCGGTGGTGGACTGGAGCTGGGACCTGCTGGAGCCGGACGAACGGCAGCTGCTGCGCCGGCTGTCGGTCTTCTCCAGGGGCGCGACCGCCGAAGCCGCGGAAGCGGTCTGCGGCGGCACGTCCGAGCTGCTCAGCGCATTAGTCGACAAATCGCTGCTGACGGTTTCCGAGGACGCCGAGCCGCGCTACCGGATGCTCGAAACGATCAAGGCGTACGGCCTGGAACAACTCGCCGTGGCCGACGAACGCGAGGAACTGCGTCAAGCGCACGCCGAGTGGTTCGCCTCCTTCGCCGAGACCGGCGACAAATACCTGCGCCGGGCCGAGCAGATCGAATGGCTCGCGCGCTTCGCCGCCGAGCACGGCAATCTGCTCTCCGCGGTGCGCGGGGCCATCGCCGCCGGCGAAGCCACCACGGCACTGCGGCTGGCGACGTCGTGTGCCTGGTTCTGGATGCTGACCGGGCACAAAACCGAGGCGCAGGAGGTGGTCGAGGCGGCGTTGGCCCTGCCCGGCGAGGTGGACCGCGAGCTGCGCGCGATGGGATACGCGATGGCCGCCTTGCTGCTGACCATCGGGATGACCGCCGAAACCTCCGCCGACGCCTTGGGCCGCAAAGCGCTCGAACTCAGCCGGGACAGCAAGAACTCCTTGCTGCGGTCCATCATTCCGGCGTTGACCCAGACCGAGGACAGCGCTGCCCTGGGGTCCGCTCTGGACGACCTGCTGTCCGACGAGGATCCGTGGCTGCGCGGCCATGCCCGGCTGCATCGGGCGCGATCGCAGCTGAACCTCCGGCACGATTCGGCCGCGCAGGAAGCCGACATCCGCGAGGCGGTCCGGTTGTTCCGGCTGAGCGGGGAACGCTGGTGGCTGTCGCTGGCGCTGAACAGCCTCGCCGAGGTCGTCAGCCGGCGCGGCGAACTGGAGGAAGCCGTTTCGTGCTATGAGGAATCGATCGAAGTCGTCTCGGAACTCGGCTCGGCCGAAGACGTCCTGTTCGCCCGTGGCCGGCAAGCGCCGCTGTTCTGGCAACTCGGCGACGAGGCGGCCGCCGCGGCCGCGGTAGCCGCCGCCGAACGCGACGCGCGGAGTGTGCCGTTCCCCGATTCGCTCGCGTTTCTGGCCCTGACGAAAGCGGACCTGGCGCGCTGGCGCGGAGATCTCGCGGAAGCCCGCCAGGAGCTGAACCGCGCCGAAGCGTTGTTGAGCGAATCCGACCCGCACCCGTTGTTCCGCGCGATGATCCAGCATTCGCACGCCTACCTGGACGCCCAGACCGGCGACCTGTCCACGGCCCGGGACCGTCGCCGCGAAGCACTCGCCCTGGTCGCGGCTACCGGCGAAGTGCTGTATCTGTCGATTGTCCTCGTAGGCATCGCCGATCATGCCGTACGCGTCGACCGCCCGATCGCCGCCGCTGATCTCCTCGCCGCCGCAGACCGTCTCCGCGGCGGCCCGCACCTGGCCCTTCCCGACGCGACCGCCGCCGCGGCCGCCGTCCGGGCCCAGCCGTCCGGCCCGGTCGAGGACCCGGTCGCCCTCGCTTACGACGTCCTTCGCTGAGTCCTTCGGAAGCCGCCCCGGCGCGAGCACTCCTGTGGCATCATCCGCCGGTGACCGGCGAGCGGAGCGACCCGCACTCGATCGAAGAGGAAGACCTCGAGGACTTCGATTCGTGGACCGCCCAAGCCGCGCTGGCCTCCCTGATCGACGAAACGCTCAGCTCGCCCGAGGTCACCCGGCTGCTCGCCCGCGAATCGCTGCGCGCCGACGTCGTGCGCGAGGAGCTGTTCGCGAACGAGACGCTGCTGGCCAAGATCCGGACGCTGCAGGACCAGGTCATGGCCGAGGGCGACCGCGGCTTCCGTCCGCGAAACCGTGCGATGTCGCCGCGCGAGGCGGTCTGGCTGCTGGTCGCGCTCCTGCTCGGGTTCGCCTACCTCAGCCTGATGACCGCCGCGTGGAGCCGGCTTCCGCTGTTCTTCCGGATCTTCGCCGGCATGATGATGCCGTGCGTCCTGTTCGCCACCGGCGCGCTCGCGGTCCGCAAGGTGACGTCGCTGCGCGAGTGGATCAATCCGGACGCCATGCAGTTCCACGAGGAGCAATTCGGCCTGGGGCCGCGGCGTTCGTTCGCCGCGCGCGAGATCGTGCTGCCCGAGGTCCGCGACGTCATTTCCGCGCACCGGAAGCTGCACTTCGGCACGACGCTGGTTTTCGAGCAGCAATACGACCTCGGCGAGGAGGACAGCACCCGGATCGTGCCGACCGCGGCGGCGAAACGGATCCGGCGGGTCCTCGAACGCGCGGGTTCCGGCGCGGTGGCGCTCGGCGGGCAACGCGGGTCCGGCAAGACCACCGCGATCCGTTCCATGCAGCGCGGTCTGTTGCACGGCAGCGAAAACCCGGCGCCGCTGGTGGTGGTCGCGTCCGCCCCGGCCACCTACGACGCCCGCGATTTCGTGCTGCACCTGCACAAGCTGCTGTGCCAAGCCGTCCTCGAACGGATCCGGCAGACAGTGGGCCCGGAACAAGGCTGGCACTGGTGGGCCCGCCGGTTCTGGCGCGGGACAGCCGATCTCCTCGCCTCAGCGGTGTTGGCCTGGGCGGTCGGCGGCGCGCTGTGGAACGGGAAGTTCACGCGGTTCCCGGTCGAGCTGTGGCGGACCGTCTCCCAGGTGCGGTTCCCGGAGCTTCTGGGTCCGCTATGGACGGGCCAGCCGGTGCACAACCGGATCGCCCTGGTCGTGGTGGCGCTCCTCGCGGTCCGGTGGGCGGGGAAACTCCTCGCCTCGGCAATCGGCGCGGTCGTGCTCTTCCTGCGCCACCAGTCGACAGCCGGACCGCGCGCCCTGCGCACCGAGGCCCGCCGTCAGCTGCTCCGGATCCAGTACCTGCTGACCTACACCACCGGCTGGTCGGGCAAGCTCGCCGTCCCGGCCGGCGGCGAACTGGGCCGCACCCGCACCACGCAGCGGGCCGAACAGCAGCTGACGCATCCGGAAGTCGTCGACGAGTTCCGCGCGTTCGCCCAGCTGACCGCCGAATCGTTGCGCGAGGAAGGGATCACCGACCGGGTCGTCGTCGCCATCGACGAACTCGACAAGATCGGCGAGCAGGACAAGGCCCAGCAGCTGGTGAACGACATCAAGGGCATCTTCGGCGTGCCCGGCTGCCTGTACTTCGTGGCGGTGTCCGACGACGCGGTGCTCAGCTTCGAGCAACGCGGACTGGCCGTGCGCGACGCCTTCGACAGCGCGTTTTCCGAAGTGGTGCGCCTGGAGCCGTTCACGCTGGACGAAAGCCGGCTGTGGATCGCGCAGCGGCTGCCCGGCGTCCCGGAGCAGTTCTGCTACCTCGGCCACTGCCTCTCCGGCGGCCTGCCGCGCGACCTGCGCCGCACCACGATCGACATGGTGGACGTGACGATCGAACACTACGAACCGTCGCTGTCGACGGTGACCGGCATCCTGGTCCGCGCCGACCTGGCAGCCAAAACGGCCGGTTTCATCGGACAAGCCCGCAGTCTCGCGCAGACGCCGGAGCTGATCGAACTGTGGCCGAAACTCCTGCGCATCCCCGACCTCCGCGAAGCGGTGGAACTCGCCGAACTCGCCGCCGAACTGCACGAAGGCGCGACCCCCGACCTCGCCGACGCGGTCAACCGCCTACGGCTGCACAGCAGCGCGTTCGTCCTCTTCTGCGCCACCGTCCTCGACGTGTTCACCGACGCGCTCGCCAAGCCGCGACTCACCCCGGACCTGCACGAACTGGCCGTCGCCCGGCGGCATCTCGCGCTCGACCCGCACCTCGCGTGGGCGGCCCTGACCGACTTCCGCAAAGCCCGCGACCTGCCGCTGCCCGCTCGTAGATAACCGTTGCTTCTGGTCCCGGGAAGAACTAGCTCTTGGACTTATCGCCGCGCCGCTTCTAGCGTTGCGGCCATGACCACGTACGTTCTCGTTCCCGGAGCCTGCCACGGCGGCTGGTGCTTCGACCGGCTCACCGCCCAACTGCGCGATCGCGGCCACCGCGTGCTCCCGCTGACGCTTACCGGCCTCAGCGAGCGGCAGCACCTCCTGCACTCCGGAGTCAACCTCGACACCCACATCGAGGACGTCGTGCGGACGATGCGGGCCGAGCAGGTCGAACGCGCCGTGCTGGTCGGCCACAGCTACGGCGGGATGGTCATCACCGGCGCCGCCGACCGCGTTCCGGAACTGGTCGACGCGCTGGTGTACCTCGACGCTTTCGTCCCGGAAAACGGCGACTCCTGCTGGACGCTCACCGACGACCGGCAGCGCGAGTGGTACCTGAGCGTCGGCGAGACCGGATACGCCGTGCCGCCGCTGCCGTTCTTCGACCCGCGCGCGTCGGCGCACCCGCTGGCGACCCTGCTGCAGTCGATCCGGCTGGACGGGGACCTGGGCCGATTCCGCCGCCGGGACTACGTGTCCGCGCGGATCTGGGACGGCGGCTCCCCGTTCGAACCGACGTACCGACGGCTCGTCGAGGATCCACAGTGGAACGTCCACGCGCTGGAAAGCAAGCACGACCTGATGCGCGACGCGCCGGACGAACTGCTGAGGATCCTCCTCGACGCGGGCCTGGACTGACGGCCTCGTGAGTGTTTTTGCCGGTTGGAACCGGCAAGAACACTCACGACTCCAGCGCAGGCACCCGTTCCCCGGCCGGCGGCGGCCCCGGCGGCGTCCCGTCCCCGAACGGACGCCCGCCCAGTTCCTCCCGCCCGTGCGGCGTCAGCCACCCGGCCAGGTCCGGCCCCAGCGGCACGATCCCGGTCGGGTTCACGTTCCGGTGCACCACGTAGTAGTGCTCCTTGATCTGCCCGAAATCGATCGTGTCGCCGAAGCCGGGCGTCTGGAACAGGTCGCGCGCATACGCCCACAGCACCGGCATCTCGGTGAGCTTCTGCCGATTGCACTTGAAATGCCCGTGGTAGACCGCGTCGAACCGGACCAGCGTCGTGAACAGCCGCACGTCCGCCTCGGTGATCGTGTCTCCCACCAGGTACCGCTGGCCGGCCAACCGCTCGGACAGCCAGTCGAGCCGGGAGAACAACGCGCGGTACGCCTCTTCGTAAGCCTCCTGCGAAGTGGCGAACCCCGCTTTGTACACGCCGTTGTTCACGTCCCGGAAGACCTTCTCGGCGACGTCCTCGATCTCGTCGCGCAGCCGTTCCGGGTACAGCTCGGGCGCGCCGTCCCGGTGGTAGGCAGTCCATTCCAGCGAGAAGTCGACGGTGATCTGCTTGAAGTCGTTGGTCACCACCTGCCCGCTCGGGATGTCCACAATGGACGGAACGGTGATCCCGCGCGGATAGTCCGGGTAGCGGGCGAAAAACGCCTCCTGCAGCCGTTCGATGCCGAGCACCGGGTCGCGGCCGCCGGGGTCGAGGTCGAAAGTCCAGCTGCGCTCGTCGTGCGTCGGGCCGCACAGGCCCATCGACAGCACCTCTTCGAGACCCAGCAGCCGGCGCACGATCGACGCGCGGTTCGCCCACGGGCACGCGCGCGCGATCACCAGGCGGTAGCGGCCGGGCTCCACCGGCCAGCCGTCGCGGCCGTCGGCGGTGATGCGGTCGGAGATGTAGTTCGTGTCGCGCTTGAACTCACCCTGGTCGGGCATCGGAAGCCTTTCGTCGGGATCAGGTCTGGTCGTCCGGGCAGGCGGAACAGTCCGGCGGCTCCAGCGCGGCGGCCAGCCGGGCGAGGATCGGGCCCGCGGCGCGGACCTCCTCGGGCGAAAGATGGTCGAACAGGAACGAACGCACCCGCTCCAGGTGCCCCGGATACGCGGCGGCCAGCTTCGCGTGCCCCAATTCGGTGAGCGTCGCGTGCGCGGCCCGCCGGTCCTGCGGGCACTTCACCTTCTTGACCAGGCCGCGGCGCACCATCGCCTCCACGACCCGGCTGATCCGGCTCAGCGACAGCGCCGTGGCCTGGGCCAGATCGGTGAGCCGCAGCCTGCCTTCGGGTGCTTCCGCCAGCGACACGAGCACGGTGTAATCCGTCAGCGAGACGCCGTTGTCGTGCGCGAACTGGTCCTCAAGCGCCCTCGGCAGGACCGTGACGAGGCGCATCAGCGGACGCCACACTGCCTCTTCTTCGCTGGTCAGCGGGGTTCTGGTCACCACAGAGGGGGAGTATATCCGACACTTGCTCGCGCAATCAGTTATTGTGGGCTACAGTGCTAGTTGAACACTCAACCAAGAACCCGAAGGAACGGAACACATGACCAGCGCGACCACCTACGCCCACCTGACCGGCACCTACACGATCGACGCCGCGCACAGCCGGATCGGCTTCGTCGCCCGCCACGCCATGGTCACCAAGGTCCGCGGCTCCTTCAACGAGTTCGAGGGATCGTTCACCCTGGACGGCGAGAACCCGGCGAACTCGAGCGCCAGCGTCACCATCCAGACCAAGAGCGTCGACACCCGCAACGCCGACCGCGACGGCCACCTGCGCAACAACGACTTCCTGTCCGTCGACCAGTTCCCGACCATCACCTTCACCTCCACCGGCATCAAGCAGACCGGCGAGGACACCTTCGACGTGACCGGCGACCTGACCGTCAAGGACGTCACCAAGTCGGTGACCATCCCGTTCGAGTTCGGCGGCTCCGCGAAGGACCCGTTCGGCAACGACCGCGTCGGCTTCGAGGGCTCGACCACGATCAACCGCAGCGACTACGGCGTCACCTTCAACGCCGCGCTCGAGACCGGCGGCGTGCTGGTCTCGGACAAGATCACCCTCGAGTTCGAGATCTCCGCGATCAAGAACGCCTGAACGAACAGCCGGTGAAGGGTTCCGGAACCGGGACCCTTCACCGCGGAAGTCAGACGTCGAGCGCAGCCGCGCGGCCGGAGCACGACTCGCCGCTCGGCCTGCGCTCAGCCGCGCAGACCGGCGATACCCACCTCCAGCGCGGCTTCGAGATGCCGCGGCTCCCCGGTCGTGAGCAGCAGCAATACTCCGCCCTGCACCCCGGCCAGCAGCGCTGACGCGGCCTGTTTCGGATCCAGCCCGGGCCGGATCTCCCCCGCCGCCCGCAGGTGCTCGATCCCCGCGGCCAACTCGCCGAGCCAGCGCCGCATCAACTGCGTCACCACGGCCTGCGCGCCCGGCGTGTTCCGGCCGATCTGCGACATCACCACGTTCAGCGGGCAGTGCCTGCCTGCTCGGTGTAGTGCGCGAGCACCACCTTCTGCCAGGTCCGGAAGTCGTCCCAGGTACGCAGCGTGCCGAGCGCCGGCTGCTGCACCTCCGGCACCCGATCCGCCTCCCAGCGCGCGACGGCCAGCAGCAGTTCCTCCTTGCCCTCCGGGAAGTAGTGGAACAGCTGGCTTTTGCTCGTCTTGGTCCGCGCGCGGACGTCGTCCAGCGTCGTCGCGAGCACGCCGCGTTCGCGGATCACCTCGGCCGCGCCCTCCACGCTCCGCTGTCGCGTGGCCTCACCCTTGCGCGTGAGCGTCATCCGCCATCTCCCGATTGGACCTGCGAGTCCACTCTACGCGCGGAAGATCAGAACGCGGTGCCTCCGTCGGACCAGGACGTCTGTCCGAAGTCCTCGTCGTCCACCGGCGCGCGACGCGGTCGTGGCCGTTCCGGAGCTTCCGCGGCCTCCGGTTGCTCGACGGCGGCTGGCTCGGCGGCGGCTATCTCGGCCTCGGCTTCCGGTTCGGGAGTGCCCTTCGGCCAGACGCACGGCGACGTCGCACCCAGGTAGAGCTTCCCGAGTTCGTTGGCCTGCAACGACATGTCGAAGCCGTCGCGGTCGTTGCGCGCGAAGACGTACTGGTCGGCGGGCCGCCGGTCGGTCAGCACGGTGAAGCCGTGTCCCTGCCACCACTTCACGACGGCGTCGAACTGCGCGCCGAAGGTGTCCGGCTCGAGGCCGGTCACCTCGTAGGTGGCGGAGATCTCGAACCGCCCGGCCGGGCCGTGGTCGGTCGGGTCGGTGCATTCGGAACGGTTGCGGGAGAACAGTTCCCGTCCGGCCGGCGCGGGCAGCGCGGAGAACGCGCCGCGCACGTAGTCCTCGACCCGGTCGCGGGCTTCGGTTTCGGTGATCGTGGGGGTCATGGCTCCACCTCCTGGGGAGCAGGCTACGAGGGGAAGGGCGGCGAGGCAGGCCAGCGCGGTGCGGCGCGGCGTCACGCCGGCAGTCCGGCGATGATCCGGCCGAAGCTGCGCAGCGACGGGTTGTTGTCCTCCCAGTATTGGCTGTGCGCGGCCCCGGACAGGCCGCCCTCGTACCACGGGCCCTTGTCGCCCGGCGCGGATTCGAAGACCTGGCCGCCGAATCCGTCGCCGGCCGGGCTCGGGCCGAGCGGATCGTGGCCGCCGACGCCGATGTTGGTGATCTTGATCAGGTCGTGTTCCGCGACCGTCGAGTGCACGTGCTGGGCGACCTGATCCTGCGGGACGCCGTCGAGGTGCAGCTGGTTCGCGTGCTCGACCCCGACGCCGGGGCTGCCGACGAAGATCAAGTCGTCGGCGTTGAGCCCGCCGTCGCGAGCCGCGTGGCCGATCACGGTCGTGCCGTAGCTGTGGCCGAGCACCGTGTTGTGCGACGGCGCGCCTTCGTGCGAAGCTCGCAGGCCGTCCTCGAATTTCGCCAGCGCCGCCTTGCCGCCGTCGGCGTATTTCTCGCTGGCGGCGTTCACGAGTTCGTCCGGCGCGTCGTAGCCGACCCAGGTGATCACCGACGTCGACGGCGAGCCGGCCATGGTCGCCGACTGCCACATCTTGTCCGACCGGCCGAGATCGCCGCCGATCTTGGACAGCTCGCTGCCGGTTCCGGGCACGTACGTCGCGACGTTCGCCGCGGTGTCCGGGTTTCCGGCGGCGACCACCGCGGTGCCGTCGCCGCTGACGTCGAGCGAGATCAAGAAGGCGGGCGGTTTGCCGTCGCCGGTGGCCGCGAGCCGGTCGCGAATCGCGGTGAGTCCGCGCAGCTGCGGATCGTCGCCTTTGCGCTTGTCGATTTCCCGTTGCAGTACAACGCGATTCGCCGCGTCGCGATCGACCACCGGGATGCCGTCGAGGTTGCGGATCAGGTCCGGGTTGTCGCGCAGGATCGAGGACTGCGCGGAGTCGGACAAGCTGTCCCACCACGCCCGGTTCTCCGCCGGGGTGCCGTTCGGTTTCGGCTGGCTGGTGGTCGCCATCGCCAGCGCGACCATTCCGGTGCCGCCGCTTTCGCCCTTCGCCGCACGGTCGAGCACCACGGTGAGATCAGCGTCGACTTCGGTGGCGTCGCGAAGAATCCGGCCGACGCGGTCGGCGACCTCGGCCTGCCGCTCGGGCTCCCCGCTGACTCCCCCGCCGTCGTCGATCCGCATTCCGTTGCGCGAGGCGAACTCGTCGACCTCGCGCACCTCCACGCTGATCCGCTCGACCGCCAGCTGCGCGTCGTGCACCCCGCGCCGGACTGCCGACACGTCAGCAGTCAGTTGCCGCAATTCCGCGGTCAGCGCCGTGCCTTTGGCGGTCGCCGCGTCCGCCGCGTCGCCTTGCCAGGGGCCGAACTTCGTCATGGCGTCGGCGTCATCGTTCGCCGCGGTCAGCCGGGCAGCCCGAGCGCCGAGCGCGTCGACCGCCGCGGCGAGGTCGGCGGGATTCCAGCGCCGGACGTCTCCCCAGGTGATCATCGACCGGCCGCCGCGATCTTGCCGGTCGCGTTCTGGTCGCTGCCGCGGTAACCGGCCGCGGCCTGGTCGAGATTCCCCGCGTAGGCCTCGGTGTCGGCAGTCCACTTCGGAACCGCGCGGCCCCAGGTGTCGGACAGGCGGTCCGCCGCGGCCAGGCTCGTGCCGCCGGGCAACCCGACTCCGGCGAGCGCGCCCGCGAGGTCGGCAGACCGGACGGTCGCCGCCGCCTGCCGCGCCCGGCCGACCGCGGTCGCGACCTCCCCCGGAGCGACCTCGAAACCCGTTCCCATGCGCATCTCCCCCACCGCGGCGACCGGACGACCCGTACGACGAACGGCCGCGACAGCCGGTTCCGCACAGTTCGAGCTTCGCGGAAACTCTTGACCGGATCTGCCCGGCACGCCGCTGACCTGCGAAAACGTTCCCTTAGCTTGTCCACATATGTGAACGCTAGTCACGTGACTGAATAGTTATCAGCCGGTGTATTGCCCGCGGGTGACCAGCGTGTGACTGTGTACGGCGAAGTTCGAACCGGAACCGGCTGAGCCGGCGCGCGGCGGCGGAAGGCGTTGCCCGGCGGCGGATCAGCCGTTCCGCAGTGCTGGACAAGTCCGGCAGTCCTTGTCCCCTCGACCCCCATTCGTCCGGCCAGGACGGCGCTGACCTCGCGGGCAGCGGACCAGGACCGGCCGGCCATCCCGGAAAGAGACGGCTCGGCAATGACACAGACAGCCGCGGCGCGGCGGCCCATCGGCAGAACGACGCTGTATTTCTTCGGTGCCCTCGGCGGCATCCTGTTCGGTTACGACCTCGGGGTGATTTCCGGGGTGTTGCCGTTCATCGGGAAACTCTGGGGCCTGTCCGGCTGGGACAAAGGCGTCATCACCGCGAGCATTTCGGTCGGCGCGATCGTGGGCGCGAGTTTCTCCTCGCGGCTCAACGAAAGACTCGGCCGCCGCCGGACGATCATGACGGCCGCCGTGGTCGTCATCGTCGGCACGCTCGCGGCCACGTTCTCGCCGACGTTCGCGTTGCTGATCATTTCCCGGCTGGTGATCGGCGTGGGAATCGGCCTTTCCTCCTCGACGGTCCCGACGTATCTGTCGGAACTCGCCCCGGCCCGGCTGCGCGGGGCGATGGGCGCGCTGAACCAGATCTTCATCGTGCTCGGCATCCTGATCGCGTTCCTGGTCAGCTACGGCCTCGGCAGCTCGGGCAACTGGCGGCTGATGTTCGCCGGCGCGATCGTGCCCGCGGTGATCCTGCTGGCGGGCCTGGTGTTCCTGCCCGAAACGCCGCGCTGGCTCGTCGCGAACGGCCACGAGGACCAAGCGCGCGCGGTCCTGCTCAGCTCGCACGGCGGCGCGGTGAACGTCGACGACGAGATCGGCACCATCCGCGAGGTCATCCGGCTCGACTCGGAATCGGCGAAAACCCGGTTCCGCGACCTGCTGACGCCGACCGTGCGGCCGATGCTCGTGGTGGCCCTGCTGCTCGCGATCGGCCAGCAGTTCAGCGGGGTGAACGCGGTGAACGCGTACTTCCCGACCATGCTGATCGGCCTCGGCTTCGCGACCCAGGCGGCGCTGCTGTCCGGCGTGCTGCTGGGCGTGACCAAGTTTTTGTTCACCGCGTGGGTCGTGTTCGTGGTCGACCGGTGGGGCCGCAAGCCGCTGCTGCTGATCGGCAACGTGCTGATGGTGCTCACGCTGGTCGCGGCCGGGTTCATCGTGCTGGAGGTCCACGACACCGCGACCAAGGGCATCCTGATGCTGGTCGCGATGGTGCTGTACCTGGTCGGCTACGAACTGGGCTGGGGCGCGGTCGTGTGGGTCATGATGGCCGAGGTCTTCCCGCTCAAGGTCCGCGCCGCGGGCATGGGCGTGAGCAGCGTCGTGCTGTGGGCCGCGACCGGCATCATCAGCGCCGTCTTCCCGATCATCTCCGACCCGGGCGCACTCGGCCTCGGCGGCTCGATGTTCCTGTTCGCGGGCATCAACGTGGTCCTGTTCGCCCTCACGAAGTGGCTCGTCCCGGAAACCAAGGGCCGGACACTGGAGGAAATCGAACTCGACCTGCGCGGGCGGACGCATTCGAAGGCACGCGCCTGAATTTCCCTCTCGGGGTACAGCCGGGCGGCAGGGATTTCCTTGCCGCCCGGCTGTTTTTGTCCGCTGTGGCTAGCCGCGCCAGAATTGCTACTCTTCCCGCGAAAGTTACGCAGGGGAGGCGTACATCGTGAGCGAAGCCTGCCGTCTCGACGGCCAGGAGATACCAGCTGTTTTGTCAACCTTGCACGCCGGAATCGCGTTGTCATGCACGCGATGAAGACGAGCCACCGGGTCGCGCTGTGGTCTGGGGTCTGCTTCGCCGTCGTGGCGACCGCACTGGTGGTCTTCTGGGCGACGGGCTTCGGCGCGTACCTCTGGGGCGCGAACCATAAAACCTCAGACACGACGCCGGACAAGTACCACGACACCGACTTCGCCGCCTGCACCGATTTCACGGCCCGGAGCCCGGAAATTCCGCGAAACGCTGCCGAAGTGGCTCGCACCTGGTACCCCGAAATCAGCAAGGACGGCACCCTTCTCTGCAGCTTCACCCCGACGGATCAACAACGACCGCTCGTGGAACTGCAAGCAAGCTGGTTCGCAACCACCGCCGCGCAGTCCGGCAGCGAACACGCCACCACCACCTTCACCGGCGCCACCGCCGCGAGCAACGACGACAGCCCCGTCGGCCTGGCCTTCGGCGAGAAGGCTCGCCGGCTCCCGCAGAAAAGCCAGTCGGACTGCGGACTGATCTTCTTGGACCGCAACGCCGTTTTCCAGCTCCACTACACCGCAGCGGCTCCGAGCGGAAACCCCGAGTCCTGCCGTGGCCCGCTCCGCAAGGTCGCCCAAGCGCTGTACACCGCGGTGCAACCGCGATAGCGCGGCCTCTGCACGCTCCGCCTGCTCCGCTCGACGTGCGCCCTCAGGACCCGCGCTGCGGCGGCCTCGGGCTCACCGGCTTCCACTGCGACCAGGATGTAGTGGCGCCCTCGCGACAGCGGCCTCGTGGGAGAGCCTCGCGGGAGGCCCTCGCGGAGGCTCCGCCCTCGGGCAGCAGCGCGAGCACAGGGTGACAGCCGTGCCGCGAATCCTCAATGCCCGGCTCACGAACGGGTTCGCGGTCACCGCGGAGCAGCGAGCGCACCTCCCGCCACCACGACCGACGAACGCTCCGGCTCCGCCAAATCCCACCCGGCAAGCGCAGGGGAACAGCCCGGCCGCAAAACCGCGATGCCCCGGCTCAGGAACGGGTTCACGGTCACCACGGAGCGCGAGCGCACCTCCCGCCACCACGACCGACAAACGCTCCAACTCCGCCAAATCCCACCTGGCAATGGAACTTCAGAGCGAGCACCAGTGCACGAAGCCGCCTCGACACAGCACCCTGCTCGAATCCCGGCAAGCACGCGCGGAACTTCGCCCAGCACCCCACCCGGCCGAGCTTGCCGGGCCCCGCCGGAGGCAGGCCAGACCCCGCCAGCGACAGGCCAGACCCCGCCAGCGATAGGCCAGGCTCCGCCAAGGACAGGCCAGGCCCCGCCAGGGGCAGGCGAGACCCGGCCAGGGGCAGGCCAGACTCCGCCAGGGGCAGCCGGGAAACAGTCCTCGCGGGACCACCACGCTCAACAGGTCCGGCGGCCGCACAAGCATCCATTCCCGATGCCAGGCAACGACCTCTAGCCCTCTCGCGCAAGCCGTCCGAACCACCGCGTAGTGACCGCGGGACCACCGGTTTCAATCAATCCGGCAGCATAGGCATCTCCATCCCCGCCTCATGGCTCAGCAACGCCGCCCGAGTCAACGCGCTCGCGCCGAAGCGGTTCCGCAGCGCGTCCACCGCCGAGTCCAGTGCGGTCGCCTCCGCGGACATCGCCGGACTGGACGGTTGATCCAGCGGCAGCGCCAACTGCACCGCCCCATGGCTGTCGAGATTCGAGAAGGACAGACCCAGCAACGTCAAACCCCGGCCGTACACCAGTGGTTGCGCCGCAGACAGCAGGCCACGGGCAGCGCACAGCAGCGTTTCCGTGTGGTCGGTGCTGTCGGCGAGCGTGTGCGACCTCGTGGCGCGCGTGAAGTCCGCGAAGCGCATGCGCAGCACCACCGTCCGGCAAACTCGCGACGCACTGCGCAGCCGTCGCGCCAATCGATCCACAATGGACACCACAATCTCGTCCAGCTCGGCCGGCGAGCGGGAGCGGCGGCCCAGCGCGCGTTGCGAACCGATCGAGCGGCGGCGTTTTCCCGGCTGCACCGCGCGCGGGTCGCGGCCGTGCGCCAACGCGTGCAGATGTCGTCCGGAACCTGGGCCCAGCATGGAGATCAGCGCGGCCTCGGGCAGTTCGGCGACTTGGCGCACGGTGCGGACGCCGCGTTCCCGCAGCTTCGCCGACGTCACCTTTCCCACTCCCCACAATCGTTCCACCGGCAGCGGATGCAGGAACTCCAGCTCGCGCTCCGGCGGCACCACCAGCAAGCCGTCCGGTTTCGCGACGCCGCTCGCCACCTTCGCGAGGAACTTCGTGCGCGCCACCCCTACCGTGATCGGCAGCCCGACTCGCGCCAGCACCTCCGCGCGCAGGCGCACCGCGATCTCCGACGGGCTCCCGGCGATCCGCCGCAACCCGCCGACATCCAAGAAAGCTTCGTCGATCGACACTCCTTCCACCGCCGGCGTCGTCTGCCGGAACACCTCGAACACCGCCTTGCTCGCCGCGCTGTAGACCGACATCCGCGGCGGCACCACCACGGCATGCGGGCACAACCGCCTGGCCTGCGCCCCGCCCATCGCGGTGCGCACGCCCAACGCCTTGGCCTCGTAGCTCGCGGCCAGCACCACGCCACCGCCCACGATCACCGGCCTGCCGCGCAGCCGGGGATCGTCGCGCTGCTCGACCGAGGCGTAGAACGCGTCGAGGTCGGCGTGGAGGATCGGTCCTTCGCTCGTCACGAACATATGTTCGCATCGAACCCCGACAAAAACCGGGATCCATTCACTCGAACGGAGTAGAAAAGTCTCCCGGAGCCCGGTCAGAACGCGCTAACCTCTCCCCCGTGCGGCTCGTCCTGTTCGACCTCGACACCACGCTCGTCGATCGCGCGGAGGGATTCCGCCGCTGGGTGTGGGAGTTCTGCGCGGAACACCGGCTCGCCGAGGCGGACGCCGAATGGCTCATCGCCGCCGACGATCGCGGGCGCGCCGATCGGGCGGCGTTCTTCAAGGACCTCCGCGAACGCTTCGACCTGCAAGAACCCGACCTCGAGGACGCTTACCGCGAACGCCATCCCGCGCTCGTCCCGGCCGCGCCCGGCGTGCTGACCGGATTGCCCCGGCTGCGCGCGGCGGGCTGGCGGATCGGCGTCGTCGGCGAGGGCGAACCACAGCTGTCCACGCTGCTGTGCACCGGAATCGCCGGGCTCGTGGACGGCTGGGCGCTCGCCGGGCCGGACGGACTGTCCACATCGGACCCGAGGCTGTTCGAACTCGCCGCCGAACGCTGCGAGACCACGCTGGACGACGCCTGGCTCGTCGGCGCGGACGTCGGGCCCGCACGGTCCGCCGGATTGCGCACCGTGCGAGTCGGCCCGGACCGCGACACCGCCGCCGCGATCGCGCTGCTGCTCGAGAGCTAGTTCTCCACGTCGATCTGCCAGGTGCCGTCGTGCTGCGACATCGTGTACCGGTGTATCTCGGTCGTCGAGGTGCCACCAGCTCGGTGGTAGGTGATCTTCGCGCTGAGCGTGTTCGCTCCGGTGACTTGGACGTCGCTCGCGGTCACCGAGCTGAACTGGCTCCACCATGACTTGTACCGGTCGAACGTCTGGCCTCGCGACGAGCGGAATCCCTCGCTGAGCATCGCCCAGCCGCTCTCCAGATTGCTCGGCAGATACGAGAAGTAGGTGCGCAACGCGGCAGCCATCGCCTCCGGCGAGTTCGCCGCGGAACTGGACGACGGAGGGCTGCTCGACGAAGGCGAAGTCGACGGCTGCGTCGACGGCGACGGCTGCGAAGCGGACGAGGTCGCCGGAGTGTTGGCGGCGGCGGAACTCGCGCCGGCCGGCGGGTTCGCGGAGGGGTCTTCCTGCCCGTGGTTGCGGGTGAGGACGACGGTGACGATCACGGCGAGCACGACAAGCAGCGCACCCGCCCCGGCGAAGATCATCCCGCGGCGTCTTCGGTCCGAGCCCGCCTGCGGCGCGGCGGCAGCGCCCGCGGCCGGAACCGCGACCGTGGTGGGCACGGCCGGAGGTTTGGCGTCCGGCAGCGTCGGCGGCTCCGGAACCGTCGCGACCGGGGTGACGCCGCCGTCCAGCTTGCGCAGCTCCGTGACGACCTCGGCCATCGACGGCCGGTCCTCCGGCTTGAGTTCCAGCAGCTTCAGCAGCAGCGGCTCCAGCTTCCCGGCCTGCTTCGGCGGGTTGATCGAACCGCTGGAAACCCGGTACAGCAAGGCGATCGCGTTGTCCGCGGTGCCGAACGGCGGTTCGCCTTCCACAGCCATGTACAGCGTCGCGCCGAGGGCGAATACGTCGGAGGCGAACGTCGCTTCCTCGCCGCGCGCGACCTCCGGAGCGAGGAACGCGGGCGTGCCGGAGATTTCGCCGGTCGCGGTGAGCGTGACGTCGCCGACCGCGCGGGAAATGCCGAAGTCGGTCACCTTGACCGTGGTGCCGTCGTCGCCGAGCAGGACGTTGCCGGGTTTGACGTCGCGGTGCACGATTCCCGCCCGGTGCGCGGCGGCGAGCACGCCGGCCAGCTGCACCGCGAACGGGATCGCCTCGTCGACGGTCAGCGGCCCGTCCTCGCGCAGTTTCACCGCGAGGCTGCGCGAGGGCAGGTACTCCATGATCAGCCACGGCCGGTCCTCGTGCTCGACCACGTTGAACACCGAGATGGCGTTCGGGTGCTGCAGCCGGGCGGCGATGCGGGCCTCGCGCATGGCGCGGTTGCGGGCTTCTTCGACCTTGTCCTCGCCCTGGTTCACGGGCATGAGGAGTTCCTTGACCGCGACGACGCGGCCGAGGATCTTGTCCTCCCCGCGCCAGACCATCCCCATCGCGCCGCTGCCGATCAGTTCGACGAGCTCGTAGCGACCGGCGACCTGCCGGCTCTCCTCGGTCAACGGAAAACCCTTCGGTGCGACATCATCCACGGACGGCGATCACCCAGTTTTCCACGGACGGCCGGAGCCTGATCCGCGACCCACCGGCACCCCGCCGGGGTTGCTCCGAGTGGCCGGGTCACGACAGGGTGAGCACATGACCACCACAGCGCCGTCTTTCCGGAGCGTGTTCCGGATGGGCGAATTCCGTGCGCTCTGGCTCGCGCACGTGCTTTCGGTGGCAGGTGACCAACTAGCCCGAGTCGCGCTGACCGTGTTGGTGTTCAACCGAACGGCGTCCGCGGGCTGGGCCGCCGGGACGTACGCGCTCACCTATTTGCCGGACCTCCTCGGCGGTGCGCTCGGCGGACTCGCCGACCGGTTTCCGCGCCGGACCGTGCTCGTGGTCGCGGATGTCGTGCGCGCGCTGCTGGTCGCGTTGATGGCGATTCCCGGCATGCCTTGGCCGCTCGCCGCCGCACTGCTCGTCGTCGTGCAACTCGCGGCCGGACCGTTTCAGGCGGCGCGGCAAGCGGTCCTGCCGGACCTGCTCGGCGAGGAGAAATTGGCGACCGGCCAAGCGATTCTGTCCTCGACGTACCAGGCCGCACTGGTGATCGGTTTCGGCGCCGGTGCCGCGGTAGTCGCCTGGCTCGGCGTTTCCGGTGCGCTGTGGGCGGACGCGGTGACGTTCGCGGTGTCCGCAGCCGCGCTGCGCTGGGGTTTGCGGCCGTACCCGGTCTCGAAGGTGACCGAACACGTGCCGCAATGGGCGTCGCTCAAAGCGGGCTGCCGGCTAGTCGTGCGGGACCGGAAGCTGAGGTCGCTGCTGGCGATCGCGTGTTGCTGCGGGTTTTACGTGGTCCCGGAAGGCTTGGCGGTGCCCGTGGCCGCGCAACTCGGCGGCACCGGCGTGCTCGGCTGGCTGCTGGTGGCGAACCCGGTCGGAACCCTGCTCGGCGCGTTGCTGATCAGCCGCCTGCCGCGGACCCGGCAAGTGCGGTGGCTGGGCCCGCTCGCGGTGGCGAGCAGTCTCGTGCTGCTGCCGACCGGCTGGACGCCCGCGTTACCGGTGGTCGTGGCGGTCTGGACGGTGTCCGGGATGTTCTCCGCGCACGACTTGATCACCCAGGTGCAGTACAGCCTCGCCGCGCCGCCGGAACAGCGCGGCCAGGTGATCGGAGTCGCGATCGCCGCGTTGCGGGCGGCGCAGGGCCTGACGATCGCGGCCGCGGGCGCGCTGGCACTGGCCTTCGCGCCGACGACAGTGGTCGCGATCGCCGCCGTCGCCGGAGCCGGCTGTGCCGGAGCTGCCGGGATCGCGTGGACGCGGGCAGTGCGAGCGGACCGCGCGGTGCGGCCCCGCCGAACTCCCCTCGACGAGGCCACCCCACCTCCCGCACCGTGATCCGCGGGACGGGTGCGCCGCGGTACTGGTTTCGGTCACGTCCAGTTGTTGTCACGCATGCCCTCTCACCTCCTCGGGGGACGGGCCCTGGGGTCGGTCAGCGGGTCCAGTTGTTGTCGCGCATGGCGGCGGTTCCCTTCGTGCGTTGATCGGTGGTGGTCGGCGGGGCTCAGCGGGTCCAGTTGTTGTCACGCATCGCGACAGCTCCCTTCGTGCGTTGATCGGTGGTGGTCGTGGGGGTTCAGCGAGTCCAGTTGTTGTCGCGCATGGCAGCTCCCTTCACAGCTCGGCGGACGGTGGTCGGCGGGCTCAACGGGTCCAGTTGTTGTCACGCACGGCAGCGGCTCCTTTCCCGAGTTGACGGGCGATGGTCGGCGGGGCTCAGCGAGACCAGTTGTTGTCGCGCATGGCAGCTCCTTTCCCGGCTCGGCGGACGGCGGTCGCGAGGGTTCAGCGAGTCCAGTTGTTGTCACGCATCGCGAGCAGCTCCCTTCATGGCTCGACGGCTGGTGGACGCGGCGGTCAGCGGGTCCAGTTGTTGTCGCGCACGGCGGCGACTCCTTTCGCGAGGTCGGCGGTCGGTGATCTCGGAGATTCAGCGAATCCAGTTGTTGTCACGCATCGCGAGCAGCTCCCTTCGCGGTTCGACGGTCAGT
Organism: Amycolatopsis orientalis DSM 43388; assembly: GCF_000411975.1. GTDB lineage: Bacteria > Actinomycetota > Actinomycetes > Mycobacteriales > Pseudonocardiaceae > Amycolatopsis > Amycolatopsis orientalis_D. Next base: position 27,569 of record NZ_ASXG01000091.1, read on the forward strand.
AATCAGCGGAATTCAGCGAGTCCAGTTGTTGTCCCGCACAGGGCTCCCCTTCCTCCTCGGCGATCGGCGAACAGCGGACTTCAGCGGCTCCAGTTGTTGTCGCGCACGGCGGCAGCTCCCTCCACGAATCGACAGCCAGCGAGCAGCGGGTTCAGAAACCTCAACGAGTCCAGTTGTTGTCGCGCATGGCAGTTGCCACCTCCTCTCACCGCTTTTCGTGCGGTGCTTCCAGGCGTTTCAGCGGGTCCAGTTGTTGTCACGCACCGCAGCCACCTCCTTTCCGTCCGCCATTTCCGATGGCCCGGCCGCCTCAGCGAGTCCAGTTGTTGTCCCGCATCTCGACCCCTCCTTTCCGCATGCCGGATTCCCGGTTCAGCCGTATTCACCAGTTGTTGTCCCGCACTGTGGGCACCTCCTCTCAGCTGCGGAGACCGAACCCTCGACCTCAAGTTGAGACCGACGGCGAGACCGAGGTCACGGAAGAGCCGCCCAGTTGTTGTCGCGCACCGTCGTCACCTCCGTTTCAGAGTCGCGCCTTCGGCGGTTTTCGCACGTCATCGCCGGGAGACCAGTCACCGAAAGTGGCCGGGGGAGGCCGAAAGGGGGCCTCGGGATTCCCTGGTCCGGCCCGGATTCGGAGCAGCTGGCCACTACTCACAGTGGCCACCTCCCCTCGCCGGCCGTCTGGCGCTGGGCTGTCCGGGCGAAATCGCCCCGGGGCTTCCCAGAGTCCGGACGACAGGCAGCACACAACGCGCCTCGTCGTTTACCGTAGAAGCCAATCGGGTGAGGTGAAGAGTGCGCGGACGAGTTGCCGGGTGGTTCACAGGCTGGCGCCTATGGCGGTTGCCCTCTCACGTCCGCATGTACGTGCTGCTGGTCAACGTCGTGGCAGTGGGCACCACCCTCGCCACCGCGTGGCTCGCCCCGGTGCGGCAAATCGACCTGATCCGCTTCGGAGTGCTCGCGGTGTGCGCGGCGCTCGCGATCGAGGCGACCCGGCACATCGAACGGCAGCGCGAGTACAGCCGCGCCCCCACCGTCGCGTACGTCGACACCAAGGCCGTGTGGAGCATCGCCGCCGTGGTGGCGCTGCCGGCGATCCTCGCGTCGGCGATGGTCGTGCTCACCTATGCCGTCGCGTGGTGGCGGATCTGGCCGCGCGAACGGCCGGTCCTGCCGCACCGCTGGATTTTCTCCTGCGCGTCCGTGCTGTGCGGGACGCAAGCCGCCGTCGCGGTGCTCGCGCTCGGCATGCACTCCTACCCGGGAGTGCTTGCAAGCGGCTTCGGTCCGGGTCTGCTCGACCTCATGGTTTTCGTGCTGGCCGCTGGGCTGCGCTGGGCGATCAACACCGCGCTCGTCATGGTCGCGATCGCGCTGTCGAGCCCGCCGCGGTCGTTCGCCGACCTGTTCTCCGGTTTCGGCGACCAGCTCCTCGAAGCGGGCGCGATCGGGCTCGGCCTGGTCACCGCGGCCCTGCTGCTGCTGGCCAACCCGCTGATCCTGGCGGGCGTCGTGATCGCGCTCGTCGCACTGCACCGCGGGTTGCTGCTCACCCAGTTCCAGCGCGACGCGCGCACCGACGTCACCACCGGACTGGCCACTAAACGCTGGTGGCGCACGGTCACCGAACGCTATCTCGAACGCGCGCGGGCGAACCAGGACAGCGTCGGCGTGCTGCTGCTCGACCTCGACCACTTCAAGGCCATCAACGACACCTACGGCCACCCCACCGGCGACTTGGTGCTGCGCGAGATCGCCCTCTCCCTGCGCGACGAGGTCCGCGAGCAGGACGTGTGCGGCCGCTGGGGCGGCGAGGAATTCGCCATCGCGCTGCCGGACATCCCGAGCGCCGAGCACCTCGGCCACATCGCCGACCGCATCCGGCGGCGGATCCCGCAGGTGGTCGTCGCGCTGCCGGACCAGGAGTCGGTGATCAGCGACCTGACCGTTTCGATCGGCTGCGCGCTGTACCCCGCCAAGCACCTCTCCAGCGTCGACGACGTGCTGGTGGCCGCCGACGCCGCGCTCTACCGGGCCAAGCAGGCCGGCCGCAACCGGGTGGAGCTGGCGAGCGCTTGACCGTCGGCGGAGGCCGCCGCTAGAACTCGTCCATGGACTGGACTCTCGAGGTCGTGGTCGTTCCCGTGAGCGAGGTGGACCGGGCGAAAGCGTTCTACGTCGATCAGGTCGGCTTCCGCCTCGACCACGACATCAGCCCCGGACCGGGGCAGCGCCTGGTGCAGCTGACGCCGCCCGGCTCGGGCTGTTCGATCGTCCTGGGCAAGGGCATGGTCCCGGACATGCCGCCGGGATCGCTGAAGGGGCTGCAGCTGGTCGTCGCCGACGTCCGCAAGGCTCGCGAGGAGCTGGCGGGACGCGGCGTCGAGGTCAGCGAACTCCAGCTCTACGGCCCGGATCCGGGCACCGGCGCGCTCGAAGACCTCGACAACATCGGGTTCGTCCACTTCTCCGACCCCGACGGCAACGGCTGGTCAGTCCAGCAGATTTCCGCCCGCGCCAAGGGGTAGCGGCCTAATCCACCAGCGCACCGCAACTGACGTTGACCGTCGCCGCAGTCATCGTGCGGGCGCGGTCGGACGCCGCGAACGCCGCGACCGCGCCGATATCGGCCAGCGTCGCGGTGCGCCCGAGCATCGTCGACCCGGCTAGTTCCGCGGTGAGTTCCTCGGCTCCGGGGAAATCAGCTGGAAGGGTTTCCGGAACGCCGCCAGTCCGCAGGGTTACCGTGCGCACGCCGTACCGGCCGAGTTCGGCAGCGAGTTGGCGGCGCATCGCTTCCAGTGCGGCGAACCCGACTTGCAGACCGCCGACCGCGTGGTTGCGCACTGGATCGCCGTCGCCGCCGAAGAGGAGGACGACACCGTTGCCTTGGCGTTTCATGTGCCGCCCGGCCGCCCGCATGGTGAGGAACGTGGTGCGGACGCCGTTGACCACCGGCTGCTCGTAGTCAGCCAGCGACATCTCGACCATGGGGGTGCCCTGGACGTCGCCGTGGCTGATCACGTTCACCGAGATGTCGAGACTGCCCGCGGCTCCGACCACCCCGTCGGCATGCGCGTCGACCGACTTCTCGTCGAGCGCGTCGACTACCGCGACGTCGGCGGTGCCGCCGGCGGCGCGGATGTCGCCGGCAACCCGGTCCAGCTTCTCGCGCGTGCGTCCAGCCAGGAAGACCCGCGCGCCTTCCTCCGCGAACGCCCGGGCGAACGCGCCGCCGATACCTCCGCCCGCGCCGTACACGACCGCGTTTTTGCCTTCGAGCAGCATCTGCTGGGCTCCCTTCTCGTGACTGTCACCAGTGCGTCGAGCGGGGAACCGGGGAATCGACAGCGTCCTCAGGGGCGGGTCGCGCCCATCGGGTTGGGAATGGGAACACCTCCATCGTCGATGATCCGCCGGCTGAGCGGGATCGCCAGGTCCAGCACTCGGTCGACGCCGGCCGGTCCGAGTGCTTCGAGCGGCGCGCCGGCCAGCCGGTCGGTGGTTTCTTCGATGGTTCGGCGGACTTCCGCGCCCGCTGGGGTCAGTCCCTCCGCGTCGAGCAGCCCGCGCTCAGTCAGGCCTTCCGTTGCCGCGGACCATTCCTCGTCAGTCCAGCCTCGGGCGCGCTGCACTTGCTTGCGGGAGGTCGCTCCGGTCGCGACGTGGGTGAGGGTGGTTTCCAGCCCGGACAAGCCGGAGGCGACGGCGGCCAAGACGTGGCCGTCGCCGCGGTGTTCGCGCAGGACGCAGGTCGCCAGCCACAACCGGGCCAGCGGCCGGTCCGGGCGAGGCACCGCGGCCCACGCCGCGGCGAGCGGCCGGGCGTCGAACTGGCAGGCGGCGGCTGCCTGCTCCAGCAACGCGACCAGCTCGTCGACGGTTTCCGTGCCGAGCAGCCGCGCCAACGCTGCTTCGACCGCTTCCACCCGGGTGCGCACCACCTCGGCAGGCGAGGCGAACGACCACGCGTCCGGCAACGCTCGCGCGACCATCCGCGGCGCGAACCCGAAGAACATCGACGTGACCGGTTCCGGGCCGATCGGGCCGAGCGGCGCCGCCCGGCCCGCGAAATAGCCCATCCACCAGCCGCGCAGACCGACCTCCTTCGCCGCCGCGGCGGGTTCCGCGGCGAAGTAGACGACTGCGTGCAGGGGTTCGATGGCTGTCCAGAGGGTTCGGGCCGGGTTCGGCTTCATGCGGCCAACTCTAAGGCCGGGGTACGACAAAAACCGCGGCACGAAAAGAAGCCCGCCGCCCCGGAAGAGGGGCGACGGGCTGTGGAGCTGAATGCCTCAGGCGAGCTCGAGGCCGTAGGACTGCAGTTCCAGAGTCAGCGGGTAGAAGTAGCTGGTCTGGGTGTCGCCGCCGGAGAGGGTGCCGAGGCCCTTCGAACCGTCGTACGCCGGGCCGCCCGAGTCGCCGTGGTCGGTGTGGGCGGTGGTGCCGAACTCGTGGTTCAGGACGCCGACGTCGAAGTTGACCGACTCGTCCACCGAGGTGACCTCGCCGCTGCCGCCGCCGGTCGTCTGGCCCATCTTCTGGATCTGCTCGCCGACGGTCGGGCTGCCGGCGCTGGTGATCTGCTGGCCGGTGTTGATCGCGCCGGGGCCGGTGCCGTTCGGGCGGGTCAGCAGGCCGGAGTCGGCTCCGGGGCAGTCGCTTTCGACGACCTGGGCTCCGGAAACGTCGCCGCCGGACCAGGTGCCGCCCTCGTTGGTGCAGTGGCCCGCGGTCAGCATGTACGGCTGGCCGCCCTTGGTCACGTTGAAGCCGAGCGAGCAGGTGAACTGGCCGTTGTTGATCGAGTCGCCGTCCGCGATGTAGGTGGCCAGCTTGCCGGACCGGTGCTCGACGCGCGCCGCGTCGCCCAGCTTCGCCGCGGCCGCGGTGACCTTGTCCTTGGTGGCCTGGGACGCCGCGTCGTAGATCTTCACCACGACCTGGTTGGTCTTGGTGTCGATGCCCCACGACGTCTGCGGCACGTTCTTCACGGCGTCCATCTGGTTCTTCGCGCCGGTGAGGGCGGTGAAGCTGTGCTTGACGAGCTTGGTCGCGAAGCCCGCGGCCTTGGCCTTCTCCTGCGCCGCGGCGTCGGTGACGTTCAGCACCGCCTTGCCGCGTTCGAGGTAGATGCCGCCGTTTCCGGCGCCGAGCGTGTCGGCGACCTGCGTCGCCTGGGTGATCGCCTTCGCCTGCATCTGGGCGAACGCCATCGGGCTTGCCGAGGCGGCGTTCACGCACATGCCGGCGGTCAAGGCCGCGGCCGACAGTGCGGTGAATCCCGCGACGAGCGTCTTCCGGGAAGTCATGGATCTTCCTCCAGGTGGGCTGAAACCGACCGGTGGGACGCCCCACACTTTTGTTGCCCGGCAACCAACGCGAAACCGACGAAGGTTGGTTAATAACCAAAAAATGCGGACCAACCGGACATGGCTGCGCCGTTCGGACCACCTGGAATCAGCCGAACGGCGCCACCCGGAGGGGTCAGCGCTGCCCGGGCCAGCGGACGTGCTCGGCGTAGCCCTCGTTCTTGCGCAGGTAGCCGGCGATGAACGGGCAGACCGGAACGATCACCCCGCCGCGCGCCACGACGTCGTCCAGCGCCGCCTTCGCCAGCACCTTGCCGAGGCCGCGTCCGCCGAACTCGTCGCCGATCTCCGTGTGCGTGAAGACGGTTTCGGTGTCTTTCGGGGTGAATTCGGCGAAGCCGGCGAGCTTGCCGTCGGCATACACCTCGTAGCGATTTTCGCTGTCGTTGCGGGTGACCCGGGGTTCTTCTTCGCTCATCTTCGGCTCCTCGCTGGTCGGCGCCTCGATCTCCACCATCGAGCGACGCGGCGGTACTCAGCGCCCATCAAAACAGCCCGCGTCCTCGGCCGCATGAGCGATGCGCCGCGATCGCAGGAGTGGCGTGCCAGCGCGGGCCTTCCGGCGCGCCGGTGCGGTCTGTTTGCCTCGGAGAATCGGTACCCGCGAACGCGAGGGGAGCACGCGTGCAGCCGTTCGTCCTGCCCGAGTTCTATCTGCCGCACCCGGCCCGGCTGAACCCGCACCTCGACGGCGCGCGGAAGCACTGCAAGGCGTGGGCGTACACGATGGACATGATCGACGTGCCCCAGCACGGCACGGTCATCTGGAACGAGCACGACCTCGACTCCCACGACTACGCGCTGCTGTGCTCGTACACGCACCCCGACGCCGCCCCGCGGGAACTCGACCTCGTCACCGATTGGTACGTCTGGGTATTCTATTTCGACGACCATTTCGTGGAACTGTTCAAACGCACCGGCGACATCGAACACGCCCGCGCTTACCTGGACCGTCTCGCCCGCTTCATGCCCGCCGACGGCGAAATCACCGAAACCCCGGAAAATCCGGTCGAACGCGGCCTGACCGACCTGTGGAACCGCACCGTCCCGCACCGTTCGCCCGGCTGGCGGCGACGGTTCCGCGAAAGCACCCGCAATCTCCTCGACGAATCCCTCTGGGAACTGGCCAACATCAACGAGAGCCGGATCGCGAACCCCATCGAGTACGTCGCGATGCGCCGCAAAGTCGGCGGCGCACCTTGGTCCGCGAACCTGGTCGAACACTCCTTGAACGCCGAGGTCCCCGACGAAATCGCAGCTCAACGCCCGATGGAAGTTCTGCGCGACTGCTTCGCCGACGCCGTGCACCTGCGCAACGACCTGTTCTCCTACCAGCGGGAGGTCGAGGACGAAGGCGAACTGTCCAACAGCGTTTTGGTCTTCGAGAAGTTCCTGGACTGCAGCACCCAAGAGGCCGCGGACGCGGTAAACGACCTGCTCACGTCGCGTCTGCACCAATTCGAACACACTGCCCTCACCGAAGTCCCCGCACTATTCGAAGAAAACGGCGTGCCGCCAGCCGGACGAGCCGAGACCTTCGCCTATGTCAAAGGCCTGCAAGACTGGCAATCCGGCGGACACGAATGGCATCTGCGCTCAAGCCGGTACATGAACAAAGGCGCCCTGGACACTCGCGGCGGCCCAGAGCTGCTCCGCGGCCCAACCGGCCTAGGCACCTCCGCCGCCCGGATCTTCCGCTCTGTCGTCAGCACCGCACCCCAGCGCACGCGAGCTTTCACGCACCAGCCGTACGAACAACTGGGTCCAGTCGCCCTTCCCGCCTTGCCTTTGCCGTTTCCCCTGCGGGTAAGCCCGCACCTAACCGCAGAACGCAAGAGAATCGCCGATTGGCCGCTGCGCATAGGCCTCCTGTCGGAGGGCGTCTGGGACACCACCCGCCTGCGCGCGTCCGACATCCCGTTGGCCGCTGCCGGCATCTGCCCTGACGCGTCTCCGGAGCAGTTGTCCCTCACCAACGACTGGCTCACCTGGGGCACCTACGCCGACGACTACTACGCGGAGGTCCTCGCCCCCGACCTGCCCGCCACCAGGCTGACCACCGAACGCCTCAAACTCTTCATGCCCACCGACAGCGCGCCTCCGCCCTCGACACAGACCGCACTGGAAACCGGCCTGGCCGATCTGTGGCAACGCACCACCGGCCCGCTGAGCCCCGCCGAACGCGAAGTCTTCCGCGCGGCCGTCGAGTCGATGCTCGACTCCTGGGTGTGGGAAGCGGCCAACCAGGCGCAGAACCGCATCCCGGACCCCATCGATTACGTCGAAATGCGCCGCCGCACCTTCGGCTCCGACCTGGTGACGAGCGTCAGCCGCCTCGCCAACAGCCGCACCGTGCCGCCGGAAATCCGCCGCAACCGAGTCATCGAAGCACTGGAAGATTCAGCCGCCGACTACCTTTGGCTGGTCAACGATCTGGTCTCCTACCGCAAGGAAATCGAGTACGAAGGCGACCTGCACAACGCGGTGCTGGTCGTCCGGTCCTTCCTCGACGTGGCGCAAGACCGGGCCCTCCAGATCGTCGCCGACCTGGCAGCAGCAAGACTCGCCGAATTCCGGCACGCAGCGGACGTAGGCCTGCCCGGACTCTTCGCCGACTACGGCCTGGACGCGGAAGCACGAGCCACCCTCACCGAGTACGCGGAGCTGCTGAAGAACCTGATGACCGGCATCGCGAACTGGCACCACGAGTCCGCCCGGTACACGGACGAAGAACTGGACCGAGTCCGAGCCGCGCAACTCCACGTCGAACCGTCCGCCACCCCGAAAGCCCTGCAGCATCCAGGCTGCACCGGCACCCCACCCACCCCGCTAGGCGGCAAGCCAGGTCTCCACCTGGGCGCTACCGGCCTAGGCACCCAATCGCTGCGCATCCCCGCGGCACCCCACTCCACCTGCTGGTCGTGAGGGGAACCCTCACAGACGCAGATTCCCTCAGGGCCCCCCGCACGACCAGCGACGGTCCGTGAGGGGCCCCTTCACGGACCATTCAAGAAGCCCTTCACGCCTCACTCCAGGAGACGCCGCCGGAATGCACCCAACGCGGCGTTCGGCGCACCCCTCGCACCCAATACGGCGTTCGGCGCGTCAGACACACCCCATGCCGCCTAGGGACGCCCCCGAAAACCGCAGCCGCCGCACCCGAAATTCGAGGCACCCAGCCCCCGCCCCGCAGCCGCTCCACCCACCCATCGAGGCACCCAGCCCACCCAACCGCAGCCGCTCCACCCACCCATCGAGGCACCCAGCCCACCCAACCGCAGCCACCGCACCCAACCATCGAGGCACCCAGCCCCCGCCCTGCACCCCGATACGAAGCCTCCCTGCGGGCGGTGGGTG
>NZ_ASXG01000092.1 GCF_000411975.1 Amycolatopsis orientalis DSM 43388
CGGGTCGCGTCCGCCCGACGCGAGGAGGCGAGGCATGCCCGCGCCCGCTGATCCCGCTCCGCCGCGAATCGCGGCGAACGCACCCGGGGAAATGTCTCATTCATCCGCATCGAAGCCATTTCGGCGCGAACGTGCGACACCCAGAATTGGCGCGGCGTGCGCCTTGTCGGTTGTCCTCCGGACATCTGCCGTTCATCTGCGGCAGTGAGGGTTTCGCGCCGTGGACATCGGTTGACAGACACGGCAAAACGGCTGGTAGTGCCCGCCCGGATGCGAGGAGTAAGCACCGTGGAAAAGTCCAAGATCACCCGCGTGGCGGGCGGTGTCGCGGCGACCGCGGCGCTGACTGTCGCCGCGGCGATGGCGCCCGGAACGGCCGGGTCCGCGACGCCGCAAGGCACCGCGACGCCGATCAAGCACGTGGTCGTGATCTATCAGGAAAATGTTTCTTTCGACCATTACTTCGGCACCTATCCGAACGCGGCGAACACCGACGGGCAGCGATTCCAGGCGAATCCGAAAACGCCCCGGGTCAACGGATTGACGCCGCGGTTGCTGACCCGCAACCCGAACTCGTCCAACCCGCGCCGGCTCGGCCCGGCGCAGGCGCTGACCTGCGACCAGGACCACGAGTACAAGGACGAGCAGGCCGCCTACGACAACTACAAGATGGACAAGTTCATCGAGACCGTCGGCAACGGCGACCCGGGCTGCGAGAAGCGCCAGGTGATGGACTACTACGACGGCAACACCGTCACCGCGATGTGGAACTACGCGCAGCACTTCGCGATGAGCGACAACTCCTACGGCACCACGTTCGGCCCGTCCACGCCGGGCGCGGTCAACCTGGTCTCGGGCCAGACGCACGGCGTGACCGCACAGCTGATGCCGGGCGGCAAGCCCTTCCCCGAGGGCGAAACCGTCGCCGGCACGATCGTCGGCGACCCGCAGCCGCTCGGCGACGACTGCAGCTCCCGCGACCAGGTCCGCCTCTCCGGCCGCAACGTCGGCGACCTGCTCAACGCGAAGAACGTCACCTGGGGCTGGTTCGAAGGCGGGTTCAAGCCGGCGCAGCGCAAGGCCGACGGCACCGCGGTGTGCACGGTCACGCAGCCGGACGGCTCGATGCGGGGCGGCCACCCGGTCGGCGCGGCGCTGGGCTACACCGGCCAGAAGGGCTGGAAGGGCGACTACATCCCGCACCACGAGCCGTTCCAGTACTACGCGTCCACCGCGAACCCGCACCACCTGCCGCCGACCTCGCCGGCGATGATCGGCCGGACCGACCAGGCCAACCACCAGTACGACCTGACCGATTTCTGGGCCGGCGCGAACAGCGGGCACCTGCCCGCGGTGAGCTTCCTCAAGGCCGCCGGCTACCAGGACGGCCACGCCGGCTACTCCGACCCGATCGACGAGCAGCAGTTCGTCGCCGACACGATCAACCGGCTGCAGAAGCTGCCCGAATGGCGCGACACCGCCGTCGTCCTCGCCTACGACGACTCCGACGGCTGGTACGACCACCAGGCCGGCCCGCTGGTCAACCAGTCGCAGAGCGCGGAGGACACCCTCACCGGCCCCGGCCAGTGCGGCCCCGACCCGGCCAAGGTCATGGGCGGCTACCAGGGCCGCTGCGGCTACGGGCCGCGGCTGCCGCTGCTGGTCGTCTCGCCGTGGGCCCACCGCGACCACGTCGACCACGCGGTGACCGACCAGACGTCGGTGCTGAAGTTCGTCGAGGACAACTGGAACCTCGGCCGGATCGGCGACTCGTCCTTCGACGCGCGAGCGGGCAGCCTCGCCGGGCTGTTCGATTTCCGGGCCCCGTCGGCGGGCCGGCTGTTCCTCGACCCGAAGACCGGCCAGCGCGTCGGCGACTGACCCGGCCACCGCGTCCGAAGCCGGGAACGACAACCAGGAGGCACCCGATGACAGGCATGGACCGCCGACGTTTTCTCCAGCTGGCCGGCGGCACCGCCGCCTTCACCGCGATGTCGTCCAGCATCGCCAGGGCGGCCGCGATCCCGGCCGCGCGCCGCACTGGCACCCTTCGGGACATCGAGCACGTCGTCGTGCTGATGCAGGAGAACCGGTCGTTCGACCACTACTTCGGCACGCTGCGCGGCGTGCGCGGATTCGGCGACCCGCGTCCGGTGACCCAGCCCAGCGGCAAACCGGTCTGGTACCAGTCCGACGGGACCAAGGACGTGCTGCCGTTCCACCCGGACGCCGAGAACCTCGGGCTGCAGTTCCTGCAGGACCTGCCGCACGACTGGAACAGCGGCCATCTGGCCTGGGACAACGGCAATTACGACAAGTGGGTCCCGGCGAAGTCGGCGACCACGATGGCCTACCTCGAGCGCGGCGACATCCCGTTCCACTACGCGCTGGCCGACGCGTTCACCCTCTGCGACGCCTACCACTGCTCGCTGATCGGCCCGACCGACCCGAACCGCTACTACATGTGGACCGGGTACACCGGCAACGACGGCGCCGGCGGCGGCCCGGTGATCACCAACGCCGAAGCCGGGTATTCGTGGCGCACCTACCCCGAGCGGCTGGAGGCGGCCGGCGTCTCGTGGAAGATCTACCAGGACATCGGAACCGGGCTGGACGCCGCCGGTTCGTGGGGATGGGGCCAGGACGCCTACATCGGCAACTACGGCGACAACTCCCTGCTGTACTTCGACAACTACCGCACCGCGACGCCCGGCAGCCCGCTGTACGACAAGGCGCGCACCGGGACGAATGTCGCCAAGTCCGGCGGCTACTTCGACGTGCTCAAGGCCGACGTCGCCGCGAACCGGCTGCCCCAGGTGTCCTGGATCGTCGCGCCGGAGGCGTTCACCGAGCACCCGAACTGGCCGGTCAACTACGGGGCCTGGTACCTCTCGCAGGTGCTGGACGCGCTGACCGCGAACCCGTCGGTCTGGAGCAAGACCGCGCTGCTGATCACCTACGACGAGAACGACGGCTTCTTCGACCACGTGGTGCCGCCGTTCCCGGCCTCGACCCCGGCCCAGGGCGCGTCCACTGTGGACGTCAGCGCCGACCTGTACCGCGGCAAGGACGGCGTGCCCGGCCCGTACGGCCTCGGGCAGCGCGTCCCGATGCTCGTCGTGTCGCCGTGGAGCACCGGCGGCTACGTGTGCTCGCAGACCTTCGACCACACGTCGATCCTGCAGTTCCTCGAAGCCCGCTTCGGCGTCCGCGAGCCGAACATCTCGCCGTGGCGCCGCGCCGTGTGCGGGGACCTCACCTCGGCCTTCGACTTCGGCCGCGCCGACTCGGGCGTGCCCGCGCTGCCCAGCACCAGCGGCTACGTCCCGCCCGACCACAACCGGCACCCCGACTACGTGCCCACTCCGCCGGCGCATCCGTCGCTGCCCGAACAGGAACCGGGCCTCCGCCCGGCCCGCGCGCTGCCCTACCGCCTCGCCGCCGACGGCGTCGTGCGCGACGGCATGCTCAAGATCGACTTCGCCAGCCGGGGCCAGGCCGGCGCCGGGTTCCTGACCACTTCGCCGCGCACGCCAGGCGGCCCGTGGTCCTACACCGTGGAGGCGGGCAAGACGCTCACCGGGACCTGGCCGGTGGTCGGCGCCTACGACTTCACCGTGCACGGGCCCAACGGATTCGTCCGGCAGTTCGCCGGCGCCGCCGCACCGGGTCCGGAGGCCAGCACTCGCGAAAGCGACGGCCGTCTCGTCCTCGCCCTGGTGAACAACGGGACCGCCGCCGTCACGCTCACCGTCGCCGACCAGTACGGACACCAGCGGACGGCCACCTACCGGCTCGCGCCCGGCGGGCGTGCCGAACACGTCGCGGACCCGTCGGCGAACTACGGCTGGTACGACGTGGCGATCACCTCCGACCGCGATCCGGCGTACCGCCGGACCCTGGCCGGCCACGTGGAAACCGGCAAGCCGAGCGCCAGCGACCCGGCGCTCAGCCCGCGCTGATCCGCCCGCCCGCGCGAGCCGGCCTCGCGCGGGCGTCGGCTCCGGGTCCACTGTGGACGAAGGGGCTCGCTTCGCTGCGCCGGTACCCGGGGCCGCAGGTCAGGTGATCGGCGCTCCGATGAGCTGGCCGATGCCGTAGGTGACCGCGACGGCGAGCGCGCCGAGGACGAGCTGGCGCAGTCCGGAACGGAGCAGCGGACGTCCGGTGAGCTTGCCGACCGTCATTCCTCCGGCGAGCAGCGCGACCGCGGTGAGCACGAGCGAGGCGACCAGAGTGCTGGCGCCGGCCAGGTACGGCAGCAGCGGAAGCAGGGCGCCGAGGGAGAACGCGACGAACGACGCGCCGCCGGCGAGCAGCGCGGACGGCAGGTCCTGCGGGTCCACGCCGAGTTCGTCGCGGGTGTGCAGCCGCAGCGCCTGGTCCGGGTCGCGGGCGATGGCCTCGGCCATCCGCTGCGCCGTGTCGGTGTCGGCGCCGTAGGAGACGAACCGGTCGACGAGTTCCTCGTGCTCCTGCTGCGGATAACGCGCGTGCATTTCCGCCTCGAGCGCGACCTCCGCGTGCACCAGCTCGTTCTGGTTGGTGACCGACACGTACTCGCCGGCGCCCATGGAAAAGGCGCCGGCGACGAGCCCGGCCAGCCCGGTGAGCACGATCGTGTGCGGAGCCACGCCCCCGCCGCCGACGCCCGCGATCAAGGCGGCGTTGGTGACCAGTCCGTCGACCGCGCCGAACACCGTCGGGCGGAGCCACCCGCCCGAGACGTCGCGATGCCGATGGGCGGCCCAGCCAGCGGCGAGACCGGCCCGGTTCTCCGGATCGGGATGCGAGGTCATGCCCCGATTCTCGCCGGGGCGCCCGCGGCTCGCCTGTCGGAGCCGGCACGGGGTTCCGGCACGGGGATCGCTTCGCGCCGACCGCCGGGGTGCCCCGGGCACGCGGCACCGCGCCGGTAATCGAGAGATCCGCACGGACGGGCGTTTCTGGCCCGACCGTGCGGATTCGCCCAGCGCTAGCCGTGGAGGGCGCTGCCCGCCTGCCAGGCGCTCCAGCTGATGGTCCAGTCGCCGTGGCCGTTGTCGATGGACAGCTGGGGACCGCCCGAGTTGGTGACCTCGACGACGTCGCCGACGTTGAAGTTGTCGAAGAACCACTTGGCGTTCTCGGTGTTCATGTTGAGACAGCCGTTGGAGACGTTGTCGCTGCCCTGCACGCCGACGGTCTTCAGGTTTTCGTGCAGGAATTCGCCGTCGTTGGAGATCCGGACGTCCCAGTTCTCCGGCGCCTTGTAGTAGCCGGGGTCGCCCTCGCACACGCCGTAGGTGCAGGAGTCCATGATCGTGTGGGCGACCTTGGCCAGCACGGTGTGGGTGCCGTTGAAGGTCGGCGTCGGGCCCCGCGGCGGGGTGTCGGCGGTCTTGCCCATGCTGATCGGCGCGGTTTTCACCAGCTGCCCGTTGTGGTACGCGCTGATCTGGTGGGTGTTGCCGTCGGCCTTGGCGATCCAGGAGTCGTGCACCTGGTAGGTGGCCGAGACGTCCGGGCCGCCGTACAGGCCGCCCCCGATCGGCAGGCCGAAGGTCGTGGTCTCGAGCTTCACGGTCGAGCCGGGCTTCCAGTAGTCCTTGGGCCGGAAATGCACCTCGTGCCGGTTGACCCAGTACCAGCTGCCGTCCTGTTCCGGCGAGGACGTCACCTTGAAGGACTTCTCCGCCGTGGCCTTGTCGGCGATGTCGTGATCGAACTTCAGGCCGAGGACCAGCCCGACGCCGAAATCGCCGGACGCGGGCTGGAACAGCGAGGGGGTGGCGACCCCGGCCGGCTTGAGCGTGTGCACCTCCCCGCGCTGCTCGGTCGGAGTGCCCGCCTGGTTCACCGCGGTGGCGACCACCTGATAGGTGGCCCCGTACCGGAGCCGGTCCGAGCTGGTCCACGTCGTCTTGTCCGCCGAGAAATCGCCCGCGACGCTGTTGCCGGTCTGCGGGTTCACGACCTTGACCGCCCGCAGCGTGCCGCCTGAGGCCTTGACGACGATCGGGTCCTTCGGGCTCAACTGGTCCGCGGGCGCGAACGCCACGGTCGCGGCCGGCACCGCGGGCGCGGTCGCCGTCGCGGGTGATCCGGCCGCGCGCGCAGCCCCTTCGACGTCGTTCTGTCCACTACAGGAAGCCAGCAGGAAGGCCGCCACACCAAGGCCGGCAATGCGGATAGCTCTCACGTCCCCTGAGACGTCCCACCGCGCCGCTCGTTGCGTCACCATGAGATTTCTCTCGCCTCTTCGCCGGTGCTCTGTGTCTTGATGTCCGGTAACCGGTCAGTTGCGCGATTTCCGCGCACCGGCCGATCGGAGGAAAGCACGCACGCCGCCGGAACTTCGCCGGTATTCTTGCCCTGCTTCGCGCAGAGGGGGTGCGCTCGTGACCGCGATCGCTGTGCCGAGACCGACCCTGCCCCGCTTCGCCGCCCCGCCGGTCGCGGCGGTCGCCCTCGTGCAGATCGCCGTGCTCACCGCGCTGTCCGGCCGCTACGGATTCCACCGCGACGAGCTGTACTTCATCGCCGCGGGCAAGCGTCCGGCCTGGGGTTACGTCGACCAGCCGCCGATCACCCCGCTGCTGGCCAGGGCCGCCACCGCGCTGTTCGGCGACACCCCGAGCGGGCTCCGGGTCGCCGCGACTCTGTGCGGCGCCGCGACCACGGTCCTGGTCGCCCTGGTCGCGCGGGAATTAGGCGGCGGACGCCGGGCGCAGCTGGCCGCTGCCGCGGCGACCGCGCTGTCTGGATATGTGCTCGTGGTGTCGCACATGCTCTCCACCAACAGCGTGGACATGGTGGTCTGGACGCTCATCGGGCTTCTCGGCCTTCGGCTGCTGCGCACCGGCGACGGGCGGTGGTGGCTCGCGATCGGCGCGGCCGTCGGCGTCGGGATGGCGAACAAATGGCTCGTGCTCGTGCTGCTCGCCGCGCTCGGAATCGCCCTGCTCATCACCGGGCCGCGCGCGGTGTTCGCCAGCCGCTGGACGGTCGCCGGAGTCGCCGTCGCGGTGCTGCTCCTGCTGCCGCAGCTGTTCTGGCAGATCAGCCACGGATTCCCGATGCTGACGGTCGCCGGCGGCATCAGCGCCGACGACGGCACGAAGAACCGCCTGCTCTTCGTGCCGATGCAACTGGTCTACCTCTCCCCCGTGCTCGTGCCGGTGTGGGTCGCCGGCCTGGTCCGGCTCTGGCGCGCTCCGGAGCTGCGATGGGCGCGCGCCTACGCGCTGAGCTATCCGGTGGCCTGCCTCCTGCTGCTGGCCGTGGGCGGAAAGCCGTACTACGCGGTGCCGCTGCTGCTGATCCTGCTCGCCGCCGGCGCCGAACCCGCGCTGCGATGGCTGTCCCAGGGCAGGAAACGCCGACGCGGCAGCGCCGCCCTCCTCGCCGCGGCCGGGGCCGCGATCTCGGTCGTCGTCGGGCTGCCGGTGCTGCCGGTTTCGGCGCTGGCCGGGCCGGTCCTGGCGCTCAACAAGGACCAGGGCGAACAAGTCGGCTGGCCGGAGCTCGCCTCGGCCGTCGCCCGCGCCTGGCAGCGCATCCCGCGAGACCAGCGGGCCACGGCGGTGCTCCTCACCGGAAACTACGGTCAAGCCGGCGCTCTCGAACGCTACGGCCCCGCGCTCGGCCTGCCCCGGCCGTACTCGAACCACATGTCCTACGCGGACTGGGGCCCGCCACCGGACACGATGACCGGCCCGGTCCTGTTCGTCGGCAAACTCCGGCCCGCGATCCGCACCGCCTTCGGCGACTGCCGGCGAGTCGCCGTGAACGACAACGGCGCGGGCCTGCCCAACGACGAACAGGGCACCGCGATTTCGCTGTGTTCTCCGAGTGCCGAGCCGTGGTCGCGGATCTGGCCACGGCTGCGGGTGTTCTATTGAGTCCACTGTGGACAAATGCGGGCAGTCGTCCGCTGTGGACGCCCAGGCCCTGGCTGCCGGACCGCTCAACCGGCCCCCTGAGGTTCCGCGTCGCGCGGCAGGCCGAGCATCCGCTCGCCGATCACGTTGAGCTGGACCTCCGTGGTCCCGCCGTAAATGGTGGTGGCGCGGCCGGCGAGCAGTTGTTCCATCGCCTTGTCGCTGGGCTCGCCGGGCACCGCGACCGCGCCGGCCGCGCCCAGCTGTTCGACGACGAATTCGGCGATCTGCTGCCCGAGTCCCATCGCGAGCAGCTTGCCGACGCTGGACGTGGTGCTGACGTCGGCGCCGGACAGCTGTTTGAGCACCACCCGGATCCCGATCAGATCGACGGCCTGGCTTTCCGCGACGAGTTCGCCGAGCCGGTGCCGGGCGACCGCGCCGAGCTGCCGGCCGCGGGCGAACTTCAGCAGGTCGGCGTCGGTCGCGTAGGCCTCCATTTTCTGGCTCAGCGCGACGCGTTCTCCGGCCAGCGTGGTGCGGGCGACTCTCCAGCCGTCGTCGACCGCGCCGACGACGTTGTCGTCCGGGATGAACACGTCCTCCAGGAAAACCTCGTTGAACAGCGCCGATCCGGTCATCTCCCGCAGCGGGCGGACCGTCACGCCGGGCGAGGCCATGTCGAGCACGAAATAGGTGATGCCTTCGTGCTTGGGCTTCGCCGGGTCGGTGCGGGCGATCAGCATGGCCCATTCGGCGAACTGCGCCACGGTCGTCCAGATCTTCTGCCCGGTGACCTTCCAGCCGCCTTCGACCTTGACCGCCCGGGTCGTCAGCGACGCCAGGTCCGACCCCGCGCCGGGCTCGCTGAACAGCTGGCACCACACCACGTCGCCGCGCAGGGTCGGCACCACCAGCTCGGCCTTCTGCTTCTCGGTGCCGTGCCCGGCGATCGCGCCGACCGCCCACGAACCCATCAGCAACTGCGGCAGGTCGATGCCCGCCGCCTTCAGTTCCTGGCCGATGACGATCTGCTCCAGCGGTGAAGCGTCCCGGCCGAACGGACGCGGCAGGTGCGGCTGCACCCAGCCGTCGTCGCCGAGCCGGACGAGCAGTTCGTCCTCGTCGAGGCCCGCCAGCTCGGCCAGCTCCGCAGCGACGGCGCTGCGGACGGCATCCGCCTCCGGGGGAAGTTCGATCTCCAGCGCGCGGCTCACGCCGACAAGGGCGTACGCCGCGACGCGCTCGGTGCGCTGCTCTCGCGAGCCAAGCAGGCTCCGCAACGCGAGCGCGCGCCGGTAGTAGAGGTGAGCGTCGTGTTCCCAGGTGAAGCCGATGCCGCCGTGCACTTGAATGCAGTCCTGCGCGGTCTGCACCGCCGCGTCCGGAACCACCACGGCGGCGACGGCGGCGGCGAAATCGGCGTTCTCGTCGCCGCGGTCGAGCGCGACAGCGGCGTCCCACAGCACCGCGCGAGCCTTCTCCAGCGCGATGCCCATCCACGCGCATTTGTGTTTGACCCCTTGGAACTGCCCGATCGGCCGGCCGAACTGCACCCGCATCTTCGCGTATTCCGCCGCGGTGGCGACGCACCAGGAAGCCACCCCGACCGCTTCAGCCCCGAGGACCACGGCTGCGATCGACCGCGCCCGCGGCGGGCTGAGCCGGGAGAGAACCCGCTCGCTGCCGACCTCGAGACCGGCGACCTCGACTCGCGCCGAGCCGCGCACGAGGTCGATCGAGTCCTGGCGGGTGACCGTGGCGTCGTCCGCGTCCACGGCGACCCACACCGCTTCTCCGTTGCGCCACAACGGAAGCAGCAGCACGTCGGCGTGCTCGGCACCGAGCACCGCCTGCCAAGTGCCCTGCACCGTCGCGGCATCACCGGACCACGCGGCCTCGGCGAGGCCCGAGCTCTCGAGCGCGACGGCCGCAGTCGTCGTCCCGTCGATCAGCCGCGGCACCAGCTCCTCGGCCGCTTTTCCCGCGTCCGCGACCAGCAGCGCGGACGCCAGCACGGTCGGCACGAACGGGCCGGGAGCCGCAGACCTGCCAAGAGCCTCGAGTGCCACCGCGAGCGTCAGCAACCCGCCGCCCGCGCCGCCCCAGTCCTCGGGCACGTCCAGGCCGAGCAGGTCCAGTTCGGTCAGCGCCGGCCAGAACGGCGGGAACTTTTCCTCGCCGCCGCGGTCGAGGTCGCGGCGGATCAGCTCGGAGGGGACGGCGTGCTCGGCGAATCCGGCGACGGCGTCCGCGAGAGCGACGTGCTCGTCGCTCAGGCCGAGACCGAGTGCGTAATGCGGTCGTGCCACGGGAAGTCCTCTCAGCCGATCCGGTCGGCGATGTCGGCGATGGTCCACGGGCCTTCGGACTCGACGGTCGCGACGTCGTGCCAGCCGGCGAGTTCCGAGATCCCGCCGCCCTGCACGGCGAACACCTTGCCGGTCACCGCGCAGTCGGCCGCGGCGAGCCGGGCGACCAGCGGCGAGATGTTGGCCGGGTGGAAGGCGTCGAACTCGCCCTCGGGCACTTCCGCCGCGAACAGCGCTCCCATGCCCGGAGTCGCGAGGGTCAACCGGGTCCGCGCGACCGGCGCGATCGCGTTGACCCGCACGCCGTACCGTTCGAGTTCGTCCGCGGCGACGAGCGTCAGCGCGGCGATGCCCGCTTTGGCCGCACCGTAGTTGGCCTGACCGGCATTCGGCATGAAGGTGCCGGACGCGGACGCGGTGTTGATCACCGACGCTTGGACGTCGGCACCTGCTTTGCTTTGCGCCTTCCAGTACGCCGCGGCGTGGTGCAGCGGCGCCGCATGGCCCTTGAGATGCACGGTGATGACGGCGTCCCACTGCTCCTCGGTCATGCTCGCGACGAACGCGTCGCGCAGGATGCCCGCGTTGTTGACGAGGATGTCCAGCCCGCCGAACGTCTGCACCGCCCGGTCGACCAGCGCTCGCGCACCGGCCCAGCTCGCGACATCGCCGGTGTCGGCAACGGCTTTTCCGCCGTCCGCGGTGATTTCCTCGACGACTTGCTGCGCTGGCCCGGCGTCCGAGCCGCTGCCGTCGTTCGCGCCGCCCAGGTCGTTGACCACGACGCTGGCGCCCTCCCGGGCCAGCAGCAACGCGTGCTCCCGGCCGATGCCCCGTCCCGCGCCGGTGACGATCGCGACGCGGCCTGCCAAGCTGCCCATCACATTTCCTTCCGCGTAGGGATTAGCGGGTGACGACGGCGAGCCCGTCGCGGATCACCAGGTCGGAACCGGCCGAGGTGGCGAAGCCGTAGCTGGTCTCCTCGCTGTCCGCGGACAGCCGCCAGAACCGGGTGGTGATGTCCTGGCCGGGAAGCACCGGCTTCGCGAACCGCACGGCAAGGCGCTTGAGGCGGCCGACGTCCCCGCCGGCGAACTCGCGGAGCGCGGCCCAGGAGGTGAACGCCATGGTGCACAGGCCGTGGTTGATGATCCCGGGCAGCCCGGACAGCCGCGCGATTTCCTCGTCGAGGTGAATCGGCATCGGGTCGCCGGACGCGGGCGAATACCGGAAGGTCTGGTCCTCGTCGATGTGCTGCGTCACCTCGGCGAGCGGCCGCCCCTCGGCGACAGCGTCGTCGAGCGGGTGCGGCGGGGCCTGTTCCCCCGCGGTGGCACCCGCGTCGACGCCGCGGAAGAACGCCGCGAGCCACTGCTCGTTGACGAGTTCTCCCGCCGCGTCAACGGTTTCCGCGTACACCGTCACCGTCGAACCGGTGCTCAGCGCGGCATAACCGGTGGCGCGTGCCCGCGTGGTCAGCACGTCGCCGGGGCGGATCGGCCGGCGGAAGTGGAAATCCTGCTCGCCGTGCACGAGTTTTCCCAGCAACGACACCGGAGCGACCTCCAGCGCGGCCGGTGCGAGCGAGAAGAACGTCGGCACCACCGCGAAAACCGGCGGCGCGACCTTCCCGGCGCGATGCTCGGGGATCGGATCGTTGGTCGCCGCGGCGTACTCCGCGATGCGTTCGGCGGTGACCTCGAAGACGTGCTCCTCGGTCCACTCGCCGAGGCCGGAGTCGGTGAAGGCCACCGGTTCCGTCATGTCCCGGCCTCCGCTCAGGCCGCGACGAGCTGCGCGAACTTCGCCAGCGAACCGTCCAGGTCGGCCTGGGTGTTCTTGGCGACCGCCTTGCCGATCGGGCCGACGATCATCGTGCCGGTGAACGAGGCGTCGATCTGCGCGGTCGAGCCGCCTTCGGCGGGAGCCACCGACAGGGTGAACTCGACCTTGACGCCGGCCATCCCGGTGCCCGCGATGGTGACCGTGTGCGGGGCGTCGACGTGCGTGATGGTCCACTCGATCTTGTTCGCCATGCCCATCACCGAGACGACCTCGGTGACCTGGGTGCCCTCGACGACCTCGGACGGGAGTTCGCTTTTCCAGTTCTGGTGGATGCTCAGCCAGTTCTCCCAGCCCGCGAGGTCGGACAGCGCGTCCCACGCCTTCTGCGGGTCGACGGGGAGGGCCTGGGTGACGGAAACGCTTGCCATGACGGTGCTCCTTGCTGAATTCGGTACCGGGGAGAGCTGCGGATCAGTGCTCGGCCTTGCGGTAGGCGGTCACCACGACCGCGCCGCCGAGACCGATGTTGTGCTGCAACGCGACGCCGTCCTTGCCCGCCGCCGCTTCGACCTGCCGGGCGCCGGCGGTCCCGCGCAGCTGCCAGGTGAGTTCGCTGCACTGGGCGAGGCCGGTGGCGCCGAGCGGGTGGCCCTTCGAGATGAGGCCGCCGGAGGGATTGACGACCCAGCGGCCGCCGTAGGTCGTGTCGTCGTTGTCGATGAGCTTGCCCGCGTCGCCCTCGGCGCACAGGCCGAGCGCTTCGTAGGTGAGCAATTCGTTGGCGGAGAAGCAATCGTGCAGTTCGATGACGTCGAGGTCCTCCGGGCCGAGGCCGGCCTGCTCGTAGACCTTCGCCGCCGCCTTGCGCGTCATGTCCGCGCCCACCAGCGAGATCGCCGACTTGTCGGCGAACGTGCTGTTCATGTCCGTGACCATCGACTGGCCGACGATTTCCACCGCCTGCCCGCCGAGACCGTGCCGGTCCACGAAGTCCTCGCTGGCGAGAACGACCGCGCCGGATCCGTCCGACGTCGGCGAACACTGCAGCTTGGTCAGCGGGCCGTACACCGGCTTCGACGCCAGCACTTCGTCGAGCGAGTAGACGTCTTGGAATTGCGCGTACGGATTGTTCGCCGAATGCCGGTGGTTCTTCACCCCGACCTTCGCGAACTGCTCGTCCGTCGTGCCGTACCGCTCCTGGTGCTCCTTGCCCGCCGCGCCGAACATGTAGGGCGCCGGCGGCATCGCGAACTCCTGCAGCTCGGCCAGCGCGAGAAGGTGGCGCATCATCGGCTGCTCGCGGTCGTCGAAGGTCGAGCCGAGCGAACCCGGCTGCATCTTCTCGAACCCGAGCGCCAGCGTGCAGTCGGCGAGGCCGCCCCGGATCGCCTGCGCGGCCAGGTACAGCGCGGTCGACCCGGTCGAGCAGTTGTTGTTGACGTTGACGATCGGGATGCCGGTCAGGCCGAGTTCGTAGACCGCCCGCTGGCCGGACGTCGACTCGCCGTAGACGTAGCCGGCGAAGGCCTGCTCGACCTCCCCGTACTCGATCCCGGCGTCCTCGAGCGCCTTCGTCCCGGCCTCCCGGGCCATGTCCGGGTAGTCCCACTCGCGGGCGCCGGGCTTCTCGAATTTCGTCATGCCGACGCCGACGACGAAGACCTTGCTGGCCTGGGTGCCCACGCAGCACCTCCGATCTCGCTTCGCGATCTGCCTTGGACACGCTGTCTAGGGCAATCTATGTTGGACACCGTGTCCAGTCAAGAGCCGGGCGCGCACCGGGCGCGCGGGCGCACGGCGTTAGGATCCGGTCGATGAAGGCCCCGAAACTGGCGAGCAGCGGCGACGGCCGGGACACCCGGTGGGACGAGCACCGCAGCGCACGCCATGAACGGCTCCTCGCCGCCGCGCTCGACCTCATCGACCGCGAGGGCGGCGACGTCGGCGTAGCGGCCATCGCCGCCGAGGCGGAAATCCCGCGCTCAGTGGTTTACCGGCTGTTCCGCGACCGCGACGACCTCGACGAGCAGATCCGCGGCCGGATCATCGACGACCTGATGAAGTCGATCTCCCCGGCGCTCGCGCCGAGCGGCACGATCCGGGAAGCGGTGCGCGCGGCGATCGAGACCTATGTGGACTGGGTGACCCGGCATCCGCACCTGCACCTGTTCCTCAGCCTGGGCTCGGCGACCCGCCGGTCGGTCGGCTCGCGGGCGGTGACCGGGACGAAGACCGCCATCGCACTCGACATCAGCGCGCTCGTCTCGGAAACCCTGCTCTCCCGCGGCGAGGAAACCGGGCCGGCCCCGGGGACGGCGGACAACCTGGCGTTCGGGCTCGTCGGCCTGGTCGACAGCGTCGTCAACCGCTGGGTCGCCCACCCGGAGTCCCGGAGCACGAGCGAGGCGCTCGGCGAATTCCTCACCAACGCGGCGTGCGCCCTGATCGAAACCACCGCCCGGACGACCGGGACGGGGATCAGCCTGGACGACGCGCTCCGGTGACGGGTGCGGACAGAGCGGCTTGCGGGGATTCGGCCGCGTCGAACGGAGACGGCCGCACTCCGCCGCGGCCTGAGCCTTCTGTCTCGAACGGCCAGGATTCCGCCACCGTCCGCGCGGCTGCCGGCATCGGCTTCCGAGACCGATCCCCTGGACAGCCGGGAGAAGCGGCCTCAACGCACTTTTTCCGGACGCGTTCGGGACCCGGTCCGAGCGGACCGATCAGCCCAGCGTGAAATGCGGTTCGAACGCCTTGCCCAGCAAGGCGCGCATCCGGTCGGTGCGCATGCCGGTCGACCCGGCCATGATCTGCATCGCCAAGCCGTCCACCATGGCGGTGAACCGGTCGGCGAGGTCGTCGACTTCCGCTTCCGGGACGAGACCTTCCGCGCGGCACTCGTGCAGGACGTCGACCACCATGCCGCGCCAATCCGTGTAGATGCGCCGCTGCACCGGTCGCAGTGCGGGTTCGAGCATCGCCTGGTTCCAGAACTGGATCCACACCGACCACTCGTCCACGTCGTCGTCGGACTGCGGCAGCTGGACGTCGATGAGCCGGCGGAGCTTGTCCCGCGCGGAACTCGCCTCGTCGAACTCCGCTTCGAGCCGCTCGGTCAACCGGCTGGAGTACAGCTCGAGCGCGGCGTGCAGCGTGGCTTCCTTGCTGGGGAAGTGATAGTGCACGGTCGCGGTGCTCGTCCCGCAGTAGCGAGCGATGTCCGCGACGCGCACGTTGTGATAGCCCCGGCGCGCGATCAGGATGGTCGCGGCTTCGAGGATCTGGCTCCGGCGCTCCTCGGCGGTCACCTGCCGGGCCCGGTGGTGCCCGTTCTCCGGCGGCAGCACCGGCTCCGGACCGGCTCCCCGCTCCAGGTAGGCGACCGGGACTCCGCAGGCCTTGGCCAGAGCGGCGAGTTCGTCTTCCCGCAGCCGCCGGGTTCCGCTGAGCACCTTCGACAGGGCCGTGGGATCCATCCCGATCCGGCGGGCCAGCTCCCGCTGCGACAGAGCCGACGCCTGGATCGCCGTGCGCACCCGGGCCCGCAGCCCTGCCACGGGCTGCTCGTCGGTGCTGGTCATGGCTTCCAGCCTAGCCCAGCCGCCATCGGCTCACCTGAGCTGACCGGCCGCTTCCCGCCGCGCGGCAACCTCGGCCGCGGCGCGTTCGCCGGAGGAGATCGCACCGTCGATGTAGCCGTTCCACACCGACGCCGTTTCGGTTCCGGCCCAATGGATCCGGCCGGTCGGGGCACGCCATCCGGCCCGCCCGTGGCCGGCCCAGCCGCCCGGGGTCGCGAAGCATTCGTAGCCGCCCGCCGTCCAGCCCGTGCGGGGCCAGATCATCTCGGCGTAATCGAGCGGCCGGAGCGCGCGCTCGCCGACCACTTCGGACAGTGCGGCAAGCACGGCGCGCCGCCGGTCCCCGGCGCCCAGCGCGGCCCAGCGGTCGAGCCGGTCGGCGTAAACGAAGGCGACCAGAACTCCGCGCGAGGCGTCCTGCGGGGAGTTGTCGAACACGACGCCGACCGGGTTTTCGCCGTAGAGCGTGGCGATCCCGGACTGTCCCGCCGCGCGCCAGAACGGCTCCTCGTACACCGCGTGGACCTTGGCGACCCGGCCCATCGGGTTGTGCCGGAGCCAGCCGAGCCGGTCCGCCGGCAGCGGCGGGTCGAAAGCGATCCGCTCGACCACGGCCGGCGGGACCGCCACGATCGCGCGCCGGGCCCGCACGACTCCGCGCTCCGTGCGGGCTTCCACGCCGCGCGCGTCCTGGCGCATCGAGAGCACGGGCGCGCCGAGCCGGACCCGCTCGCCCAGCTGCCGAGCAAGCGCTCGCGCCACGGCGTCCGCCCCGGACGAAAACCGCGCGTCCTGTGCGCAGCCGCGAGTTTCCATCAGCTGCTCGTAGCCGCCGGCGGACGCGACGTAGAACAGCACGTGGAAAAACGAGATCTCCCTCGGTTCGGCGCACCACACGCCCTGCACGGCAAGGGAAAGCCGGCGGAGAACGGCCTCGTCGGACGTCTCGGCGCGGAAGAACTCCTCCGCCGACCATCGGTCGAGCTCGGCGAACCGCGGGGTCGCCCAGGGCCGCTCCAGGTCGACAGTGCGCGCCAGGTCGTCCAGCAACGCGGTGATCCGCTCGTACTCCCCGGCGCCGGGTCCGGACGGCGGAAGCGCGCCGGTGTAGTCGAGCCGGGTGCCGTCGTGCCAGATCTCGGCGTTCCGTCCGGTCTCCCAGGTAGGAAAGGTCCGGCAGCCGAATCGCTCGGCGAGCGCGCGGAACCGGCGCTGGGTCGGGCCGATCCATTGGCCGCCGTGGTCGATCCGCACGCCGGACGGCCGCACCTCGCTCAGGACGCGGCCGCCCACCCGGTCTGCGGCTTCCAGCACGACGACGCTGGTCCCGCGCTCGGCGAGGCACGCGGCAGCGGTCAGCCCCGCGTATCCGGCGCCGACGACGAGGACCTCGGTTTCGAGGGAGAAGGATTCCGGTTCAGTCACGCCAGCCACTCTGGCGCAACACTGACTCGCTAGTCAATCTCCAGGAAAAAGTTGCGCGCACGTCCTTGACAGTGACTCCCGCCACCTTCAGGCTGACTGCTCAATCAGTCATTGCGTTCGACTTCACATCGTGTGCACAACCACAATCGGGAGTGTCGATGACCTCAGAGTCGCAACATTCGCAACCAGCCGCGGCGGCCGAGCAGGCACCCGGGCTCGAGGAACCGCCCGGAAAGGGCTTGCGCTCCGGTGCCTTGGGCATGGCGACCAGCCTCATCCTGGCGGTTGCGTCCGCCGCGCCCGCGTACAGCCTCGCTGCCACCCTCGCATTCGTCGTCGGATACGTGGGCTTTCAAGCACCGGCAGTGGTCGTCCTGGCGTTCCTGCCGATCCTTTTCGTCTCGTTCGGCTACGCCGCGCTCAACCGGCGCGATCCGGATTGCGGCACGATCTTCACCTGGGCCGCGAAGGTCCTCAATCCCAGTCTCGGCTTCCTCGGCGGCTGGGCGATCATCGCGTCGTTCGTGCTCGTCGTCGGCAGCCTCGCCCAGGTCGCCGGGCAGTACGTGTTCCTGCTGTTCGGCGCCGAGGGAATCGGCTCGACCCCCGGGCATCCGCTCGTGCTGCTGGCCGGGCTCGGCTGGCTCGCGCTGATGACTTTGGTCTGCTACCGCGGGATCGAAGTCGCCGCCGCGGTCCAGCGCGCGCTGCTCTTCCTCGAGTTCGGCATGCTCGCGGTGCTCTCGGCAGTCGCGCTGGTGCGCGTGTATTCGGGCACCGCGCCGACCGGGTCGGCACGGCCGCGGCTTTCGTGGTTCAACCCGTTCGAGGCCGGCTCGGCCAGCGCGTTCGTCAGCGCGCTGGTGCTGATGCTCTTCATCTACTGGGGCTGGGAGACCGCACTGACGGTGAACGAGGAAACCGCGGACCGGCACCGCACCCCTGGCCGCGCCGCGACCTATTCCACCGTGGCGCTCGTCGTGCTGTACCTCGTCGCGACGGTTGCCGCGCTGTCCTTCGCCGGGATCGGCGACACCGGAATCGGCCTGACCAACCCGGACAACTCCGGTGACGTCTTCTACGCTTTCGGCACCGCGGTGTTCGGCGAGAGCGGGTTCGGCTCAGTGCTGTGGCACCTCCTGATCCTGATGGTGCTGACCTCAGCCGCGGCGTCCACCGAGACGACGGTCCTGACGTTGAGCCGCACCATGCTCTCCATGGGCGGGCAGGGAGCACTTCCCGGTGCGCTGGCCCGGGTGCACTCCCGGTTCCGCATCCCGCACGTAGGCACCGTCGCCGTAGGGGTCGTCGGCGGGGCGGTCTACGTCGGCATGAATTTCCTCGGGCACGGCCTGGCGATCGGCGACGCCGTGTCCGCCTGCGGCGTGATGATCGCGTTCTACTACGGGCTGACCGGCCTCACCTCGGCCTGGGCCTACCGCGCGACTTGGCGCGACAGCGCGGCGGATTTGTGGCTGCGCATCGTGTTTCCCGCGATCGGCGGCACAATTCTGCTCGCTGCCGGAGGCTGGAGCATGGTGCACGCCTGGGACCCGGCCAACAGCTCGACGAAAATCCCGCTGCCGTTCGCGCCGGGGGCCGAGGTCGGCGGCGCCTTCGCGGTCAGCGCGGGCTCGATCGTGCTCGGCCTCGTCGCGCTGGCGGTCTGCCGGCGACGCTACCCGGCATTCTTCCGGCGCAGGACAGTCCGGTGATCAACCCCGGGCGAGAACGGCCAGGAATCCGCCGATCGTCTCGCGCGCTCCCTCCGCGTTCATCGCGGTCGATCCCGCGAGCGCCTGGGTGGCCAGCCCGTCGATCATGCCGATGAGCATGTTCGCGAACCGCACCGGATCGCCTTCTCGGGCGTCCCCGGCAGCCTGCGCCTCGGCGATCAGATCGGCGATCAAAGCACGCCACTGCGCATACAGCGCTTCGTTGATCGCGGAAAGGTTTTCGTCGCGCGCCGACTCTGCCCACAGCTCCGCCCAGACGCGCCAAGCGGTCCAGGTAACCGGACCGGGAAGATAGGACTCCACCAAGCGGCCCAAGGTCTCCCAGGCCGTCGCGGCACCGGAAAGCAGTTCCCGGCGCTGCTCGAGCGAACGCCGGAAATTGAAGTCGAAGGCCGCGCTCAACAGCTCTTTCTTGCCGGCGAAGTAATAGTGGACGGTGCCGGTGCTGACCCCCGCGACCCGGGCGACGTCCGCCACGCGCAGCGCCTGCCTGCCCTTGTCGGCGACGACCTCGCAGGTCGCGAGCAGAATCTGCGCTCGGCGCTCGGCTTCGACGTTAGGACGCGGCACAGGACACTCCCCTTCCTCCGGCGCCCGCATCCTATGCCGCGCGAACGGGCGATCGCCCGCGAACGCCTTGACAGGCGGTCGGCGCAAGCCCACACTGAGCACGCGAACGTAGTTGACTGACTCGTCAGTTATTTAATGCGGCGCAGCCCTCGCGCCCCGCTTCCCTCACCACTCTCCTTCTCGAGGATTGCCTGATGTCCTTGCCTGAACCCGTTTACCAAGCGGTGGATCCAGCCACCGGCGCGGCGGCCGAGCGGTTCCCGCACGCGTCGGCCGCGGAGATCGAAGCCGCTCTTCGCAACGCGCATGCCGCTTTCCTCGGCTGGCGGGAACGCGCCGTCGAGGACCGTGCGGAGATCCTTCGGCAGATCAGCTCCGCACTGCTGGCGCACGCTTCCGAGCTCGCCGGGACGATGCGCGCGGAGATGGGCAAACCGGTGCCCGAAGGCATCGAAGAAGTCGAGTACTGCGCCTCGATTTTCCGCTACTACACCGAGGAAGGCCCGGCGCTGCTCAGCGACGAGCATCTGCCGGCTTCCGGCGGACGGGCGAAGGTCCAGTCCCGTCCGATCGGTCCGCTGCTCGGCGTGATGCCGTGGAACTTCCCCTGCTACCAGGTGGCTCGCTTCGCCGCGCCGAATCTCCTTCTGGGCAACACTGTCCTCGTCAAGCCAGCGGAGTCCGTGCCGGGCACCTCGCTGGCTTTCGCCCGGATCCTGCGCGAAGCCGGGTTGCCGGACGGGTGCTGCCGCACGGTGTTCGCGACGCACGGACAGATCGAGGACATCATCGCCGACCCGCGGGTGCAGGGGGTTTCGCTGACCGGCTCGGAGCGGGCCGGTTCGGCGGTGGCCGCGGCGGCGGGACGCCACGTGAAGAAGTGCGTACTGGAACTGGGCGGCTCCGACCCGTTCGTCGTGCTCGACGCCGAAGACGTGCCGGGCCTGGCGGAATTGGCGTGGCGCACCCGGATGTACAACAACGGGCAAGCGTGCACCTCGAACAAAAGGCTGCTCGTGGCCGCCGGGATCTACGACGAATTCGTTGCTGCGCTGGTGAAACTGGCCGAAGCGGTCGACCCGGAGACCCATCCGCCGCTGGCGTCTCGAGCCGTCGCCGAACGCGTCGCCGGCCAGGTGTCCGACGCCGTCTCCCGCGGCGCTCGCCTGCTTGCCGGGGGCCGCCTCGCGTCGGACGGCTCAGCGCGGTTCTCGCCCGCGGTGCTGGTCGACGTCGCCGAAGACATGCGTGCTTGGCACGAAGAGCTCTTCGGACCGGTAGCTGTCGTCTATCGCGTGCGCGACGAGGACCACGCCGTGGAACTGGCGAACTCCTCCGAATACGGCCTGGGCGGCGCGGTCTTCAGCGCCGATCCCGAGCGGGCCGCCCGGGTCGCTCAACGCTTGGACGTCGGCATGGTGAGCATCAACGCCGCCTCCGGAGACGGCCCCGGCCTGCCGTTCGGCGGGATCAAGCGGTCCGGGTTCGGCCGGGAGCTCGGGGCCGCCGGGCTCGGCGAATTCGCGAACAAGCGGTTGGTCTACGAGGCGGCAGCCGATGCCTGACCGGGACATCGCTCCGGAAAGCCACGCCGGCCCGCTTCCCCGGGCCTTCGTCGATCCCGCGTCGGTTGCCGTGGTCGGGGCGACCGCCGACCCGGCCAAGTGGGGGTACTGGCTGGCCTCCGGCGCTCTGCTGGGCGCCCGGCGCCGGGAAGTGTGGCTGGTCAACCGCCGGGCGACCGACGTGCTGGGGCACCCGAGCCACGCGACAGTCGCCGACGTGCCGGGGGTGCCCGAACTCGTCGTGTTGTGCGTCCCCGCGGCGCAGGCCGGCCCGGTGGTGCGCGACGCGCTCGCGAAGGGAAGCCGGGCGTTTCTCGGGATCAGCGCGGAGATCGGGCCCGAGGTGACCGAGATGCTGGCGCGGGCAGGGGCCCGGATGCTCGGGCCGAACAGTCTCGGCCTGGTGAATACCGCCGCGGAGCTCCGGCTCGCTTGGGGCGCCTTCCGCCCCGGGCACCTCGCCGTCGTTTCGCAGAGCGGGCAGCTCGGCTCCGAAATCGCGAGGCTGGGCGCGCGCGCCGGGCTGGGCGTGTCGCGGTTCTACTCGGTCGGCAATCAGCTCGGAGTGCGCGCGGCCGAAGTCCTCGCCTCGCTGTCCGACGATCCGCACACGCACGCAGTCGCGTTGTATCTCGAGAGTTTCGCCGACGGGCCAGACCTCGTCGCTGCCGTGCGAAAGCTGCGGAGCGCCGGGAAACCGACGCTCGTGCTCGCCGCCGGGGCCAGCGAAGGCAGCCGACGGCTGGCGCGTTCGCACACCGGCTCGATGACCTCGTCGCTGGACGTCGTAGACGCGGCCTGTCGCGCGTCTGGCGCACTGCGGGTCGCGACCCCTCGCGAACTCGTGGACACCGTTCAGGTGCTCGATGCGGCGGCGCGACCGGCAGGGCCGCGTGTCGCGATCGTCAGTGACAGCGGCGGCCAAGGCGGGATCGCCGCGGACATCGCGGCGGCGCACGGCCTTCAAGCACCCACGTTCACGCCCGGCTTGCGGCGGCGGCTCCGCGCCGTCCTGCCCGCGGCAGCGGCGACCGCCAACCCGATCGACCTGGCCGGAGCGGGCGAAGCCGACCTCGCCGTCTACGCGCGCATCGCGGAGGTGCTCGCCGCTTCAGGCGAGGTCGACGCAGTGGTCCTGTCCGGTTACCTCGGCTGCTACGGAGAAGACACACCGGGACTGGGCGATGCCGAGCTTGCCGTGATTGACCGGCTGGGACGGTGCGCGGACAAGCCGATCGTCGTCCACAGCATGAGCGAGGCTTCGGCGGCGGTCACGCGGCTCCGGAAACACCGCATCCCGGTCTTCGACACGATCGACGCGGCGGTCGGCGCCTTGAGCCGGGCAGTGCGGCTGAACAGCCAGCCGCGCCCGGACGGCACCGGCCTTCCGGCGGACGCGGGCGTTCCTGCCCCTGGCTACTGGGCGGCACGGGAATTCCTGAGCAGCCAGGGGATCGCGGTACCCACGGCAAGGCGAGTGCTCGCCTCGGACGAACTCGCCGCCGCATGCGCCGAGCTGCGCCCGCCGCTGGTGCTCAAAGCCGGTTGGCTGGCGCACAAAAGCGAACACGGCGCCATCGAGACCGGGCTGGACCGGCAGAGCGCCGCCGCCGCGTTCGACGAGATGCGTGCGCGGCTGGGACCTGGCGAGTACGTGCTCGAAGAACAGGACACGCGGCCCGAGGTCGTGGAGATGCTGGTCGGTGCCCGTACCGACCCGGATTTCGGCCCCACGGTCGCCGTCGCCTACGGCGGGGTCGAAGCCGAGCTCTGGCGAGACGTGGCCACCGAGCTGGCGCCCGTCGACCACAGCCGGGCGCTGGCGATGATCGACCGGCTGCGAGCGCGCCCGCTCCTGGACGGCTGGCGAGGCCGGCCGGCGGTCCGGGTCGAAGCGCTGGCCGACGCGATCGTCCGGGTCTCGCGCGCGATCGCGAGTCATCCCGGCATCGGCGAAATCGAAGTCAACCCGATCCGGGTCGGGACAACCGGCGCGATGGCGGTCGATGCCCTCGTCGTCGCCTCGGCGACTGCTACGGAAAAACAGGAGGAGACAGATGCACACGTCCACTGAAGCCTGGCCGCTCACCGACGAGCAGCGGGCGATCGTCGAGCTGTGCCGGGAATTCGCCGAGAAAGAGATCCGGCCGCGCGGCCGGGAATTCGACGAACGCGACGTCGAATCGCCCGTCGACCTGTTCCAGGCGGCCGCGAAGGTCGGCATCACCGATTTCATGCTGCCCGTGGAGTACGGCGGCGGCGGGTTCACCGACGTCTTCACCCAGTGCCTGGTCCAGGAGCAACTGTGCTGGGGCGATCCGGGAATCGGGAACTTCTTGTGCTCCAACGGGTTCTTCGCCGATCCGGTGCTGGCGCTCGGCACCGCCGAGCAGAAGGAGCACTGGCTTCGCCCGCTGTGCGGGCCGCACCCCCGCTACACGGCGCTCGCCACGACCGAACCGGGTTCCGGATCGGACGCGGCGTCGATCAGCACGAGCGCGACCCGGACCGGAGGCGGCTACCTGATCCGGGGGCAGAAAGCCTGGATCTCCAACGCCGGGCTGGCCGACCAGTACGTGGTCTTCGCCAAAACCGATCCCGCGCGACGTTCGTCCGGCGTGTCCGCGTTCCTGCTGCACAAAGACACGGCCGGGATGACCTTCGGCGAGCCGATGCGCAAGATGGGCCAGCGCGCCATCGTCTGCCGGGAGATCTTCTTCGACGACGTCTTCGTTCCCGAGTCCGGCCGTCTCGGACCCGAAGGCCAGGGCTTCCACGGCTTGATGAAGACCTTCGACGTGTCCCGGATCGTCCTGGCCGCCGCGGCGACCGGCGCCGCCCGGGCGGCCTACGAGTACGCGCTGCGGTACGCCCGCGAACGCAGCCAGTTCGGCAAACCGGTCATCGAGCACCAGGCGGTCGCGTTCCGGCTGGCCGACATGGCCACCCGGATCGAGTCGGCATGGCTGCTCACCC
Source organism: Amycolatopsis orientalis DSM 43388 (assembly GCF_000411975.1). GTDB lineage: Bacteria > Actinomycetota > Actinomycetes > Mycobacteriales > Pseudonocardiaceae > Amycolatopsis > Amycolatopsis orientalis_D. Next base: position 23,813 of record NZ_ASXG01000092.1, read on the forward strand.
TGCACGCGGCACGTCAGCTCGACGCGGGCGCCGACGCGGGCAAGCTCGCCGCGATGGCGAAACTCCAGGCCTCCGAAACCGCGATGGCGGTGACCTGGGGCGCGGTGCAGACCCTCGGCGGCTGGGGCTACTCGCGCGAATATCCCGTCGAGCAGTGGATGCGGGACGCGAAGCTGGAGGAAATCGAGGAGGGCACTTCCGACATCATGCGGCTCGTCATCTCGCGCCGCCTCTGACCGCGCCGGGCCCGGAGGGAACTGCGGCTTCCCCGGCGAGCTCACCGATCTGTCCGGCGTCGAGCACCGAGCGTCCGCGGCGGGATGCTCGGGGCGCGCGCTGCGACCTGTTCGCCGCGGGACCCGCGGCGAACGGGCTTGCCCGGAAATCCACGCTGGACCCCGCGCTGTCCACACCAGACGATCTTGGCTCCGAAGATCGTTGCGGCACAACGCATCCCTCAGGCGACGCGATCATGTAACAACGTCGGCTCCGGCGAACGACTCCCCCATGGTCCGCCTCCGACGTGGGACCGCGCGGACCGTCTCCCCCGTCCCACGGAGAGGTGTCACGATGACTGCGTCTCGTTCCTCCCGTCGCGCGCTCGTGCTGGGCTCCAGCGTGCTCGCCGTTATCGCCGGGGCCGGACTGGCTTCGGCCGGCCCGCTCGCCGCCTCGGCGCCGGTCCAGTCGCCCGACCATCCGCTCGCCGGCGCGTGTTCGGCGCTCGTCGCCCAGCAGACCGCGGCCGGCAGCGTCAACTACCCCGGCGCCGAAGTGGAACCGCACGTCGCGGCGGACCCGACGGATTCCGACCACCTGGTCGGCTCGTTCCAGCAGGACCGCTGGAACGACGGCGGCTCGAACGGCCTGACGAACGTCGTCTCGCACGACGGCGGCGCGTCCTGGTCGCTCGCCGCGGCGCAACCGGCGTTCTCGCGCTGCGCCGGTGCCGCGCCGGGCTCGCCCGGCTACTTCATGCGCTCCACCGACCCGTGGGTCAGCTTCTCCGCCGACGGCAAGGTCGTCTACTCGATCGCCGACTCCTTCGACACCGGCGGTCCCGCGTTCGGCGGCGCCAGCTCGATCATGATCAGCCGCTCCCTCGACGGCGGAACCACCTGGCAGCAACCCGTCACCGCCCGCGTCGACCGGTCGGACACCGTGCTCAACGACAAGGAATCGGTGACCGCCGACCCGTTCAAGGCCGCCAGCGCGTACGCGGTCTGGGACCAGCTCGTCTCCCCGCAGTCGCACGCCAATCCCGACGCGTACCTGCACAGCATCGCCTACCGCGGCCCGTCGTACTTCTCTTCGACCGCCGACCGGGGCGCGACCTGGAGCACCGGGCGGATCATTTTCGACCCCGGGCAGAACGACCAGACCATCGGCAACCAGATCGTCGTGCCCACCACCGGCCCGGCGAAAGGCGTGCTGATCGACGGCTTCGACCTGATCACCAACAAGGGCGGCAAGTGCCTGTACACGCACGGCGGACAGCACTGTGCGGGCAACTCCACCTCCACCGCCGCGCTGGTCCGCTCCACTGACGGCGGCGCGACCTGGTCCGCAGCCGTCGGAATCGACGTCCAGCAGGTCGCTCCCGTGTCGATCGCCGGACACCCGGTCCGCTCCAGCGACGACCTGCCCGAGTTCGCCGCGAACCCGGTCACCGGCGCGCTCTACGCGGTCTGGCAGGACGGCCGGTTCGCCAACGGCACCTCGAAGATCGCCTTCGCGCAGTCCACCGACGGCGGCCTGACCTGGAGCACCACCATCCGCGCCGACCAGTCGCCCGGCGGCACCCCGGCCTTCGTGCCGCAGATCCAGGTCTCGTCCGACGGCACGGTCGGCCTGACCTACTACGACCTGCAGAACGCGACCACCGCCCAGCCCGGCCTGACCGACGCCTACGTCGTGCACTGCCACGCCACCACGACCGACTGCGCCAACCCCGCGTCGTGGACCGCCGGCGGCCAGACCAGGCTGAGCACCACCGGCTCGTTCGACTACACGACCGCCCCGGACGCCGGCGGCTACTTCCTGGGCGACTACACCGGCCTCGCCCGGCAAGGCACGGGGTTCACGCCGTTCTACGGGATGTCCCAGCCGATCGCGACATCCGGCCGCACGGACATCTTCAGCAACACGGTGCACTGACCACACCCGCCGCGGCAGCCGTTGTCCCGGTGCCCGGCACGTAGGTCCGTCCACGCAGTGCGAGCAGGCTCGCCGTCCTACCAAGAAGGCGGCCTGCTCGCACTGCGGCGCGAATTCTGCCCAACCGGGACGGTGTCCGTTCTCCGCGACATGGCAGTCCGGGCAACGGCATGCGCTGCTGCCGAGGTCAGTTCTTCGTGACCGTAGCGGTCGCATTCGCGTAACCTCCGCTAGTCGCGGTCAACGTGTCCGAGGTCCAGCTTCCGTTCTGGGACTTGAACGTAAATGTCTCCCGAAGATTGTCAATGCTTTGACGTTCAAGCTTTGACAATCCTGGGGAATCTGGCATGATCGAGAGGCGTGAGGGAGCCCGAAAGCGCCGAACCGGATTACTGGACCTTCGTCGACCACGCGGTCCGTTCAGTGAGCGAAACCCTGCCCGAGGTCGACCCGGACGCGATGCGGCTGGTGATGACCCTGCACCGGGCGACCGACCTGCTGTCCTACGACCTGCACGCACGCCTGGGCGAAATCAAGCTGAACGAATCCGCGCAGCTGAGCAGCACCGGCCTGCGGCTGCTGCTGGTGCTGTCGGCGTCCGGCCCGCTGGAACTGCGCCGGGTCGCGGCACTGTCGGGCATGAGCCGCGCGGCGGTCTCGGCCGCGATCGAGAACCTGGCCTCGAACGGCCTCGTCGGCAAGGAACCGTCGCGGGAAGACCGGCGGACTGTGCTGCTGCGCCTGACCCCGGAAGGACAGAAGACGTTCGCCCGCTGCTTCGCGTCCTACAACGCGGGAGAACAGCATTGGGCGGCAACGCTCACCGCGGACGAGCGGAGCCAGCTGATCGGGTTGCTCACCAAACTGATGCAGACCAAGGACGTCCAGCGGCGGGCGTAGGGTCGCGCCCGCTGCAGAACGCGGCATCCCGCTGAACCCGGACGGCGCCACTCCTCGCAACGCCTTCGTTCCGAGACCCAGTCCGTGCTTCACAGCCCGTCATCGGTATCGAGAACACTGATGAAGCCCGCCGCGGAAGGCCTTTCGCTCAAAGGCAGGACTCGGCCGGGCGGGGTCGCGGAACTGGCCATTCCCCGAGTACACCCGGCGCGCCGCCCTCGACGGCACCGACCACGAATTCGGCACCACCGCCCGCACCGACGACGGAGGCTCCAACGGCCTGGCCTGCGACGGCTCGATCGGCCTCGGCCTGCTCTCGGGTGAGACACACAGACCAGCTATCCGTTACCGCTCACCCTCGAACTCCAGTCCTACCGCCTGCAAGACCGCGCAGAGCCGTCGCCCCGCGGAGATCGTCTCCGCGGGGCCACGGCGTCGACAGTGAGACAAGCACGCCGACGAAACGCCGGACGAACTCGCGAGGGCTACGACGTCCCCGAACGACACTGGACGGTCATGCGCTGCGCGCCAGCCCCGCCGGTCCCGCAGTGATCAGGTCCTTCTCGATCACGCCTTCCTTGATCACCAGTTCCACCGAATCCGGGTCGGCAAGCAGGGAGATGTCCTTCAGCGGATCACCCGAAACCGCCACGAGATCGGCGAGTTTGCCCGCTTCCAGGGTGCCGAGGTCGTCGGCAAGGCCGAGCAGCCGGGCGGCGTTGGCGGTGCCCGCGACGATGGCGTCGGACGGGGACATGCCCAGTTCCACCATGTGCGCCAGTTCGAGCAGGTTCCGGCCGTGCGGGCACACGCCGACGTCGGTGCCGAGCGCGACCTTTACCCCGGCGGCGAAGGCTTTCGCCACGTTCTCGCGGGCCTTGGCCGACCATCGGACCTTCTTTTCGTACAGGTACGGCGGAACGAGCGCCGGGTCCGGCACGCGCAGGGCCGCGCTGAGGGTCGGGACGAGCCAGGTTCCCTTTTCCAGCATGAGATCGATGCCTTCGTCGTTGATCTCGTAGCCGTGTTCGACGCTGTCGACGCCGCCGCGGATGGCGGCCAGGATCCCGGCGGAGCCCTGTGCGTGCGCGGCGATCTGCCGCGGCCGGGAGTGCCGGTCGAGCTCTTCGCGGATCAACGCGATCTGCCGTTCGGGGATCCCGAGGTCGTCCGGCTGGTCGGTCGGGCTCGACACGCCGCCGGTCGTGCACACCTTGATCACGTCGGCGCCCGAGCGGATCAGCCGGCGCACCACCGTGACGACGTCCTCGTCGGTGTCCACGACCCCGAGGCCGGACGGCTCCGCCAGCGGCATCGCGCGGCCGTTGGGCAGGGTCAGGTCCGCGTGCCCTCCGGTCGGCGACAGCACCGCGACGGCGATGCGGGCGCGCGGGCCGGCGAGCAGGCCCTCGTCGAGCGCGCGCTGGGCGCCGTGGTCGAGGCCGCCGAGGTCGCGGATCGTGGTGATTCCCGCGTCGAGCGTCGCGCGGAGCCGTTGCGCGGTCTTGTATGCCGCGTAGCTGCCGGCATCGGCGACGACCGCGCGCGGTCCGTCCTCAATGGACAGTGTGACGTGGACGTGGGTGTCGAAGAAGCCGGGCAGCACGGTGCGGCCGCCGCCGTCGAGGGTGCGGACCGGGGTCGCGCCGTCCGGGTGCTCCCGGCGCGGTCCGACGTAGGTCAGCCGCCCGTCGGTCGCGACGATTTCGCCGTGCTCGACCGGCGCGCCGCCGGTGCCGTCGATGATCCGCACGTTGACCAGCCGGATGGTCCCGCCGTTGCGCATGGAAGGCGTCCTCATTTCTCGTGGGGGGTGGAGTGTTCGCGCCGGGCCCAGGCCAGCGCCAGGACCAGCAGGCCCAGCGCCGCGCACCCGGCGCACACGGTCCAGACGACCGTGTATCCGGTCTCCGCGGGGCCTTCTGCCCCATCGGAGAGGAAACTCGAAAGGAGCGTGCCGACGACCGCCGTCGCGACCGAACCGCCGAGCACCTTGACCGTGCTGTAGGTCCCGGACGCGATGCCGACCTGGTCCGCGGGGGCGGCGCCCGAGAGGTACGCGGGGAGTCCGGCGAGCAGCAGGCCCATGCCCAGCCCGGTCGCGACGAGCGCGGCCAGCACCTCGCCGAGCGTGCCGTGCAGCAGCGCCATGCTCAGGAAGCCCGCGGCGGAAAGGCCGATTCCGGTCGACAGCACCCCGCGCGTCCCGACACGGGTCGCGATTCGGCCGTATACCGTCGATCCCGCCACCGCGGCCAGGAAATTCAGTGCCAGCACGAGCGAAGTCGCCTTGGCCGACAGCCCGAAACCGTAGCCCGCCACCGCGGGTTTCGTGGCCAGGAAAGTGACGAGCGGGACTTGGTTGCCGAAGAAGCAGACGCCGAAAAGGAGCGTGGCGAGCATCGCCGGCCACATCGCCCGGCTCGCGAACAACCGCATGTCCACGAGCGGTCCGGGCACCCGCCGCTCCCACCAGACCCAGCCGGCGAGCACGACGATTCCGCTGCCCAGCGCCGCGATCGTCGACCCGGCGCCCCAGCCGGTCCGGCTGGCCTGGGACAGGCCCAGCAGCACGAGCGCCAGCGCGACCGACAGGCCGGCCGCGCCCGTCCAGTCGATCTTCCGCACGGAACGCGTCGACGACTCCGGGATCAGGAATTTCGTGACCAGACCGCACAACGCGCTCAGCACGACCGGCACGGCGAGCGCCGCCCGCACCCCGCCGAGGAGCGCTTCCAGCGGGCCGCTGACGAGCCCGCCGAGGACGAGCCCGGCGGTGAGCGAACCGGCCAGCAGGCCGATGGCGCGATCCGCCCGCGGCCCGCTCGCCTTGTCGCGCACCAAAGCGATTTCGAGGGCGATCCACGCGGCCAGCGGCCCCTGCAACGCCCGGCCGAGCAGCACCACCGGATACGCCGGGGCCACGACGATCAGCAGGGAGCCGGCCGCGACCGCCCACACCGCGACGCTCAGCAGCCGCCGGTGGCCGAAGTGGTCGCCCAGCGCGGCGAAAACGGGCACACAGACCGCCGCGGCCAGCAGGTGCACGCTGGAGAACCAGTTCAACGGGCCGGCGCCGACGTGCAGGGCCGCGCCGAAGCCGGCCAGCAGCGGGCCGTAATAGCCCTGGAGCATCCCGCTGACCAGTTCGACGCAGACCAGGAAACCGACCACGGACCGCAGGCCGGGGCTGCCTGCGGAAACCCGCGGACCGGACGTCTTCGGCCGGCCGAGACGGGGGGTCGAAAAGCTCATCGCCGCTCCTCGCGTGGGGACGTGGGATCTGTGGCGACAAGTGTCGGAGCCGAACACGATCCGGCCGTAGAATCTCCGATATCCGTCATCGCGGGCCGGTTGTGGCGGATTCTGCGGACAGGAGGAAACCGATGGCGCAGAATTCCGTCGACGAGCTCGACCTGTTGATCATCAACTGCCTGCAAATCCGCCCGCGGGCGTCCTGGAGCGTGCTCGGCCGGGTGCTCGACGTGGACCCGGTGACCGTCGCGCGCCGCTGGGAACGGCTGGAGGCCGCCGGGCTGGCCTGGGTGAGCTGCTACTTCGCGTTGCCGCATCCGGACCGGGTGATGGCCTACCTCGAGATCGAGGTCGCCGGAACGCAGCTGACCGAGGTCGCCGAGCAGCTGGTCCGGCACCAGGAGGTCGTCAGCGTGCACCACACCACCGGATCGCGCTCGCTGGTGGCGAGCGTGGTCGGCGCCGATCCCGCCGCGGTGTCGCACTACGTGTCGGATTCGCTCGCCACGCTCGACGGGATCGCCGCGACCAGAGCCGAGATCGTCACCGGCAAATACAGCGACGCCGGCGAATGGCGGCTGCGCGCCCTGTCCCCGTCGCAACGGGACGCGCTGCAGGCCGCCTGCCCGCGCCCGGCCGCGGCCCCGGGCGGCGGCCCGGCCAGCCCGGAGGATCAGCGCATCGTCCGCGCGCTCGCCGCGAACGGCCGCCGGTCGGCGACCGACCTCGCCCGGCAGCTCGGGATCAGCGAAGCGACCGCGCGTCGCCGGCTGAACCGGCTTGTCGCGGAGAACCGGGCGACGTTCCGGTGCGAGATTTCCCAGCAGGTGTCGGGCTGGCCGCAGACCGGGATCCTGTGGGCCCGGGCGCCGGTCGGCGCGCTCGACAGCGTCGCGCGCACCCTCAGCGTGCTCCCCGTGATCCGCGCCTGCCTGACCACGACCGGGCGCAGCAACCTGATGTTGTTCGCCTGGCTGCGCGATGTGCGCGAACTGCACCAGTTCGAACGCGCGGTCGCCCAGGCCGCGCCGGAGGCGGAGATCATCGACCGCGCGTTCTGCCTCCGCTCGTTCAAACGGCTGCAGGTGGTGCTCGACGACAGCGGACGAACCAGCGGGCTGCCCTTGCCGGTCGAAGACCAGACAGAGCCGGTCTGACCCTGCCGTCCGAACCGCCGCCGAGGTGCTGGCTCTGCCTCGGCGTAACGGAACGCCGCGGGACAGCGACTCATCACCGCACGATCCGGCACTGCCGAACCCCGGAGGACGCCGTGTCCGACGATGACCGCAAAGAAACCACCCCGCCGACCCCGGCCGTGCCGCCGCCTCCGTCGGAGTTCGCCTACCCGACCATCGGGACCGAGAAAGTCCTCGACCGGGGCATCAACCCTGACCCCGCGGAAGACCGCGACGAATGACCACCGGGTCCGAGCCGGCGAGCAGCGAAAAAACCTCCGGATCCGTTATCGCGAACCTGATCGACAAAGAGATCGACAATGTGCGCGCGAACGCGAGTGCCCTGCAGGTCCGAGGACTCGCGGTGATCAGTTCCTCGGGAACTCTCGTCACGCTGCTTTTCGGGCTCTCCGCACTGTCGACGAAAGCGCAGAACTTCATCCTTCCCAGTGCGGTGAAGCTCCCGTTGTACCTGGCGGCCGCATTTCTGGCGCTTGCCGCGGCCGCGGGGATCTTCACGAACGCTCCGCGCCGAAGCGACGCGATCGCGCTGAAAAACCTCACCCCGTTGATCGCCGAGGACCGGTACTGGAACGCGCCTTCCTTCTACGCGGAAAGGGAAGTGGCCAAAACCAGGCTGACCGTTCTTCAGAACTCGCGTGCGCTCAATATCCAAACCGCACGGACCTTGCTCGTCGCGATCCTTCTCGAGATAGCCGGAGTCGCGTGCGTCACCTGGGCCGTCACGAGCCTGGTCTCGGCCTGAGTTCGTCGGCCGTCCCCAGCGATGCGATTCAGCGCTGAGCGTTCCGGGCGGCTCCGCGGCGACGCGCTGCCGCGGTCTTGACCCGGTCCTGGCAGGCGGTCGAACAGAAACGGCGGATGCGGTTGCGACTGGTGTCGACGAACAGCCGGCCGCAACCCCGCGCCTCGCACGCGCCGACCCGGCTCGCGTGGCCGCCGGCGAGGAACCGGGCAAGGGCTTCGGCGCAGATCGCCGACCACATGGGCACGAGCGATGTTTCGGCCGGGTGGTGGTGCAGACGCCAGCGCCCTTCCTCCCGCGCCAGATGCGGATGGGCCGGATACGCCGAGAGCAACGTGTTGAGCCGGACCGCGGCACTGTCCTCGTCCCCGGCACGCAAATTGTCCAATACTGCCCTCAATTCACCAGCGAGCTCGGCGAATCCGGGCAGGTCCCGGGCCGTCAGGTGAGCCGCCGACGGCGGGTCGACCGCAAGGACGTCGGCCAGCGCCGCGACGCCGCCGCTGGCGTCCGGGTGCAGGCGGTTGACGAGATCCAGCGCGACCAGCAGCCCGGTGTCGGCCCAGACGTCCAAACGCACTTGATCGCCCGCCTCCCCGTTCAGTACTGTCACTGGCGTATTCACCGTACGGCAGTGACGCAGATCGACGGAAGGGCAGCTCATGCCACGCACCTCGCCCGCGCCGGTCCTGCGTCCGGCGGAGCCGGCCGACCTGCCCCGCATCGCCGCCGCGTGGGAAGCCGCCTGGCTCGACGGGCACCGCGGCCGCGTGCCGGACGAACTCATGGCAGCACGCGATTCCCGGCACTTCACCACCTTCGCGGCCGACCACCTGAGCACCACCGTGGTCGCCACCGACGGCGGGACGAACCTGCTCGGACTGGTCATCGTCGGAACCGGCGACGGAGAGGTGATCCAACTCGCCGTGGACCGGGCCGCGCGAGGCGCCGGTGTCGGGTCCGCCCTGCTCCACGCCGCCGAACGGATGATCGCGAAAACAAACCAGGAAGCGTGGCTGGCTGTGGTCCCCGCCAACACGACCGCCCGACGCCTCTACGAACGAGCCGGCTGGCACGACGCCGGACCGGTCCTGCACCGAGCCCCGACCCGGCAGGGCACCGTGCCCGTTCCGGTGCACCGCTACGTCAAAACCGTTCGCCCCGGCGCAGCGGACAACCCGTAAGCCGCGACAGCAGCCGTGCCGGCCATCAGCGGGAAGTCCGCATCGATCCAAGCGGCCTTGGACAACCTGGAAGGCGGGTGCGCTGAAGCGGTATCGCCGAGCCGTTCCCCTCGCTGGGGGCGGACTGCCCTGCCCTAGCGGCACCGACGCCGATCGGTCGCCCCTCGGAACCCGGCCTTCACTCTCCTGCAACGGGTTTGCCCGGCAGGCGTCGCGCCGTCCCCGCCCGCCGATGTCTCAGCAAGCTCTTGCTATCCGCGGAGACTCCTCAGCCCGGTGCAGATTTCGCTGATCAGGATCTCGGGCTGTTCGAGAGCCGGAAAATGTCCGCCCTTGCTGGCCTCGCCGTAGTGGATCAAATTGCAATAGGTGTCTTCGATCCAGCTTCGCGGCAGGCGCGGAATGTCTCGCGGGAACACGGTCACCGCGACCGGCAGGGTCAGTTTCGGGCCGGCCATGCTGGCCGATCGGTTCTCCCAGTAGATGCGGGCGGACGACGCGGCGCTGTTGGTGAACCAGTAGAGCGATATCGCGTCCAGCATGTCGTCGATGCGGAGCGCGTCCTCGGCGAGGCCGCGGTTGTCCGTCTTGGACTGGAACTTTTCGTAGATCCAGGCTGCCTGGCCGGCCGGGGAATCCGCCAGGGCGAATCCGACGGTCTCCGGTTTCGTGCCTTGAAGGTGGTTCGATCCGCCGAGTTCGCCGGTGTAGCGGGCGAGTCCGTCTACGGCCTCGCGCTCGTCGGGAGACAGCGTTTCCGGGATTTGCGCGGGAAAAGCGTAGGGGGTGTTCAAGTGAATTCCGAGCAGCCCCTCGGGTCGCATGGCGCCGAGAGCGGTGGTCACGACCGAACCCCAGTCACCGCCTTGCGCCGCCCACTTGTCGTAGCCGAGACGCCGCATCAGTTCCGCCCATGCGGCGGCGATGCGCGACACCGTCCAGCCCGTTGCGGCCGGCTTGCCGGAGAACCCGAATCCGGGCAGGGACGGAATGACGACGTCAAAGGAATCTTCGACGGCGCCGCCGAACGCGACCGGGTCGGTGAGCGGGCCGATCAGGTTCAGGAATTCGGCGATCGAGCCCGGCCATCCGTGGGTGAGGATCAGCGGCAGCGCGTCCGGATTCTTGGACCGGACGTGGACGAAGTGGATGTCCAGCCCGTCGATCGCAGTGAGGAATTGGGGGAAGCGATTGAGCTCCGACTCGAACCGGCGCCAGTCGTAGTGTCGTTCCCAATAGGCGACGAGCGATCGGGCGTTCTCCACGCGGACGCCTTGCGACCAGTCGGGGACCGTTTCCGGATCCGGCCAGCGAGTCCGGGCCAGCCGCTGCTTGAGGTCCGCGATCGCGGCGTCCGGGAGCGCGACGCGGAACGGGCGGACCAGGTCCGATGGCGCGGCGGCCGGTGCGGTCATCGTCCGGTTCTCCTCGGGTCGTGGTGCTGCAACCTGTTTGCACACCCATGTGCAAAGCTACGCGATTGCACACCGGTGTGCAATCGTAGAATGACCCGAATGGAGACCTCGGGACGTGCGGCATGAAGGACACGCGGGAACGGATCCTCGACGTCGCGCTCGAGATCCTCGGGAAGAACCCGGACGCGAGCATGGGCGACGTCGCCTCCGCGGCCGGCGTGGTCCGCCGCACCGTCTACGGCTACTTCCCTTCCCGGGCCGACCTCGTGGCGGCACTCACGCAGCGGGCCGTGAGCGAGATCGCCGCCGTACTGGCCGAGATCACCGCCGCCCACGAAGCGGCCGACCAGGCGTGGGCCGGGTTCATCGCCCGCCTCTGGCCGTTGGCGCACCGTTACCGGGTGCTGGTGGCGCTTCGCCGCGGCGAGTACGGAGAGGAGATCCACTCCATCCTCGGACCGGTCGAGAAGATGCTCGCCGAACTCGTGGAACGAGGCCAGGACAGCGAACTGTTCGGCAAGCACCTTCCCGCGGACGTGCTCAGCGAGGTCGCCTACGCCGCCGTGTTCGCCATCGCGGACAACGACCTGTCGCGGGGAACGCTCGGCGTCGGCGCGGCGACCGTGACGAGCCTGCTCATGTTGGGCGTTCCCGAAGCGCGGGCGAAATTCCTCGCGGACAGCCCGCACACGCGGAGCGGCTGAACACCCCCGCGGCCGCGTTCGACCGGGCACTGCCGGGCAACTTCGCCCGATCCCGCGCTTCCCGTCGATCCCACGACAACGGATTCCGGCGCAGGCGACCCCGTTCGCCACCGCTGGCCCGGCGCGGGCGCCTAGACTTCGGCCATGGTCCAGGGCGAACCGCGTATCCTCGTCGTCGAGGACGCCGAAGCGATCCGGCTTTCGGTGGAAGTCGCGTTGCGAGCGGCGGGGTTCGCGGTGCGGGCGCTGCCCGACGGCGAACAGCTCGAGGCGGAACTAGCCCGTTTCCGGCCCGATCTGGTCGTCCTCGACGTGCTGCTGCCCGGGCGCGACGGGTTCGCGCTGCTGCGGGTCGTCCGACGGAATTGCGCGGCAGGAGTCGTCATGCTCACCGCGCGGGACGGCGTCGAGGACCGGCTTCGCGGGCTCGGCGAAGGCGCGGACGACTACCTCGTGAAGCCGTTTGTGCTGGCCGAACTGGTCGCGCGGGTCACCGCGGTGCTGCGCCGGACCGGTCGTGCGCAGCCGGCGGTCGAGATCGGCGATCTGGTGGTGGACCTGGACGCCGGGCTCGCGCTTTACCGCGGCGAACAGGTCGAGCTGACGGTCACCGAGTGGAAGCTGCTGGCGTATCTCGCCGCGCACCGCGACCGGGTGATCGGGAAGGCCCAGATCCTGAGCGCGGTGTGGGGCTACGACGAGTACAGCGCGAATCTCGTCGAGGTCAATGTCAGCACGCTGCGGCGGAAACTCGAAGCGCACGGCCCGCGACTGCTGCACACCGTGCGCGGCCAAGGCTACGTCCTGCGCGGGGACAGTCCGTGAGCCGGATGAAGACGGGCTCGCTGTACCGCCGGGTCACCGTCACCTCGCTGCTCGTGCTGATCGCGGTCCTCGCGCTCGTCGGGTTCGTCGTGTTCGCGGTGTTCCGCACGCAGGCCGAACAGGACGTGAACCGGGTGCTGGCCGGGCGGGTCCAGCTCGCGCAGCAGCTCGCCCGGCAGAACGTCAGCCCGGCCAGCCTGTTGCGCCGGGTCGAGACGACCGGCGTGCACGGGCGGCTGGCGTTGCCGGACGGCACGGTCGTCGGGGAACCGGTCCCGCCGGCCGGATCGCGGCTGAAGCAGGTCAAGGCGACGCTGACCGGTCCGCCGCGGATCGACGGCGCGAAGCTGACCCTGATCGCGGACGATTCGATCGTGGCCGGGGCAGAGGAACGGCTCGGCAGGCTGCTGCTGATCACCGGGCTCGCTGCGATCGTCGCCACCGCGCTTTTGCTGCTGGTCGGCGTCCGGCTGGCGCTGGCACCGCTGGACGCGATGACCCGGCTCGCCCGTTCGATCGTGTCCGGCGGCCGCGGCGGCCGATTGACGCCCACCCGGACCAGCACCGAACTCGGCCGCGCGGCGGAAGCGTTCGACGCGGCGCTCGACGCGCTGGAGGGCGCCGAGCGGACCGCGCGGGCGTCCGAGGAGCGGACGCGCCAGTTCGTCGCCGACGCCGCGCACGAGTTGCGGACGCCGATCGCCGGGGTTCAGGCGGCGGCGGAGGCACTGGTGCAGGCCTCCGGCGACCCCGAGCACACCGCGCAGCTTCAACTGCTGCTGGCCCGCGAGGCGCGACGGGCCGGGAAACTGGTCAGCGACCTGCTGGACCTCGCCCGCCTCGACGCCGGTGCCGAGATCGCCCGCGAACCGGTCTCGCTGCTCGCGCTGGCCCGCGCGCAAGCCGACCGGATCGCCGTGCTGGCACCGGAAATCCGGGTCGAAGTGTCCGGATTGGACACTGTCGTCCGCGGCGACGCGGACCGGCTCACCCAGATCCTGGCCAACGTGGCCGACAACGCGGTGCGCGCGATGCACGGACAGGGCAGCCTCGCCCTGGACGTCACCGCGGACGGATGCACGGTGACCGACTCCGGACCCGGCGTCCCCGCACCGGACCGGGAACGGATCTTCGACCGGCTGGTCCGGCTCGACGACGCCCGCGGCCGCGACACCGGCGGGTCCGGCCTCGGACTGCCCATCGCGCGCGGCTTCGCGCGAGCGCACGGCGGCGACCTCCGGTGCGTCGAAGGCCCCGGCGGCGGCGCGCGGTTCGTCCTGTCCGGGCTGGAGCCGGTCCTAGGCGAGTAGCCCCTCGAGGCGGCCGGAGTGGCCGGGCAGCACCCGGCCCGGGTCGGTGCCGAGCACCTGCGCCAGCAGGGTCGCGTAGACGTCGCGGAAATCGGTGGTTTCCTTCAGGTCCCCGTCGGCGAGGTCGGTCAGGCTCGGCTCATCGCCGTGGAATCCGCCGCGCACGCCGTTGCCGAGGACGAAAACCGGACCGGCGGTGCCGTGGTCGGTCCCCTCGCTGGCGTTCGCCGCTACCCGGCGGCCGAATTCCGAATACACCAGCACGACTGCCTGCTTGCCGCGGTCGGTGCGGCCGAGCCGCTGCACGAACGGCGTCAGCGCGCCGTCCAGCTCGGTGAGCAGCCGCTGCTGGGTGCCGCGTTCGTCGGCGTGCGTGTCGAAACCGCCCAGCGACACCGAATACGCGCGGGTCGGCACCCCGGCTTCGATCAGCCCGGCGACGACGTCGAGCTGCGCGGCCAGCGCACCGTCTTTGGCCTGGTGCGCGCCCTTGGCCTGATGCGCGCCCTTGGCCGGGTGCGCGGCCGCGCCCAGCACCTGCTCGGCGCGGTAGAGGTCGGCGATCGAACGCGCCGCCTTCGCCTGCCAGTAGCCCTCGCCGTGCTGTGCGCCGCCCAGTGCTTGAAAAGCCTTGCCCAGCGCGCCTTTCGGCACGGTCAGACCGCCGACCGGCATGGACGCCGCGGCGGTCTGCGCGCCCGCCAGCATCGGCGGGAGCACCGGCTCGACCGACAGCGCGCGCAGCGGATCGTCGCCGGACGCGTCCAGCCACCGGCCGAGCCAGCCGGTCGGCACCGGACTGTCCGGCGACGCGGTCTGCCAGATCGCCATCGACCGGAAGTGGCTGTGATCCGGCTTCGGGTAGCCGACCCCGCGCACGATCGCCAGCTCCTTGTTGTCCCACAAGCCTTTCAGGCCTTTCAGGCCCGGGTTCAGGCCCAGTCCGTCGCCGAGGTCGAGGACTTCGTTCGGCTGGTACGCCAGCTCCGGCCGGGCGTTCTGGTAGGCGCGGTCGCCGGCGGGCACGACGGTGTTGAGTCCGTCGTTGCCGCCGTACAACGTCACGACGACCAGGACACCGTCCTTCGGGTCAAGCGGCGTCTGCTGGGCCGCCGACATCAGGTGTGTCCAGTCGACCTGGGTGGCACCGGCCGCGAGCGCACCGGCGGCCGTCACGCCGCTCGCGAACAGGAACCGCCGACGGGTCAATCTGTTCATGGTCTCCTACCCACTCACCACGTACTCGGGCGCGCACGCCGCGATCGCCGCCAGCTGCCGAGGATCGTTCGCGACGCCGTTGAGGCACGCGCGCGTCCGCTCGGACCACCCGTCGACGCCCAGCAGGTCGCCCATCGCCGCCGGTTTGTCCTGCGCTTTCGCCACCGTGCCGAGGTCGGCGTGCTGCGCGACGAGCTGCGCCAGATGCAGCCGGGCGAGCCCGGCCGACGTCGTCAGCCACGCGCCGCCGGCCGCCCAGCCGCCGACGCTCGGTGGCTCGAACGGGACCTGGCCCATCCCCCGCAACCCGGTCAGCAACTGGGTGCCCGCCTTCGCGTCGAGCGCGGACGGACGCACTCCGAGCGCGCGCAGCAGGCCGCCGAGCCATTCCACCGGCTGCTTGACCAGGGACGTCGCCGAGTCGTGGAACGCGTCCTCCTTGACCAGCGCGGTCAGCAAGGATCGGATGTCGCGGCCCGGCCCGTAGGCCGCGACCAGCCGGGCCAGCGCGTCCGCGCTCGGCGGCGTCGCCGAGACGAGCCGGAACCAGAGCCGGCCGACCACGTACGGCGCCGAGGAGGGCCGGGACAGCACGAGGTCCACGAACGAACCGGCGTCGAAATTCGCGGTCTGGCCGAGGATGGTCTTCGGCGTCGCGTCGTGGCGGCGCGCAGCCAGCCGGGCGACCGGGTTCTCGCGGGTCGCGGTCCAGCCGGTGAGCGCACGCGCGGCTTCGCGGACGTCGGTTTCGGTGTAATTCCCGACGCCGAGGGTGAACAGTTCCATGAACTCGCGTGCGAGGTTTTCGTTCGGCTTGCCGGCTTTGTTGCTGTTGCCGTCCAGCCACAGCAGCATCGCCGGGTCGACGATCATCGCGTGGGCGAGCTGGGTGAAGCTGCCCATGCCCAGCGTCCGCAAGGTCTGGTTCTGCGCGAGCATCAGCCGCGGACTGCGCACTTTCTGCTCGCTGGTCGCGAAATGCCCGTGCCAGAACCAGGTCAGCCGTTCGACCGCGGGGAGGTCCGCGGCCGCGATCCGGTCCAGCCACCACAGCACGGCATGCGAGGCTTGCGTCTGAAGCTGTTGCGCGGCTTGCTGTTTCGCCGTCTTGTCCGCTTTCGCCGGCCGCGGCGGCGGAGCGCCGACGTCCGGAAGCGGCGTCGCCTGCGCACCCGCGTCCGGCCCGGTCGCCAGCAGTCGCGCCGCGGTCGCGGCGAATCCGGCGTCGAGATCGCCCGGCCGGGGCCCGAACCCCAGCCGGTCGTGCAGCCGACGCACCGCCGCGCGCTCGGAAATGACCGCCATGCCCCGATCATCGGGAGCCGCGCGGCGGATCGCCAGCAGCGCGGGAGTTCCTTCAGCGGACCCACAGCTTCCAGCTCGGTCGTACCGTGGCTCGGGCCGGCTCCTCGCGCAGCCGTCGTACCGGATTCGGGCGGACACCGGGCAAAGGCGACCAATTCCGGCCCGGCGGCGCCTTCGTACGCGGCGGCTGCCGTGAAACGGGCCTCTCCGCAACCAGCATCATGCACAATCGCGGGCTATGGCCCACCCCAAGGAACCGGCGTACCTCAAGCGGGCTCGCCGCCTGCTGACCGACCAGCAGTTCGCCGAGTTCTCCGCCCAGCGCCGGACCCCGCGGGGCGGCATGTTCACCACCCATCAGGTCCGGCCCCGGTTCTGGGCCTCGATCGGCAAGTTCCTGGCCATCGCCGGGCTCGCCGGGTTCTGCGCGGCGTTCCTCGCGACAGGCGCCGTCTCCGGCAGCTTCGTCGCCGTATTCGGCGGCGGCGGGATTCCCGGCACGGTCACCGTCAACGAGTGTCGGCCCAGCGGACGGAGCACGACCTGCACCGGCACGTTCCATTCGGACCGGGCAACCGATCCGGTGGTCCTCCACGACGTCGTAGTGGAAGGCCCCGGGGTCGGCGCCGGCGCGGTGCTGTCGGCGCGGGCCAGCGGCTCGGACGCGAACCACGTCTACGCCGGCTGGACGCTGATCCCGCTGATCCCGCTGATCCCGCTGATCCCGCTGGCGATGTTCGTCACCGCGGCACTGGGGCTGCTCCGGCTGCTGCTGTTCTGGCCGGTCCGGGCCGCCATTCACGTGGTCCGCCCGGACATCTGGCCGTATTGGGTCAGCCATACCGACAACGGAACCAGCAGGGCGCCGAAGCCGATCCGCCTCTTCGACCGGGCCGGCGGGATCCTCATGGCGATCGTCGGGCAGGCGTTCCTCGCGGCGCTCGCCGACGGCATCGGCGGGCTCTACGGGCTCGCTGGGCTCGGGCTGATCGAGGTCGCCGGTCTGGCACTGTTCCTGGTCCAGCGCCGCAAGACGCGCAGCGCGGTTCGCCGGACGCCCGGCGCCCCGAGGTCGTCGCCCGCGAGCCCAGGGTGACGCGTGGGGCCGTCTCGGCGAAATGCGAAGGCGCACAAGGGCTTGGTGAACCGGATCGAGCGTGCGAGCGGCTAACGGCGGAAGCCGGTGAGCCGGTCTCGGCCGTTGTCCCGGACGCCGAGCCAGACCGGGCCGGCGAACCGCTCGAACGCGGCTTTCACGGACGGGACGAGAACGGGCTGGTCGCCTAAATCCAGGCTCAGCGACCGGCCGCCCTTGAGGGACAGCCGCAGCGTGACGTCGTCCCGTCTGCGCATGCCGACCTGGACGGAGTCGACGTGGCTGGTCTCGAGCCAGGCCCGGGCGAGCTGAGCCCATTCGCACCGGGTCGTCTCGTTGACGCCTTCGTGGACGACGCCGTCGCGATCGAGGGTCAGCCAGGTCTGCGCGACGGCCGTCGGCAGGGCGAACATCCCGTAGACCGCGAGCAGCAGCAGCGGGGAAAGCACGATCCCGACGACCACCAGCGCCGTGGTGTCGCGACCGCCGAGCAGAAGCAGCCACGGCAGCGCGCCGATGCCCAGGGCCAGGACCAGCCCGGCGATGATCTGCAGCCGGTTGGACCTCGTCATCAGCCGCATGACGGCGAAAGCCGACGGCCCAGGTCCCGGCACCTGCTGCGGCGGCGTTCCCGGGCGGGCGATCCGCACCGGCCAGTCCGGGACCGGTTCGTTGCTCCACCCGGGCGGGGTGGCGGTGCCGATCGCCGCCAGGACCTCGGGACGGCGCGGCAGCCGCACCACCCGGGGAGGCCGGTCCGGGTAATGCGCGCAGAGCAGGACGCCGTCGGTCGCGTTGTAGGCGGTGCCGGCGTACAGCCCGAGCGCGCTTACCTCGCTCCAGTCGACGGCGAAGTCCGGGATCTCCGGCGTCGTGCGCGCGACCGCGACCCGGTCCGCGCTGATCTCCAGCGTTTCCTTCCAGAAGAGGCTGCGCCAGCCGTGGAACCGCACCAGCACAGTCAGCACGAAGGGCACACCCGCCAGGATCAGCAGAATCCCGCCGACCGTGCCCCACAGCCCGCCCAGCAGGAGCACGCCGCCGCCGATCAGCGCTCCGCCGACCGACAGGAACAGCATGGCCACGCCGAGCTGGTTCCCCAGTGCGCGGCGATGCAGAAGGATGCTTGCCGTCATGCGTCCGACGGTAGCTTTCCGAACCGATCGGCACTCCATTGACCGCGCGATGATCGCTACAGCACGGGCTCGTCGGCACCGGAATCGTTGCGGCACCGCCACGACGAGCCGAGATCGGGACAATCGTCCATATCGGACGGTGAACGTCTGCCCAGCGGATCCTCCGTGCCGGTCAGTCGCGCTCGAGCGCCGAGACCACCTCCGACACCGGGCGCAAGTGCTGGTTGAGGATCTTCAGCGCCTCCTCGGCGTCGTGCGCGTCCAGCGCCGCTACGAGCGCGCGGTGCTCGGCGTCGATCACCGGCAGCCGCTCCGGCCGGGCTTCCATCGCCCGGACCGCGACCCGCTGCTGGCGGGACCGCAGGGTGTCGTACAGCTCGGTCAGCACCGTGTTGCCCGCCGCGTTGACGATCGCCCGGTGGAACGAGCGGTCCAGCCCGGACACCGCGAACCAGTCGCGTGCTTTCCCGGCGCGTTCCATCTCCTCGATCAGGCCGGCCATCTCGGCGGGCGCGCCCGCCCGGGCCGCGCAGACCTCGGCGATCGCGTGCCCCTCGATCAGCCTGCGGCTCTGGTAGACCTCCTCCAGCTCGCGCGCGGTGACGGTGCGGACCTGCGCGCCTTTGCGCGGCAGCAGGCTGATGAAGCGCTCCGCTTCCAGCCGGTGGAACGCCTCGCGGACCGGGGTCCGGGACACCCCGACGACGCCCGAAACCCAGTGCTCGTCCAGGAACCGCCCGCCTTCGAGCTCGCCCGCGATGATCCCGTCGCGCAGCCAGGCGTACACGCGCTCGCGGGCCGGGCCGGACGGTGCGCTGGTGGTCATGCCTCTCCCCTCGGTCGAGAGCCAGCTTAGCCGCTGGACCGACAGATATCCATCGTGTATACACGGTGCACACACCGAGCTCCCGATTCGAGCGCGCAGGAGGTTCCCCCGATGTCCCCAGCCCCCGCCGACCGGCGCTACGCCGTCTGGCTTTCCGACCCGTCGTTCGCGGCCGCCGAGATCGCCCGCGGAATCGGCTACGGCGCCGCCGTCCTCGACATCGAGCACGGCGCGTTCGACCTGGCCGACCTCGAGCGGTTCGTCCCGTTCCTGCGCGGGCTCGGCCTCGAGGTGCTCGCCAAGGTCCTCGGCCCGGAGCGCGGCCCGATCCAGCAGGCCCTCGACTTCGGCGCCGACGCGGTGGTGATCCCGCACGTCGAGAACGCGGCGCACGCGAAGGCGGTGACGGCGTTCGCGAAGTTCCCGCCGCTGGGCGACCGCAGTTTCGCCGGCGGCCGCACGACCGGCTACCGGGGCTTCACCGACGAATGGGTCGCCGCGCAGGACCGCGGCACCCGCTGCCTGCCGATGATCGAGGACGCCGGTGCGCTCGAGGACATCGCCGAGATCCTCGCGCTGGACACCGTGGACGGCGTCTTCGTCGGGCCTTCGGACCTCTCCCTGCGCCGCGAGCGGGGCGCTTACACCCGCGAGGAAGGCGATTTCGCCGATCTCAAGCGCGTCGCCGACGCCGCCCGAGCGGCCGGGAAGCCGTGGATCCTGCCCGCGTGGAGCCAGGAGGAGAAGGAGTTCGCGCTCGCCCACGGCGCCGGCCAGCTCGCCCTCACCATGCAGCACGGCGCGCTCGCCGCCGGCCTCGCCGCCGCCTTCGAGGAGACCGTGTCGCTCGCCGAGCGGGCGCGATGACGACCGCGCAGCGAACCAGGACCCGCACCGCGGGCCGCACCCGCTGGGCGATCGCCGGCGTGCTCGGAGTCGGGTCGTTCGTCAACTACGTCGACCGCGTCAACCTCTCCATCGCCGGGCCGGAGATGATGCGCGAGTTCCACCTGTCCGCGGCCCAGCTCGGCGTGGTCGCCTCGGCGTTCCTCTGGACGTACGCGGTGCTGCAGCTGCCGATCGGCGCGATCATCGACCGGATCGGCGTCCGCTGGGTGAACCGCGCGGCCGCCCTGCTGTGGACGATCGCGTCGTTCCTGACCGCGTCGGCCGGCGGCCTCGGCCTGCTCATGGCGTCGCGGCTGGTGCTCGGCTTCGGCGAGGCGCCGACCATCCCGGCGGGGTGGAAGGCGATCGGCCAGTGGTTCCCCCGGTCCGAGCGCGGCCGGGCGACCGCGATCTTCGACGGCTGCGCCAAGGTGTCCAACGTTCTCGGCATTCCCCTGATGGCGTTTCTCGTCACGGCCTACAGCTGGCACGCCGCGTTCGTCTTCACCGGCCTCCTGAGCGTCGGCTACCTCGTCGTCTGGTGGCTGCTCTACTTGACACCGAAACAAGCACTGGCGCGCGGGCGGCTGTCCGCCGCGGAGTTCGACTATCTCCGCGAAGGCGGCGCGGACGACGAAGACGCGCCGGCGCCGAACTCTCTCGCCGGGCTGGGGCACCTGCTGCGCCGCCGCAAGACGTGGGGTCTCGCGCTCGGGTACGCGTCCTACACCTACGCCTACTACGTGCTGCTGACCTGGCTGCCCGGCTACCTGGAAAAGCAGTTCGGCGTGAAGCTGCTGGCCGGCGGCTTCTACACGATGATCCCGTGGCTGGTCGCGGTGCTCGCGCAGTTCCTCGTCGGCGGGATGGTGCTGGACCGGCTGATCGCCCGCACCGGCGACGAGACCAAGGCGCGGCGGATCGTGCTCGTCGTCAGCATGCTGGTCTCGCTGTCGGTCGCCGGCGCCGCCTACGCCGGATCGGTCGCCGCGGCGCTGGTGTTCCTGTCGATCGGCGCCGCCGGGCTCGCGGTGTCGGTGCCCGCCGGGTCGAGCATCGTCGCGGTCATCGCGCCGGAAGGCTGCTCGGGAACGCTCGGCGGGCTGGTCAACTTCGTGGCCAACCTGATCGGCATCGCCGCGCCGATCGTGACCGGCGCGGTCGTGGACGTGACCGGTTCGTTCGCCGGCGCTTTCCTCGTCACCGGCGTCGTGCTGCTCGCCGGGATCTTCTGCTACACCGTCGTGCTCGGCAAACTCGACCGCATGCCCGCCGCTCCCCGGAAGGAAATCGCATGACCCACGTCGCCTTGGCGCAATACGCGCCCGGAGAAGACAAGGCCGCGAACCGCACGCTGATCGCGAAACTGGCCGGCGACGCGGCCGACCGCGGCGCCCGCGTGGTGGTGCTGCCGGAATACGCGATGTTCACCGTCCCGGCGATGGACCAGCGGTTCGTCGACTCCGCCGAGGCGCTCGACGGCCCGTTCGTCACGAGCCTGCGCACGCTCGCCCAGGACCGCGGGATCACGATCGTCGGCGGCATGAACGAGCGCCTCGACGGCTCGCGGATCTCCAACACCCTGGTCGCGGCCGGACCGGACGGCGTCACGGCGGTGTACCGCAAGATCCACCTGTACGACGCCTTCGGCTTCCGCGAATCCGACGTCGTCCGCGCGGGCGAGATCGCCGACCCGGAGACGTTCGAGGTCGACGGCCTCCGCTTCGGCCTGCAGACCTGTTACGACCTGCGCTTCCCCGAGGTCACCCGGCGGCTGGCGGACGCGGGCGCGGACGTCGTGCTGCTGCCGGCGGAATGGGTGCCCGGGCCGATGAAGGAATACCACTGGAGCACGCTCGTCCGCGCCCGCGCGATCGAGAACACGCTCTACGTCGCCGCGACCGGCCAGCCCACGCCGACCGGGTCCGGAACCAGCATGCTCGTCGACCCGATGGGCGTCGTCGTCACCTCGCTCGGCGAGCAGACCGGCGTCGCGGTCGGCGAGGTGTCGCGGGAACGGATCGCCGAGGTACGAGCGAAGAACCCGGCGCTGGAACTCCGGCGGTTCTCGGTAGTGCCGCGCTAGGCACCGTCTCGATCGGCCCCGATTTCGGTGCCTGGCGTCCTGCGTGGTCGTTGTCTACCCACGACCACGCAGGGCGCATCAGCTCGTCGATAAAGATGCTTCCTCAACAGACCGCGGATTTGTGACTGGGGAGATCCCTGCGCGGCAGTGCCCGCTAGGGCAGACGGCGGTCGATCCAGCGCAGCACCGCACCGACCGCGGCCCGCCGGTGCCAGCCGTTGCGGATCACCGCGGCCCGAACCGACTGGATCCCGCCACGCACCAGCGCCGCCGGCGAAGGATGCCGCTCGTCGAACCGCTGGACCGCCCGGCGCCGCAGCCACCGCGCGCACCGCAGGCACACCCCGACCTCCGGATGACTGCCCAACCGCACCAGCTCCGCCTCCGGAAACGCACCGCCGCAACACCAGCACCCCGCCTCCGAGACCCGCTCCCGCTCAGGCTGCACCGACACCGCGACCACCTCCGCACGACACCGAGCCCCCGCCGCGACCAGCATCCCACGCTCAGCAGCCACCGCCCCAGGCAAACCTTCCGGCCCCGGCCGATACCCGGAACTCAGCGCCGCCCGGACGTCGTGCTGCACCAACCAAAAGCCGGTCGCCGACGTGGTCATAGGCCGCAACCGCGGACCCGCCATGCTCGGCGACCCTCCGGACGGAGCCTCCGCCCCGCACCTTCCAGTCACGACGCCGTGCGAGCCGAGCGCGACCCTCCCGGCTGGACAGCGCAGACGTGGCGCGCCACACTTCAGCGCATGCCTCCCCCGGGGTTCCACTCGGTGACACCGCGCATGGTCGTCAGCGACACGGCCGCAGCAGTGGAATTCCTGCGCGCGACGTTCGGCGCCACCGGCGAGACGAACGTCGACCGTCCGGCCGAGGTCCAGATCGGCGACTCGCTCGTCATGGTGTCGACTGCGGGCGAGCGCGAAGCTTTCCCCGCGTTCCTCTACGTCTACGTCGACGACGCCGATACGACCTACCGACGGGCGTTGACCGCTGGGGCAACAACCATCGAGGAGCCCGTCGACACCCCGTACGGCGATCGCCGGGCGATGGTCCGCGACCCGTTCGGCAACGTCTACCAGGTAGCCACCCGGCGGAGCGAAAACGCGCACTGAAGCTCGGTTGCGAGCGAGTCCGCTGGCGACCAAGCCTTGCAATGGGCGGGCGAGACCAGCAGGACCTCGCAGCGCACCACGGCACAAAACCGTGCACAGAAGCCGAATTCCGGCTCGTGCGCCCAGTCGTCATGGCCTGGACGGGGGTCGCGGCCAGCACGCCCACGCAACTACGAGGCCGACCGTAGACGACTTCGTGGCGCGCGCTTCGCACGACGTGGAGACGTGAGCCCGATACCTCCGTCAGTGGCGTCGCGCCGCAGCTTTCCGCGTCACGCCAACCTTTTGGACCGGCCAAGCCCGCGCACCGTCTAGGTCCGGAGCTGCCTGAGTCGCTGCGGGGAAAGACCGTCGCCAGAAATGCGTCAGCGACCAGACTCGCCAGGTGCTCGGCCGCCTCAGCTCCTCATACCTTCCCCACCTCACGTCAGCCATTCTGCCCGCCACTCGCGCCGACACGACGAGCGATCCGCCGCCCATCGGGAGATACGCATTACGCGAGGCAATCCCGGTCCGGCGGACCTCGCGACCGGTTCTCGCGTACCAAGTCCGGCCGGCAACCAGTTCGTCAGGTCGAGCGCGGAGAAACCCCCATGGCGCAGTCCGCGCCCGCCTTGACGTCGATTTCGATCCGGGGCCACGGAACCGCTCGAATCCGGACCGAGATCGAAACCTCCCGATCCGGGAAGGCCGAAACCTTCGCCAGCAAAGCCATCGCCGCCCGACTGGACAGCGCGAGCACCGTCGGCACAGCCACGACAATGAGGACAGCCAACCAGATCCAGCCCGAAGACAGCGAAGCCACGACATCCGCTCCTTGACCGTCTGAGGATCAGAATCCCCCACCCCAGCGGGACGGCCCTCCGCCGACGTCCACCTTACCGGTGCCAGGCACCGACGTCATCGCCCGTTCGCCGCACACACCGCGACAATCCGCCAAGACCGAGCAGCGACTTGTTCCGGCAGGTTCTCAGCTGCCGTGCGGTACCGGGGACGGGCTGACAGCCTTCCGCGCTGAATCCGCCAGCCGCACTATCCACAGTGGACGCAGGCCGTTTCCGCCCCCGGTCGTCAGCGGTCGTCCCCGGGATGCGCGGGCAAGTCCCCACGGTGGTTGCCGGGACCTCGGCGGAACCGGCGGACGAGGGCGACCGTGACGGCAACGGCGGGCGGGAGCAGGAGGTGCCAGCCGGCGAACGGCACGGTCACCAGGAGAAGCGCGACCGCGACCAGTGCGACGGCCCGTCGCGTTCCCGTGAACAGCCGTACCGCGGCGGCGGTGCCCAGCAGGTAGGTCGCGAGCACGAGGACCGAGGGAACGAACACGATGTCGTCGGTTCCCCAGGCGAAGACCGCGGCGCCGGCCAGCCCGCCGCCCCCGATCGCGGCGACCGCGAGGACCGCCGCCGCCGGGGCGTCCTGGCGGTTGCGGCGGGTCAGGATCCGGGGTGCCCAGCCGTCGCGCCCCAAGGCGAAACCGAGCCGGGAGACCGACGCGACGAAGGCGTTGGTCGTGCCGAGGCAGATGACGAGCGCGGCCACCGCGACCGCGCCGATCGCGGAGAACCCGAGCCCGCGTTCGATGATCGCGCCCAGCGAAATGCGGTCCAGCGCGGGGTCGCCGTAGGAATCGGTGCCGACGACCGCGAAGGCGACGCCGAGATACAGCGCGGTGACGATCAGGATGGTCAGCAGCGTCGCGGCCGGCAGGGTGCGCTTGACGTCGCGGAACTCGGCCGAAAGGTGCGCGATCGCCTCCCAGCCGGCGAAGGCGAAGAAGAGCACGACCACGGCCTGCCCGGCGCCCGCGGCACCGTGCGGGGCGAACGAGGCGAAGTTCTCGGCCCGGATCTGCGGAAGCGCGATGAGGATCACCGAGACGAGGATCAGCGCGACGCCGACCGCGAGCCCGATCTGCACCCTCGCGCCGAGCTTGAGGCCGAGCAGATTCGCCGCGACCGCGACCGCGAGCACCCCCGCGGCGATGAGCGGCGCCCAGCGCTGGTCCAGGCCGAGCGCACCCGCGACGTAGTACCCGGCGGTCAGCGGCACGATGGTCTGCCCCACCGAACCGGCGATGAAGTACCACCACCCGGCAATCCCCCCGGCCGAGACGCCGAACGCCCGGGACGCGAAGGTCGCGACCCCGCCCGCGTCCGGGAAACGCGACGCCAGCGCCGCGAAGGTGAACGCGAGCGGAAGCCCGATCAGCGCGCTGAACCCCCAGGCAAGCAGCGACGCGGGCCCGGCCAGCGACGCGGCCTGCCCGGGCAGCACCAGCACTCCGGCGCCGAGGATCGCGCACACGTACAACGCGACCCCCTGGCCGATCCCGATCGTCGTCCTGCCGGTCTCCGGCACAGTCTCGTTCTCGGTTGTCACCGCCCCATCCCAGGCGATCCGCGCGCGCCCGGCGAGTGTCATGATAGCCATCATGCGCAAAAAAACAGACGCGCATCGGGTCGCTCTCGCGGTGCTGCCCGGTGCCCCGATCTTCGAGCTCGCGGTGCCGTGCGAGGTGTTCGGGATCCCCCGCCCCGAACTCGTCGATCCGTGGTACGAGTTCCGGTTGTGCGCCACCGAACCCGGTGCGGTGATCGCCGGCGGATTCGCCGCCACCACTCCCCACGGACTCGACGAACTCGTCGCCGCGGACACCGTCGTCGTGCCCGCCTGCGCGAACGTCCACGCCCGGCAACCCGGCGACCTCGTCGAGGCCGTCCGCGAAGCCCGCCGCCGCGGCGCGAGGCTCGCCGCGATCTGCTCCGGCGCGTTCGTGCTGGCCCAAGCGGGGCTCCTCGACGGCCGGCACGCGACGACCCACTGGATGCACGCCGAAGAACTCCGCCGCCGGTACCCGAAGGTCGACCTCGACGCGACGGTGATCTACGCCGAGGACGACCGCATCCACACCTCCGCGGGCACGGCAGCCGGAATCGACCTGTGCCTCGAACTCGTCCGGCAGGACCACGGAACCGCGATCGCGAACGCCCTCGCCCGCCGCATGGTGACCCCGCCGCACCGAGCCGCCGACCAGGCCCAGTACATGCTCGCCCCGGTCCAGCCCCCGACGAGCTCGCCGCTCAGCGACGTCGCCGAGTGGGCCGTGCGGCACCTCGCCGAACCGATCCGGCTCCGCGATCTCGCGGCACGCGCGCACCTCAGCGAGCGGCAGCTCACCCGTCGTTTCCTCGACGCATTCGGCCGGACGCCCGGGGATTGGCTGACCCGCGAACGCATCCGGCGAGCGCAGGAACTGCTCGAAACCACCGAGCTCACCATCGACACCGTCGCGAGCGAAAGCGGATTCGGCACCGCGGCGGGCCTCCGCGCGGCCTTCGCGAAACACCTCCACACCTCGCCCAGCGACTACCGCGCCGCCTGGGCGGCCTGACCTGACGTTGAGCGCATCCGGTGTGCAGGACGCCGATTCGGCGCGGCCAGGATCGGCGCCGGTCGAGTACCGCGCGCCAAAGGCTGGCGTCAGGGCGTCTCGGCGGACGCGTCCGATGCCGGTGGCGGCGGAAACTGTTGTCCGGCAAGCGGGGTGGTCACGCGGACGCGGGGCGCGTCCGACCAAGGCGGCAAATACACCGCCGCCCAATACGGCACCCTCGCCGACGACCTGGCGGTGCGTTTTTCGTTGAGAAGCAAGGGAAATAGCCCGCAGGCTTCGCTGATGGCCCGACCACGCCTCGACGACCCTGCCCGTCAAAACGGGTCAGCTCCACGACTTGATGTTGGCTAGGCTCCCCGTCTGGTCGGTTTTCTGGTGCCCAGGAGGGGCCCTGCCGAACATCCAGTTTCCCTCGCCCGTGCATCGCAGGGTCCTCGACGAAATCCTGGCTGAGCTAAGAGCAGATCCGGGCGTGCGCGGAGTGCTGCTGAGCGGTTCGGCGGCCCGCGGCACCGCGCGAGCCGACTCCGACTTCGACCTGCTGGTGGTCGCCGCCGAAGAGGACTGCACCTCCGCATGGCGCTCCCGCACTCGCCCGCTGCCCGTCGACTTCCTTGTGCACACCGCGGACCACTGGCGCGAGCACTTCTCCCCCAGCCGAGTCGGCGACGAGTCCTGGGGCTATGCGTTTCTGGACGGCGTCGTCCTCCACGATCCGGAAAGCGTCGTTGCCCGCCGACGTGCCGACCCGGTCGAGACCGGCTGGGCGGCAGCAGCGATGACCAACGATCTGCTCCGCACTGCCTGGGCCGCCGACAACTTGCCCAACCCCTCCCTCGACCTGGGCACCGTGCAGCGGCATCTGGACGACCTCGCCGTTCCCGACGGCGTCCCCTCCCCAATCCGTGCCATCCTCCGCGCAGCGCCGAAAGAGGCATTGCGCCGGCAACTTGAGCTGATCACCGCACTCGAAGCTCACCTCGGGAACCCGTGAGCCGATACCGGCGGTTTCAACGGAACACCCGGGAATTCGCACCGGTCCGAGTGGACGTAGTGACGGTACGTCCTCGGCTCACGCGGCCATCAGGCACATCACCATCGCCATCGCCAGGTTCCCCGGATCCCGCAGCGGGCGGCGGATTTCCAGTGCCAGCTTCCCGGCCAGCCAGCAGCCGGCGAGCGGCGGCGACCCGCCGGGCATTCCGGGCATCGGCATGGCCAGCGCCAGCACTGCCATGCCGGCCAGGTCGTACGCGCCGTGCCAGCGCAGCGCTGCGGTCTCCTCGGTGCGGGCCACCCAGATCGCGGCTCCGGCGAGCGTCACGAACCACACCGGCGGCGACAGCGGCGCGATCGGCGCCAGCTGCAGGGCCAGCATGGCGACGGCCATCACCGCGTGCGGGACGTGCCGTCGCCATGCCGAGCCCGGAAACCAGGCCAAGTCACTCGTCATGGCAGCAGTGCGACGAGGTGCTCGGCGGGACGTCGAGCGTCGGGTTCCGGTCGAAGAAACCGACCGGCTTCAACGTGAACCCGGCGTAGTCCACCGGCATCACCGGCCAGTCCTCCGGACGTGGGAAGTGCGTGAGCCCGAAGGTGTGCCACAGCACGATGTCCTCGCCGTCCACGTTACGGTCCGCCGCCGTCCACGCCGGGAGTCCCCCGCCGCCGGGGTGCTGGTTGACGAAATCGCCCGCGGGGTAACGCTCCGCGGCCGCGTACGGCGTCACCCACAGGTGCCGGGTCGCGAAGTTCGCACGCGCGTGGACCACCGACGATTCGTCCGCCAGCAGTGTCGGCTGGCCCTGCGGGTACAGGGCGTAGGCGACGTTGCGGCCCAACCGGTTCTGCCGTTCCGGGTTCACGATCTGCCACACTCGCGCCCGGCCCTGGTCGGCGTTTCGCCGCGCCTCCGATTCGGTGTGCAGCCGGGTGCGGCGTTCGGTGAACGCGTTGCCGTGCGGGTTGCCCGGGCCGACCGGGACGGCGGCCGCTTCGACTTCGTCGACCGCGTTGCGCGGACCGTCGACCATCATGTCCAGCCGGGCGGAGAACAGGTGCTGGTGGTACGGCGCGCCCAAGCCGGGCGCGACTTCGCTGGCGTATGGGTGGCCGTCCTCCGGGTAAGCCGAGGTGAACACGACGCCGGTCGCCTTGGCCTCGCATTCGATGGTGCCGTCGAGGTAGAGGTACCAGTAGAAGCCGTAGTCGTAGTTGCCGATCGTGGTGAAGAACGACACCACCATCCGCCGCTGCCGGCGGGTTTCCTGCGAGCCGGCGAAGAGATCGCTGTGCTTCCACAGCACGCCGTAGTCCTCCTCGTGCAGGCAGATCGCGTTGCGGATGACCTGCGGCTGCAACTGGTCGTCGGCGATGACGGCGTCGAGATATTTGATCTCGCCCAGACAGTCGCAGCCCAGTTCGAGCGAGTTGGCGTAGCGGGCGAACATGTACTCGCCGCAGTCGAAGTAGTTCTGCCAGAACCGGACCGGCGACGGATCGGCGTAGGGCACGACCATCTCCGCGATCGACGCGCGGTACACGATCGGCCGGCCGTCGAACGAAATCTGGTGCAGAGTCAGCCCTTCCCGTTCGTTGAATCCGATCCGCAGCTCGAAGTTCTCCCAGCGCAGCAGGCCGTCCTCGACGGTGAAGCTCACCCCGTCGGGCTGGGTGATCTCGATCGGCTTCAGCGTGGTGCGAGCCGGCCCGGTCTGGGCCGGGTCGTCGAAGTTGCCCGGTTCCCGCGGCACCGGATGACGGCGGTGGTCGAGCACCTCCATGACCTCGTGCGTGGTCAGGTCGACGTAGGCGACCAGACCGTCGACCGGATGCGCCCACGGGTGGTCCTTTTCGTGCTCCTGCCAGAAACCGAGCGCTCGCACGACGCGCCGCCCAGCCTCCCGCGGGAAATACGCACCGGCGGACAGCGGGACTACCCGCACCTGGTCCGGATCGAGCCCGCGTCCGGTCAGCGCGGCGCGCCATTCCTCGTGCCCGGCAAGGATTTCCTCGATCAGCTCGAATTCGGTGTCGATGATCGGCAGCTGGCCGTCGCGGCGCTGGTCCAGCTCCACCACTGCGTCCACAGTGGACCGCGTGACGGAAACGACGACGTCGCGTGACGCACCGGTCGGCAGGTCGAGCAGCAGCACCCGGAAGCGGCGGTCGGCCGGGTCTCCCGCGAGCACGGCGGACTTTTCCGGTTCTTCCGGCCCGAAGAAGCAGCAGCGCACGGTCTCCGGCAGCAGCCCGGCGCCGGCGAGGATCCGCCGGACCGCGTGCACCTCCTCTTCGCGGACCGGGTGCAGCGGGTGGCCGGAGAGTTCGACGGCGGGTTCGGTGACGGTCATGACGGATACTCCTGTCGTGGTCAGGCGGGCAGAGTGACGAGAAGGTGGCGGCGGGCCAGCGAAAGACCGGTGCCGAGGGCGAAAGCGGCGACCAGGATCAGCCCGATCCCCGCGGCCAGTTCGCCGGAACCCCCAATCAGCGTCGGGAAGTTCGCGACGGTCAGCGCCAGCGCGGCGAGCAAGCCGACCAGGCCGAGCGACGGCGCGACGACGGTGTTCCAGCGCCGGCGGTCGAGCGACGTGCGGCGGAAGAACACCAGGACCGCCAGGCAGGTCAACGCCATCAGCGCGAGCACGCCCAGCGTCGCGGTCCCGGCCATCCACGAGAACACCTGCGTGACCGGGTCCATCTTCGCCAGCGCGAACACCGCGATCAGCACGAGCGCACTCGCCGACTGCGCCACCGAAGCGACGTGCGGGGAACCGTGCCGCGCGTGGCTTCGGCCGCACCTGCTCGGCAGCGCACCGGCGTTGCCGAGAGAGAACGTGTAGCGCGCGATGACGTTGTGGAAGGACAACAGCGCGGCGAACAAGCTGGTGACCAACAGGATCTGGACGAGGTCGCCGCCCGCCGCGCCGAGGTAGCGGCTGACCGAGGCGATCAGCATGCCGCCGGGGTTCTGGTTCGCCTGCGTCACGGCGTCGGCGTCGCCCCACGCGGAGACGAGCGACCAGCTGGAGAGCGTGTAGAAACCGCCGATCAGCAGCAGCGCGAGGTAGGTCGCGCGCGGCACCGTCCGCTCCGGGCGGCGCGCTTCGGAACGGTAGACCGCGGTGGCCTCGAAGCCGAGGAAACTCGCGATGGCGAACATGATCCCGATGCCGAGCGAGCCGGAGCCGACCTGGGACGGCTGCAGCAAAGCGGTCGACAGGCCGTGCGCGCCGCCGCGGACGTTCACCACGGCGTCGAAGACCAGCACGATGCCGACCTCGCAGACCAGCAGGACGCCGAGGACCTTCCCGGACAGTTCGATGTGCCGGTACCCGAGTGCGGACACGAGCCCGAGCGCCGCGACCGCGTACAGCCACCACGGCAGCGCCGGTCCGCCGTACTGCGCGACGAGACCGGAGAGCGTCGCGCCGAGGTAGCCGTAGACGGAGAGTTGCACGGCGGTGTAGGTGACCAGCGCCAGGAACGCCGAGCCGAGGCCCGTGCTGCGGCCGAGTCCTTTGTGGATGTAGGTGTAGAAAGCCCCCGCGTTCGGCACGTGCCGGGTCATCGCGCAGAATCCGACGGCGAACAACAGCAGAACCGCGCAGCACAGCACGAAGGTGGCGGGGAAACCCGCGCCGTCGCCCTGTGCGATGCCGAGCGGCACCGCGCCGGCGATGACGGTGAGCGGCGCGGCGGCGGCCACGACCATGAACACGATGGAGCCGACGCCGAGCCTGCCGGACAGGGTTCGCGGCTCGGCGGCCGGCGGAGCGGGGGCGGTGGTTCGCGAGGGGTCCATCTCTGCCTCCTGCGGCGGTGGGGATGGGAGACGACGGTCGCCTTTGCGCCGCCGGGGTTCAACGGCCGGCGCGGGCCGCCGGGAAAACCGGGTCCGGCGTTCTCGTTCCGGCGCTCCTCCCGCCCGGGCGTTCCCGGGCCGCGAGAAGACCGCGCCGGGAATTCTCATTCGAGCTCGCGAGCCTGTGCCGGCGGCCCGGACGCGGGTTATCGTTCGTCCGCACGCATCGCGCTCAGCAGCACCGGGAGGCCGGCGATGGCGAACCACCGGCGGCCCGACCTGACGACGTATCCCGAGCTGGCCGCCGCGGCCACGACCGGGAGGCACCGGCTCCGCCTCCGGTCCCCGGTCGACGGCCTCGACCGCCGCAAGCTGGGGTTCGCCGAGGTGCTGGGACAGTCGGTGTCCGCGACGGCGCCCACCGCGGCGATGGCCGCGACCCCCGCCATCGTCGCCGCGACCGCCGGTCCGGCCGCGCTCTGGTCCTTCCTCGTCGCGACCGTGGTGGCGCTGCTCGTCGGCACCTGCATCGGCCAGTTCACCCGGCGGATGGCGGCCGCCGGCTCGCTGTACAGCATCACCGCGAAGGGGCTCAGCCCGCTGGCCGCGCTCGCGTCCGGCGCCGCGCTCCTGCTCGGATACGGCGCGCTCACCGCGGTCTCCTACGTCGGCGCCGCCGCGTATTTCTCCGCGCTGCTGCCGCCCGGCTGGCCGGTGCCGGTCGCGATCGTGCTGGTGCTGACCGGCGTGGCCACCGTCCTGCTCCGGCGCGGCGCCCGGCTGTCCGCGCGAGTGGTGTTCGTGGTGGAAGCCGTGTCGATCGTGGTGATGCTGGTCATTTTCGCGACGTTGCTGACCAGCGCGAGCGCGGCGGACCAGTTCGCGCGGGTGGGAGTGCCGTCGTTCTCGCTGCGCGGCGCGGCGTCCGGGGTGCTGCCCGCGCTCGGCGCGTTCATCGGGTTCGAGGCCGCCGCCGCGTTCGGCGTCGAAGCGAAGCGGCCGTTCCAAACGATTCCGCGAGCGATCCTCTGGACCGCAGGCGGCTCTGGTGTGCTTTACCTGTTCGCGTGCTATGTCCAGGAACTGGGCTACGCCGCGACTCCAGGCGGCCTGGCCGGCCAGACCGAGCCGGTCGCGTCCTTGGCGGTCGCCGCGCAGATGCCGTGGCTCGCGGCGTTGTTGAAGATCGGCATTGCCATGTCGTTCTTCGCCAGCGTGCTCGCGACCGGGAACGCGCTGGTGCGCGTGCTGTTCTCGATGGGCCGCGAAGGCGTTCTGCCCCGCGCGTTCGGCACGACGCACCCGCGCTTTCGGACCCCGTCGGTCGCGATCGCCTTCGCGGTGCCGGCGACCGGCGTCGTCGCGGTGGCCTTCCTGCTGACCGGGGCATCGCCGGCGCGGATCCTCCAGGTGCTGATCGCGACCACTGTGTTCGGTTACCTGCTCGCCTATCTGCTGGTGTGCATCGCGACGCCGCTGTTCCTGCGCCGGATCGGCGAGCTCACGCGCGGACCGGTCGTCGCGGCGGCGGTCAGCGCACTGGTGCTGGTGCTGGTCCTCGGCTTCTTTGTCACGTCCGGGGTGAGCGGCGAAATGCTGCTGGCCTGGGCGGGGATGGTCGTGCTGGCCGCCGCGTGGGCGGGCTGGCTGGTGCTGCGCCGCCGGTCCCGGCTCGCCACGATCGGCGTCTACGACGAGACGAGCGCCGCCGATCTGCTCGGCAGCCAGGAAGCCGGCCGATGACGGGCGGCGCGTCCCCGCTGTCCGGACGGCAGCCGAAAGCCGTGCGGAGCGCGCTGGCGGTGCTGGAGGAGGTCATCGCGGCCGGTCCCGGCGTGACCGCGAAGGAAATCTCCGCCGCACTGCACCTGCCGCCCGCCACGACGTACCGCCTGCTGAACCTGCTGGTCGCCGAGGAGTACCTGGTCCGCCTCCCCGACCTGCGGGGTTTCGCGCTCGGCCGCCGGGCGGGCCGGCTGACCGTGCCCGCCGCGGCCTTGCCGTGCACCGCGGCCCGGACCGTGGTCGAGCACCTGCGCGGCATCGTCCGGTGGGGCGTGCACCTGGCCTCGTTCACCACCGGACGGCTCACCCTGGTCGACCCCGATCCGGACCACCCGCCCACCGACGAGGCGACGCTCTCCCGCTACCCGCACGCATCCGCCTTGGGCAAGCTGCTCCTGGCCGAACAGCCGGATTGGCGCGCGCTGGTCCGAGACTTGCGCGCCTTCACCGAACAGACCCTCGTGAACGCCGCGGAACTCGACGGCTCGCTGGCGGAAACGGCCCGCACCGGCGTCGCCCGGCAATGCGGAGAACTCCGCCCGGACCGGGGCTGCGTCGCGGTGCCAGTGCGGGACGCGGACGGCCAGCTGATCGCCGGCTTGGCACTGTGCGGCCCGCCGGCCCGGATCGCACATCTCGACGACGCGCTGCTGACGGCATTGCGGGAACACGCGCGCCGGTTGGGGCCGTTGCTCGCTTGACCGGGTGCGGTCACCATTCCAGCGCCGCCGGTTCCTCGGTGATCCGGCGGTCAGGTGGCGCCACCGGCGATTTCCGTCGCATTCGGGGACGCTCAGCGAAAATCTTCGCGGCCGTCCGCGGCGACAACACCGGTGTCGTCGCCAAAGGCACTGCGGCACAGGCGAAACCGCCGAGTCCTGAGCACACCGCGGACCGGCCGCGTGCGCCCGTCCGCGGTCCGGGTCCCTCCGATGTCCAGGTCGTGGTCGAGCGCCTCCGGGTTCACGATCGGGCGCGGACGCGGCCGGATTTGATGACGCAGCGCAGGTTTTTCCGGAACTCCTCCACCCCGGGCAGATCGCCGTCGACGACGACGAGGTCCGCGCAGGCGCCTGGCGTGATCCGGCCGACGTCGGCGAGGCCGAGAAGATCGGCGGCCGACGACGTGGCGGCCAGCAGGGCTTCCGCGGGCGACAGGCCGGCCCGGATCAGCCAAGCCAGTTCGGCGGGGCTCGAGCCGTGGGCGAACACTCCGGAGTCGGTGCCCATGGCGATCCGCACTCCGGCCCGATGCGCTCGGGCCACCGCGTCGAGATGGGTCGCCGCGATCGACCGGGCCTTGGCTTCGATCTCCGGGGGCACGCTCATGCCGGCGTCGATCGCCTCGACGAGGGAAGCCGGGGCCATCAGGGTCGGCACCAGCCAGGCGGACCGGTCGAGGAACAGTTCGACGCACTCGTCGTCCAGGAAAACCCCGTGCTCGATCGAGCGCACCCCCGCGCGCAGCGCCTGCTTGATCCCCGCCGCGCCGTGGGCGTGCGCCATCACCGGAAGACCGGCCGCGGCGGCCTCCTCGACGCAGACCGCGAGTTCCTCGCAGGAGAACTGCGCGTGCCGGGGATCGTCGCGGGTGGACATCACGCCGCCGGAGGCGCAGACCTTGATCACGTCCGCGCCGGCCCGGACCAGTTCCCGGACCCGCCGCCGGATCCCGTCCACGCCGTCCACCACGCAGTCCGGCCGGCCGGGGTGCGGCACCAGAAGCCGCTGCAGGTCGCCGTGCACGGTCCAGCCGTCCGCGTGCCCGCCGGTCTGGCTCAGCACGCTGACCGAGATCAGCATCCGCGGCCCGTCGACGATCCCGTTCTCCACCGCGGTTTTCACGCCGAGGTCCGCGCCGCCGGCGTCCCGGACCGTCGTCACGCCGCTGTCGAGCAGCCGGCCGAGGTTGACCGCCGCCTCGAAGAACTCCATCGAGAACGGCCGGGTCTGGAGCCGGGCCAGATCCATGCCGTCGAACACCGTGTGCACGTGGCAGTCGATCAGGCCCGGCGCCACCAGCGCTCCGGTCACGTCGAGGACGTCGGCGCCGGTGAGGCCAGGACCGATCTCGGCGATCCGCTCTCCCTCGATCGCGAGATCGGCGGCGTACGGCGCGGCGCCCGTCCCGTCGAAGATCCGGCCGCCGCGCAGCACGATCCGGCTCATCGGGCGAACTCCTCGACCGGCCGGTAATCCATCTCGTAGCCGAACCGCCGCGGACCGGCGAGCTCGATCCCGGCCTCGGTCCGCCAATGCTCGTCGGCGGGCAGCCCGAGCACCGCGACCCGGTAGCCGTAACGGATCTCCTCGGCCGGGATCGGCTGTCCGGTGTCGAGTTCCATCGCCATGATCAGGTCCGGACTGGTCGCCACCACCGCGCCGTCGCGCTCCGCGGCGAGATTCTCGTTCTGGAAGTGCACCGTCATCGTGCGGCCGCGGTCGTGGTCCACCCCGCTGAGGTGCGCTCGGCCGATCGTCCAGCCGCGCTCGTTGCGGCGGTCGACCTCTTCGACCTTGCCGGTGAACAGCAGCACGCCGTTCTGCTTGGCGAGCACGGCGTCGACCGGCGACGCATGCGCGGCGCGCGCCTCGCGGATCGTCCGGCCAAGATCCTGCGCGAGCGTCAAAGCGCCTCGCACCAGGCGCTGTTTCGCCTCCGCGCCGGTCATCGGATACAACGCCATCGCCGCGTTCGCGCCGCTGGCCAGAACCGCGGCCCGGGCGTACGCCTCGGACCACGCGTTGCTGGCCGATTCGAGAAACATCGTGTTGCCGTGTTCGTCGACCATCACCATCGGAGTCGAAGAACCGCCGTACAGCGTCGGCGTCACCATTTCCAGATGCGGGAACGCACGGCCCATCCCGTCCGCGTCCACCACCGGCAGCCCGCGTGCCGCCGCGGTGGCGAACGGCGTGACGGCGTTGAGCCCGCCTGCCTCGGCCGGGCAGACGAAGTCGTAGGACGTCCCGGTGAACCGCTCGAGCTCCGGCAGCACCCGCTCGTACTCCGCCGCCCTGGGCAGCTTCTCGATCAGCACGCCGGGCGCTCCGATGCCGGCGACGAAGACCACGTTCGCCTCGTCGGGCACTTCCGCCAGCGAGGCGAGCCGGACCGCGCCGAAGCGGCGGATCGCGTCCCGGG
Source organism: Amycolatopsis orientalis DSM 43388 (assembly GCF_000411975.1). Taxonomy (GTDB): domain Bacteria; phylum Actinomycetota; class Actinomycetes; order Mycobacteriales; family Pseudonocardiaceae; genus Amycolatopsis; species Amycolatopsis orientalis_D. The sequence goes on from NZ_ASXG01000092.1 coordinate 60,316, forward strand.
CCAGCAGCATTCCGACGTACGGGTCGCCGCCTCCTCCGGAGCCGAGGACGGTGGACCCGAGGGTGATGTCGTCGAGCGCTTCCTCGTCGATCAGGCGCACGTCAGTTTCCTTCCGCGATCGTGGTGGCGAACGGCCCGGCGGCCTTCACCCGGACATGAACGGCGGATCCGCCGCCGAGGTGGGTAAGCGGAACGTCCTCGGCGTCGACGACCCGCACGTGCCGCGGGTCCGCGCCGGCCTCGACCGCGCGCGCGATCGCCTCTTTCCTGGCCTGTGCCAGCGCTTCGGCGCGAGTGGACTCGGCCAGGTTGTACACGCGATCCACTTCGCCGCCCGCCTCGGCGAACGCCGCGCCCACCGCGTTGGCCACCCCCGCTTGTTCGGGGATCACCAGCTCGGGCAGGTCCGGCGCGACCGCCAGCAGCGCCGCACCGCCGCCGACCACGACCACCGGGGTGTCGCTGGCCTGCAGCTTCGCTTTCTCGACGGCCTGCGCGACGCGGTCGGCCGCCACCGCCAAGGCCCGCCGCACTGTCTCGGGGTCGAGATCGGCGACTCGGCCGGGGTCTCCCATCGGGGACGCTCCGGCCGCGACCGCGACGTCGCTGAAGGTCAGCTTGTCCCCGCCGAAAATCTTGGCTTCGGAGGTGATGCGGTAGCCCACGCTCTCCGGACCGACTCTCTCGCCGCCGTCCCCGATGACCGTGCCGCCGCCGAGCGCCATCGACAACACGTCCGGAATCCGGAAGTTGCTGCGGACGCCGGCCAGGCTCAGGGCGACCGTGGACTCGCGGGGGAAACCGTTCTGCAGCAAGCCGACGTCGGTGGTGGTCCCGCCGACGTCGACGACGACGGCGTTCTCGATCCCGGTCAGCAGCGCGGCCCCGCGCATCGAGTTCGTGGGTCCGGACGCGATGGTGAAGATCGGGAACCGGCGGGCCCGGTCGAGGGTCAGCACCGTGCCGTCGTTCTGGGACAACAGGACCGGAGCGTCGATCCCGGCCTGCGCGACGACTTCCTCGAGTCCGTCGATCACCCGGCCGGCCAGCTCCAGCAAGGCGGCGTTGAGGATCGTCGCGTTCTCGCGTTCGAGCAGGCCGACCCGCCCGACCTGACCGGACCGGGTCACCGTCACTCCGGGCAGTTCGTCCCGCAGCAGTTTTTCCGCCGCCAGCTCGGGTTCCGGGTTCACCGTCGAGAACACCGAGCTGAGCGCGACGTGCCGGACCCCGGCCTCGGCGATCTTCTTGGCGATCGCGCGGAGGCCGACCTCGTCGACCTCGCCCAGCGGCCGGCCGTCGAACTGGGCGCCGCCCGCGCAGACGTGGAACTGGTCTCCGACCACCGGTTTCAGGTGCTCGGGCCAGTCGAGCATGGGCAGCAGGCTCTGCGGCGGCGTCGCGAGCCGCACCACCGCGACCCGGGCCAGCCCGCGTGCCTGCGCGATCGCGTTGATGAAGTGCGTGGTGCCGATGAACACCGACGACACCTCGGCCGCGCCGATCTCGCGCAGCACCTCGGTCAACGCGGCGAGGATGCCGATCGTGACGTCCTCGGTGGTCGGGGTCTTGGCGGCCGCGACGACCGTGCGGCCGTCGAGCGCGACCGCGTCGGTATTGGTGCCGCCGACGTCGATGCCGATCCGGACGGGCATGAGAGTCACTCCTTCGGATAGTGCGAGGTCAGACCTCGCGACGAGCGCGGTCGATGCCGACGGCGACCAGCAGGACGACGCCCTGCACCGCGCCGACCCAGAACTGCGGCATCCCGCTGAGCAGCAAGATGTTCGAGAGGACGACCAGGAACAGCAGACCGAGCAGGGTCCCGGCCAAGCTGCCCTGCCCGCCGGAGAACCGGGTGCCGCCGAGCAGCACGGCGGTGAGCGCGAAGAATTCGTTGCCGAGCCCCGCACTGGGGTCCGCGGCGCCCAGGGTGCCGACCAGCAGCAGCCCGGCGATCGCCGCGCACAGCGCGCAGATTCCGTAGCAGGCCATCGTCACCCGGTCGACCGGCACGCCGGCCAGCCGGGCGGCTTCCCGGTTGCTGCCGACCGCGTACACGTTGCGGCCGAAGACGGTGCGGTTCAACACGATCCACAACACCGCGAACACCGCCGCCGCGACCAGCACCGGGATCCGGACGCCGAGCACCGAGCCGTTCGCGATCGCGTCGAGCGCGGGGCTGAACACGGGTTTGCTGGAGCCGTCCAGGATCACCCGCAGCAGGCTGGGCAGGATGGTAAAACTGGCCAGCGTCACGATGAAGAAGTTCATCTTCGCCTTCGCGATCAGCACGCCGTGCACGAACCCGCCGATCGCGACCGCCGCCCCGAGGCACAGGACGATCACGACGCCGTCGGGCAGCTGCCAGCCGACGAGCAGGAACACCATCCCGCCGACGAAGCCCTGCATCGCGCCGGTCGACAGGTCGAATCCGACCTGCAGCACCACGAACGTCTGCCCCAGCGCCATGATCAAGACCGCGGCGTAGGTGGCCAGCTGGACCATCAGGTAGGGGCCGCTGCGCAGCTGGCCGAGAAACGGCAGCGCCCCCAGGAACAGCGCGACCGTGACGGCCAGGAACAGGCCTTGCTGGCGGGCCGTCCCGGAGAACCGGGGCCGGCCGGGGACAGTCTGGGCCGCCGGGTCGGCGGTTCTGGCGAGGATCATGGCAGCGCTTCCTCCAGGTCCGATCCGAGCGAGGCGGCGAGCACCTCGTCCGGGGTGACGTCGCCGACCGGACGGTCGAGGACGATCCGGCCGTCGCGCAGCACGACGACCCGGTCCGAGATCTCGAACAGTTCGTCGAATTCGCTGCACACGGCGACGACCGCGCTCCCCTTCGCCGCCGCCTCGGCGAGCGCGGCGTGGATGGCGCCCCGGGCGGACGCGTCCACCCCCTGGGTGGGTTCGTCGGCGATCACGAGCTTCGCCCCGCGCGACAGGGCCCGGCCGACGACGAGTTTCTGCTGATTGCCGCCGGACAGCAGGGCCGCCGGCCGCTCGGGGTCGGGCGGGCGGATCTCGAATCTCTCGATCAGCGCCGTGCCCGCCGCGCGTTCGACCGGACGGCGCCGGAACGGTCCGCGGCGCAGACCCGGATCGCCCCGGCCGACCAGGAGATTGATCGAGACCGGGAGATCGCCGAGAATCCCGGTCTGCTGGCGGTCTTCCGGGATGTAGGCGACCCCGGCGGCTTGTGCCGAACGGATGTCGCCGAGGCGCACCGGCCGGCCTTCGACGGTCACCCGCCCCGCTTCGGCCGGCCAGGCGCCGGCGAGCACCGACGCCAGCCGGGACCGGCCGCTGCCGCTCTGCCCCGCGATCCCCACGATCTCGCCGGAATACGCGACCAGCTCGTCTACCTCGAGCCCTCGCCAGCCCCGCAGGCCGCGTGCTTCGAGGACGACGTGCCCCCGGTCCGGCGTGTGGCGAGCGCGGTCCGGCCGCTCCGCCGCCGACAGCAACCGCACGACCGCCTGCTCGGTGCCCGGCCCCACCGGTCCGGTGTGGCTCACTTTTCCGTTGCGCAGCACGACGACGTCGTCCGCCAGTTCGAGGACGTCGCGCAGCCGGTGCGAGACGAGCACGACGGTCCCGCCGCCGGCGACGAACGTCCGGATCAGCGCGTGCAGCCGTTCGACCCCGTCCTCGTCGAGCACCGCGGTCGGTTCGTCCAGCATCAGCACCCGCGGCCGCCGCGCCATCGCCGCCGCCAGCTGGACCAGCTGGCGGCCGGACTTGCTCAGCGACGCGGCGGTCGCGGTCAGCACCGATTCCGGGAGCAGCCCGGCGACGTGCCGGGCCGCGCAGGCGCGCGCCGCGCGATCAGCCAGCAGCGGACCCCGCCGCGCCTCCGGCCGGCCGAGCATGACGTTCTGCCACACCGGCAGATGCCCGGCCACTGTCGGCTCCTGCGGCACCAGGACCACGCCGGCGCGCTGGGCCGCGGCGAGGTTTTTCAGCACGGTCCCGTCCGGTCCGGTGACGCTGCCGCTCGTCGGGGCGGCGACCCCGCAGACCGTCTTGAGCAACGTGGTTTTCCCGGACCCGTTGGCCCCGACCACCGCGGTGACCACGCCTTCCCGGATGGTCACGTCGACCGAGTCCAGCGCCAGCGTGGCTCCGTACCGCACGGTGATCCCGCGGGCGGCGAGCGCGGCGGTCACTGGCCGGAGAAGGTCGACGGGATCTGGACGTAGGCCTGCCGCTTGGTCCACGGCACGTAACCGGCGACGTTGTCCCTGGTGTAGATCTTGCCCAGCGGGGCGTCGACGACGGCGTTGTCGAGCTTCTCGCCGGTCAGTGCCCGGGTGACCAGACCCGCCATCGCCGTGCCGTACGCCAGCCCGTCGAGGTCGTAGCTCAGCGCGAGCTGCCCGGACTTCACCTGCGCGATGTTGGTGTCCTCGCCCGCCATCGTGGCGATCTGGACCTTCCCGGCCAGCCCGGCTTCCTTGGCGGCGGCGATCGCGCCCGTGGCGGACGCGGAGTTGTAGACCACGAGCGCCTTGAGATCGGGAGTTTTCTGGAAGATCGCCTGCGCGACGCGCTGCGCCTCCGGGGCGTCGTCCTTGAGGTTGCGCTGGTTGCTCGGGTCGCCGACGAGCGTGAGCCCTCCCTCCGCCAAGCCCTTGACCGCACCGCGCGCGGCGGCTTCCACGTTGTCCGTCGGAATGCCCGACAGGACCGTCGCTTTGCCGGCGCCGCCGACCAGCTTGGCCAGCGCCAGACCGGTCGCCGCGCCGCGGGCTTCGTCCGGGAACGCGACCTTCCCGGTGACGTCCAAGCCGCCGATGGCTTGGAAGGTGAAGACCGGGACGCCGGCCTTGCGGGCGGCGGCGATGCCCGGCCGGATCGCGTTGGCGTCCAACGGAAACGCGACGATCGCGTCGACCTTCTGCGCGATGCCCTCGTTGATCCGCTGGCTGCCCGCCGACAGGTCGATCTGGTTCTGCGCGTTCAGCTGGAACACCCGCGCCACCGCGGCGCCTTCCTTGTTGAGCCGGGCGGCGAGCCCTTGGGCGAGCCCGTCCAGCAGCGCGTTGCCGGGGACGCCGTCGACGTAGAGGACCCGCTTGCCGTGCAAGGGGCCTGCCTGGTCGACGTTCGCCCGCGTGAGCGGGCTCGGGCCGGTGCCCGAGGCGCCGGTGGATCCGGTGCCGCACGCGGTCAGGGCCAGAGCGGCGGCGACCAGCGCGGGGAAGGTTCGCTTCATCTGGTTCTCCGAGTCGAGGAGGAGCCGCGGCGACGTTCAGGCGGGAACACGCGGCACGGTGTGCGGTACACCACAGCAGCCGGACCTCGGCCTGGTCACGGGGCAACCGGCACAGCCCCCCGCCGCCGACCGGGCCGGTTGCCCGGTCCGCGGCGCCCGAGTCCTGATCGGGCCGATTGCCCTGATCCACCCCGATAACCGGGCATCTCGCCCAATGACCCAGGCCACAGGCGGGCCTAGCGTCAGCAGGCATTCCCAGCCCGCACTCCCGGGAGGCCCCCGATGGACAGCGCTACCGAACACGACGACTTCGCGCTCAGCCGGGTCCCGCGGGCCCGGCGCTACCACTGGTTCTCGATCGCCGTTCAGCGGTTCGGGATGCTCAGCTCGCTCGCCAGCTTCCTGATCGGGGCGACCCTCGGCTTCGGCATGTCGTTCTGGCACGCCGTCCTGGCCATCACGTTCGGCGCGGTGATCCTCGAAGTCCTGACCGTTTTCACCGGCATCGCCGGGCAGCGCGAAGGGCTGTCCACCTCGGTCCTGGCCCGCTGGACCGGGTTCGGCCGGGCCGGGTCCTCGCTGATCGGGCTCGCCATCAGCGTGTCCGCGATCGGCTGGTTCGGCATCCAGAACGCCGTGTCGGCCCGGGGGCTGGCCGGCCTGCTCGGCGGGCTGCCCGCCTGGGGCTGGGCGCTGCTGTTCGGGCTGGCGGTGACGGCGATCGTGATGTTCGGGATCGGGTCGATGGCGTGGACGGCGTACCTGACCGTGCCGGCGTTCCTCGCGCTGGCCGGCTGGTCCATCGTCGTCGAGCTGTCGAAGCACAACTTCGCCGACCTGCTCGCCGCCCGCCCGGCGGGTCCGGAAATGTCGCTGCTGCAGGGCACGTCGATCGTGGCGGGCGGGTTCATCGTCGGCGCGGTCATCACCCCGGACATGAGCCGCTTCAACCGCAGCGGCAAGGACGTGGTCAAGCAGACCGTGCTCGGCATTTCGCTCGGCGAGTACGTGATCGGCCTGATCGGCGTGCTGCTCGCGCTGGCGCTCAAGACCAACGACGTGATCGCCATCGTCACCTCGACGTCCGGATTCCTCGGCACCCTGGTGATCGTCGCCGCGACGCTGAAGATCAACGACTGGAACCTGTACGCCGCGTCGCTCGGGATCGTGAACTTCGTCGACCAGGTCTTCGGCCGCCGGGTCAAGCGCGGCGCGGTGACGCTGGTCGTCGGCGTGGCCGGCACCGTCCTCGGCGCGGCCGGCATCCTCGACAGCTTCACCCAGTTCCTCACCCTGCTCGGCGTGGTGTTCCCGCCGATCGCCGGGATCATGGTCGCCGAGTACTTCCTCGCCCGGACCTGGCGTGCGGACCTGCGCGACAGCCGGGAGACGGGCGGACTGCCCGCCAGCTCCCCGGTCTGGGTGCCGGCCGGTCTCGCGGTCTGGGCGATCGCCTCCCTCGTCGGGCAGTTCGTCGACTGGGGCCTGCCCTCGGTCAACTCGGTCGTCGTCGCGATCGTGCTGTACGTCGCCGCGCACGCCCTCGGCCTGGTCCGCGGAGTCGGCAAGTCGAGCACTCCCGCCCCGCACGTCCCTCAGCACAGCTGACCGGAAAAGGAAGCAGAAAGCCATGTTGCGACTAGGAATCGACGTCGGCGGCACCAACACCGACGCGGTCCTCATCGACGGCGCCCGGGTCGCCGCCGCGGCCAAGGCGCCGACCACCCCGGACGTCACCAGCGGCATCGTCGCCGCGATCCGGGCGCTCGACCCGAACACGGAATCCGACCCCGGGCGGGTCGCCGCGGTGATGATCGGGACGACCCATTTCATCAACGCGCTCGTCGAGGCGGACCGCCTGGCGCCGACCGCGGCGATCCGGTTCGGCCTGCCGGCCACCGGCGCGCTGCCGCCGCTGGTCGACTGGCCGGAGCGGCTGCGGACGGCGATCGGCGGGCTCAGCTACCTCTGCCACGGCGGCCACCAGTACGACGGCAGCCGGATCGACGAGTTCGACGAGCGGGAGTTCCGCGCGATCCTGGACAAAGCCGTGCAGGCCGGGGCCCGCTCGTTCGCGATCTCTTCGGTGTTCTCGCCGGTCAACGCCGAGTTCGAGCAGCGCGCCGCGGCGATCATCGCCGAGGAGCTCCCGGGAGCCCCGATCAGCCTGTCCCACGAGATCGGCCGGATGGGCCTGCTCGGCCGGGAAAACGCGACCATCGTCAACGCCGCGCTGCGCGAACTGGCCGACCAGGTCACCGCCGGGCTCGCGCGCAGCGTCGCCGGCGCCGGGATCTCCGCGCCGGTCTTCCTCAGCCAGAACGACGGCACCCTGATGGACATCGACTACGCCCGCCGGTACCCGGTCGCGACCTTCGCCTCCGGCCCGACGAACTCGATGCGCGGCGCCGCGTTCCTGTCCGGACGGCGCGAGTGCGCGGTGGTCGACGTCGGCGGGACCACGACCGACGTCGGCATCCTGCAGAACGGGTTCCCGCGCGAGGCCTCCACCGACGTGGCGGTGGCCGAGGTGCAGACGAATTTCCGGATGCCCGACGTGCTTTCGGTCGGCATCGGCGGCGGCAGCCTGGTGACCGGCGACGTGCGCGATCCGTCGGTCGGCCCGCTCAGCGTCGGCTACCGGCTGACCGACAAGGCGCTGGTGTTCGGCGGCGACACGCTCACCGCCACGGACCTCGCGGTCGCGGCCGGGCTGGCCGAGATCGGCGACCCGGCGCGGGTGGCGCACCTCGACCCCGAGTTCGTCGGCGCGGCGCTCGCCGCGGTCGCCGACCGGATGGCCGAGGTCGTGGACCGGATGCGGATCTCGGCCGAGCCGATTCCGGTGGTCGCGGTGGGAGGCGGCTCGGTGCTGGTGCCCGACCGCCTCGCCGGCGCCGCCGCGGTCGAACGGCCCGGGCACCACGCGGTGGCGAACGCGATCGGCGCCGCCATCGCCGAGGTCGGGGGCGAAGTGGACCGGGTGTTCTCGGTCGGCCCGAACCAGCGCGAGTCCGTCCTGGACGAGGCCCGCCAGGAGGCGTTCGACCGGACGGTCGCGGCCGGCGCGACCCCGGGCACGGTCCGGATCGTCGACGTCGAGGAGGTGCCGCTCGCCTACCTGCCGGGCAACGCCACCCGGATCCGGATCAAGGCAGTCGGAGAACTGAGCGTGGGAGGCGACGATGCGTGAGATCCGGGTCGAGGACCTGAAGGACATGGCCCGGGGCGCCGCGGTGCTCGGCACCGGAGGCGGCGGCGATCCCTACGTCGGGCGGTTGCTGGCGCAGGAGGCGATCCGCCGGCACGGCCCGGTGCCGCTCACGGACCCGGCCGGACTGCCGGACGACGCCGTGGTCATCCCGACCGCGTTCATGGGCGCGCCGACGGTGATGCTGGAGAAGCTGCCCTCGGGCCAGGAGCTCATCGCCGCGCTCCGAGCGCTCGAAGAGCTGATCGGGGCCAAGGCGACGCACACCGTGTCGATCGAGGCCGGCGGGCTCAACTCGATGATCCCGATCGCGGCCGCGGCCGAGCTCGGGCTGCCCCTGGTCGACGGCGACGGCATGGGCCGCGCGTTCCCCGAGCTGCAGATGCTGCTGCCCACGCTCGGCGGGATCGCCGCCACGCCGATGGCGCTCGCGGACGAGCGCGGCAACAGCGTCGGCGTCCGCACGGTGGACAACGCCTGGGCGGAACGGTTCGCCCGGGCGGCGACCATCGAGATGGGCTGCAGCGCGGCGGTGAGCTTGTACGTGCTGACCGGCCGGCAGGTCAAGGATTTCATGGTGCACGGGACGATCACCCTGTGCCGCCGGATCGGCGCGGCGATCCGGGAAGCGGCCGGCCGGCACGCCGATCCGGTGGCCGCCGCGGCCGGAACCCTCGGCGGACGGCAGGTGTTCCAGGGCAAGCTGGTCGACGTCGAGCGCGGCACGTCAGGCGGATTCGCCCGCGGCGCCGCCGTGCTGGAGGGGCTCGGGACCGACCTCGGAACGCGGATGACCATCGCGTTCCAGAACGAGAACCTCGTCGCGCGACGCGGCGACGAGGTCGTCGCGAGCGTTCCGGACCTGGTCTGCGTCCTGGACACCGACACCGGCGAACCGGTCACCACCGAGACGCTGCGGTACGGGCTCCGGGTGAGCGTCGTCGTCGCGCCGTGCGACCCGAGGTGGCGCACCCCGGAAGGGCTGAAGCTGGCCGGACCGGCCTACTTCGGGTACGACCACGCCTACCAGCCGGTCTGACCTGCGATCATCGACCGGTGACCAGCCAGCCGCCCGACGCGCTCCCCCGGCTCACGGGGGAGCACGTCGACGCGCTCGCGGCCGGCGCGGTCCTGCTCGGCTCGGGCGGCGGCGGCGACGTGGCGGTCGGCCGGATGCTGCTGCGGCACGAACTTCGGAACCGCCCGGTCGAGCTGGTCCCCGCTTCGGCGTCGCCGCCGGACACCCTGGTCGTGCATGTCGGCGTGGTCGGCGGTCCGGACGTGATCGCGGAACGGCTGATCGACCCGGACGACCTCGCGCTGGCGGCGCGGACGGTGGTCGAGCACGCGGGCGGGCGGCTCGGCGCGATCGGCGTCATCGAAATCGGCGGGCTCAACGCGCTGGCCGGGGTCCTGGCCGCCGCGCGGCTCGGCCTCCCGGTGATCGACGGCGACCTGATGGGCCGCGCGTTCCCGCTGATCCACCAGACGACGCTGGCGATCGCGGGACATCCGGTCACCCCGATGGCCCTGGTCTCCTCCGCCGGCGACATCGTCGTGGTGCCGCAGGGGTCGGCCCGGATGACGCAGGCCCTGCTGACGTCCACCGCGCTCGCCATGGGCGGCGCGGCGGCGCTGGCGCTCTACCCGACCACGACCGCGATCCTGGACGAGGTCGGGATCCGCGGCAGCCTTTCGGCGTGCGTCGGAATCGGCGCCGCATACCTGGATCCGCGGGCGGGCGACGCGCGGGCGTTGGTCGGGATGCTCGGCGGCCGGCTGCTCTTCGGCGGCCGGGCCGAGGAGATCCGGTCGCGGCGGGGCGCCGACCCCGGCTGCGTGACCCTGGCCGATCCGGTGTCCGGCGCCACCGCGCGCATCGACTGCCGCGACGAATTCCTCGCGGTCAGCCGCGACGGCCGGACGGTGGCCGCGACCCCGGACGTCATCGTGGCGATGGACGCGAGCAACCGGCAGCCGTTGCGCTGCGACCAGGTCCGGGTGGGCCAGTCGCTGGTGGTGTTCGCGCTGCCGCCGCTGCACCGCTGGCCGCCCGAGGCCGGGCCGATCGTCGGACCCGGGCAGTTCGGCCTCGAACTGGAGGCGCCCCGATGACCGGACCGCCGCGGGTCGCGGACCTTCTGCTGGACCCGGTGCTCGAAGGAGTGCGGGTGATCGCCGGGGCCGCCGGCGCCGAGTCCGAAGTGGACGATGTGCACTGGTACGCCGGCGACCTGGAAGGAGTCGAACGCACGCTCGTCGTCTGCGCGGAAAGCCACGTCAGCCCGCCGTACCGGCTGGACGCGCTGGTGCGGCGGGCCCAGCAGGCCGGAGCGGTGGGCCTGCTGGTCGTCGCCGGGTCGATGGATCCGTTGCTGTCGAGCATCCGGCTGGCCGACCGGCTGCGGATTCCCGTGCTGTGGCTGGAGAACACCGATCCGGTGCGCCTCATGCAGGACTTGACCATCCGGGTCCGCGCGCCCGAGCAGGACCGGGCCCGGACCGTCGAACGCCTGCTGCGTCAGCTCAGCACCAAGCGCAGCGGCCAGGACATCCTCGCCGCGGCCGAATCGGTGCTGGCGGTCCGGCTGTCGCTTGTCACGTCGGACGGCATCAGCATCCTGGGCGATCCGGTCGACCTCGACCCGTCCCTGCACCTGGATCAGCCGGTGCCGCAGCGCTCCGGCCATCTCCTCGTGCATCCGGTGCTCGACCCCGACGTCAACCGGCTCGCGGCCTGGCTCGCCTGCCCGTTCGACCGGGCCGCCGATTCCCGGCTCGACGTGCTGGCCGTCGGCCTGACGATGACCGAGCCGTTCCTCCGCTCATGGCTGTCCGCCCAGCGCGCCCGGGCGGACCGGGACCAGGTGTTCCAGGCGCATCTGCTGTCGGAGATCATCACCGGCCGCGATTCCGTCGCCCGCGAGGTGGTCGAAGGCGCGGTGTCGCTCGGCTGGCGATTGCAGGACTGGCACGTCGGCCTGCACGTGATCGCCGACGGTTCCGCGCTCGCCGCGGACCGCGACCGGGTGGTCAGCCAGCTCGCGGCCGGTCTCGGCAAACACGGATTGCCGGTCGTGACCGCGGTGAACCGGGGCGACGGCTGGGCGCTCTGGACCAGCAGCAGCCGCGAGCCCGTCCCGGACGACGCCCGCCGGTTGCTCCGGGCGGTCCGCGTGGTCACCGCCGCGATGCCGCACGAATGCGGCATCGCGGCCGGGATCGGCCGTCCGCACCGCGGTCCGAGCGGGCTGGCCGAAACGTTGTCGGAGGCCCGCGACGCCGCCGATCTGGCCCGTAGCCACGATTTCCGTCCGGCCGTCGAGCACTCCGACGAACTGGGCGTCGCCCGGCTGCTGGCGACCTGGCAGCGATCGGACGTGACCCGCGCCTTCGCCGAGTCCGCCCTGGGACCGCTGCGAGACTCGGCCACGCTCCTCACCACGCTCCGGGCGTACCTCGAGAGCGGCGGATCCGTCGGCCTCGCCGCCCAGGTGCTCGGCGTGCACCGCAATACCGTGACCATTCGCGTGCAGCAGGTCCGCGAACGGCTCGGCGTCGATCTCGACGATCCGAGCCAGCGGCTCGCGCTGCAGGTCGCGTGCCGTGCGCTGGGAGTGTGACCTGGCGTCCTGCACAACCCGGGCGGCGCGGCCGAGCATCGTGCACATTCCGCCGCACGGCGCACGAACCTAGTGTGCAGTCACCTCTACCGAAGGAGACGTGCGATGCATATCCGGGTCATCCTCCCTGTCATCGGCGAGTCCCTGCTCGACCACGTGCGCCGCGAAGCCGAGGCGTGGGCCGCTCCCGGCACCACGATCGACTGCGTGTCCCTCGAACGCGGCACCGCCAGCATCGAGTCCGAGTACGACGAGGCGCTCTCCGCGCCGGGCATCCTGCAGCGGATCGAAGAGGCCCGCGCCGACGGGGTCGACGGCGTTTTCATCACCTGCTTCGGCGATCCCGGCGTGCACGCCGCCCGGGAGATCATCGACGCACCGGTCGTCGGAGGTTTCGAGCCGGCCACGCTGACCGCGCTGAGCCTGGGCGAAAAGGTCGGCATCATCACCGTGCTGCCCAACGTGCTCCCGATGCTGAACTCGCTCGCCCGCCGCTACACGATCGAACGGCGGATCGGCACCATCCGGGTCGTCGACCTCCCGGTGCTCGGGCTGGAAGACCACGAGGTGCTGGTGAACCGGCTGTTCGAGCAGGCTTCCGACGCGATCGGCAAGGGCGAGGCCGACGTGATCATCCTCGGCTGCACCGGAATGCTCGGCGTCGCCGAGGAAGTGAAGAAACGCTTGGCCGACAAGGGTTTCGACGTGCCGGTGGTCGACCCGACCGGTGCCGCGATCACCTGGCTGGAGAGCTCCGTGCGGCTCGGGCTGACGCCCAGCCGCACGACGTACATGCCGCCGCCGGCCAAGGACCGCGCCGTATGACGACGGCGTTCGTCTCCCGCCTTCGCGCTCCGGAGGCGGGAGACCTCCCCCTGCGCGGCCTGTGGCTCACCTGCCTGCCGCCGTACGCCGTCGAACTCGCCGGCCTCGGCGCCGTCGACTGGCTGGGCGCCGACCTGCAGCACGGCGATCTGGCCCTCAGCGATCTCGCGCCGCTGCTTCGCGCCAGCCCCGTGCCGGTGCTGGCGCGGCTGGCCGATCACGAGCCGAGCCATCTCGCCCGGGTTCTCGACACCGGGGTCGACGGAATCATCGTTCCCGCGGTCGAGTCGGCCGATCAGGCGGCCGCGCTGGTCGCCGCTTCCTCTCCGCCGCCAAGGGGAACCCGCAGCACCGGGGTCTCTCGCGCCGGAAGCTTGGGCAAACCCCAGCCGCTGCTGTTGCCGATGGTGGAGACCGCCGCGGGCCTGGACGCGGCGGAGGAGATCGCCGCGGTCCCCGGTGTCGACGGCATTTTCGTTGGCCCGTACGACTTGTCGCTCTCGCTCGGAGCATCGAGCGTGCTCGAACCCGCGGTCGTCACCGCCATCGAGACCGTCATCGCCAACGCGCATCGCCGCGACCGTCTCGCCGGTGTCTTCGCCGGTAACGCAGACCTCGCCGCGCGGCTTCCGGCTGTCGAATTGTTCGCCGTCGACACCGATCTCGCGGCACTGCGCGCCGGCATCCGGCAGCTGTTCGGTCCGCCGTGACCAGACTGCACGAGGCCAGCCGGATCGATTTCGCCAGCGACAACTGCGCCGGCGTGCACCCTGAGGTGATGGCCGCGCTGGCCGAGGCGAACGGCGGCCATCAGCCGAGCTACGGAGCCGACCGCTACACCGCACGGCTTCGCGAGGTGATCCGACGGCAATTCGGTCCGATGGCCGAGGTGTTCCCCGTCTTCAACGGCACCGGAGCCAACCTCGTGGCACTGCAGGCAATGACCGAGCGGTGGCAGGCCGTGGTCTGCGCCGAATCCGCGCACCTGCACACCGACGAGTGCATGGCCCCCGAGCAGCACGGGTTCAAGCTGCTGACTCTGCCCGCAATCGATGGCCGCATCGCACCTGCGGACCTCGCACCAGTGGCGGCGCACCGGGCGAACCGCCACCGCGCCCAGCCCGGCGTGCTCTCGCTCAGCCAGACCACCGAACTCGGAACCTGTTACGGCTTGCCGCACCTGCGCCGTCTTGCCAAGGAAGCGCACCGGCTCGGACTGGCGGTGCACCTGGACGGCGCTCGCCTGGCCAACGCGGCAGTCGCTCTCGGCTGCTCGCTCGCCGAGCTGACCACGGCAGCCGGAGTCGACGTGGTCTCGCTCGGCGCGACCAAGAACGGCGGGATGTTCGGCGACTGCATCGTCGTGCTCGATCCCGCCCGGGTGCGCGGACTGCCGTATCTGAAGAAGGCCACTACCCAGCTGCCGTCGAAAACCCGCTTCGTTTCCGCCCAGCTGGCGGCATTGTTCGACGGCGATCTGTGGGCACGCAACGCCAAGGCAGCCAACGAGATGGCGCAGCGGCTGGCCGCCGGACTGGCGCGCACGCCAGGCGTCCGGGTCGTGCACCCGGTGCAAGCGAACGCGGTCTTCGCGCAGCTTCCGGCTGAGCTGGCCGACTCCCTGCGAAAGCGCTACCTGTTCTCGACCTGGGACGAGACGTCCGGCGTCGTGCGGCTCATGACGGCGTTCGACACGGCTGCCGCGGACGTCGACGCCTTCCTGGCCGCGGCAGCGGAGGGCACCGTGCCCGGCTCGGCGGCGCCGGGTGTGCGGCCAGCCCATCCCGCACCGGCGCACGCCGACCTAGCGTGACCGGCATGTCCACCACCGCGAACCCCTCCCCAGCCGTGTCCGGCTTCGGCTTCGGCCGCGTCTTCACCGACCACCTGACCACGATGAGCTGGACCCGCGGCGGCTGGGAACGCCCGCAAGTCCGGCCGTTCGGCAACCTGTCGCTGAGCCCGGCGGCGATGGTGCTGCACTACGGACAGGCGATCTTCGAAGGACTGAAGGCCTATCCGCACCCGGACGGCGAGATCCGGCTGTTCCGCCCGGAACTCAACGCACGCCGGTTCCAGCTGTCCGCGGAACGGATGGCGATGCCCCGGCTGCCGGTGGACGCCTTCCTGGAATCCGTGTCGCTGCTCGTCTCGGCCGACCGCGCCCAGGTGCCGGATCGCCCTGGCCACAGCCTGTACCTGCGACCGCTGATGATCGCCACCGAAGCGACGCTCGGCACCCGCCCCGCCGAGGAATACCTGTTCCTCGTGCTCGGTTCGCCGTCCGGCCCGTATTTCGACGCCGCCTCCCCCGCGATCACCGTGTGGGTGTCGCAGGACCTGCCGCGCGCCCACCCGGGCGGCACCGGCAACGCCAAATGCGCCGGGAACTACGCCGCCGGGATGGCCGTCCAGCGCACCGCCGCCGACCACGGCGCCGACCAAGTCGTGTTCCTCGACGCGCGCGAACACCGGTATCTCGAAGAACTCGGCGGGATGAACCTGTTCCTGGTCCGCGAAGACCCGCACGGCCCGACCCTGGTGACGCCGCCGCTGTCGGACACCATCCTGCACGGCATCACCCGCTCCTCGCTCCTGACCCTGGCCGCGGATCTCGGCCTGCGCGTCGAAGAGCGCCCGATCGCCCTGACGGAGTGGCGAGACGGCAGCCGCGACGGCTCGGTCGCCGAATCCTTCGCCTGCGGCACGGCTGCGGTGGTGACTCCGATCGGCCGAGTCCGCACGGCAGAGGAGGAATTCGTCATCGGCGACGGCACCCCGGGCCAGTGGTCGACCCGGCTGCGAACCGAATTGCTGGCGATCCAGGAGGGCACCGCCCCCGACCGGCACGGCTGGATGCGGGCGGTGTCGTAACCGGTAACGCTGACTGCGGAGCGGGGTCCGAAGAGCGGCGAAACGCTGCCTGTTGGGCTCTTGAAGGGAAGCGTTTTGGGCGGACCCCCTGCGTGCCTGCCCGAGGACGACTAAGCCGCCCTGGCACACCGGATCCCGGGCTGTGTCCTGTTGCTGTTCGCGCAGCCCGTCACCCGGATCTTGCGCCTCCGCGGTGACGACGTGCTCGACAAGGACGAGCAGCTCTGCCTCCGGCTCGGCGACCCACGCCAGTGCCCGAGCCCGTCGCGGATCTCCTGCGCCGACTGGCCGCGCTACGCACCGAGGAAACGTCGAGTACGGCTGGTCGGTACGTCGCGGACCGCGTGCTGCGCAGGGAGTTCGGCTAACGGGCGGGCCCGGGCCGGCAAGCCGCGTGCCTCGTTCACGAGGCGAGGAGCTGCCGCAGGTCGTCCTTGCTGCTGATCGGCGAACCCGGCTTGATCGTGCAGTGGTTCAGTGCCAGCTGGTCGTCGACGGTGTCCGGCTGCGCGAACTCCACCTCGACGGCGACCTCCCCGTCCGGCGCGTCCGTGTTCACGTCGGTCTTCATCGTCCGCAGCGATCCGTCCGGGCTCAGCGTCGCGGTCATCGACGCGGTGAATTTGCCGGCCCCGGCCGGGTCGTCGCCGTTCATCCGCAGGGCCGCCGCCGGATCGAGGTCGGCGTGGATGGTGTTCCCGTCCTGGGTCAGCGTCCTGGCCGCCTGGATCAGGTCGTCCGCCTTCGACTCGTAGGTCTGCTGCTGGGTCCACGAACGCAGCAGGTCCGGGGCCGCCGCGTGGGACGTCGCCACGCAGGTCGAGCCCGAAAGTTTGTAGATGGTTTTGGCGTCGCCGTAGAGAACGGCCGAGTTGGCGCCGGACTGTTCGGCGCAGGTGGTTTTCGACATCGCGAGCGTCATCCGGGCCTGCTTCTTGAGCGCCTTGACGTTCATGCAGACATGAGCGGCGGTGCCCGCGTCCATGCTCATCCGCACCTCAGTCGCCGGCCACTCCTGCAGCAGCGCGAACGCGGTGCGCAACTTGGCCGCGGCCGGCGAATCCGCGGGCGCACCGGGCTCGGGGTCTGCGCTGCCGCATGCCGTGACCACGACCCCGACAGCCAGCAGCGCGACCAAGGCACGACAACTCGCTCGGACAGTCATAAAACCTGCATAGTAGGCAAAGGCGACCGTCCTGTCCGGGCTTTCGCCTCCGTCTCACCCGAGGCTCACGAGCGAGCAAACGCACCGACCAATATCAGCGCGAGCAGGACCAGAGCCGCTTGGACGGCGACCGGCTGCCGACGCCGTCTCCTGACAGCTACGAGCGACGCCCGCGCCGGATGCTGGAAACCGCTGAGCGCACCCCTCAGGTCTTCCTTCAGCTCGCCGGCGGATGACCAGCCGCCGGGGACGACTGCCGGCCGCCTTACCCGGCGCTTCCCAGGTAGCGCGCGGCCAATCGCTTCGGCGCCTGCGCAGCCCACGCCTCCCGAACGAGTGCCTCGACCCGCTGTGCGGGCAGGCCCGCTAGTTGAGCTTCCAGGCCGAGAAAACTGCGCCGGGCGTCCTTGCGACGAACGGCGGCAGCGTGCGCGGGGTCAGCGGCGGCCGCCGCAGCGGCCGAATCTTCGGGAATGCAGAACACCGCGGAGGACTCGTCGCGCCCCATCCCGACAAAAGTCCTGCCACGAACCTGCCACACGGGCACTTTGAACAGATGATGCTGCTTCTCGATCACCTCCGGCAACGCCATCGCCCATGCGCGGATCTTCGCAGTCGTCACTCCGGACACCGATTTACTATGGCATGGTGCCGACAGCGGCGGTAACACTTTGCCAAACCACCCACCAGCACCGCCGAAACTGTCGCCGCCGTCGCCGCAACACCACTCCCGTCCTTCCGGCACACCCCGTCCAGACCCGACGGACGGGCAAGGGCGGCAGGTCGCCGGACCAGGGCTGGGAGGATTCGCATAGCTCCCCCTCGCCGCCAAACCCGCCGACCCCCAACGGCAAGACAGCGAGAAGACCTGTTCGCCAGTCGCCGTCTGACGCTCGATCACCGACCGATGCCGGTGCAAATCGACCCCACGAACTGTTTACCGTCCTATTCAGACATCGGGGTCTCCTTCGTTGTGTTGACGGGAGAACCCGAGTGTCCGCCCGGGACCGCGAGGAGCGGAGGCCCCGCTCCTTCATCTCATCAGGGGCTTGGGCTTTTTGCTGCCACTAATTAGGGGGCCGGCTCGCCGGAATCCGCTTGGCTCGACGTAGCCCTCGGAACCATCGGCGAAGTGAGCGGGCAGCGGCGAACCGGGCGATTCCGCCGGGAGAGTGGGAGGATTGCGGGGTGCCTGGCAATCTGTCGTCTCCGGGGGCGAGTGTCGCGTCGCGGGTGTTCGCTCTGCTCGGTGCGTTCGACGCGGAGCATCGGTCGCTGTCGCTGAGCGCGTTGGCGGCTCGGACCGGGTTGCCGTTGCCGACGGTGCATCGGATCGCGGCCGAGCTGGTGGGTCTCGGCGGACTGGAGCGGCGGGGCGATCGCTATGTGGTGGGGCGGCGGTTGTGGGATCTGGGGCTGCTCGCGCCGGTGCAGTCGGGTGTGCGGCAGGTCGCGGCGCCGTTCCTGCAGGACTTGTACGGCGCTACCGGGGCGACGGTGCATCTGGCCGAGCGGGACGGTACACGGGTGCTGTATCTGGACCGGGTGGGGGGAACGCGTCGGTGCCGGTGGTCAGCCGGGTCGGCGGGCGGCTTCCCTTGCACGCCACCGGAGTCGGCAAGGTGCTGCTGGCGTGGGCACCCGAGGACGTGCAGCGCGAGGTGTTCGCGTCGCTGACGCCGTTGACGCGGCACACGATCGTGCAGCCCGGGCTGCTGCGGGAGCAGTTGGCGCGGGTGCGCAGCGAGGGGTACGCCCAGACGGTCGAGGAGATGACGCTGGGCGCGTGCTCGGTCGCGGTGCCGGTCCGGTGCCGTCCGGACGGCGCGGTGGTGGCCGCGCTGGGTGTCGTGGTGGCGGATCTGCGGCGCGGCCGGTCGCGGCTGGTGTCCGCGTTGCAGGTCACCGCGGCCGGGATCGGGCGGAGCTGGGCGGCGAACGGGCTTTCACTGAGTGAAAGCCCGGGATAGCCGCCGGGCGCCGGACGGGCGGAGACTCCGGGCATGCGTACTCAGGTCGCCATCGTCGGCGCCGGCCCGGCCGGTCTGCTTCTGTCGCATCTGCTCGACCGGTCCGGGATCGACTCGGTGATCGTGGAGACGCGGGAGCGGGAGTATGTCGAGGCGCGGATCCGGGCGGGAATCCTCGAGCAGTCCACCACGGACCTGCTGCGCGAGGCCGGGCTCGGCGAGCGTCTGGGCCGCGAGGGCGAGGAGCACCGCGGGATCTACCTGCAGCTGCCGGACGAACGCCGTCACGTCGATTTCGTCGACCTGGTCGGGCGCAGCGTCACCGTCTACGGCCAGACCGAGCTGACCAAGGATCTCGGGCGGGCCCGGGCGGCGGCGGGCCAGGACATCCGTTACGGCGTCAGCGGAACAGCGGTGCACGGTGTCGAGACCGACCGGCCGTGGGTGACGTTCACCGGGCCGGACGGCATAGGCGAGCGGCTCGAGGCCGATGTCGTGGTCGGCTGCGACGGGTCGTTCGGGCCGTGCCGTGCCGCGGTTCCCGCCGCGGCGAAGCAGACCTGGCAGCGCACGTATCCGTATGCCTGGCTGGGGATCCTGGCCGATGTCGCGCCCTCGACCGACGAATTGATCTACGCGTGGCATCCGGACGGGTTCGCGATGCATTCGATGCGCTCGCCGACGGTCAGCCGGCTCTACCTGCAGGTCCCCACCGACACCGATCTCGCCGCATGGCCGGACGACCGGATCTGGGAGGCCCTCGCGACCCGGCTCGGGCACGGCCAGGACGGCTGGACGCTGACCCCGGGCCCGATCACGGACAAGAGCGTGCTGCCGATGCGCAGTTTTGTCCAGCAGCCGATGCGGCACGGCCGGCTGTTCCTGGCCGGCGACGCGGCGCACATCGTGCCGCCGACCGGCGCCAAGGGCCTCAACCTCGCGGTGGCGGACGTAGCTCTGCTCGCGCCCGCGCTGACCGCTCTGCTCACCGACCGCAACCCCGCCCTTGCCGACGCGTACTCCGAGACCGCGTTGCGCCGGGTCTGGCGGTGCACCCACTTCTCCTGGTGGATGACCACCATGCTGCACCAGTCCGGAGACCCGTTCGACCAGCAGCTGCAGCTGTCCCAGCTGCGCTGGCTCGCCACCAGCCGCGCCGGCCAAGCCGGACTGGCCGAGAACTACGCCGGCCTGCCCACCGGACTGTGAGGGATCTATGCGAAAAGACCAGCCCGGAACGAGCCGCGGCAGGCGACGGCGATTTCACCAGCCCGCGCGTGGGCGGGGTCGAATTCCGGACCGCGGGACGACCGCTTCGCCGGTCCCGTTGCCCTTCCGGTCCGGGGCGTAGCAGCGCTTCCGCGGTCGCCGGGTTGAAGGCACGTCACGCGCCCGACGGCCCTTGCCCAGAACGCGCACGACATCGAGTCGAAATCGAAGCTCCCGCGTTCCCGCTCCGCAGGGTTCGCCACCGTCAACAACGACAGTTCGCGCACCCGGACCCCGCAGTCGATCAACACCAGAATGATCGCCCGGTCCCGCAGTTCGGCGAATCCTTTCCCTTTCGTGGTGGCCAGCAGCTTCTTCAGCTCGTTTTCCCGCAGAACCGTCGGCGGATTGTCCGGGACGTGCGGAACCTCCATTTTGCAGAACGGGGACAGTTCGACAATTTCCTCCACGTCGTCGAGCCAGCGCCAGAACTGCTGCAGATGCCGGTACTGCTTGGCGATGTAACTGTGCGACAGCGACTCGCCGGTGCGGAAATTCGGCCGCTGGCGAAGGTACTCGAAATACCGGTCCAGCTCCCGGCGGCCGATCTCGGTCGCCACCATCGGCAGGTTCTCGTCGTCGAGGTAGTTGACCAGCATGGCCACGCTGTCGAGGTAGGCGTCGATCGTCGAGTCGGCGCGGTTCTTGGCCCTCAGGTGCGTTCTCCAGTCCGAGACGAGCTCCCTGATGTCATCGGGCTCCAGCACCTCCAGCGGTGCCTCAACGGCGGTCATGAAAACAGGCTTACTCGAACAATCCCTTGGGTTACCAGCGCTGTGCTCGCCTCCAGCACCCCCGCGAGACCACGGCTCAAGATCGTTTTCGAGGCCGTTTCCGCAGGTCAGACCCCGTATAAGGGGAGGCAGAGTGGGCCGGGTCGGGCTCGAACCGACGGCCAAGGGATTATGAGTCCCCTGCTCTAACCAACTGAGCTACCGGCCCCTGGGTTCGCTTCCGCAGGTCGATCCCCCAGTGCAGGTCAACTTAGCACAGGCCCCGCGCGGGCCCGGGGCGTAGGCCGATCGGGTCGAGAGCGCTCGCGGCGGGCTTCCGGTCGCCTAGATTGCTGGGGGTGGGTCCCGAGAGGAGACCGCCATGACCGTTCCGGGACGGGTTTCGCTCGCGCTTCTCGATGCTCTCGCCGCCGGGCTCGGGCTGGGGTATCTCGCCCGCGAATATCGCGACGCTCTGGTTTCGCACGGGCCGGCCTGGTCGATCGCCGCGGTCGTCGGGATTGCGGTCGTCGTGGTGGCTTACCGGGGATATCGCGGGCTTCGCAGTGCGAACACCCGGCTGGAGGCGATAATCGCGGACGAGCTGGCCCGGCGTAAGCCCTCGCCGCGGCCTCGGCGGTAAATGCCGGGTCAGCTGCCCAGTTCGAGAATCACGGCGCGCAAGCCGGGGGTGAGCTCGGCCGCCCGGCGGTGCTGTTTTGCGCGGAAGGTGCGGCCAGGCAAAAGGCCGCTGCGCCAGTTCGCCGCGGGTGAGTGCGCGGTCGAGGACTTCGGTCAGGTAAGCCCGGACATAAAGAGCTCGCCGATCCGGACTGCGAGGGCATCCTCGGCGAGCAGTCCGGGCAAGGCCCGCGGACCGTCCAAAGTGGATCAAATGGATGGACCTTCGGCGACACCGAGCTGACCCAGCACGTCGTCGACACTCCCCTGCGGGTGATGATCTGCACCGACGTCGTGGCCAACTTCCGCCGGAATGCGACGCGCGCCGCCGCGAAAAGAGGCTCGCCGTCCTCGCGGTCCCGGCCGGAACCGCGAGGACGGGCCCGGCTAGTTCCGGTACCGGAACAGGATCCGGCCCCGGTCGAGGTCGTACGGGCTCAGCTCCACCAGGACCCGGTCGAACGGCACGATCTTGATGTAGTTCTTCCTGATCTTGCCGCTGACGTGGGCCAGCACATGGTGCCCGTTCGCCAGTTCGACGGTGAACCGGGCGTCGCGCAGGCACTCGACCACGGTTCCCTCGACTTCGATTCCGCCCTTACCGGCCATTGCGCATCAGCTCCACCGTGCTGCTGGCTCGCCGGCCGCCAACGCCCTCGAACAGCGCCGTCGCGGCTTCGTTGGCCTCGTTCACCTCGGCCGTTGCCGTCGGGATTCCCGCTCGGTGCAGGGTGCCGAGCGTGTGCGTCAACAGCCCGCGGGCGATGCCGCGACGTCGCCGATCCGCGCGGACGGCGACGAGCCCGATCCGGGGCAGGCGCGTCACCTGCACCGCTCGGAGCAGACCCACGTACTCGCCGTCCTCGACCGCCACGGCGTATTTCGACGGGTCCACGATGGTGTCGCCGACCGGGCGGGGCAGCACCTCGGCGGGCATCTCCGCCCAGCCGACGGTCGCCTCGACCTCGGCGCGGATGAGCCGGTCCAGTTCGCGCAACGGGCCCTCGGCAGCGGAGCCGGCGGGCACGATCGCGATGCCCGGCGGCAGATCCACCGACCGCGGATCCGTGGGAACCACGTACTCCCACTCGCGCCGCCGGACGGTCAGACCGGCTCGTTGCCAGCCGTCCAGCAGCTCGCGGTCGGTTTCGTCGACCACGGTGTGCAGCGGGTCCGGCAGCGTGGCCAGCATCTCCCGGGCGAGCTGGTCGAACACGGAACGGTGCCAGGCGTCGAGGCTGAGGAAGACCCGCCCGTCCGGCCGCGTGCTGGCCTCGCCGCGGCCCGCCAAGCGGCCGTCGTCCCAGGCTTCCCAGAGTCCCGGCTCGACCCAGGTGATGTGCACCGCGGGCTCGCCCGCGGTGAAACGCAGAGTGTCCATGACGGTCACCTTTCGGAGTGCCTCAAGGCGCTCCTGGCAACCCTCCGTCAGTCGCCCGACCGTGACGACACGGGGAGCACCCACATCGAAACAGCGTTCATGGGTCTCACCTCCCGGCGTCGAGTCACGGTCGGGACGAACGATAACGGCGCGCGCTGGCCCCGTCCACCGAATTAGCTTCCTCCGCCGATCCGCAGCACCACCTTGCCGCGACCGTGGCCGGCGGACACGTCGCGATGCGCGTCCGCGGCGGCGTCGAGCGGGTACTCCTTCCGGACGGTCACCCGCAACTCCCCTCGCGCGCACAGGTCGAGCAGCTCACGGAGCCGGCGGGCGGACCGGTCGCTGTTGAGCCACAGTCCGCCGGTCTCGACTGCGAGCGGGGGCTCCACAATCGTCCCGATCCGGCCCCGATCGGCCACCAATTCCGCGGCGACGCGCAGATTCCCGTGCCCGGCGGTGTCGAAAGCGAGGTCTATTCCGTCCGGCGCGGCCTCGCGCAGGCGGTCGAGTTCGCCTTCGCCGTAGACCACCGGAATGGCGCCCAGCGTGCGGAGATATTCCTGATTCTGTTTGCTGCCAGTACCGATGACGCGCAGCCCGCGATGGCGCGCCAATTGGACCGCCATCGTCCCGACCCCGCCCGCCGCGCCGTGAATCAGGATCGTTTCGCCGGGCCGGGCGCCGAGCCGCTCCAACGCGGTGTGCGCGGTCTGCCCGGAAGCCGACACCGCGCCCGCCGTCAGCCAGTCGACCTTCTCCGGTTTGACGACCGTTTGGCTTGCTGGCACGGCGAGGTATTCGGCGTAACAACCCAGCACCCGGAACCCCGAAACCTGTTGCCCGGCCTCGAATTCGGTGACCCCGGCACCGACCCGCACGATTGTCCCGGCGAACTCGTTGCCCAGGATCTGCGGGAACTCGATGGTCGCGCCCGGCGGCGTCCAGCCGTCGCGGATCGCGGCGTCGGTCGGCTGGACGCCCGCGAACTCGACGCGCACCAGCACTTCTCCCGGCCCCGCGACCGGAGTCGGCAACTTGTGCACAGTCAGCCGGTCCGCGGGGCCGAATTCGTCAATCGCCGCAGCACGCATGACCGTGGGAATCTCGGACATCAGGCCACCGTTTTCGCTGCTGCGCAAACGAATCCCGCCAGTTCCTCGGCACTGCGTGCCCCGGCGAACAACCGATTGCCCGGTGCGACGGCCGGCACCGGACGAATTCCGCGCGACTGTCCTTCTTCGTGATTCGTGAACACTTCTGCCGCATACTCCTCGTTGTCGCCGAGCGCGAGAACGTCGTCGCGCTCCGGTTTCCACTTCCGCCAGCCCCCCAGCCCGCCAAATCCAGCTTGTCCCGCAGGCGCTGCCGGGCGGTGCTTACAGTGGACTTCATCAAGCGGACTTGATGTCAAGCACGGAAAGAGCTGTCATGCCCCAGATCACGCGCGAGGTCGTCTGGCTCAAGCCGGGACAGATCGCCGAACGCGCCGGCGTGAGCGTCCCGACGCTGCACTACTACGAGAGCCGAGGGCTCATCGCGAGCAGGCGCACGAGCGGCAACCGGCGCGAGTACCGCCGCGACACGCTGCGCCTGATCGCTTTCATCCGGACCGCGCAGCGCGTCGGCGTGTCGCTGGAGGAGATCAAGGCCGCGCTCGCCGAACTGCCGGACCAGCGCATCCCCACCAAACGCGACTGGGCGCGCATTTCCCGCCGCTGGCACGACCGCCTCACCGAGCGGATCGAGGAGCTGACCGCGCTGCGCGACCGGTTCAGCGACTGCATCGGCTGCGGATGCCTGTCGCTGAAATCCTGCCCGTACTCGAATCCGGACGACGTCCTCGGCCAGGGCGGCGCGGGGGCGCGCCGGTTCCCGCATTAGCGGCCGGTGGCGCGGGGAGCGCTCCCCGGCTCAGAGTCCGGGAGACCGCCGTGGCTTTAACCGCCGAGAGCTGCCCGGAAGTAGCGGCCGGTGGCGCCGTCGTGCTCGGCGAGTCCCTTCGGCGTGCCGGTGTAGAGCACCCGGCCGCCGTTCTCGCCCGCGCCGGGGCCGAGGTCGAGCACCCAGTCCGCCGCCGCGACCACGTGCAGCGAATGCTCGACCACCACCAGCGTCCGGCCCTCGTCGACGAGCCGGTCCAGCAGCGCCACCATCCGCGTGGTGTCGCTGGGATGCAGGCCCGCGGTCGGTTCGTCGACGAGCAGGTCGTCGCTGGTCGAGTCGAGCTGACGGGCGAGTTTGAGGCGCTGCCGCTCGCCGCCGGAAAGCGTGTCGAGCGTGCGGCCGCTCGCCAGGTGCCCGAGGCCGAGTTCGCCGAGCAACGCGGCCAGCCGGACCACGTCCGGATGCGGCACGTACCGGGCCAGCGCCGACACCGGCGTGTCCAGCACCTCCAGCACCGTGCGTCCATGGAGCCGCGTTTTCAGTGCCTCGGCGCGGAATCCGGTCGCGTCGCACTCCTCGCACGGCGTGTCGACGTCCTCCAGGAACGCCAGGTCGGTCCGCCGCACGCCGGTGCCGCGGCAGGCCGGGCACCCGCCCTGCGACCGCGGGTTGAACAGCTTCGGCGATTCGCCGCTCGCCTCGGCGAACGCGCGCTGCACCGGATCGGCGAGCCCGAGCCAGGTGCCGACGGTCGACCGGGCGGTCGCGACGATCTGGCTCTGGTCGACGACGGTGAACCGCGGATGCCGCTGCGCGAGTTCGCCCGCCAGCGTCGACTTCCCGGACCCGGCCACCCCGGTGATCACCGTGAGCACGCCGGTCGGCACGTCGACGTCGAGGTCGCGCAACGTGTGCCGGTCCAGCCCGCGCAACGGCAGCCAGCCGGTGGGTTCGCGCAGCGTGTCCTTGAGCCGGACACCGGTCCGCAACGCGCGCGCGGTCGTCGTGTCCGCCTTCCGCAGCTGCTCCGGCGGGCCGTGGAACACCACCCGGCCGCCGGCTTCCCCGGCTCCGGGTCCCAGGTCGATCACGTGGTCCGCGGCCAGCATCACCGCTTCGTGGTGATCCACGACCAGCACCGTGTTGCCGTGATCACGCAGCCGCCGCAGGACGTCGACCAGGGACGCGACGTCGGCCGGGTGCAGCCCGTCGGTCGGTTCGTCCAGGACGTAGGTGAGGTCGGTGAGGCTCGATCCCAAGTGCCGCACCAGCTTCAGCCGCTGCGATTCGCCGCCGGACAGCGTCGGCGTCGCGCGGTAGCAGTGCAGATGCCCGAGGCCGAGCGTGATCATCGATTCCAGCCGCAACCGCAGCGCAGCCACCAGCGGACGCGCCCACTCGTGGTCCACTCCGGCGCAGAACTCCAGCAGCCCGGCGGCGTCGCGATAACCAAGGTCCACAATGGACACGCCGTTGATCCGGCTTTCCCGCGCGGCCGGGGCGAGCCTGCTGCCGTCGCACTCCGGGCACGGCCGCTGCCGCGTCACCTCGGCCAGCGCCGCCCGCACCGCCGGGCCCATCTTGGCTTCGCGTTCCACGAGCAGCCGCCGGATCCTCGGCACCATCGACTGGTACTTCGCGCTGGCCGGGAAGCGCGGCAACGGGTTCGGCGGCTTCTGTGTCGGGCCGTGCAGCAGGAACTGCACGAGGTCCTCCGGCCATTCCCGCAACGGAAGGTCGTTGTCGAAGAATCCCGAGTAGACATAGCGCTTCCAGATCCAGCTGCCGACGGCGAAACTGGGGAACACCATCGCCCCGTCGTTGAGCGAACGGCTGCGGTCGATCATCCGCTCGCCGTCGATGTCGGTGACCGTGCCGAGGCCCGCGCAGGCCGGGCACATGCCGGACGGATCGTTGAACGAGTAGGCGGGCGAGTACCCGGCGGACGGTTCGCCCAGGCGGGAGAACAACATCCGCAGCATCGTCCACACCTCGGTCGCGGTGCCGACCGTCGACCGCGAATTCGTCCCGAGCGGCCGCTGGTCCACCACGACGACGGTCGTCAGGCCGCTGAGCGAACTGGCCTCCGGAGCCGGATCGTGCGGCAGCTTGGTCCGGACGAACGCGGGCATCGTCGAATACAGCTGCCGCCGCGACTCGGCCGCGAGCGTCGCGAAGGCGAGTGACGACTTGCCGGACCCGGAAACGCCGGTGACCGCGACCAGCTGGTGCTTCGGGATGTCCACGTCCACGTCGGCCAGGTTGTGCGTGCGCACACCGCGGAGGCTGATCATGTTCGACGGCATGCCTCGCAGCCTACGTCCCGTCGCTGGCCGGGGCGGGGTGGGTGGAGCGGGGTCTCGCGTTCGGCGGGCCGGGTCTCGGGCGGGTTTCCGGTGGGCGGCGGGAGTTCTTGGCGGGTAACGGAAGACGGGGTTTCGGGGTGGAATGGCTGGACGCGGGGCGGGAGGACCGCCTTGGTGGAGGCTGAGGGGCTGGCGCTGGACTATTCGGTGCGGAACATTCGGCTCGGGGTGGGTGGCTGGCGGTGGGGGCTCTTTGCGTGCTGTGAAAAATGATTTCCCCCGCCCCTTTTCAGGATATAGCGCACCCCGGGGCTTGCCGCAAGCCCCGGGGGGGGTGCCGCAGAATCGCTGCTCGTCCATGGGATTTCCAGTTGTCGGGGGCAGTTGTGCGAGATTGTTGCGGGCTCGTTCGGCAAGTTCGGGACTCGGGGCGCGCCGGAGCGTCGCGGTGCCGCCGAGGCGTTTGTTGCGCCGTGGTGGGACGCCGTGTCAGGGCACAGCCCGCCGCGGACTCGATGCCGTGCTGACGCCGCGCCGGGGAGGAGATGTGTGGTGAGTCATCCGGCGTCTGCTCGGCTGAGCCTGCGACTCGGCATGGATCGACGGAAGCCCTTCGCCGCAGGGCCCACCTGCTCGCACAGCCGTGACCTCACCCGCCACCGCTCAGCTCGGCCTGATCCTGCGCGCCACCGCTCAGCTCGGCCCAAACCCGCGCCACCGATTGGCCCCGCTCGACAGCGTTGGATCGCTCGACAGAGTTCAGCCCGGCTTGGCAAACCCACCCGACCGCGCGCGACCGACCGCGCCTAGGCACCCGCCAACCAGGCCTGGTCCGGCTCGGCTCGGCTCGGCTCGGCTCGGCTCGGCTCGGCTCGGCTCGGCTCGGCTCGGCTCG
>NZ_ASXG01000093.1 GCF_000411975.1 Amycolatopsis orientalis DSM 43388
GCCGGCACAGCCCCCGCCGGCACAGCCCCCGCCGGCACAGCCCCCGCCGGCACAGCCCCCGCCCTCCTCTGGGGGGCTGCCCTTGTCCAGCCTATCCGCCCCCACCGACAACCCCAGCACCCTGAGCCGGGTTGTCCACAGCAAGCCCGCCTTGGGGAAAGTCCCGCGTCCGCCGCAATGGCCCCAGCAGGAGCACCCCCAGAGAAGCCAGCTGAATGCCCACCATCACGAACATCGCCGCCCGCACTCCGGCCGCCTGTCCGAGTGCTCCGCCTAGCAGGGCGCCCAGCGGGATCGTGCCGTAGTTGACCATCGAGGCGGTCGCGCTGATCCGTCCGTAGAGGTGGCGCGGGCAATACCGCTGCCGGAACGTGGCGCCCAGCACGTTCGACCCGACCACCCCCGCCGCGATGCCCGCTCCGGCGAGGACGAACAGCGTCAATCCCCATCCCGGCTGCGCTAGCGGGCCGAGCAGCATCGCCGGCACTACCAGCGCCTCGCACCACAGGAAGCCCCAAGCCGTGCCGGTTCTCCGGGCGACCCGGCTCACCAGCGTCGCGCCGAGCACTCCGCCTGCCTCGCCGAGCGCGAGCACGAGTCCGACCACACCAGGACCCTGACCTAGCCCGTCGACCAGGAAGACCACCGACACCGCGTAAAACCCGTTCAGGGCAAGGTTCGCGACCCCGCCGGACAGCACCAGCACTCGCAAGTACGCATCTCGGGCCACGATCCGCATGCCTTCGCCGATTTCGGCACGCAAGCGCGTCCGCGGCCTTGGCGGCGGTTCGTCCGCCCGCAGGAAACCCAAGCACAGCGCGGAAAACCCGAAGCTCACCGCATCCACGAGCACCCCGCTCACCGGCCCGAACGCCGAAGCCAGCAGTCCGGCCAAACCAGGTCCGCCGACCTGGGCGGCGGATTCCGCGCCCTGAAGCCGGACATTGGCTCCCAGCAGATCCGCATCGTCCACAACGGACGGCAGGAAAGCCCGATAAGCGAGAGAAAAGAAAACCGTAGCGAATCCGCCGACCACCGCGGCGGCCAGGAGCACCCCGAAAGAAAGCCATCCGAGTGCCCACGAAACAGGCACCGCACCAAAAGCAGCCAGCCGGAGAACGTCACAGACCAGCATCACCCGCCGTTTGGGCCACCGGTCGACCCAGGCACCGGCAGGCAAACCCGCGACGAGCCACGGGGTCCACGCCGCCGCGGTCAGCGAAGCGACCTCGAACGTCGAGGCGTGCAGCACCAGCAATGCCACCAACGGAACCGACGCGCCAGCCACCGCGCTGCCGATCGTGCTGACCGTCTGTCCAGTCCACAAGAGACGGAACGCGGCACCCCTCACGGCTGGGCTCGGAACCCACGCCCAAACACGAAAACCGGTTCCCGTTCCGGCGAAGGATCCGCTGCCGCCTTGGCGCCGAATTCCTCGAACAACGCAACAAGCCGCTCATTCAACTCCGCCAATTCCGCGGGCGTCAACCGCATCCACGAATCGGAGGAGAACCACGCGGCTCGCCATTCCTCGGGAGCCGTCTCCATTTCCGATAGCCAAGCCCGGGACAACGTCATCTGCCGATCCAGGCTGACCGCCTCCGCGACGTCGGCCACCGGATCCCCGGCGAAGTCCGAAGTGGCCCACGACAGCGCGGCAGAAGGACGCCGCCACCACCGCTCCCGCCGGTCGCGCGCCAGCTCCGGCGCTTCGACCGCCAAACCGGCCTCGGAAAGCACCTTCAGATGGTGGCTCACGTTGCCCACCGCCTG
The DNA here is from genome assembly GCF_000411975.1 of Amycolatopsis orientalis DSM 43388. Taxonomy (GTDB): domain Bacteria; phylum Actinomycetota; class Actinomycetes; order Mycobacteriales; family Pseudonocardiaceae; genus Amycolatopsis; species Amycolatopsis orientalis_D. The sequence continues at coordinate 1,774 of NZ_ASXG01000093.1, forward strand.
CCCGGTTTTCTCCGCGAGCACCGACGCGGTGGCCGGGCCGTCCAGCTTCAGCACATCCAGCAGGCGACGCCGCAGCGGATGCGACATCGCGGCCAGCACCTGGGAATCGCGAACCTCCATAAAGCACAAGAGTAGTTGTACAAGAGCTCTTGTCCAATAGCCCGCGGGTATCCTCGCGGGCATGGGCATCATCCTGTGGATCGTCTTCGGCGCGCTGGTCGGCTGGATCGCGAACCTCGTGGTCGGCGGCCGGGAGCGGCAGCGGCAGGGCTGCCTCGTCAGCGTGCTGGTCGGCGTGGTCGGGGCGGCCCTCGGCGGCTTCATTTACCGGCTCGCGACCGGCGAGCAGCGGCGCTTCGAGTTCGACTTCCCGAGCTTCGGCGTCGCCATCCTCGGCGCGATCGTGTTGCTGCTCGTCTTGCGGCTGGTCGGAGCCGCGACCTCCGGCCGGCGCGATCGTGACCGTTGGTAACGGTTTTCCGACGATCTGTCAGAACACCCGGTCAGCGGGCTAAACTGATCAGTTCCGCGCCCGGGTGCGTGCTTCGTCGGGGGACGCATGCACCCGGGCCGCGTCGCGCACGAGCCGAACGGCCTGCGCCGGGTCGACAAGCTGCGGAATCGGCGCCGAAAGGACATCCCGGCGCCAGGCGCGCAACAGCCGCGCGAGCAGATCGGGTACCGCCATCGTCTCCCTCGCCAGGTCGGCCCGGGCACCGGTCCCGAGCGGCGTCGACTACCCGGTGTTATCGGATTGTTCGACGCGTCGTTACCGCTTTGTGGTCGCGCCCACCCGCGCCGGGACAACCCTTACGACCAGGGGCCGCCGGGTCCGCCGCAGGCGGGCGGTAGCGTGGGGAAGCCCAAATCGGACCCTTACACCGACCGAGACGAACAGCGGGGAACTCGACCCATGAGCGGCCAGCCCACCGGTAACCCCCTCGCGCACGCCGTCCAGCTGGCCCGCGAGACGTTTCCGCCGATGCACCCGGCAGGACGGCCGTTCCTCTTCGGCGGCCTCGCCGCGACCTTCCTGCTGCGCCGGTTCTCCAAGCGCCTCGGCGTGGCCGGCGCGCTCGCCACCGCGGGCATGTCGGCGTTCTTCCGCGAGCCGAAGCGCGTGCCGCCGGTCCGCGACAACGTCGCGATCTCGGCCGCGGACGGCACCGTCTCGCTCATCGAGGAAGCGGTCCCGCCCGCCGAGCTCGGCCTTCCCGCCGAACCGCGGATGCGGGTGAGCGTGTTCCTGTCGGTTTACGACGTGCACGTCCAGCGCACGCCGGCGGCGGGCGTCATCTCGAAGGTGGCGTACAAGCCGGGCAAATTCCTTTCCGCGGACCTCGACAAGGCGAGCGAGGTCAACGAGCGCAATTCGCTGGTGCTGCACACCGTCGACGGCCACGAGCTCGTCGTCGTGCAGATCGCCGGGCTGGTCGCGCGCCGCATCCGCTGCGACGTCCGCGAGGGCGACAAGGTGGCCGCCGGCGAGACCTACGGCATCATCCGTTTCGGCTCGCGCGTCGACACCTATCTGCCGCCGGGCAGCCGCGTCGTGGTGGCCAAGGGCCAGCGCACGGTCGGCGGCGAAACCGTGCTCGCCGAACTTCCTGCGCAGGGAGAAAGCTGACCATGGTCCGCGTGACCACCCCGGGCGTCCGGCTGCTGCCGAACGCGATCACCGTGCTCGCGCTCTGCGCCGGGCTGTCCTCGGTGCAGTTCGCTCTCACCGGCAACTACGCGATGGCGATCGGCTCGATCGGCATCGCCGCTGTCCTGGACAGCCTCGACGGCCGGATCGCCCGCCTGCTCGACGCGACGTCCAAGATGGGCGCCGAACTCGACTCGCTGTCCGACGGCATCTCGTTCGGCGTCGCGCCCGCGCTGGTGCTCTACATCTGGCAGTCGCACGGCGACCGCATCGGCTGGGTCGCGTCGCTGATCTTCGCGGTCTGCATGATCCTGCGGCTCGCCCGCTTCAACACGCTGCTCGACGACACCGACCAGCCGCCGTACGCCGCCGAGTTCTTCGTCGGCGTGCCCGCGCCGGCCGGCGGGCTGGTCGCGATGCTGCCGCTGATCGCCACGCTGCAGTGGGGCGAAGGCTGGTGGTCCGAGCAGTACGTGGTGCTGGTCTGGACCATCGCGGTCGCCGCGCTGCTGATCAGCCGCATCCCGACGCTCTCGCTGAAAACCGTGAAGGCCCCGGCGAAGGCGATCGCCCCGCTGCTGGTGGGCGTCGGCCTGCTGGCCGCCGCGATCATCGTGTTCCCGTTGGTGGCGCTGGCGATCGCGCTGGTGCTGTACCTGCTGCACATCCCGTATTCGGTCTACCGGCACCGCTGGCTCGCCGCGCACCCGGAGGCCTGGGAGGTGCCGCCGCGGGAACGCCGCGCGATCCGCCGCGCCCGCAGTCACCGGCGGCTGCGGTTGCGCCCCGCCTCGGGCCGCGTCGCCGGCGCCGCGATGCGCGCGGTACGGCGGACGAATTCGGACCTGGTGCGGAGCCGGAACCTGCGGGAGCGGGACCACAGCGCGGCCACGTCCGGGCCGACGCAGCGGCGGCGGAGCTGGCGCCGGATCGGCATCCGGCGCCGCTAGTTTCCGGCCTTCCGCGCTCGCAGCGCGGCCAGCACCAGATCCAGCTGGGTCTCGAAATCCTGGCGGCAGTCCGCGTCGGTCAGCACTGGCAGCAAGCGGTGCAGATGCGGCGTCTCCGCGGGTGTCGCCATGCGCCGGAACCAGTCGTCGACCGGCTCGGCACGATCCAGCGGCGCCCCGGCCAAGCCGGTCTCTTCGGCGAGTGCGGCACCAAACGTGAGGCCGGTCAGGGAGCGGTAGGCGCGGACGGTCTCGGTGTCGTCCAATCCGGCGTCCAGCAGGGCGCCGAGCAGGCTGTCGATCACCTTCAACGCCCCCGGCGAACGCGGGTTGGCCTCCTGGGCGGCCAGGGTCCGCAGCACCGCGGGATGCCGCCGGAACTGCGCGTAAAGCCCCTCGGCCAGGCGGCGGACCCGGACGTCCCACGGCGCGGCCGGGTCGGGCACCTGGACGGCCTCGAACATCCGGGCCACGAGACCGTCCAGCAGATCGCCTTTGTTCCGCACGTGGTTGTAGAGCGACATCGCCTCCACGCCCAGTTCCGCGGCGAGCTTGCGCATCGACAGGGCAGCCATGCCGTGCTGGTCGACGAGAGCGAGCGCCGCGTCGAGCACCTTTTCGCGCGTCAGGGTTTCCCGGACCATCGCGCCAGCTTACGGCGTAAGTCCTCGACAGCCGCGTACTTACGCCGTACGCTTACGCTGTAAGTACCAGCCTGGGAGGTCCACAGTGGATGCCGTCACCCTGCTCACCACGACCCGCTCCGTCCGGCGGAAGCTCGACCTCGACCGGCCGGTCTCGAAAGCCGTACTCGAGGACTGCCTGCGGATAGCGCAGCAAGCCCCGGCCGCCGGGTCCCTGCTCACCGCTCAGCGCTGGGTCGTCGTGCTCGATCCAGCGGTACGCCAGGAGATCGCCGCGATCACGCGCGAGGGCGCGGAGGAATCGTGGCGGAAGTACGCGCACCTCGTCAGCCCCCGGATGGCGACCTCGGCGCGGTACCTCGTGGAGCATCTCGACCAGGTGCCCGCGCTGGTGCTGCCGTGCATGCCCGGACCGGTACCGACGGGCACCGCCGAGCTTTCCGCGTACTACGGCTCGATCTACCCGGCGATCTGGAGCTTCCAGCTCGCGCTGCGCACGCACGGGCTGGCCAGTTCGCTGTGCAGTTACCACCTCGGCGGACGGGAGGCGGACGTCGCGCGGATCCTCGGCATCCCGGACGACGTCGCGCAGATCGGGCTGCTCGCGGTGGCCTATTCGACCCAGCGCGAGTTCTCCCCCGCCGCCCGCCCGGACGTGGCCGAAATCCTCTCCTTCGACGGCTGGGCGAGGCACTGACTCAGGCGGCGAACACGGCCCGGACCACCGACGCGTCGCCGTCGATTTCGATCATCCCGGCGGCTTCGGCGTCGGCGAGCGCGAGCGCGCCCGCAGCGAGTCCGAGGACGCAGGCCGGCCCGCCCCGGACGGTGGCGTCGACCTCCCGGCCGTCCCGCGGACCGACCTCGAAGCCGGACCGTGTCGCGCGTACCTGATAGGACGGGCCGCCGAATTCCAGCCCGACCGTCGCCGCGGTTCGGATCTTGACCCGGGCGCCGAGCAGGGCGGGAAGGGCGAGCGCGAGCCATTCGGGGCGGAAGGAATCGCCTTCCGGGCCGCGGCCCATCAACGGCGTCGACCAGCGGATCAGGCTCTCGATCGGCTCGCGCAGCCCGGAACCCCACTGGGTGAGGGCGTACTCGACCGCGTTGCCCTTGCCCGCCAGCCGCCGCTCCACCACCCCCGCGGCCTCGAGGTCGCGGAGCCGGTCGGCGAGGAGGTTGGTCGCGATGCCCGGAAGCCCCTCGATCAGGTCCCGGTAGCGCGCGGGGCCGAGCAGGAGCTGGCGGACGATCAGCAGGTTCCACCGGTCGCCGACGATTTCGAGGGACCGGGCGAGCCCGCAGTACTGGCCGTAGCCGCGCATGATGTCCATCCACTTGACAATTTCAAGTACGCTTGTGGTGCTCAAGCATAGGGGGCGACATGGCGGAGAGCGCACGGCCCGCCTGGGTCGACTCCGAACTGTTCCCGTTCACCAGCAGGTTCGTCGACATCGACGGGCACACCGTGCATTACGTCGACGAGGGCTCCGGTCCGACTCTGCTGTTCCTGCACGGCAATCCGACCTGGTCGTTCCTCTGGCGCGACGTGATCCGCGCACTGCGCGACGACTTCCGCTGCGTCGCCCTCGACTACCCGGGCTTCGGGCTGTCGACGGCACGGCCCGGTTACCGCGGTCTGCCCGAGGAACACGCCGACGTGGTCACCGGGTTCGTCGACGCGCTCGGCCTCAGCGGGGCCACCCTGGTCGGACAGGACTGGGGCGGGCCGATCGGCCTGGCTGCCGCACAGCGCCGGCCGGGTGTGTTCGAGCGGCTGGTCCTCGTCAACGCCTGGGCCTGGCCGGTCAACGGCGACCCGTACTTCGAGGCGTTCGGCCGCATCGCCGGCGGACCTCCGATGCGGTTCCTGGCCCGGCGGTTCAACCTTGTCGTCAAGGCGTTCCTCCCGATGGGCCACCGAAGGCGGAAGGTGACCGCGGCGGAGATGGACCACTACCTCCGCGCGATGGACACGCCCGAACGACGCCAGGCCTCCGCTGTCCTGCCCGGGCGGCTTCTCGTCAGCCGGGCCTTCTTCGCGCAGGTGGAGGCAGGCCTCCCGGAGCTGCCGACCCTGATCGTGTGGGGCAACGCGCAAATCGGCTTCCGCCCCCGGGAACGCGAACGGCTGGAAGCGTCCTTCCCCGATCACCAGACCGTGGCCCTCGATGGCGTAGGCCTTTACGTGCAGTCCGACGCGCCTGAGGAGTTCGTCACCGCAATCCGCGGTTGGTCGGCGCCGCGGTAGGCGCGATTCTTTCGTTCGCGCACAACCGCCCTTCGGTTCATTAGGGTGAGCAGGGTGAGCGATCCGCAGATCACCCTGACCGTCCGGCACACGCCGTCCGCGCTCGACGCGCGGCGGGGCGTGGTCCGGCTGCACCCGGAAGTGCTCGACGCGCTCGGCCTGCGTGCCTGGGACGCCGTGCATCTGACCGGCGCGCGGCGCAGTGCCGCGTTGGCCGCGCCCGCCGCGGAGGAGGCGACGCCGGGGGTCGTGCTGACCGATGACGTCACCATGTCGAACCTCGGCGTCGCGGAAGGCGGCGAGATCGTGGTCTCGCCGGCGGAGGTCACCGCGGCCCGAACGGTCACCGTGTCCGGGTCTCGGCTGGCGTCGGTTTCGGTGTCGCCGCAGACCTTGCGGCTCGCGCTCACCGGCAAGGTGCTGACCCGCGGCGACGCGGTTTCCCTGTTGCCGCAAGACCTCGCGCCCGCGCCGGGGTCGGACGTCGCCGCCGTGCGGGGCCAGCTGTCCCGCGTGATCGGGGCGACGTGGACCAACGAACTGCTCACCGTCACCGCGACGGAACCGGCAGGCGTGGTCGTCGTCGGACCGTCCACTGTGGTCAGCTGGCGCGACGGCGCGCGCACCGGTACCCCGGCCAGCGAAGCTCCGACGCGCAGCGCGACCGCGCTCGTCCGCACCACCGCCGTCACCGCGGCTGAGGACTACCTCGACGCGGAGATCGTCGAAGAGGTCGTCACCGAGGCTCGCGAGGAAGAGCTGGACGAGCCGGTGCCGGTCGCTGATCTGGTCGGGGCGGAAAACGCGGCGCGCAAGCTGGCCGAGTGGTTCGATCTGGCGTTCCACCGGCCGGAGCTGCTGGCGAAGCTGGGCACTTCGGCGCACCTGGGCGTGCTGTTGTCCGGACCGGAGGGCGTCGGCAAGGCGACGCTCGTGCGGTCGGTCGCCGCGGCGGAGAAGGTGCGGGTGGTGTCGGTGACCGCGCCGAATATCGCGGTGCTGGAACCGAACGCGGCACACCGTTCGCTGCGCGAGGCCATCGAGCGGGCCGCGGACGGCGACGGTCCCGGCGTGCTGCTGATCAACGACATCGACGCGCTGCTCCCAGCCACCCAGCCGCCGCCGGTGGCCACAGTGGTGCTGGAGGAACTGCGCGCCGCGCTGCGCCGGGACGGCCTGGCCGTGGTCGCCACGACCGCGCGGGCCGAGTCGGTGGACCCGCGGCTGCGCGGGGCCGACCTGCTCGACCGCGAGCTGGGACTGCCGCTGCCGGAAGCGAAAACGCGCGTCGAACTGCTGCGGATCCTGCTCCGCGACGTACCGGTCGAATCCGGTGCCGACCTGGGTGTGCTCGCCGAACGGACCCCCGGCTTCGTCGCCGCCGACCTGCTCGCCCTGCGCCGCGACGCGGCCTTGCGGGCCGCTTTGCGGCAGCGGGACGCCGACGAACCCAAGATCTCCCAGCAGGACCTGCTCGACGCGCTGGCCACCGTCCGGCCGATCTCGCTGTCCACTTCGGACAACCTGGCCACCGGCGGCCTGACGCTGGACGACGTCGGCAACATGACGTCGGTCAAGGAAGCGCTCACCGAAACCGTGCTGTGGCCGCTGCGCTACCCGGACTCGTTCGCCCGGCTCGGCATCGAACCGCCGCGCGGCGTGCTGCTGTACGGTCCGCCCGGCGGCGGCAAGACGTTCCTCGTCCGGGCGCTCGCCGGCACCGGCGCGCTGAACGTGTTCGCGATCAAGGGCGCGGAACTGCTGGACAAATGGGTCGGCGAATCGGAACGCGCGGTCCGCGACCTCTTCCGCCGCGCCGCCGACGCCGCCCCCTCGCTGATCTTCCTCGACGAGATCGACGCGCTCGCCCCGCGCCGCGGCCAGTCGTCGGACTCCGGCGTGGCCGACCGCGTGGTCGCCGCGCTGCTCACCGAACTGGACGGCGTCGAACCGATGCGCGAGGTCGTCGTGCTGGGCGCGACAAACCGGCCCGAACTGGTCGACCCGGCGCTGCTGCGTCCCGGACGGCTGGAGCGGCGGATCTACGTCCCGCCGCCGGACGCCGAATCCCGCGCCGCGATCCTCGCCGCGACGGCCAAGCACACGCCGCTGGCATCCGATGTGGACCTCGCGGCGACCGCGGAGGCGCTGGAGGGCTACTCGGCCGCCGACTGCGCCGCGCTGATCCGGGAGGCGGCGCTGACGGCGATGCGCGAGTCGCTGGAGGCGCGCGAAGTGACCGCGGCGCACCTGGCGAAGGCCCGCGAGGCGGTACGGCCCTCCCTAGACGCGGCGCAGCTGGCGACGCTGGAGGCTTACGCGCAGGCGCAGCAGGAACGGTGAGCTCGTGAGTGCTGGCGCCGGTTAGAACCGGCGCCAGCACTCACGTCTCCTGCCAGCCGTCCCGCCGCACCGAACCAGCCACACGGCACGCCCCAGTGCGCCCCGAATCCCCTGCCCACGCACCACCGCGGCATCGAACGCAGAGCAGCCGAGCGTCACGCGCCCAGCCGGACAACGGCGCACCACCAAACGGGCCACCCCGAACAGGACAAAGCCCGCGCCGGAGCGCGGGCCGTCACAGACCGGGATCAGCTGCCCTTGTGTCCGCCGGGCTGGTAGTCCTTCGTGATGATCACGATCACCCCGGGGCTCGAGTTCTGGATGCCCTCGAACCGGGGCTGGGCCTGGAAGCCGAACTCGCTGGCCAGCTGTTTCGCGGCGGCTTCCTCGTCGGTGCCCGGCCGGAAGTAGGCCGTGGTCGTCGGGATGTTGCCCTGCGAATAGTTGCCGACCTCGGCGACGTTCCAGCCCGAACCGCGGAAATCGGCGGCGGCCTGCTCGGCGAGGTGCTTGATCAGCGAGTTGTTGTAGACCCGCAGGGTGACCCACTTGTTCGAGGCCTGCTGGTCCGGACCGGCCTGCCCGGGCTGCCCGGGCTGCTGGCCCGGCTGGCCGCCCGGCTGCCCGGGCTGACCCGAGGCCGGGGCCGAGGAAGCGGCGGACGACGAGGCCGGAGCCGACGAGGAGGCGGGCGACGACGGCGCGGAGCTGGGCGCCGAGGACGGCTGCTGCGGCGCGGACGACGACGATCCGCCGGGCGCGGTGGGCTCGCCGGACGTGCTCGGTCCGGCGTTCTGCTCCCCGCCGGTGTTGAGCACGGTGACCCCGCCGATGACGGCGGCGACGACCGCCACCCCGATCAGCGCGACTCCCGCGGCCTTCAACGGCCGGGACAGTCCCGAGAAGACGCTCATGACAGCTCGATCCCCAACCGCCGGGCCCCGCGTTTGCGCTGACGGGCGGCGCGCGTTTTGCGCAGCCGCTTGACCAGCATCGGATCGGCCGCGACCGCCTCCGGCTTGGCCAGCAGCGTGTTCAGCAACTGGTAGTAACGGGTGGAGGACAGCCCGAAGCGCTCCCGGATGGCGTTCTCCTTCGCCCCGGCGTGGCGCCACCACTGCCGCTCGAACGCGAGGATGTCCAGTTCGCGTTCGGTCAGGCCACCGACATTTTCCGGCGGCGACGGCTGGTTCCCAGCCATCGACTCCGCGGCGTCCATGCGGTCCTCGCAATCGGTGTCGGCAGTCCTTCCGCGGGCGTCATTGAACCACGGAACCCATGCTCGACATGGGCATCCGACCCGGCGCGTCACGGTCCGATCCAGGTCTATCAGAAGGGTCCGACTAAACTCGGCGTCCGTGACCGTCCACCCCATCTGCATCGCCGGCGAACCCGTGCTGCACCAGCCCACGCGCGAGATCACCGAGTTCGACGACAAGCTCGCCACCCTCGTCGAGGACATGTTCGAGACCATGTACGCGGCCGAGGGCGTGGGCCTCGCGGCGAACCAGATCGGGCTCGACCTGCGGGTATTCGTATACGACTGCCCGGACTACGAGGGCACGCAGCACAAGGGCGTGGTGGTCAACCCGAAGCTGGAGACCTCCGAGATCCCGGAGACCATGCCGGACCCGGACGACGACTGGGAGGGCTGTCTCTCCGCCCCCGGCGAGTCGTACCCGACCGGGCGCGCCAAATGGGCGAAGGTGACCGGCTTCGACGTCGAGGGGAATCCGATCGAGGTCGAGGGCACCGGCTACTTCGCGCGCTGCCTTCAGCATGAGACCGATCACCTCGACGGGTTCATCTATCTGGACCGGCTCGTCGGCCGCCACGCGCGCGCGGCGAAGAAGATGCTCAAGAAGAACAAGTGGGGCGTGCCCGGCCTGACCTGGCTGCCGCCGAAGGAACCGGCAGACGCCTGACCCGCGTACCGCGTCTCCTGGTTTTCCCGAGGGCCTCCCCGAATTTCGTCGGGGAGGCCCTCGTTTTGTTTCGGCCAGACGGGCGGCGGGGTTGTGCTGGACCGACACCGCATGGCATCGTCGGGACAGCAACCTCAACCGAATGCAACGCGGGAGCTCGCGCCTTGGCGGGCTGAGAGGGTGGCTGGTGTCCATCTCGCGGACACCCGGCGTCACCGACCGCATGAACCTGACCGGGTAATGCCGGCGTAGGGAGTGAACGTCGTTGACGACGCTGGAAAATCAGGGTGCCATCGCCCCGTCCGTCACCACCGGGCCGATCACCGGCTCGCGGAAGGTCTACCACCGCACCGAATCCGGACTGCGGGTTCCGGCTCGGCGGATCGACCTGTCGAACGGGGAGCATTTCGACGTGTACGACACGTCCGGCCCCTACACCGATCCGGACGCGAACATCGATGTCCACAATGGACTGCACCCGCTGCGGGCCGGCTGGGCCGACGGGCGGGCGCACAACACCCAGCTGGGCTGGGCGAAAGCCGGGGTGATCACCCGGGAAATGGAGTTCATCGCCGCGCGCGAACGCTGCACGCCGGAGTTCGTGCGGGACGAGGTCGCCCGCGGGCGCGCGGTGATTCCGGCCAACCGCAAGCACCCGGAGTCCGAGCCGATGATCATCGGCAAGAACTTCCTGGTGAAGATCAACGCCAACATGGGAAATTCGGCCGTCTGGTCCTCTGTAGAGGAAGAGGTCGACAAGATGGTGTGGGCGACCCGATGGGGAGCCGACACGATCATGGACCTCTCCACCGGCAAGCGGATTCACGAGACGCGCGAGTGGATCGTGCGCAATTCGCCGGTCCCGGTCGGCACCGTGCCGATCTACCAGGCGCTGGAAAAGGTCAACGGGGAGCCGGAAAAGCTCACCTGGGAGATCTACCGCGACACCGTGCTCGAGCAGTGCGAGCAGGGCGTCGACTACATGACCGTGCACGCCGGAGTGCTGCTGCGCTACATTCCGCTGACCGCGCGCCGGGTCACCGGCATCGTCAGCCGCGGCGGGTCGATCATGGCCGCCTGGTGCCTCGCGCACCACCAGGAATCCTTCCTGTACACGCATTTCTCCGAACTGTGCGAAATCCTGCGGGAGTACGACGTCACGTTCTCCCTCGGCGACGGCCTGCGTCCCGGCTCGATCGCGGACGCCAACGACCGCGCCCAGTTCGCCGAGCTGGAAACCCTGGGCGAGCTCACGCACATCGCGCGCGAGCACGACGTGCAGGTGATGATCGAGGGCCCCGGTCACGTGCCGATGCACAAGATCAAGGAAAACGTGGAGCTGGAGGAAAAGCTCACCGGCGAGGCCCCGTTCTACACACTCGGGCCGCTCGCCACGGATATCGCCCCGGCCTACGACCACATCACCTCGGCGATCGGCGCGGCCCAGATCGGCTGGTACGGCACGGCGATGCTGTGCTACGTCACGCCGAAGGAGCACCTCGGGCTGCCCAACCGCGACGACGTGAAGACCGGCGTGATCACCTACAAGATCGCCGCGCACGCCGCCGACCTCGCCAAGGGCCACCAGTACGCGCAGGACTGGGACGACGAACTGTCCAAGGCCCGCTTCGAATTCCGGTGGAACGACCAGTTCAACCTGTCGCTCGACCCGGACACCGCGCGGTCCTTCCACGACGAGACGCTGCCCGCGGAACCGGCGAAGACCGCGCATTTCTGCTCGATGTGCGGGCCGAAGTTCTGCTCGATGCGGATCACCCAGGACGTGCGCAAGTACGCCGAGGAGCACGGTCTGTCCTCCGTGGAAGCGATCGAGGCGGGCATGGCCGAGAAGTCCGCGGAATTCTCGGAGCACGGCAACAAGGTCTACCTCCCTGTGGTCAACCAGTGACAGACACGCCTCGCACCGCCCTCACCATCGCCGGATCCGATTCCGGCGGTGGTGCGGGCGTGCAAGCGGACCTGCGCACGTTCTTCGCCAACGGCGTGCACGGGCTGGTCGCGCTCACCGCGGTCACCGTGCAGAATTCGCTTGGTGTGCAAGGGTTCTCCGAGATCCCGGCCGACGTGGTCACCGCGCAGATCAAAGCGGTCGCCGAGGACATGGGCGTCAACGCGGCGAAGACCGGCATGCTCGCCACCGCGGAAATCATTCAGGCAGTGGCGAAAACGCTGGACGAAGTCCACATTGGCCGCACCACGGACACGCCGTTCGTGGTCGACCCGGTGGCCGCGTCGATGACCGGCCACGCCCTGCTGCGCGAAGAAGCGCTGGAAGCGATCCGCACGGAACTGTTCCCGCGCGCCACGCTCATCACGCCGAATCTCGACGAGGTCCGGCTGCTCACCGGCGTCACGGTCACCGATGCCCCGAGCCAGCGCGCGGCCGCGGAAGCGTTGCTGGAATTCGGTTCCCAGTGGGTTCTGGTGAAGGGCGGACACCTTTACGACGCCGCCGACTGTGTCGATCTGCTCACCGACGGCTCGGCGGTGATCGAGCTGAGCGGTCCGCGCATCGACACGGAAAACACCCACGGCGGCGGCGACACCATGGCGTCCGCGATCACCTCGTCGCTCGCGAAGGGCGCGGACGTGCCCACCGCGGTCGCCGAGGCGAAACGGTTCATCGAACGCTGCGTCCTGGAGGCGTATCCGCTCGGTGCCGGGGTCGGCCCGGTTTCGCCGTTCTGGCGGCTCGCGAACCCGCAGTGATGCGACACTGGCCGGATGAGCGAGACACCGGAAGCGTTGTGGGCGCGGCTGCCGCTTGAGGTCCAGCACGAGGTCGACGGCCTGGTCACCGAGCACCGCGCCGCCTCGGCGGTCAAAACGATCCGCAACTCGGGTCTCACGCCGCGGCCGGGGATCGCCGAAGCGCAAGCGGTGTACCAGCACCGGATGTCGGTGCTGAAACCGCCGCCGCGGTTCTAGCCCCGCAGCCGTGCGGCTCGGGGGTGCGGATGTCTCCTTCGTCACTGGACCAGCGCGAACGCATCCTGTGCGATCGTGGTGGACTGTGCGAGAAGCACCGTTGCCTCCATGGACCAGACCAGAAGTCGGAACGCGCACATGACTGAGAACCCGAGCCCGCCCTCCGCGCTCACCATCGCCGGATCGGATTCCGGCGGGGCCGCCGGACTGCAGGCGGACCTGCGGACCTTCCTCACCTGCGGGGTGCACGGCCTGGTCGCGGTCACCGCGGTCACCGTCCAGAACACGCTCGGCGTGCACGACCGCGCCGACCTGCCGCCGCACATCGTGGCCGGGCAGATCGAGGCCGTCGCGGCGGACATGGGCGTCGGCGCGGCGAAGACCGGCATGCTCGCGTCCGCGGAGATCATCCACGCGGTCGCGGAGGCCTGCGACCAGGCCGGGATCGGACGCGACGGCGCGATCCCGTTCGTGGTCGACCCGGTGGCCGCGGCGATGACCGGCCAGTCGCTGTTCGACGACCAGGGCCTCGCCGCGCTGCGCGACGAACTCCTGCCGCGCGCCACCGTGCTCACCCCGAACCTGGACGAGGTGCGGCTGCTCACCGGCATGACGGTGACCGACCGCGAGGGCATGCACACCGCGGCTGTCGTGCTGCACCAGCTCGGCCCGAAGTACGTGCTCGTGAAGAGCGGCCATCTGCAGTCCGACCCGGAGTGCGTCGACCTGCTCTTCGACGGTTCGACGTTCGTGGAGCTGCCCGGCCCGCGCTGGCAGACGCCGCACACCCACGGCGCCGGCGACACCATGGCGTCCGCGTTGACCGCTGGGCTGGCCAAGGGCATGCCGGTGGTCGAGGCGGCCCGCTACGGCAAGTGGTTCGTCTCGCAGGCCGTCGAACACTCCTACCCGATGGGCGCGAAGGTCGGCCCGGTGTCGGCGTTCTGGCGGCTGGCCCCGGAAGAGCGCTAGCTCTCGTCGGAGATCAGGGCTTCCAGCGCGGGGAGCGCGGCGATGATGGACTCGCGGGCCTCGGGCGTGAGCCGGTCGAGGCGGCGGTTGAGTTCCTGCACACGGGTGGACCGGACGCCGGAGACGAGGCGCTCGCCTTCCTCGGTGGCACGCGCCAGCCAGGCGCGCCGGTCGACCGGGTCGGACTCGCGGGTGACGTAACCGGCCTCCACCAGCGTGGCCACGATCCGCGACATGGTCGCCGCCGCGACGCCTTCCTTCGCGGCCAGGTCGCCCAGCCGCAGCTCGCCGAAGTGCACGAGGGTGGCCAGCGCGGAGATCGACCCGTGGCCCGGCCCAGGCACGCCCGCCTGGCGCAGCGACCGCGAGAGCCGTCCCACCGCTAGGTACAACCGGCCCGATACGTCCTGGACCGAGGAAAGAGTCACGATCGGCTCCTCCTGACGCTGGTGCCCGCCGCTGGGTGCGCCGGAAAGGGTGCCGTCAACCATACGGCGTGCCCGTGCTCAATCCGCGTCAAGCGCGGGCGAAATCACCATTACCCGGCACTTTGTGCAGCTTGGCCGCCCATTCAGAGCACTGAACCGTCGAGCGGAAGCTCCGCGGGCGGCGGCAGCGGCGCGGCGGCGTCCGCCCGGAACGACTGCAGCAGGTAGCCGGCGAGCCGCCGCGACGCCGCCGGTGCCGCGGCTCCGGCGCCCGACCGCAGCCCGCCGTTCGCCAGCAAGATCAACGACAGGTCGGAGACCTCGAAGTCGGCCCGCAGCGCACCGGCCTCCTTCGCCCGGCGGACCAGTTCGGCGAACGCCCGCAACGCACGGTCCCGCAGCTGTCCGAACGCGGCCTGATCCGGCAGCGCGGTCACGATCGCGGCGGAGAAACCGTGGTTGCGCGCCTGCATCGCGCACACTTCCTCGATCACCCGGCAGAACCCGCGCCACGGATCGGGGTCCACGAGCGCCTCGTCGAGCATGCCCGCGCACTCGGCCATCGGCTCGGCGAAGGCCGCCGCGACCAGATCGGCCTTGGTGGGGAAATGGCGGTACACCGTGGCGACGCCGAGACCGGCGCGGCGCGCCAGTTCGCTCATCGACACATCCAGACCCTCGGTCTCGAAGGTGCGCTCGGCGACCTCGAGGATGCGCGCGCGATTGTGGGCGGCGTCAGTGCGCAACCGAGTCGATTTTTCCGGCACTCTCTCACTTTAGGCGAATCGGAAGACCCTTTCCACTTTCCGTGCTAGAAGTGGAACATGCCTTCCACTTCGATGCGCGCCATCACCTACGATCGTTACGGACCGCCGGAAGTCCTGCGCGAGACCGCTGTTCCGGCCCCGGTGCCCGGCCCCGGCGAAGTCCTCGTCCGGGTACGCGCGCTGTCGGTCAACGGCGGCGAACTCGCGATGCGGTCCGGGAAGCTGTTTCCGTTCAGCGGCAAGCGTTTCCCTAAGCGGATCGGCGTGGACCTGGTCGGCGAGGTCGTCGAACCCGGGACGAGCCGGTTCACCGTCGGCGACCTCGTCTGGGGCGGCGGCCGCCGGATGGGCACCGCGGCCGAGTACTACGCGATAGCCGCCGACCGGCTGGACCGCGTGCATTCCGGGCTCGATCCCGCGCAGGCCGCGTCGTTGCTGGCGGGCATCACCGCGATCACCGCGCTGCGCGACAAAGCCCGTCTCAAACCGGGGGAACGCCTGCTGATCCGGGGCGCGACCGGCGGAGTCGGGTTCGTGGCCACGCAGCTCGGGAAGGCGATGGGCGCGCACGTGACGGGGCTGGCCAGCGCGAAGAACCTGGAGCTGGCAAGGGAACTCGGCGCGGACGTCGCGCTCGACTACCGCGAACCGGGCCACCTCGGCAAGTTCGACGTCATCCTCGACACGGTCGGCAAGGACCTCCGCGAGTTCCGGCGGATGCTGACCCCGCGCGGGCGGATGGTCGCGATCGCGTTCGACCTCGACCACCCCGTCCGCACGCTCGGCTATGTGGCGGCGCACTCGCTCCGCGCGACCCGCTGGGTACGGGGGTTCAGCGGGAACCCGAAGGCGGATCTGCTCGCTGACCTGAGCCGGTGGGTCGACGCCGGGTTGGTGCGGCCGTTGGTGGACACGGTGTTTCCGCTGGGGGCGATCGCCGACGCACATCGGGCACTGGAGGAAGGCGGGGTGCGCGGGAAGGTGGTGGTGGAGGTGTCGTGAGCGCCTACGCCGGTTCTAACCGGCATAGGCACTCACGAGCACCTTACCGAGGCGGGCTGGACGCCTGCGCCCAAAACCGCTGCGGCACCCGGCCGGCCCCCCGCGCCAAGTACCCGGCCTCGACCGCGCTCCGCATCGCCAGCGCCATGCGTTCCGGATCCGCCGCTCGCGTCACCGCGGTCGACAGCAGGACCGCCGAGCAGCCGAGTTCCATGGCCAGCGTCGCGTCCGACGCGGTGCCGATCCCCGCGTCCAGCACGATCGGCACCGACGCGCGCGAGACGATCAGTTCGATGTTGTGCGGGTTCCGGATGCCCAGTCCGGTGCCGATCGGGGCGCCCAGCGGCATCACCGCGGCGCAGCCCGCCTCCTCCAGGCGAAGGGCGAGCACCGGATCGTCATTGGTGTAGGCGAACACCGAGAACCCGTCTGCCACCAGGCGTTCGGCCGCTTCGAGGGTTTCCAGCGGATCGGGCAGCAGGGTGCGGTCGTCGGCGTGCACCTCGAGTTTGATCAGGTTCGTTTCCAGCGCCTCGCGGGCCAGCTGGGCGGTGAGCACGGCTTCGGCCGCCGTGCGGCAGCCCGCGGTGTTGGGCAGCAGTTCGATGTCCAAGCGCCGCAACAGCTCCAGCACGCCCGAGCCGCCCTCGGCGTCGGCGCGGCGCATCGCCACGGTGGTGAGCTGGGTGCCCGACGCGACCAGCGCTCGTTCCAGCACCTCGAGATTCGCCGCGCCACCGGTGCCGATGATCAATCGCGACGACAGCTTGTGCTCGCCGATGATCAGGTCGTCCATGCTCAACCTCCTTGAACCGCGGTCAGCACTTCGAGCTGAGCGCCCTTCGGCACGACCGCTTCTTCCCATTCGCCCCGCCGCACGACCTCGCCGTTGACCGCGACGGCCACGCCCCGGCGTTCGGCTCCCAGCGCGTCGAGGACCGCGGAAACGGTGCTGTCGTCGGGAAACTCCCGCCATTCGCCGTTGACCTTGATCTCCATCAGACTCGCTCCTTCTCGAGACGGGCGGGCGTCGCCGCGGCGATCTCCGGCGACGGGGCTTCGCCGGCCAGCCACGCGACCACGGCGTCCGCAGTCGCGGGCGCCATCAGCAAACCGTTGCGGTGATGTCCTGTCGCCGCGTACACGCCTTCGCTCACTTCGCCGATGTACGGCAAAGCGTCGCGGCTCGCGGCACGCAGTCCAGCGGCGACTTCCACCAGCTCGTACTCCGTGATGCCGGGCAGAATACGTTCCGCGCCTTCCAGCAGCTCTCGCACGCCGCGCGCGGTGACGGCTTGGTCGAAACCGGCTTCATATTGCGTCGCGCCAAGGACCAGTTCGCCGTCTTTTCGCGGTACCAGATAGATCGGCCGTCCTTCGACCATCGCGCGCACCGTGTACGGCGGAGGCGGCAGACAGCCGCGTCGCGGACGCAGCCGGAGGATCTCGCCCTTCAGCGGCCGTACGGCGTGCTCCAGCAACGGATGCAGCTGTCCGGTCCACGCCCCGGCGGCGAGGATCACCGGACCGGGCACTTCGGAGAGACTCTGCAGCCGTTCACGCCGGAACTCGACCCCACGCTTCGTAGCCGCTTCGCTCAGCGCGGTAAGCAGTTTCCGGTTGTCCACGGCCAAATCGCCGGGCACGTGCAGGCCGCTGCGCACCGCGCCGAGCCCGGGCGCGAGCCGCTTCGCCTCGCGGCCGGTGAGCGTCTCGACGTCGCGGCCGAGCGAACGCAGGTACCCGGCGAGGATGTCGAGGTGCCCGGCGTCGGCGCGGTCGAACCCGACGACGATCGTGCCGTGCTCGGCCAGCCCAGGATCGGTGCCTTCGGCGGCGAGGTCCCGCGCGAAGCCGGGCCAGCGCCGCAGCGACGCTTCCCCCAGGCTGAGCACGGCTTCCTCGCCCGGCCACGCCTCGGTGACCGGCGCGAGCATCCCGCCGGCGAGCCAGGACGCGCCGCCGCGCACGGGCTCCGGGTCGACGACCGTGACGCGCCATCCCCGAGCGGCCGCGCGCCAGGCGACGGACAGCCCGATGACGCCGCCGCCCACGACAGTGACGGTTGTGGTGCTGGTGTTCACAGTGGAATCACGCTCCCTGCGCCGGCATGACCCGGATCAGGTTCCACGGTCGGAGCGGCAGCTCCCTCTCAGCCCGTCGCCTCGGGCTCCCGTGCGGACTCCCACACCGTAGCGCGCGGGTAACGTCACCGCCATGCCTGCCTTGACCGGAGACCAAATTCGCACCCGGCTAGCCGACGCCCGGCTGTACCTGTGCACCGACGCCCGATCCTCCCGCGGCGACCTGGCCGAGTTCGCCGACGCCGCACTGGCCGGCGGCGTCGACATCGTCCAGCTGCGGGACAAGACCGGAGGCGCGCCGCTGGAGGCCAAGCAGGAAATCGCGGCGCTGGAGATCCTGGCCGAGGCCTGCGCGCGACACGGAGCGTTGCTCTCCGTGAACGACCGAGCGGATGTCGCGCTGGCCGTCGGCGCGGACGTGCTGCACCTGGGCCAAGACGACATCCCGGTCTCCCTGGCCCGCCGAGTCCTCGGCGACGGCGTAGCGATCGGCCGATCCACCCATTCGGAGCAGCAAGCCGCCGCAGCCGCCGCGGAAGACGGCGTGGACTACTTCTGCACCGGCCCGTGCTGGCCCACCCCGACCAAACCGGGCCGCTCCGCCCCCGGCCTGGCCCTAGTCCGCTCCACCGCGGCAAGCGCCCCGAACCGCCCCTGGTTCGCCATCGGCGGCATCGACGAACGCCGCCTGCCCGAAGTCCTGGCCGCAGGCGCAACCCGCATCGTCGTAGTCCGCGCCATCACCGAAGCCGAAGACCCAAAAACAGCCGCACAGACCTTAAAAGCCCAACTCCCGTAAACCGCACCAACCACCCAACGATCGGTCGAGGCACCCAGCCCCGCCCCCGCACCCGCTCCCCCCACGACCCGCAACCGCTGCACCCACCCATCGAGACACCCAGCCCCTCCCCCGCACCCCGATACGAAGCCTCCCTGCGGTTCGGGGGTGCTTGTCAAGNNCTTTCCCGCCTTGACAAGCACCCCCGAACCGTCAGCACAATCAAGCTTCGGGGTGCCCCACGCACACCGGAGGGCGCAATGTCGCCGCCAGGCGACGAGCCGCCGCCCTCACTCACTCCCCAGCGTTAGACGGAACCGCAGGAACAGTAGGCGTCTGACTGGCACTAGGCACCTGCGACGAAGTACTAGGCTTCGCAGCCGACGAAGACGGCGGCTGGGTCTGCTGCGCAGCCCCCGAAGACGGCGGCGCACTAGGCGTAGTAGTCGGCGAAGAAGTCGGATTGTTCGACCGAGACTCCCCGCTGGGCGGAGCCTGCCGCTCGCTGCTGGGCGTGCTGTCCGGGTGATCTTCCCGCTGCTGGCTGGTATCCGGCTGCCGCGGAATCAACCCAGTCGACACGTTGCCCCGAGTCGTCCAATCCAGGCCGAGCAAAACGACCAACGCCACCACGAAGGCGACCGCACTGGACCCGATGATCAACGGCCACCGCATCTTCCGGAGCTTCTCGCCCAGTCCCTCGGTCTTCTCCGGTTCGGTCGGCCGCAACCGAACCGTGGGCATATTCGCCAGATCAGCGGGCACATGCACCGTCGGCGCCTCACCAGAAGCCGACTCGCGCACGGCGTCGACCGGAATCCGCACCGGCGACAGTCCGCTGCGGCTGCGCCGCGCAGCCGTCTCGATGGCCTTCCGAGCAGCATCACGAGTGCGTTGCAGAGAACGCAGATACAGTTCGCCGCCGACGGTGCTGACCACACTGGCCACCCCGGCGCCGATGACGGTGCCCGCGACCCCCAGCGTCGAACCCAGCAACGCGGCGGTGACCGCCGCGAGTGCCGCGGCGAGCACCGAGGTCATCCGGAGGTTCTTCTTGTCCTCCTTGGCTTCCTTCTGCTCCTCGCTCATGATTCCGTTCTGATCGTTTTCCAGCCGTTGTTCCCTGGTTTCTTCAACGGTTAAGTCGTGCGAGGTGCTCCCTTCGTTGCCCAGGCGTGAGGGACGCCACGTTGACTGTCCACAATGGATGAACTAAAGCTCACACATTCCTGACATACTCGCCTCATGCGCCTCGTGACGATCTCCGACATCGAAACCGCGGCTGGGCGGGTCAAGGGCACCGCGGTGCACACCCCGCTGCTGCGCCAGCTCTGGGTTCCCGGCGAATTCTGGGTGAAACCCGAGAGCCTGCAACCGATCGGCGCGTTCAAGATCCGCGGCGCGTACAACGCGATCGCCGCGCTCACCGACGCGGAACGGGCACGGGGAGTAGTCGCGTATTCGAGCGGCAACCACGCGCAAGCGGTCGCCTACGCCGCCCGCGAATTCGGAATCCCCGCGGTGATCGTGGTTCCGGACGTGACCCCGCGGCTGAAAGTCGAAGCGACCCTTCGCTGGGGTGCGGAAGTCCGCGAGGTGCCGATCGCGGAACGGGAATCGGCGGCGCTCGCGCTCGCCGAGGAACGCGGTCTCACGCTGATCCCGCCGTTCGACCACCCGGACATCATCGCCGGGCAGGGCACCGTCGGGCTGGAGATCGCCGAGGATCTGCCGGACGTCGAGACCGTGCTGGTCCCGATCAGCGGCGGCGGGTTCGCTTCCGGCGTCGGCACCGCGATCAAGGCGAAATGCCCGAACGCGAAGGTCTACGGCGTCGAACCGGAACTCGCCGCCGACACCGCGGCCAGCCTCGCCGCCGGCGAACGTGTGGACTGGCCCATCACCGACCGCGCCCGCACCATCGCGGACGGCCTGCGCGCGCAGCCCTCCGAGCTGACGTTCGCGCACCTGCAGCGCGTTCTCGACGGCGTGCTCACCGTGACCGAGGACGAAATCCGCGACACCGTCCGCGCGCTGGCCCGGCAGGGCCGCCTAGTGACGGAACCCAGCGGGGCTACCGCACCGGCCGCCTACCTGCACCACGCCGACGAACTCCCTGGCGGACGCACCGTCGCGATCGTGTCCGGCGGCAACATCGATCCGGCGATGCTGGCCGAACTGCTCGCCTGACCTACGCGGCGCGGCGGCTTCGCACTGTGCGCCGAGCTCGGGCGCACTGGAGGCCGATCACCAGTTGACGGTCTGGCCCTGGCGGTCCAGATAGTGCAGCCCGCCCTTGCCCGCCCACGCCTCGATCGTGTCGGCGACGCCGGGGATGCTCTCGTCGACGGTCAGCCGCGCACCGGGACCGCCCAGGTCAGTCTTCACCCAGCCCGGTGCCAGGAGCAGCAGGGTGCGCGGGTCGTCGGCGTGCCGCGCGGCGTAACTGCGCATCAGCTGGTTCAGCGCGGACTTGCTCGCCCGGTAGACCTCGAAACCGCCGTTCGTGTTGTCGGCGACGCTGCCCTGTCCGGACGACATCACGCCGATCGTGCCGGTTGCTGGAACCAGGTCCTGCAGAGTCTCGACCACGCGCATCGGGCTCAGCGCGTTGGTCACCATGACCCGGGTGAAGTCCTCGGTGGACACGTCGGCGACGGTCGCCGAGGGATCGGTCGTGTAGTTGGTTCCGGCGTTGACGAACAGCAGGTCGAACGACGCTCCGGCCAGCCGCTCGCGCAGCGCCGCGACCTGCTCGGGCACCGCGATGTCGACGGTCTCCACGGTCAACCCGGCCAGTTCGTGCAGCGCCGACCGCGTGCGCTCGGTCGCGGTGACCCGCCAGCCGCGGCCGAGAAATTCCGCGGCCAGCGCGTAGCCCAGCCCCCGTGACGCCCCGACGATCAATGCGCTCTTGGTCATGACTGCCCCTTAGCTATCAACTGATAGCTAAGGATACCTGTCAAATGACAGATATCGCGACTAGGCTGACCGGCGTGAAAGACGAGCAGCTCTTCGAGGTGGCCGACCTGATCCTCGCGGTGGCCCGGCACATCAATGCCGCCAAGGAAGCCCACGCCGAGTCGGGGACGCCGCTCGAAGGAGCGGTGATGCGGTTCGTCGACCGCCATCCGGGAACCACGGTCAACGCCGCGGCCGAGGCCACGCAGATGATCTCCAGCAACGTCAGCCGAGCCGTCCGGGGCTTGGAGAGCAAAGGCTTGCTGCGCCGGGAGGCCGACCCCGACGACGCTCGGCGCGTCCGCCTCTACCCCACCCCGAAGGCTGCGGAGAACCTGCAGCGGCTGCGCGACGCCTGGTCCCGCCTGCTCGACGGGACCTTCACCGACGCCCGAGAAGTCAGCACCTTGATCACGACCCTGCAGAACATCGAGACCCGGCTAGTCGCCCGATCCCGCGGCACCGCGTAGGCGAGCCAGCACCCCGTCCAGGCCGTGGCGCACCAGATCCGGCATCCCGTTACGGCGCAGCTCGGTCAGCAGCTGCTCGTTGATCCCGCCCGGGGTCATGTGCCGGGACGTCAGCTCCGCCAGCGACCCGCCGTCGGCCAGCGACTTCCCGACCTGCGCGAACACGTGCGTCACGTACGCCGAAGCCACCTCGGGCTCGACCCCCTGCGCGGCCATCCACCCGGCAATGGTCGCCAGGTAATCCAGGTGCGCGGCGAAAGTCGAGGTCGCCGCGCTGAATGCCTCCAGACTCGGCTCGTCACGAGGCACCACCACTCCGCCAACCCGCTCGAACAGCTCGCGCGCGACGGCGTCTTCCGGGTACATCACAGTCAGGCTCTGCCGCTGCGCCGCCTGCGGCAACGGAATCGATCGCACCACCCGCGACGCCGGGGCGACCCACTCCCGCAGCTGGTCCACGCGCACTCCAGCCACCGCACTGACCACGACGTGCTCCGGCCGGAATGTCAGCTCCTCCACCACTTCCCGCAGCACCGGCGGACGCACTGCCAGCACCACTGTGTCCGCTTGGTCAAGCACTTCCTGATTGCTCGAACCCACCCGTACGTCCGGATACCGTGCAGCCAGCCCCGCGCTGATTTCCCGCGAGCGCGGCGACAACACCACCGGCACGCTCCCGTCGAGCCCGGTCACGATGGCAGCGGTCAGCTCCCCCGCACCGACAAACCCCAGCACACTTCCCCCAGAGACACATCAACGACGCTCGCCCGGATGGACGTGCGTGGGCGGCCCCTCCACGCCGCAATGCAGGCAATCCCCAGGGTGCGGCGAATCATCCGCTTCCGCGGCGCCGAGCACCCCGTTGTGAATTCCTAACGCGATGAGCCCGCCGGCGATCGCGAGCACCGCGCAGATCACCAGCGCGGTCTGCCATCCGGCCGTCAACGCGGTCGGGTCGCGGTAAGCGGAACCCGTCAGACCCGCCGCGGCCGGCAGCACCGCCACCGCCAGAAGTCCACCCGATCGGGCGATCGCGTTGTTGACCCCGGACGCGACCCCGGCGTACCGGTCCGGCGCGGCGGCCAGCACCGTCGCGGTGACCGGAGCGACCACAGTGGCCAGTCCCAGCCCGAACACCGCCACCGCGGGCAGCACCGACCCGAGGTAGGAGGACCCCGGCCCGACCCGCGTCAGCAACACCATCCCCACCCCGACCACGATCGGCCCGACCACCAGCTGAAGCCGCGGCCCGATCCGCTGCGCGAGCGCGCCCGACCGGCCGGAGAGCAGCAGCATGAGCACCGTGATCGGCAATCCGGCCAGCCCGGCCAGCGTCGGCGAATAGCCCAGCGACACCTGAAGCTGCAGAACGAGCAGCATCATCACGCCGCCCAGCGCCGCGTAAACGACGAACGTCAGCGCGTTCGACAGCGTGAACGTGCGGTCGCGGAACAGCGAAGGCGGTACGAGCGGTTCGGCAGCCCGGTGCTGGAGCCAGAGAAAAAGGCCCAACCCGGCGACCCCGACCGCCAACGCAATCAGCACGACCGGATCGCCGATCCCGCGCACCGGCGCCTCGACCAAGGCCCCGGTCACCCCGGCCAATCCGAGCGCGCCGACCGCCGCGGCGGCGTAGTCCGGATGCCCGGTCGCCGTGGTGTCGCGCGACTCGGGCACGAATCGCCGCGCCATCAGCACGACGACCACGGCGAGCGGGAGGTTGATCAAAAACGCCAGCCGCCACGACCACGCCTGCACCAGCAGCCCGCCGAGCAGCGGCCCGACCGCGGCGGCGATCCCGCCGAGCCCGGACCACGAACCGATCGCCCGGGCCCGGTCCTCGTGCGAGAACGACGACTGCAAGATCGCCAAGGAACCCGGCGTCAGCAACGCCCCGCCGATGCCTTGGAGCACGCGGAACACCACGAGCAGTTCGGTCGAAGGCGCCGCCGCACACAGCCCGGACGCGAGGCCGAACCACACGACACCGACCAAGTACACGCGCCGCCTGCCGTAGCGGTCGCCGAGCGACCCGGCGACCAGGATCAGCGCGGCCAGCGCCAGCAGGTAGCCGTCGAGGATCCACTGCAGACCGGCGACCGACGCGCCCAGCTCCTCGCCGATCCGGGGCAGCGCGACGTTCACGATCGTGCCGTCGAGCATCGCCATCCCCGAACCGAGGATGGTCGTCCAGAGCACGCCGCGAGCCGCGGGCGTGCCCCAGCGGATGCCGGTGTCCCCCGCGGCGGACACGCGGTCAGGGAAGCAGCGTGGTGACGAACTTGTACCGGTCGCCGCGATAAACCGCGCGGGCGAACTCGACCGGCTTGCCGTCGGTGGCGAACGAATGCCGGGTCAGCATCATCACCGGCATGCCGACGTCCGCGCCGAGGATTTCCGCTTCCTGCGGACCGGCCAGCGACGTCTCGATGGTCTCCTCCGCGCGCTCCAGCTCGACGCCGTAATGCTCGCGCAGCACCGCGTACAGCGAACCGCCCGCGGTGATGTGCTTGCGCAGCCCGCGGAACCGGCCGAGCGGCAGGTGCGTGGTCTCGAGCGCCATCGGCTGGCCGTCGGCGAGCCGGAGCCGGCGCAGCCGCAGGATCTTCGCGCCGTTGCGCAGCTGCAGCAGCTTCGCCATCTCGCCCTCGACCGGCAGCTCTTCGAGCTCCAGCAGCTGGGACGACGGCTTCAGGCCCTGCTTGCGCATGTCCTCGGTATAGGAGGACAGCTGCAGCCGCTGCGCGAGCTTCGGCTCGGCGGCGAAGGTGCCCTTGCCCTGGACGCGGTGCAGCCTGCCCTCGGCGGTGAGATCCGCCAGCGCCTGGCGCACCGTGGTGCGCGAAACGGTGAACTCTCCCGCCAGCGCCCGCTCGGTCGGGATCGGCGATCCCGGCGGCAGCGCGTCGAGCAGATCCAGCAAATGCTGCTTCAGCGCCCAGTATTTCGGTTCGCGCTGCCCTCGCGCAGCAGTCCCCGCCTCGCTCGCGGGGGGTGTCTCCAGCATGCCCGGCTCCCTCAGTCTTCCCACATTAAACGCGCCACTGCCCCGTGAGGAAACGTACCCTTCTCCCGACACCCTCCGCCCGGCTAGCATTGGTCTAGACCTGACCGGACGCCGCTCAGCACACCGGGACCCCCGTCCCGGCGGAGAGGAAAGTGATGACCCAACTACGTCCCGGCGAGCACATGGCCGCGGAAATCTCGGAGCAGCCGAGCGTTCTCGCCGGGCTGGTCGAGCGGCGGTCCGGCATCGCGGAAGTCGCGGAAAAGATTTCACAGCGCCCGCCGCGGTTCGCTTTGCTCGCCGCTCGCGGTTCGAGCGACCACGGCGCGCTCTACGCGAAATACCTGATCGAGGTACTCCTCGGGCTGCCGGCCGGGCTCGTCTCGCCGTCCACCGCGACGCTGTACGGCGCTCGCCCGGACCTGCGCGACGTGCTCTTCATCACGGTCAGCCAGAGCGGCGGTTCGCCCGACCTGATCGAGGTCACCGAGGCCGCCCGGCGGCAGGGCGCGCTGACCGTGTCGGTCACCAACACCCCGGATTCGCCGCTGCGCGCGGCTTCCGAGCTGGGCATCGACATCGGCGCCGGCGTCGAGAAGGCGGTCGCGGCGACCAAGACGTACTCCGCGACGCTGATGGCGCTGTACCTCTTCGTCGACGCGATCCGCGGCGGCAAGGGAGAGGACGCCGAGAAGATCGGCGAACTGGCCCAGCAGACGCTCGACGGCGCGGTCGAAGGCGTGCAGCGCGCCGTCGACCGTTATCGCTTTGTCGACCGCGTGCTCACCACTGGACGCGGCTATTCCTACGCCAGCGCGCTCGAAGCGTCGCTGAAGCTCGCCGAGACGAGCTACCTCGCGGCCCGCGCGTACAGCGGCGCGGACCTGCTGCACGGTCCGGTCGCGGCGGTCGACGGCGAGACCGCCGTGCTCGCCGCCACCAGCCTCGGCCGCGGCGGCGAAGCCATGCGCGAGGTCCTCGAAGCGGTCGGCGAGCGCGGCGCGGACGTGCTCGCGGTCGGCTCGGCGGCGAACGACGTGCCCGCCGCGCTGCGCATCCCGGTCGCCCCGACCGTCGAGGAATTGGCTCCAGTGCTGGAAATCCTGCCGATCCAGCGGATCGCGCTCGGGCTGTCGCTCGCCCGCGGCGGCAACCCGGACAACCCGCGCGGGCTGCTGAAGGTGACCAAGACCCGGTGAGCCTCGTAGTGGGCGTGGACGCCGGCGGCACTTCGACGCGAGCGATCGCGGTCGACGCCGCCGGCGTCGTGCACGGCACCGGCGCCGAGGAAGGCGCGAACCCGAATTCGCATCCGCCCGCGGTGGCGGCGGCCCGGATCGCCCGGGCCATCGAGTCCGCAGTGGACGGACGCACCGACGTGCTCGGCGTCGTGGTCGGCATGGCCGGCGAGAGCAAGCTGTCCGACCCGGCGGTCGCCGCGGAGTTCGCCGCGGCGTGGGAGCGGATCGGGCTCGCCGGCTCGGTCCGCACGACCGGCGACGCCGAGGTGGCCTACGCGTCGGCGACCGCCGAGCCGGACGGCACCGTGCTCGTCGCGGGCACCGGCTCGATCGCCGGGCGCATCCGCGGCCGCCGGATGGTCGCCACCGCGGGCGGACACGGCTGGCTGCTCGGCGACGAGGGCTCCGGGTTCTGGCTCGGCCGCGAAGCTGTCCGCGCCACGCTCGCCGCGCTCGAAGGCGACGGCCCGCTCGGCGGATTGGCCCAGGCGGTCCTCGCCGAAGCGTTCGGACCGTCCGCAGTGGACCTGTCCGACCGGTTCAAGGTCATGTGGGCGCTGGTGACCCATGCCAACGCGGAACCGCCGGTCCGGCTGGCCCGGTACGCGCCGCTGGTGAGCGCCGCGGCCGCGGCCGGCGAGCCCGTCGCGGAGGAAATCGTCGCGCGGGGCGCCCGGCATCTCGTGCGCGTCGCGCACGCCACGCGCGAGCCAGGAGAAAAAACTCCGATCGTGCTCGTGGGCAGCGTGCTGGCCGAAGA
This sequence comes from Amycolatopsis orientalis DSM 43388, assembly GCF_000411975.1. GTDB lineage: Bacteria > Actinomycetota > Actinomycetes > Mycobacteriales > Pseudonocardiaceae > Amycolatopsis > Amycolatopsis orientalis_D. The sequence continues at coordinate 28,954 of NZ_ASXG01000093.1, forward strand.
CAGCCCGGTCGGGGCTCGGGTGCGGGCCGAATTCGCCGGGCTCACCGTCCTGACCAGCTCCGATGGAGTGCTCGGCGCGGCCTGGCTCGCGGCGGTGCAAGCGTGGGGCGAGGACGCCCCGCGACCATCCCGACGGGTGAATGCCACCAAAACTTGAGCGGAAGAGTCGAAACCGTCGACTCAACCCCTCCGGTCCGGGTACCGTAGGAACCGGCCCCCGGACCCTCCCCCCTCGCCGGGGGCCGCCTTAACTTCCGGGTCCGGTTGCGGACTCGCCCGCACCCGGGTCTTTCGCCAGGCGAAGGCCCGGGTGTTCTGCGGGAAGGCTCCGGTAGAGCACCCAGCCGCTGATCGCCACGGTCGCGGCCACCAGCGGCCAGGAGAGCACCGTGCGCGCCACTCCGAGCGCGACTACCTGCCCGGTCCACCACAGCAGTCCGTAAACGACCACGCGCAGCAAGTACTGCAGCACCCACACGCCGCTCGCCCACGAATACGCGCGCAGCAGAGCCGGGTCGCGCCGCCAGCGGGTCTTCTGCCCGAGGAGCAACCCCACGATCACGCCGAGCAACGGCCAGCGGATCGCGATGCTCGCCGCGAACAGCAGCGCGCTCGCCGCGTTCGAGAACAGCTGCAGCAGGAAGAAGTCCTCGGCCCGGCCGGTGTGCATCGCGATCAGCGCGGCGATCACCACCGCGGCGAGGCTCACCACCACCGCGCGCGCCTTGTCCCCGCGGATCAGCCGGAACGCCCCCAGCAGCACGGCGACCGCGATCGCGACACCGGCTCCCCAGGCGATCGACCGGCCGGACACGAGCCAGCCGACGACGAACGCGGCGGGCGGGATGCTGGCGTCGATCGCGCCGCGCCGCCCGCCGAGGATCTGCGTGAGCGACTCCCGCGCCGGCCCCTTCGCAGTCTCGTCTGTCACAGTTCCAGCCTGCCGCAACTCGCGGCGGACCCCCAGGCCGGGAGACCTACCCCACATGGCGTCCGGTAAGGGTCCGATCGTGAGGTTCGTCCCGGTGAAAATGCCGTAATAGGGAGGCGCGAACCCCCGACAAGGTAAGAGACTGTGACGTCCGGCTGAACCAGTCATGGCCGGCGGGAAGGATATGGGGATATCCGACTGTTAGTTGGGGTGTACAACTACATCCGGGACTGCACAGGGGTACAGGCGCGCACCAGCGGGAAAGGGGAACCCAGCGTGTACGGGATCAACAGCTACGTAGCCATCGGGGACAGCTTCACCGAGGGCCTCAACGACCACCGGGGCGACGGGACGTTCCGGGGCTGGGCCGATCGGCTCGCGGAGATGCTGGCCGGCGACGAGCCCGGGTTCCAGTACGCGAACCTGTCGCTGCGCGGCAAGATGCTCGACGAGATCATGGACGAGCAGCTCCCGATCGCGCTGGAGCTGAAGCCCGACCTGGTGACCCTGTGCGCGGGCGGCAACGACGTGATCGTGCCCGGCGCGGACGTCGACGCCATCGCGGAGCGCTTCGAAGCGGGGGTGGCGAAGCTGCGCGCGGCCGGGATCCCGGTGGTGATCTTCAACGGGCCGGACACCAAGACGCTGTCGGTGATGAGCGTGCTGCGCGGCAAGGTCGCGATCTACAACACGCATCTGTGGGCGATCGCGGCCCGGCACGGCGCGAAGATGGTCGACCTGTGGGCGATGGAGCCGCTGCACGACCGTCGCGCGTGGAGCGACGACCGGCTGCACTTCACGTCGGACGCGCACCGCCGGATCGCGCTGCACACCGCCGAGGTGCTGGGCGTCCCGGTCACCGAGGACTGGCGCGAGCCGTACCCGCCGAGCACCGAGCCGGCCACCTGGATCACCTCGCGGCGGTCCGACCTGACGTGGACGAAGGTGCACCTGCTGCCGTGGATCCGCCGCCAGCTGCGCGGCGAGTCCATGGGCGACGGGCTGTCGCCGAAGCGCCCGGAACTGGCTCCGCTCGTCCCGCTCGTGCCGGACAACCCGAGCAGCATCGACCTCGACGTGCGAGGCGATGTGCGGGGCAACGCGACCGCCTCCTGAGCTTCGTCCTCGAGACAGTGCCGGTACCGGTGACCGCCGGTACCGGCACTGTTCGGAAAGCCACCCGAACGGCGGCCTTTACCAGGTCGCCACGCGGTCCGGCCCGGCATAGGGTCCTGTTATGTCCGGTGCACGAGGGTGGCTTCGTTTGATCCCCGTCGCAGTGGTGGTCACGGCCCTGCTCGCGGGCCTGGTGACGTGGCTGCAGGGCAGCGGAATCCAGGACGACCTCGCCGCGCGATCACGCTCCGCGCTCGACGCGGCCGGTCTGCGCGGCGGCGAAGTGAAGTTCTCCGGACGGCAAGCGACGCTCGAAGGGTTCCCGGCCGAGGAAGCCGGTCGCGCACTGGGCATCGTGCAGGGCGTCGAAGGAGTCGAATCCGCGCAAGCCTCCGGCGGCGCCGGGCCGGTGCGATCCGCGCCCGCGCCCGCACCGTCGACGACGCCGCCGCCGTCCAGCCCGCCGCCGAGTTCGTCCGCCCCGCCTCCCGCGCCGCCGACCGACCGCGACGGAATCCAGGCCGAACTGGACCGCAAGCTCGCGGCCGCGCCGATCACCTTCGAACCGGACACCGCACAGCTCACCGACCAAGGCGAGCAGGCCGCGCGCGATCTCGCGCCGTTGCTGCGCGACGCCCCGGACAACTTCCGCTACCGCGTCGTCGGCCGGGTCGCCGACGGTCCGGGCGGACGCAGTGCCGCGCTGAAGCTTTCCCGCAACCGGGCGCTGACCGTGATCCGGTTGCTGATCCGCGAGGACGTGCCGCCCGACCGCTTGCTCGCGGTGGCCAGCGCGAGCGGGTCGGACAGCGGGGGCGGCGACAGCGACCGGCGGGTCGAGATCACAGTGGAACAGAGGTGATGGCGGATGCTCTGGCTCTTCGGGCAGATCTGGCTGTGGCTGCTCGTCTCGTTCCTGCTCGGGGCGGCGGTCATGTGGCTGTTCACGCGGGCCGCCCGGACGAAGGCCGAAGCGGAGGCTGAGCCGTTCCGGCCGGCGGCCGCTCCCGTCGAGGCCCCGGCCGAGGAGACCCGGCACATCCCGCCGGCGAACCCGTACGAGGACTACGAGGAACCGGCGTACCCGCACTACGAGGACCAGCCGGAGCGCGTCTACAACGACTATCCGGAAGTCGACCCGGACGACCCGTACCACGGGCAGCACCCGCCGCGGGACTCGGCCGGGCATCCGCTGCCCGATCCCGAGCCGCGGCTGTCCGGAGAACTGAGCTGGCCCGAGGACGACCAGCGGAGTCCGCACTGGCCGCACGACGACGAACCCGCGCCCCGCCGACCTGGACGCAGTGGCTGACACCCACCTGGTAGATTCGGCTACGCACGGTAAGCGGGCGCCGAGGGCCCCGGGCGAGGTCAGGAGGTCCGATGGCGCTTCCGCACTGGACGCCTCAGAACCTGCTGCCGCCCGGCCGGCACCACGCGGACCTCGCCGACGTCTACGAGCGACTCGTCTACGACGCGCCGCACCAGAACGAGCGCGAGATCCTCTTCAGCGCGCTCAACAGCTACCTCGGGGTCGCCCAGCGGGTGATCACCTCCGGACGGGCCTGGCTCGGCGGCTCGTTCGTCACCCGCACGGCACATCCGCCGCGCGGGCTCGACGTCGTGCTGCTGCCGGACGAATGGGGTGCGTTGAAGCGGCTTGACGACAGCGGCCGCACCGCGCTCTACGGCCTGCTGACCCTGCGCGGCATCATCGTCGGCCAGCCCGCCATGTACCTCGACCAGATCCAGCCGGTCGGCGGCATGCTCGACGGTTTCCTGTGCCGTCCCGGCGACGAGGACGTGTGGGAATCGGTGTGGGCCGAAGGCGGCAGAGGCATCCCGGAGATGGTGTGGTGAGGAACGAGTTCCGGCGGATCGCCGACGAGATCCCCGGCGGCACGTGGCTGGACGACCTCGCGCGCGCCTCGGCGATGGCGGCGAACGCGAAGTTCGAGCGCACCTGCCGCGCGCCCCTGCTGCACGTGTCGGTGATCGGCGAAACGCACATCGACGCGTACACCTTCTCCGACATCAGCCGCGCGCTGCAGGACGCGACGGCGAAGATCGGGCACATCATCCGCAACCCGTCGAACGAGGTCACCTTCGTCCAGCAGGCGGACCGCGACAAGGCCCCGCTGATCCAGAAGGGACAGGCGGGCAACGCGATCTTCTTCGGCTTCCCGGAACCGGCGGTCGACGACGCGCTGATCCACGACGGCATCGAGACGCTGTCCGAGCGCGCGGTGAAGGAACTCTGCGATTTCTTGCCCGCCAACGGTTCCGACGACGGCGCGCTCGACGCGGTGCTGCTGCAGCGCGACACGGTGCGCAACGCGGTCAGCGACATCGTCAACGCGGTCAGCAAGCACGCGGGCATCGGCATGGCGCTCACGCCCACCGCGGGCGAGCAGGTGACCCGGAGCATGACCACCGAGCAGGCGCGGGTGCTGCAGGGCAGCCTGCGCGAGTCCCGCGAGGCGGTCGGCTACGAGACGGTGACCGGACGCCTCGACGGCGTGCGCACCCGGCGGCGGATCTTCTATCTCGAGCGGGAATCGGGCGGAACCATTCAGGGCGCGGTCGCCCCGGATCTGCTCGACCAGATCAAAGAAAACCTCGACCGTCCGGTGACCGCGCGATTGCGCGTAGTGCGCACGACGACCATCGACGGACGGCGCGGCAGGCCGGTGCACGAGCTTCTCGAGATCACTCCGGAAGTCAGCCTTTTCGATCAGTGAATGGCACGCGGGACACCGCGTCGCCAGGTCAGGGCCGCCGAGTAAGCGCGCGGTCGCTCTTCGGACTCGCCCCGCGCCCTTTTCCGGGCCGTAAATGGCGCCGTTTCGCGCACTCCGGCGGGAAATGACCTCGACTGCCCGGACACGGTAAATGGATGACATTGTCAGTCGATAACGATTATTCCACCTTCGCGGGCATCTGCGTTAGCGTCTTCGCCACCCCAGCTGGAAGAGGCACGCATGACGACCGAGCAGCCGTATCCGGCCGCACCCGCTCGACACAGCCGGACCACTGCTCGCCCTGGTCCGCACCGCCCGCCGCGGCAGGAGCCGTCCCCGAGGCGGGCCAACTGGCCGGGCGGTCTCGCGGTCGTTCTCGGACTGGCCGCGGCCGGCGTCGCCTTCCTCCCGGATTGGGGTTTCCTCGCCTGGCCGCTCGCCGGAGTCGGCCTCGCCGCCGGCATTGCGGGAATCGTGCTTTCTTCCCGGGGAACAATGCGCGGGTTGGGCGTCGCACTCACCGGGACCACGCTTTCCGCACTGGCCGCCCTGCTGTGCGGCGCGATGCTGCTGTACCCGTCCATGTTCGGCACCGCGCGGGCAGGCGATCTGCACATCCCGCCGCTGCCCGGCGAGAAGCATTCGGTCGACTTCGTGGTCACCTCGGCCGGCGGCGCGACGGTCCGCTACGGCACGCTGAACGACCAGCGCACCGCGTCCACCCCGCCGAGCACCGACGACTGGCACGGGCACGCCTCCTACGACGGAGGACGGCCGGTCCTCTCGCTCACCGCGGACACCGCCAACGCGGGCGTGACCAACGAGATCAGCTGCCAGATCATCGTCGACGGGAAGAAGGTCGCCGAGAGCAGCGGCAGCTCGATCGCGCTCTGCACCTCGAACGTCGAATAGGGCCTGGCGGCCGGCCGGCCTACCCCCATCTCGGCCGGCCAACCGCCACCGAACCGCTCCTGGCGGCTCTTTCCAGGTCCGCGCGACAGCGCCGCGGTCCCGTCGCCGGCTTCACGGCCTGCCCCTCCCCTAGGGCTCCGCCAGCGTCGCGGCCGACCCTACGCGCGCTGACCGCCCGATGGCTAAGAATCCGCTAAGCGAAGGCGATTATTACCACGCTGACCTGCGAAAACACAGCTGAACATTGTACAAGAGCAGGGCTTGCCGACTGCCCGCTCACTCCAGGTCGGCCGCTTCCTTGCGCAGGTCCTCCACCTGCCGGGGATTCATCCGCTCGTACAGCGAGATCGCCCGCCGGTACTGCTCGCGCGCCGGGTCGAGCCGTTCCTGACGGCGCTGGATCCTGGCCAACGTCACCCGCAGGATGCCTTCCTGCAGTTCGAACTGCCGCGCGACCGCCAGCGAGATCGCCTCCCTCGCGTAGCGTTCGGCGGCTTCCAGGTCGCCGATGTCCAGGTGCAGTTCGGCGAGATTGTTCAGCGACACCACGGCGTAGCTGTCGTCGCCGAGTTCGCGGTCTATTTCCAGCGAGGCCAGCTGATGCGTGATCGCCTCGACCGGACGGCCGGCGCGCTTTTCCGTCTCGGCGCAGTTGTTGAGCGCCTGGCCGCGCAGTTCGAGGTCGCCGGTGCGTTCGGTCTCCTCGACGGCCTCCAGCAGCCGTTCGATGGCCTCCGAATACCGGCCGAGCAGGGTGAGCACGCTGCCGAGGTGGATCTTGGCGACGATCAGCGAGCGGCCGTCCAGCCGCGTGGCCAGGCCGACCGCGCGTTCGGCGTCGGCGATGCTGCCGTGGGCCAGTTCGAAGGTGAGCGCGATGGCGCAGCGGGAGATCAGCATCCAGCACTGCCCGAGCGGTTCGTCCGCGGCCTCGGCGGCGGCGAGCCCGAGGTCGACCAGCCGGATCCATTCCTCGTACAGCGGGCAGACGACCCGGTAGGTGTGTGCGACGCGGGCGAGCCGCCAGACGTCGGCGTAGCGGCCGTCGGCGTGCGCGGCGTCCAGTACGGCCAGCAGGTTCGGCCATTCCGCGGCGAACCAGTCCTGGGCCTGGGCGAAAGTTTCCAGTGGCGGCAGCGCCTCCGGCGGCACCAGGCCGGTGAGGTCGAGCGGGTCGACGATCCGCAGCATCTTGCGCCGGGCGGTGTCGGAGGCGGCTTGGTGATAGCGGATCGCCCGGTCGAGCACCGCCGCGCGTTCCGCCGGGTCCAGTTCGGTTTCCGCCAGCTCCCGCAGGTACAGCCGGACGAGGTCGTGCGGGGCGAAGGCGTCGCGCGAAGTCTCGGCGATCAGGTTGTGCGCGGCCAGCGTGCGGAGTTCGCGGCGGGCCTGCTCCACCGGGATCTCCGCGATGGCCGCCGTGAGGTGCGGTCCGGTGTGCCGGGCGGGCACCGCGCCCAGCCGCAGCAGCGTCCGGGCGAGTCGGTCCGGCAGGCCGCGGAACGAGACGTCGAAAGCGGCCCGCACGCCGTCGTCGGCTCCGGTGACGTCCAGCCCGGCCAGCCGGGTGCGTTCGTTTCCCAGCTCGCCGACCAGATCCTTGAGTGTCCATTGTGGACTGGCGGCGAGCTTGGCCCCGGCGATCCGCAGCGCGAGCGGCAGGTAGCCGCACAGCCGGGCCAGCGCGTGGTTGAGGTCGAAATCCGCCGGTCCGGCCAGTTCCTCGATCACGCTCACCGCGGCTTCCGGCGCGAGGGTGCCGAGCACGCGCAGTTTCGCCGCGTGGGACACCGCCAGCGCCTCCAGCCGCGACCGGCTGGTCACCACCGTCATCGACCGCGCACCCGGCGGCAGCAACGGACGCACCTGTTCGGCCGAACGGGCGTCGTCGAGGAGCACGAGCATCCGCCGTCCGGCGATCAGCGAGCGGTACAGCGCGACGCGTTCGTGCCCGTGCTCCGGCACCTCGTCGGCGGGCACGCCCAGCCCGAGCAGGAACTGCGACAGCAGCTCGCTCGGCTCCAGCGGCGGCTGGTGCGGATCGAAGCCTTGCAGCGCCGCGTACAGCACCCCGTCCGGGAACAGCCGGGCCGCGCGATGCGCCCACCAGATGACCAGCGCGCTCTTGCCGACCCCGGCGGTGCCGGACACGATCACCGTGCTGTCGCCGCGTTCGGCGAGCCCGTCGAGCCATTCCACCTCCGCCTCGCGCCCGGCCAGCGTCGGCAGCGCGGGCGGCAGCTGAGACGGCGCGACGGCCTGCTCCGGAACAGCGCTCTCGTGCGCGGCGAGGTCGTCGTTGAGCACCCGCTCGTGCAGCGAGCGCAGATCGGCGCCGGGTTCGACACCGAGGGAGCCGAGCGTGGCCCGCGAGACGGTGCGGTACAGCTCGAGCGCTTCCCCGCGCCGCCCGGCGTGGTAGAGCGCACGCATCAGCTGCCCGGCGGTGCGTTCGGCGAGCGGATCGGCGCGGACGATCGGGCTCAGCTCCACGATCAGCTCGTCGTACCGGCCGAGGTCGAGATCCGCGTTGACCCGGGCGTAGCGGATCGCGTTGCGCAGTTCGTCCAATTCGGGCGCCCGCACCGAATCCGGCACGCCGGACAACGTCGGTCCCTGCCACAACGCGAGCGCCTCGGCGAGCAGCTTGGAGGCGTTCTCCGGCGGTTCCAGCGCGGCCTGGTCGAGCAGCGCCCGCGCGCGATGCGCGTCGATCCGTTCCGGCGCGAGGGAAAGCTGGTAGCCCGGCGGCCGGGTGCTGATCTCGGCGACCGGATCGGCCATTTCCCGCAGCAGCCGGCGCAGCTGCGACACGTTGCCGTGCACGATGGTGCGAGCGGTGGCGGGCGGATCGTGGCCCCACAACGCGTCGATGATCTCCTCGAGCGACACCACCTTGCCCACGCGCAGCGCGAGCAGCGCCAGCAGCCCCCGCACCCCGGGGCCGCCGACGGGTACCGCACGGCTGCCGTCGAGCAGCCGCACCGGGCCGAGCAGTTCGACCCGCGCGCCGCCATCGGCCATGCTCGCGCGCACCTCCCAGGCTCACCCCCAGCCAGACAGGTCAACTTACCGGCAGCGGCGGCCGGCAGAAACCGCTCTCCCGTGAATTCCGGCCCCTGAAACAGACGAATCCGGCCCCGCACCATCAGTCCCGATCTGATGGTGCGGGGCCGGACCCATGATCGTCGGCCGGGCCGCCAGGGGGCGCGGTCCACCCGTGCATCGCGGCCGTCCGCCGGCGGTTCGGGGGGCTCACCCCGAGCAAGAACCCGGACCGTTGCGGACAACCATCCCCGCACAGCGCAACTGCGAGGTGGCGACAACGTAACAGGGCGCACATTCTTCGTTACGAGCGACCCGCCGGTTCGCCAAGGTGTCGCTGGTCACCGCGTGATCGGCGTGGAATCGCGCCCGGCGATGAACGACGGCCGCGGCTCGCTCGCGGCGAACGGCTCCTGCAACGCGTTCTCCACGCTGTTGAACACCAGGAAGATGTTCGAGCGCGGGTACGGCGTGATGTTGTTCGCCGACCCGTGCATGATGTTCGAGTCGAACCACAGCGCCGAACCCGCCGAACCGGTGAACTGCTCGATGCCGCAGTCGGCGGCGAGCTTGGTGATGTCGTCCGGCGACGGTACGCCCACCCGCTGGTCCTTGAGCGAGCTCTTGTAGTTGTCGTCCGGGGTCTCGCCGACGCACTGCACGAACGTGCGCTGCGAACCCGGCATGACCATCAGCCCGCCGTTGTACGGGTAGTTGTCGGTGAGCGCGATCGAGCAGCTCACCGCGCGCGGCGACGGCATGCCGTCCTCCGCGTGCCAGGTCTCGAAATCGGAGTGCCAGTAGAAGCCGGTGCCCTTGAAGCCGGGCATGTAGTTGATCCGGCTCTGGTGGATGTAGACCTCGGAGCCGAGGATCTGCCGCGCCCAGTCGAGCACCCGCGGATCGCGCACCAGTTCGGCGATCAGGCCGGAGATCTCGTGCACGTCGAAGATCGACCGGACCTCGCCGGTGCGCGCCTCGGTGATGACGCGCTCGTCGTCGCGCAGCTTCTCGTCCGACGACAGCCGGACGACCTCCTGCCAGTACGTCTGGACCTCACCGGGCGAGAGCAGTCCGTCGACGATCGTGAAGCCCTTGGCATCGTGGTTCGCCAGGGTCGCGGCGTCGATCGGGCCGTCAGCCTCGGTACCCCACACCGTGGGGTGCACGCGCGGAAGGTGCTCCGGCGTACCGGTGATCCGGGTCGGGTAGCCGTCGTTGACCCGGGTGTCCATGATCGTCACAGTGGCTCGCCTCCAGTTCTTCTGGCGTTTCTTCTTTCGTGCGATGTGGTGGGAGTGGCGCAGCGTCAGGAGTCTTCGGTGACGAGCGGGTAGACCCCGTTTTCGTCGTGCACCTCGCGGCCGGTGACCGGCGGGTTGAACACACACACGCACTTGATCTCGGTCTTCGGCCGGACCTGGTGCTTGTCGTGGTCGTTCAGCAGGTACAGCGTGCCCGGCTTGAGCGGATACACCTTCCCGGTGGCGAGGTCTTCGATCTCGCCTTCGCCCGAGGTGATGAAGACGGCCTCGATGTGGTTGGCGTACCAGAAGTCGTTCACCGTGCCGGCGTACAGCGTCGTCTCGTGCACCGAGAAGCCGACGCCCTCCTTCGCGAGGATGATGCGCTTGCTGCGCCAGTTCGGGGTCTTGATGTCGGCGTCGGTGTCGGTGATCTCGTCGAGCGTGCGGACCAGCAAGTGACGGGCTCCTTCGTGTTGTGCGGGTGGTTACTTGAGAACGGCGGCGACGGATTCGGAAATGATCGAAAGCCCCTCGCCCAGTTCCTCGTCGGTGAGGGTAAGCGGCGGAAGCAGCTTCATCACCTCGCCGTCCGGGCCGGACGTTTCCATCAGCAGGCCGCGGTCGAAGGCTTCCTTGCAGACCGCGCCGGCCAGGTCGCCGCTGCCGAATTCGAGACCGCGCGCCAGACCGCGGCCCTTCGCGACGAGGTTCGCCTCCGGGTAGCTCTCGACGATGTCCTTGAAGGTGCTCGCGATGCGCTCGCCCTTGGCCTTCGTCGACTTTTCCAGCTCGTCGTCGCTCCAGTAGACGCGCAGCGCCTCGGCCGCGGTGACGAACGCCGGGCTGATGCCGCGGAAGGTGCCGTTGTGCTCGCCCGGCTCCCACACGTCCAGCTCCGGTTTGATCAGCGTGAGCGCCATCGGGAGGCCGTAGCCGCCGATCGACTTCGACAGGCACACGATGTCCGGCGAGATGCCCGCGTCCTCGAAGCTGAAGAACGGGCCGGTGCGGCCGCAGCCCATCTGCACGTCGTCGAGGATCAGCAGGATGTTGTGCCGCTTGCACAGGTCGTCGAGGCCCTTGAGCCATTCCAGGCGCGCGGCGTTGATGCCGCCCTCGCCCTGCACGCCCTCCACGATCACCGCGGCGGGCTCGTTCAGGCCGCTGCCGGAGTCCTCGAGCAGCTTCTCGAAGTACATGAAGTCCGGCATCGCGCCGTCGAAGTACTTGTCGTACGGCATCGGCGTGGCGTGCACCAGCGGGACGCCCGCGCCGCCGCGCTTCATCGAGTTGCCGGTGACCGACAGCGCGCCGAGCGTCATGCCGTGGAAGGCGTTGGTGAAGTTGATGACCGATTCCTTGCCGGTCACCTTCCGCGCCAGCTTCAGCGCGGCCTCCACGGCGTTCGCGCCGCCGGGGCCGGGGAAGACGATCTTGTAGTCCAGCTCGCGCGGGGTCAGGATCTTCTCCTGGAAGGTCTGCAGGAAGTCCCGCTTCGCGACGGTGAACATGTCCAGCGCGTGGGTGACGCCGTCGCGCTGCAGGTAGTCGATCAGCGCCTTCTTCAGGTGCGGGTTGTTGTGCCCGTAGTTCAGCGCGCCGGCGCCGGCGAAGAAGTCGAGGTAGGGTTTCCCGTCCTCGCTGTAGATCCGGCTGCCCTGCGCGCGGTCGAAGACGACCGGCCACCCCCGGCTGTAACTGCGGACTTCTGATTCGAGCTCTTCGAAGATGCTCATGACGATTTCTTTCGCTCCTACTCGGCGAAATTGACGGGTTATTGGCGGCGCAACGGCCCGATGCGGTAAAGATCCTCGGGTTCGTGCGCCTCCCCCTGCGGAAAATCAGCGACTTCGAACAACCGGCGGTGTTCCAGATCCGCGTTCCAGCGCTTCGCGAACGACTCGAAGAGGCGGATGGACGCCGCGTTGTCCGGAGTGATCGTGGTTTCCAGGTACCGCACGCCCTCGCCGACCAGACGCGTGTACAGGCTGTCCAGCAACTGCCCGGCCAGGCCTTTTCCGCGCTGCGACGCGTCGACGGCGACCTGCCACACGAGCGCGACGTCCGGCGCGGCCGGCCTGCGGTAAGCGATCACGAATCCGACCGGCTCGCCGTCCACGCGGGCCACGACCGAGGTGTCCGCGAAATCCTTGCACCACAACAGGTACGCATACGGCGAGTTGAGATCAAGCTTCTGCGAATCGCGTGCGATTCGCCAGAGAGCGGCACCATCGGCCTTGGTCGGGGATTCGATCAAGTGCTTTCCGGACATACTTTGGAAACGTAACAGAGAATTTTCGTGCCGCCAGCGATCCATCCCACGCCCACCGCCCTCACCAGGGACGACGGGGATACCCCGGTGAGGAGTGCCACAAACATGTTTAGCCGGGCTGAGTTTTGGGCATGACGTGCGTCTGGGCCGCACACCTGCGGTATGCGACCTGTGTCTCCGACCATGGGCCTTCGCGGGCCCGGCCGCAACTCCAACGCCGAAAAGCGCGGCCTACCTGGGGTTCAGCGCGGGCTGTCCGGACGGGACCTCCGGCGCTTCCGCCGGCCGAGCCCGGACAGCGGCGTCCAGACCGCGGGCAGCAGGAGCAGGGCGACGACGGCGAGCCACCACAGCGGAGCCTGCCCGCGCCGCCAGCCGTCCACAACGGTACCGAGCCAGCCGAACAACGGCTGTGCGATGGGCGGCAGGAAAGCGGCGAACAGCAACGCGGCTATCACCAGCACCGCCAGCACAGTGAGCACCATTCGCCACGTCCGCCGCAAGGTCAGCAGGCTCACCACGAGGAACACGAGCGCCCCGCCCGCGACCGGCAGGCCGAGCCATTGCAGGACGGACCCGCCTTCGCCGCTGAGCACGAACCCGGCGATCGCGGTGATGGCGGCGGCGAGCAGGTTCCAGGGACGGCCCAGTCGCGTCGCGCCTTGGGTGACCCACCACGAACTGCGGCTGCTGAGCTGGGCGAATTTCGCCAGCGGCTGGAGCGTTTTCGGGACCCGGGTGGCAGTGGACGCGGCATTGAGCCCGGCGGCCCCGGCTTTGACGATCGTTTTGGTGAGCAGCGTGCTGCCGAGTTCGCCCTCGAAGCGTTCGGCGGAAACCTGGCAGGCTTGGAAAGCGCGCTGCGCCGCGTCCGGTTCCCCGGCGTTTTCGGGCGGGACAGCGGGTTTCCCGGCGGATTGGTCGAGCGGCCGGGCGAGCATCAGCTTCCGGAAACTCTCCGACGCCTTTCCGTTGCCCTCCTTCGCGTCCGCTTCGGCCTGCTGGGCGAGCACCGGCAGCTCCTCCCGCGCGATGTCCAGCTGCCGCGACTTGGCCAGCACCATCGACGTCACCGGAAGGCTGGTCGGCACCTCCTTGCCGAACTCGACCGGATCCAGATTCGCGTCCAGGCCAAGAAAAGCCAGCTCGTCGCCCAGCTGCGCGAGCAACCCGGGCAGCTCCGCGGGCATGCCGTTGTCCGCGGGCGAAGGCGGCGCCCAGCCGATCTCGCGGAACGTCGTCCGCACCTGCTCCCGGAATTCCTCGGGGCCCACGATGTCGCGCAGCACCCGCAGGCGTTGCGGGTCGAGCAGGCACTGCGTCAGCCAGCCCGCGCCGTCGATCCGGCCCCACATCCAGTCGTTCGCGCGCCAGGACGCTTTGTAGAACGCGCCGAAGTTGTTCGCCTGCGTGCCGGTGAGCTTGTCCCGGCCGCGAGGGCGCGCCAGGTCCAGCAGGGTGCGGCTGTCCGCGCTCAGCTGCACCAGGTCGACGCGCTGGTCGACCGCCGGCGTTTCGGCCAGCAGCCCGCGCGTCGCCATGTGCAGCAACAGGAAGCGCGCCAGCACGAACCCGTCGGCGACGTCCGCGTCGTCCAGGCCGAACCAGTCCAGCAGCGTGGTCACCGTGTCGGCGGCGTCCGCGGACCATTGGTTTTCCTTGCCCGCCAAAGCATGCAGCACCGGAGCCGCCGACCGCAGCGCGCCGACCAGCTCCGGCCACGCGTCGCGCACCGCGTCCGACGCGCCGAGATCCGCCCATTCGGCGGCGAGCTGTCCGATCCAGTCCGGCATCGCGGTGCCCGGCCGCGGCGGCTCGTGCCGCGCGACCCACGCGGACAGCCGCACGTCGCGTGCCGCGCTCCGGCGGGCGGCGTGCAGCTTCGCGCGGGCCTCGTTGAGCTGGGTCGCCTGGTCGAGCTCCGGGCCCATCCGGAAGCCCGCGTTGATCAGCTGGATGCCGGTGGCGACCGCGTCGTCCAGCGTCGTGGTGCGGTAGCGGACCATCTCGCCGACCGTGACCGACTCGCCGGGCAGCGTGTCCGGGATCCCGCGACGCAGTCCGTCCGCGGCGATGTCCTGCAGCAGCGCCGAGCTCCCGGCCGCCCATCCACTGTCCTCATCGGACAGTTCGTAGCGGCGGGTGACGGCGCGCACCAGGTCGGCCGCGTCGAGCGCGACCCGGCGGTCGAGGTATGCCCGGTGCACCCGGTCGTCCACCAGCTGCCCGCCGCGCAGGCCGAGCGACGCGAGCGCGACCCGGGTGTCCCGGGTGCGCGTGACGGCCGCGTTGTGCCGGCTCAATTCCTCCAGCTCGACGCTGATGGTCTGGCTCATGATCGTCGAGGCGACCTTCGCCAGCGCGGTGCCGAGCATCGGCGGCTCAGCCGGGTCGCAGTCCATCGGCTTGACCTCGCCGTCGACCGTCGGGACGACGTACAGCAGCAGCCGCCGCACCTCCGTCGACGACGGGCGTTCGAAGATCTCCCGCAACGCCGGCCGCAGCGGTTTGTTCACCAGCACGCCGCCGTCGGCGAGCCAATGCGAACGCACCAGCTCCGTGTACTCGGTCATGTCCGGATGCGTCCGGTCCGCCGCCTCGGGACCGATCGGCATGCGCGACAGCTCGAAGGCGCCGGGGAACGACGCGCTCGACCGCGCGGCGAGCGCGAGCGGGGCGTGCACCTGGTTGTTCCACAATGGACCGGAGAAGCGGAACAGCATGCGATGTTCGGTGTCTCGCACCCGGTTTCCGAGCGCGTCGTCGTACTGCGTGGTCTCGCCGTCGAGCATGGTGCCGGTGAGCAGCACGGTCACGTCCGGCGGCTCGGTGGGCACGACGCCGGACCCGGTGATGTCGTGCATCGCCTGGACCAGGCCGCCGAGGAGCACCTTGTCGCCGTTCAGCACTGAGCGCGGCTGGGTTTCGCCCGGGTCGCGGATCAGGTTTTCCAGCGACCCGGCGGAGAACCAGGTGTCGCGCAAGACCGCGGGCGTCGACCGGTACGCCTCCGCCAGGCCGAGGCACGCGGCGTTGATGCCGCCCGCGCTCGTGCCGGTGAGCACGTCCAGGCGCACCGAAGCGTGCAAAAGGTCGAGAAGTTTCCGGTAGCCGTTACGTTCGTCCGGCGTGCGCGAAGCGTGCAGCAACGCCGACGTCTCGGTAGCGACTCCCCCCATCCACACTGCCAGGCTGGATCCCCCCACCATGGCCATCGCGATCCGGATTTCCTGCGGCCACGGCACCGCCGTCTCACCCATGCGGGTCAGTCTCCCGGCCCGGCCCGCTCCTCCACAAGGGGCATCAAGCGGCGAGGTGCTCCAGCAGGAGCACCTGCGCCTCGCCGACCGCGAACCCGAGCACCGCGCCGGTCGCGATCAGAATCCATTCGTCCTGCTGGAAAGCCGGGCGCAGCAGCTGCTCGAACTCCTCCGGCGACAATTCCTTCATCTTGCCGACCAGCACGTTGCGGATGTCCATCGCGTCGGTGGCGTAATCCTCGATGTAGCGCATGGTGTCCGGCAGCCGGGTCATGATCTGCTCGGAGATGGCGAGCTTCATGTCCTGGTAGCGGCGGCTGCCGATGGCGAAGACCAGCAACGGTTTCGCGACGTTCGCCGCCCGGCCCAGCTCGCGGTCGAGCTGCCGCTGGATGAGCGCGAGCACGCGATCGGACAGCGGGCCCTTCAGCACCGCCTCGATCACGTTGTGCGGCGTGATGATTTCCTTCGCGATCAACTCGCCGTAGGCCTCGGCGACCTCCGCGCGCCGCTTGAGGAACAGACCCTGCCAGGTGACGCCGAAATATTTCTTCGGCTGCAGCGGGTAGAAAATCATCCGCAGCGCCAGCCAGTCGGTGAACCAGCCGGTGAAGAGGCCGAACAACGGCATGATCGGCGGGAACTTGAACAGCAGCCAGGCGACCATCTGGATCACGCCGATCAGCCCGCCGAACACGAGCCCGGAGCGGGCGATGAACTTGAACTCCTCCGCGCCCGCTTCCTGGAAGATCCGGTTGAGCAGCCGTTTGTCCTTGACCAGGCTGGTCACCACCATGCCCTTGAGGTCGAACACACTGTCCACATCGGACTGGATGAGTTCGAGCACGGCCTTGACCATGTGCGGCGATTCGGCCTGCACGCGCTGGATCACCAGCCGCTGCACGCCGACCGGCAGCGATTCCCACAGCCCCGGCTGGTAGTGCCCGGCCACCTCGCGCACGATGTCCTCGACCGCCGCGAGCAGCGGTTTCTCGATCTCCTTGGCGATCCGGTCGGCATCGAGCCGGGCGACGACCTCGGCCGGTTTGATCAGCTGCTCGGTCATCGTGTCGCAGGCGATGCTCGCCATCCGCGCGGCCCGTTTGGGCACGATGCCCTGCCAGCCGAGGAACGGCTTGACGCCGATGAACTCGACCGGCTGGAACATCATCCGGATCGCGACCAGCTTCGTGCCGTACCCGATCAGCGCGGCGACGATCGGGATGGAGACATACAGCTGCCAGTGCCGGACGAAGTCGTCGAGGATGCCCGAGACGAAGCCGCCCATCGGGGTCAGCCGAGGCTCGGGTCGCAGGCCTGCCAGAACTGCGCGCCGAGCCGCGAGACGTGGATGGTGCGGCGGATGATCTTGATCCGCTTCACCTGCTTCTCCACCTCGCGGACCGACTCGTCGGTCAGCAGGATCTCGTACTGCGTCTCGAGCGAGGGCACCTCCTCGTCCAGTTCGACCAGGCCGAGGCCGATCAGCCGGGTCACGTAGCCGGGCACCTGGTCCGGCAGCGACACCCCGGCCGCCTTGCCGACCGTCGAGGCGTTGCGCAGCACGATCCGGCCGGTGCCGCCGATGGCGGTGCGCTCGGCCACGTCGACCGCGGGGAACGGGGAGCCGTCCGACAGCGCGGAGAGGATGCGCGCCTCGTCGGGGGTGAGCTGGCGGAGAATGATCGCGTACAGGTACTCGCGGGCGCGCTCGCGGCCGAAGCCGATGGAGTGGTTGAGCAGTTCGGCCATCGCCGCGCGCAGCGGTTCGACGTGGTCGCGGGCGGGCACCAGCGTCACGGTCGTTTCGACGGCGCGGCTGCCGACGTCGGCCCGGTTCATCGCGGACGCCGCGGTCAGCGCCGCGTGGTAGGGATCGTCGACCTCGTCCAGCCGGCGGCGCAGCTCGCTCAGCAACCCGCGTTCGACCTGCTTGAGGCCGCGTTCGGCGGTGTCGATCCCGGGGAGTTTGCGGGTCAGGTCGAAGCCGGTGCGCGCCGCCCATCCGGCGAGCTGGCCTGCCCGGCGGGCCAGATTGGCCACGTCCTCGGCGGTGCCCCGGCCGTTCGGTCGCTGGTAGTCCACGGGCTGCTCCCCTCACTGTTCGCGCTGATGCTACCTGCGAGTAGGCCAGATGGCCCTGTGATGCCGGGCCAGTGGGTGTTGGATGACGCGCATGACCGCGCCGTGGGGACCGCCGATCGACGTGCTGCCGCTGCTCGTTCGCGAGGAACAGGCGCTGATCGGGGTTCTCTCCGACCTCCGGACACCGGAATGGACCTCGCCCGTGCTCGGCGATTGGACGGTGCACGACCTCACCGCGCACATCCTCGGGTTGAAGCTCCGGCGGCTGTCCCGGGATCGGGACGGCCATTTCGAGGAGGGCACGTCGTGGGTCTCCGCCTGCCGGCAGCTGTCGCCGGAGGTGCTGTTCGCGATGCTCGTGGACAGCACAACGCAGCTGACTGAGCTGTGGAAACACCGCGACCTGGACGAAGCGGCCGCGGTGCCGTTGTGGCTGACGGTCGCTCGCGATTACGCGGAGCAGTGGGTGCTCCAGCAGCAGATCCGGGAGGCGGTGAAGGCTCCGCTGCTGGACGAGCCGGAGTTCCGGACGCCGGTGGTGGACACGTTTCTGCGTTCGGCGCCGCAGCTGTTGGGCGAGGTGACCGCGCGGCCTGGGCGGCAGGTGGCTTGTTCGGTGGAGGGGGCTGGGCGGTGGACGCTCCAGGCGACCGCGGTGGGTTGGACGATCGACCGGGGCGCGGCGACGTCGCGGTCTCCGCTGGCGGCGATGACGACCGACGCGGACGCGTTCTGGCGGCTGTGCAGCGGGACGTTGCCCGCGGCGGAAGCGGACGCGCGGGTGCGGCTCAGCGGGGATCCCGCGGTGTGCGAGATCCTGCTGAGCCTGCGGGCTCCAGACCGCGGCTGAGGACTGTGGTCAGCGCCGTCGGCGGGCTTGCTTCCGCAGCTGCAGAATCCGCGCTCCGCCGATCAGCGCGACCAGCGCCGCACCCGCGATCGCGGAGAACAGCATCGCCACCGCGAGCGGCAGGCTGCCCGAGGCGCCGAGGAAGTGGACGGTCGCCGTGTCCAGGTTCTGCAGGATGAACACCAGCAGGAAGGCCAGCACGACGATCGCCACGATCACGGCGATCCAGGTGCCGCTGATCCGGGTGGACTTGACCTTGCCCTTGCGGCCCGCGGGTTTCGCGGCGGGCGGCCGCGGTCCGGGTTCGGCTCCCGGAGCGGTGCCCGGGGCGGCGGGGTCGGGTGCGCCGGGCACGTCGGTGCCCGGCGCCTCGGGAATTTCCGATTTCGCGGCCCCTTCGGGACCGTCGTTTCGCGCGTGGGACATATCGTGATTGTCCGCCCACTCGCCGTGATGCGCTAATTCAAGCCTTCGCGTCGACCTCGCGCAGCACTCGCAGCGTGTTGCGACCGGCGAGTTTCGCGCAGTCCTCGTCGCTCCAGCCGCGTTCCATCAGCGCGGCGATGAGCACCGGGTATTTCGACACGTCCTCGAGGCCTTCCGGCAGGGCGCCGACACCGTCGTAGTCGCCGCCGAGCCCGATGTGGTCGATCCCGGCGATCTCGCGCGCGTGCTCCAGGTGCGCGACGACGTCCTCGACAGTCGCCTTCGGCTTGGGCGGGCCGTCCCAGGTCTCGGCGAACCGGCCGCGCTCGCCGAGGTTGAGAAACTCCTTGCCGGCGGCGGTCATCGCGGCCTCGAGCTGGTTGTCCCACTCGGTGACCGCGGCGGAGATGAAGGCCGGAACGAAGGTGATCATCGCGACGCCGCCGTTGCCGGGCAGCTTGGCGAGAACGTCGTCCGGGATGTTGCGCGGATGGTCGTTGACCGCGCGGCACGACGAGTGGCTGAAGATCACCGGCGCGCTGGACACGTCGAGCGCGGCGTGCATGGTGCTCGGCGCGACGTGCGACAGGTCGACCAGCATGCCGATCCGGTTCATCTCGCGCACGACCTCGCGACCGAATTCGGTGAGCCCGTCGTTCTCGGGTTTGTCGGTCCCGGAGTCCGCCCAGGTGGTGTTGAAATTGTGCGTCAGCGTCATATAGCGGACCCCGAGCCGGCGCAGAATTCGCAGTACCCCAAGGGATTCCGCGATGCTGTGCCCGCCCTCGGCCCCGAGCAACGACGCGATCCGCCCGTCCGCGAACGCCGCCTCGGCCTCGTCGGCCGTGGTCACCAGCCGCAGCCGGTCCGGGTAGCGCTCGGCCAGCTGGTAGACCACCTCGATTTGCTCCAGGACCGCGGTGACCGCGCTGTGGCCCTCGAACTGGCACGGGACGTACACCGACCAGAACTGCAGACCCAGTTTGCCCGCGGCGAGCTTGGGAAAGTCGGTGTGCAGCGTCGGCTGGTCGACCGTGAGGTCCACGCCCGCCACCGCTTCGACCGGGTTCGGGCCGGCCTTGAGCCGCAGCGCCCAGGGGAGGTCGTTGTGTCCGTCGGCGAGAATCGTGGAAGCGAGCAGGTCTTGCGCGCGGGTGAGGTCGGTCATGCTTCGACCCTAGCGAGTGCAGCCGCTCATTGCCCAGGTAACTTCTCGCGCGCAAGACGTCTTCGGGTAGACTCCGGCAGATGACCCCGGATCCGCAAACGGACGACGACGAGATCGTGACGTGGTGGGGCCTCGTGATCGAAGGCTATCTGGCCACGCAGAACGCGCTGATGGGAGAAATCGCCGAACGCTTCGGCCTCGCCCCCGCGTCGTTCGACATCCTGTTGCGCCTGGTGCGGTCGCCCGAACACCGGATGCCGATGACCCGCCTGGCGACCGAAGCCGCGCTGTCGAGCGGAGGCTTCACCAAGGTGGCGGACCGCTTGGTCGCCGCGGATCTGATCTGCCGGATCCCGAGCCCGGAGGACCGCCGGGTGACGTTCGCCGCCCTGACGGAGCACGGGCTGGAAGTAGCACTCAAGGCTCGAGCGGCTTGCGCGGAGATCCTGCGGCGCATCGTGCTGACCCCGCTGGGCCCGGACGCGGAGGGACTGGCGGAGGCGATGCGAACGCTCCGCTCGGTGAACGGCTGATCTTTGCCCGCCGACACAGCCCCCGCCGACACAGCCCCCGCCG
>NZ_ASXG01000094.1 GCF_000411975.1 Amycolatopsis orientalis DSM 43388
ACCACCGCAGCAGCGGCCTGAGAAACAGTCAGCTCCGGTGTCAACCGAAGCCTGGGCAGACCCGGGCTGACTGCGTCGGTGGTTAGTCCCCGGCAAGGGCACCTGTGCGGTGGAGCGGTCGTTTGCGATTGCGTGGATGGTGGGGTGCGGGTCGGCTGAGCCGCGGGCGGAAGTCAATGCCTGCTTGTGGTCCTCGCTCAGCGGGTGGATCGGTTGTGCCGTGGGCCTAGCGATGAACGTGTGCGCCTGTGGCTGCCCGGGACGGAGCCGGGTGTACTGGCAGCGCGATTAACCACCCCGCGCATTGCCGTTGCGTGTGCACAGCTGCGCGGTGGTTGGCCGCAGTGCGGGCGGACGGGCAGAGCGTCGGGTGGCGGCCGCGTATGTCTGCGTGGCTGTGCGGTCGGCTGCGAGTGCACAGCGCGGCTCAGCGGCGCGTTGCCGATCGGTGCGTACGGCTACGCGGTGTTTCGGAGCTGTGCGAGTTGACCGGCTGAGCCGTGCGTTGGGAGACGGTAGTGCGGGAATGCGCAAGGAGCCCGGCAACGGACGGCGAATCCGCGCGTTCCTGAACAGGTGCGCATGCAGCGCTGCGGAAGTGGACCGGCTCGGCCGCGCATTCGACGACGGCCACACACGCCCGCGCCGCATCAGCTTGGCGCGATGAGGGATGCCCACCCGGCCGATCCGGTCGGGATCCGGTGGCCGGGCGGGCACATGTCCCCGCTCGCGCGACCGTGGGGGAGGGGTGGCGCGGCGAGCGAGGTGGTTTGGGCGCCCCGCGCGTCCGGCTTGCGGGAACCGGAGCGGGGGCGCGGGATCCCCGTCCGCGCGGAGCACTCGGGGAGACGCCGCAGCGGACGGGGTGGCTGAGAAAAGACTTGTCGGAGCAGAACCGCTAACAGGGGCAGAACGCATCCGGCAGAAACATGCCGTTGTTCGGGAGAAACTCTGTTCAGTACAACTCGTTGCGGGCCAAGAACATTCCCGCGGCCGGGGGTGTGCTCCCGCTCCGTCCGGACCGGCTGGGGGTTACCGGCCGGCGGGAGCAGGAGCACCGGATCCCGTTCCGCGTCTGGGGGGAGCAGTCGCGCGGAGCGGGTGGTCTGCGCCGGTACGGGGGCCGCCTCGCGGCGAGTGGCACGACCAGGCTCCGGCCGAACCGGTATTCCTGGAAGGCAGAAGGTGAGGCCCGGGGGCACCTCCGTACCGACACCCAGTACAACGCGTGAACCGCACGAATGTTCCGGCCCCATAAGGTGATCTGGATCGCCGCCAATCGAGTGACGTCGGCTCGGGTAGCTGACGACGCCCGATCACGCCAAGCGAAAGCAGCCGCGGGGCTGAAGTGATCGGCTCCCGGTCGAAGCAAGGGCCAGCGAGCGGCGGGCAAGCAACCCAAGAACGAACTTGTTCGTAACGAACACGTTCGTTACCCTGAAACCGACACCAAGAGAAGGAGCAACCCATGACCATCACCATCGTCGGCGCCGGCCTCGGCGGTCTCACCCTCGCCCGCGTCCTGCACGTCCACGGCATCGAAGCCACGGTCCTCGACCTCGACGCCTCCCCGTCCGCTCGCGCGCAGGGCGGCATGCTCGACATCCACGACGACTCCGGCCAGGTCGCCCTCCGCGCCGCTGGCCTGCACACCGAATTCCAGGCCCTGATCCACCCCGGCGGCCAGGAAACCCGCGTCTACGACCGCACCGCCGCCCTCCTCTTCTCCGAGGCGGACGACGGCGAAGGCGGGCGTCCGGAGGTCGACCGCGGAGCTCTGCGCGACCTCCTCCTCAACTCCCTGCCGGAGGGCGCCGTCCGCTGGGGCGCGAAGGTCACCGCCGCGGAACCGCTGTCCGGCGGGCGACATCGCCTCACCCTCGCCGACGGCACGTCCCTCACCACGGACGTACTCGTCGGAGCCGACGGTGCCTGGTCGCGAATCCGTCCCCTGGTCTCGCCGGAAAAACCGGCCTACACCGGGATCTCCTTCGTCGAGATCGACCTCCTCGACGCGGACACCCGGCACCCGGACGCGGCAGCTCTCCTCGGCGGCGGCATGAGTTTCGCGCTCGGCGAGGACAAAGGGTTTCTCGCGCACCGCGAACCGGACGGCAGCCTGCACGTCTACGTCGCCGCGCGCGTCCCGGAGACCTGGACCGCGTCCGTCGACTTCGCCGACCACGCGGCCGCCAAGGCCGCCGTGCTGAGCCACTTCGACGGCTGGTCCGACCGGCTCCGCGCCCTCGTCGCGGACGCGGACGGCGAGCTGGTCCCGCGGCTGATCCACGCGCTCCCGGTCGAGCATTCGTGGCCGCGGGTGCCCGGCGTCACGCTGCTCGGGGACGCGGCGCACCTGATGTCGCCGTTCGCCGGAGAGGGCGCGAACCTCGCCATGCTCGATGGCGCTGAACTGGGGCTCGCGTTGGCGCGGCACCCAGCAGACGTCGAACGCGCGCTCGCCGAGTACGAGGCCGCGTTGTTCCCGCGCAGCGCGAAATCGGCGGCGGAGTCGGCGCAAAGTCTCGAGAGCTGTTTCCGCGCGGACGCGCCGGCGGCTTTGCTCGAGCTGTTCGGAGCCTGACGCGTACGACTTAAGCGTTACCCGGATCGAGCCGCCAAGCCGATCCGGGCCAAGCCATTCCGCTCGCACAATGGGCGCCAACCCGCTGTGAGAGAGGAATTTTCCGATGACCGCCGTCCTGGCCGACACCGTCCATCAAGGCCTGCAGTTCGCCGCCGTCGCCGGCATTGCGGTGCTGGTGGCGTTCCCGGTCTTGCTGTTCCTCGGGGCACTGGTGAGCGTGCTCGGCAGTCCGCTCGGGTCTGGGATGAAATTCGTGTGGGTGGTCTTCGCGTTCTGCGCGCCGTTCCTCGGGCCGATCCTGTGGTTCCTGGTCGGCAAGCGGAGCGCGGAAACCTCTCTTCGCTGACACAAGATGTCAGGGGAGCCTGGCTAGCGTCCCGGGCATGGATCAGGAGATGGAGGCCGGCGAGTTCGCCGACCGTTATGTCGCAGTGTGGAACGAACCCGACCCGGCCGCCCGGCGCGCGGCGATCGCCTCGTTGTGGGCCGAGGACGGAGTGCAGTTCATCGAGTCCGCGGAATATCGGGGACATCAGGAGCTGGAGAGCCGGGTCGGCGACGCGTTCGAGGAATTCGTCGCGCGCGGAGGATACGTATTCCGGTCCGCCGGTGACGCGGTGGGCCACCACGGCATGGTCCGGTTCAGCACCCTGATGGTTCCCGCGGCGGGCGGGGACGTCGCCTGGACCGGCTTCATCGTGGCCGAACTCGGCGAGGACGGCCGCATTCGCCGCGACCACCAGTTCGCCGAACCGCCGCGTCCGGCCTTCGCGGACACCCGGGCGGTGGCGGACGAATTCCTGCGCCGGCTCGAACTGGGCGACCCGGACCGGATCGCGGAGCTTTTCGCCGAACCGGTGGACTGGCGGGTGAGCTGGCCGGAACCGGAACATCCCGTCGTGCCGTGGATCCGTCCCCGTTCCTCCCGGACGGACGTCGCGGACCACTTCCGGACGCTTCGCAACGCTTGTCTTCCCGAGGAAAGCGAGGTCCGGGTCGACCGGATCCTGGTCGACGGCGCGGACGCGGTGCTCGTCGGGACGAGCGCTCAAACGGTCCGGCTGACCGGCAAACGGTTCGCGACGACGTTCGCGGTGCGGTTGACCGTCGGCGGCGGATCGATCACCCGGTACCACGTTCACGAAGACAGCCTCGCCGTCGCCGAGGCGTTCGCCGGATGAGCCGCGGGGCAGCCGGAGCGGAAATTCCGCCTGGCTGCCCGGCGTTTTCGCGCGGTCAGGAAACGTTCAGGTCGATGCAGGCGTAGAACGCGTTGCCGGTGTCGGCGATGTTCCACACCGCGAGGACCTTTTGCTGTCCTGGGTAACCGCTCAGGTCGACCTGGTGCGACACGGTTTCCGGCGGGGCCTGGTCGTTGCCGCTGAAGCTCGCGACCTGGGTGCCGCCGATGAAGTACTCGTAGTCGAGGGTGCGGTGGCGCGCGGTGAACACCCAGGTGAAGGTGACCTGGGAGCCGACCGGGGTGACCTTCCAGCCCTTGCTGTCGTCGTCGAGGTCGGCGAACCGCTCGTTGCCGCCGCTGCAGCTCTGCAGGCCCTTGGGTCCCTCGACGCTCTGCGGTTCCCATTTGATGTCGCCGCACGACACCGTTCCGTCCGCGCACTGGGCCTGCCTGCTCGGCGGCGAGTTGACGTAGCCGTGCGCGCTGGCGATGCCGGGGCCGATCAGCATCAGCACCGGGGCGAGGATCGCGCCGCCGAGCGCGGCGAGCATCGTGCGTTTGCGGGGCATGGTGGCTCCTTCGAAGCCGGGCCCGCTCCCGCGCCGGAGGGCGGCCGGCCGAGCCACGGCACGACCGACGAGCCCGCGGCGGGGTGGTGCGCGGGCGGAGGGGTGGGGAGATTTGTGGTCTAGACCATACTCGGCTGCCCGCTCTCGGTCAAGAACTCGCTACCCTGTGTTACCTATACACGGGATACTGTATGCAATAGGATGTCCGCGAGGATGCCGACCGCAGGGAGACCGCGATGTACACGGTGACCGACCCAGTCACGGGCCAGCTGATCGAGGAAATCGAGAACGCGACCGACGAGGAGGTGCGCGCGGCGATCGAGCGCGTCGGAAGCGGATATCGCAGCTGGCGCGACCGCCCGGTGGCGGAACGAGCGGCGATCGTCGCCCGGGCCGCGGACCTTTTCGCGGACCGCGCCGACGAACTGGCCGCCGTCATGACCTTGGAAATGGGCAAGCGGATCAACGAGGGCCGCGGCGAGGTCGGGATCGTCGTGGACATCTTCCGCTACTACGCGGAGCGCGGCCCGGACCTGATCGCCGATCAGCCGCTCCCGATCCGCGGCGGGTCCGCGGTGATCCGCAAGGAACCGATCGGCGCGCTGCTCGGCGTGATGCCGTGGAACTTCCCGTGCTACCAGGTGGCCCGGTTCGTCGCGCCGAATCTGGTGCTGGGCAACACCATCCTGCTCAAGCACGCCTCGATCTGCCCGCGTTCAGCGCTGGCGATCGAGAAGATCCTGTACGAAGCGGGCGTACCGGACGACGCGTACGTGAACATCTTCGCGTCCAGCCGGCAGGTGCCGATGATTCTCGCTGATCCGCGCATTCAAGGCGTTTCCCTGACCGGCAGCGAACAAGCCGGAATCTCCGTGGCCGCAGAGGCGGGCCGGAACCTGAAGCGATGCGTTCTGGAGTTAGGCGGCTCGGATCCGTTGCTGGTCTTCGACGCCGCGGATCTGGACGAAACGGTGAATGCTGTCGCGACCGCGCGGATGCGCAACTGCGGGCAATCCTGTAACGCGCCGAAGCGGATTATCGTCCAGTCCGACCTTTACGCGGAATTCGTGGACCGGTTCACGAAGCGGGTCGCGGACTATTACGTTCCCGGCGACCCCTCGGATCCGTCGGTGAAGCTGCCTCCGCTGGCTTCCGTCGCGGCCGCGGACGAGGTCGCCGCCCAGGTGGCCCGCGCGGTCGAGCAGGGCGCTACCTTGCGAACCGGCGGCCGTCGCGGCGAAGGTGCGTATCTGGAGGCGACTGTCCTGACTGACGTCACGCCGGAGATGGACGCTTACCGCGAGGAGATTTTCGGACCGGTCGCGATCTTGTTCCGGGCGGAATCGGACGACCACGCGATCGAGATCGCGAACGACTCGCCGTTCGGTTTGGGCGCGGCGGTGTTCGGCACCGACCCGGCCCGATTGCGCCGCGCGGCGGATCGGCTGGAGGCGGGAATGGTGTATTTCAACAAATCCGGCGGGTCGCAGGCGGATTTGCCGTTCGGCGGGATCAAGCGCTCGGGAATGGGGCGGGAGCTGGGGCCGTCCGGGATCGAGGCATTCATGAACCAGAAATCGATCCGGCTCTAAGCGGTCCGCAGCAACCCGCTCAACCACCCCGCGAACACCTGCTGCACATCCTCTCGCACCCGGTCCGGGTCGTCGGCGTTGGCGATCATCCGTGCCGCCTCCATCACCGCCGCCAAGACCAGCTGCGCCAACGCGTCCACCGGCGTGTCCACGAGCAATCCGGCTTCCCGCGCGGCCGCCAGGTTCTCCGCGACCAGCCCCAAGCCGTACTCGGCTTCCAGGTCGCGCCAGGCGTCCCAGCCCAGCACGGCCGGGGCGTCGGTCAAAGAGATCCGCCGGACGTCCGGGCGCAGGCATGCGTCGAGGAAGACCTGCAGCGCGGACGAAAGGCCCGAGAGCGGATCCGGTGCGCCGTCGAGAACCTCCGAGACCTCGGCGGTCAGCTCGCGTTCCAGCACTTCGACGACGGCTCGGAACAGGCCCTGTTTGTCGCCGAAGTGGTGGTACAGCGCGCCTCGCGTGACGCCCGCGGTGCGAGTGATTTCTTCGGCGGGCACGTCGTGGTAGCCGCGCGCGCCGAAGAGGTCGCGGGCGGCCTTGATCAGTGCGGCTCGCGTCGCGTCGGAGCGTTCTTGCTGGGTACGTCGCACGCACCTAATCTGCCATGGCGGCCGCGAAGCGAGTGATGTGCCCGGCCAGTGCGTCCGGCTGGTCCTCCGAGACGAAGGTGTACGAGTCCGGGACCTCGACCAGTTCCGCGTCCGGCACAACCTCGGCCAGCCGGTGCGCGAGGCGGATCGGGAACAGTTTGTCTTCCGGCGGCCACACGAGCAGCACCGGGCGCTTGAACTGGCGCAGCTTTTCCGCGGCGGCCAAGGTATGGCTCGAGTCGACGGTGCGCAGGAACTTGCGCAAATCCCGTCGCAGGCCAGGGGATTTCCGCAGCTTGCCCAGGTACTCCTCGGCGATGTCCGGCGGCAGCGGGCGCTTCGTGACCCAGCCGAACAGCAGCGGCAGCCGGTAGAGCGGCTTGATCCGCAGCAGCTGGCCGAGCAGCGCCATCGAACCGGGGACGCGGGCGATCGCCGGCAGCGGCCGGAAAATCGGCGGGAAGAAGTACTCGAAGCTGTCCGACGGCGTCAGCACGACCCGCCCGACCCGCTCCGGATACCGCGCGAGCAGCAGTTGCGTGATGGCGCCGCCGGTGTCGTTGGCGACCAGGATGACGTCTTCCAGGTCCAGTGCGGCGAGGAAATCGCCCAGCAGGGTGGCGAGGCCGGGCGCGCTGAGGTCGGCGTCCGAGCGCATCGGGACCGGATGCGCGCCCAGCGGAAGATCCGGGGCCAGGCAACGGAATCCGGCGTCCGCGACGGTCGGGACGACCTTGCGCCACAGCAGGGCGTTGGTGAGCACGCCGTGCACGAAAACGACCGGGCGGCCGCGTCCGCGCTCGAAGTACCGGAGTTCGCCTTGGGGGAGGTTGACGTGCCGGGCAGTGCCGAGTTCTTCGTTCATGCTGGCGAAGATACATACATGCAGTCTGTATGTAAATTACCTCTGCGGTAATGACTGCTCTGACCAGGGTGAATGGACGCGCGAGCGGTGCGTTAGCCCGAGGCGATCGCTGCGCTTACTCGGCCGGTTCGCAGCGCGAGCACAGGCCGGACACCACGTCCTCCGTCGGAGCGGTGGGGAGTGCCTCCAGTCGACCGCACTGGCGGCACAGCAGGTGTCCGTGGTCGAAACCGGACAGCTCGTAGCGCTGCGCGACGCCGACGTGGTCGAAGCGGTGGACGAGGCCGGCGGTGACGCCGGTGGTCAGCACGTCGTGCACGCCCCTCGTGGACGCCATCGACAGCCGGGTGCGGACCAGCGGCAGCAGTTCCGCGACGGTCACGTGCGGATTTTCGGCCAGCACTTCCAGCACGACCTGCCGGGCGGTCGTCACGCGCAGGCCGGCGCGCCGGAGCCGGGTTCCGGCGTCGGCGCTGGACGGGAGGGGTGCGGAGGTCGTGAGCACGCCTCCTTTGTAGTCCGCACACTTGATCCAGTCAAATGTAAGAACGGGTCAACTCTGGGACTGTGAGCCACTGCACGCCAGAATTGATTCGGTCAAGTCTGCGGGTACGATCCGGGCCATGGACGAGTTCGGGGCGCGCTTGCGCGACAAAGGTCTGCGCAACACGCCGCAGCGGCGTGCGGTGCTGGCCGCGGTCGCGCGGACCCCGCACGTCACGGCCGCGGAAATCGCGACGGTGCTCGACGCGGACGGCGCGGTCGGCGCGCTGTCCCGGCAGGGTCTCTACAACGTGCTCGACGACCTCGTCGGCGCCCGCCTGCTGCGCCCGCTCGAACCGGCCGGCTCGCCCGCGCGGTTCGAACTCGAAACGCACGACAACCACCACCACCTGGTCTGCCGCGGCTGCGGCCGGATCCAGGACGTGCCGTGCGCGGTCGGCGCCGCGCCGTGCCTCGAACCCGGTCCGGTGCCCGGTTTCCGGGTGGACCAGGCCGAGGTCACGTGGTGGGGCATGTGCGCGGAATGCGAGGCCAAGGCCTAACTCAGCGCATCCCGCAGCGCCGCGAGTCCGACCGGGCCGACGCCCAGCACGTCGCGGTGCCACTGGCGCAGCGTGAACCCCGGCTTGGCGGCCGCTTCGGCGCGCGCCCGCAGCCACGCGCGCTCGCCGATCTTGTACGAGATCGCCTGCCCCGGCCAGCCGAGATAGCGCACGATTTCGGCGTGCACCCGGTGCTTCCCGGCCAGTCCGCGTTCGTGCAGGAAGCGGCACGCGGCGTCGAAGTCCCAGCGGGAACCGTCCGGCAGCGGCAGGTCGAGGTGCGCCCCGAGATCGATCACGACGCGCGCGGCCCGCAGCGCGGAGCCGGCGAGCATGCCGAGCCGGGTACCGCGTTCGGAGAACCAGCCGAGTTCGTCGGCGAGACGTTCGGCGTACAGCGCCCAGCCTTCCGCGTGCCCGCTCACCGAATGGACGCGTGCGTAGCGGCTGACCGAGTCCCCGGCCAGACCGGCGACGCCGATCTGCAGATGGTGCCCGGGAACGCCTTCGTGGAACACCGTCGTCAGCTCGGACCAGGTCGCGAAGCGCTCCCGCCCGCCCAGCGGCCACCACGTGCGGCCGGGACGGGTGCCGTCTTCCGCGGGTCCGGTGTAGTACGGCGAGCCCGACGCGGAGCCGTGGGCGAGGACAACATCCAAGGCGCGCAACGGTTCCGGGATGTCGAAGTGCTCGCTCGCCGCCTCCAGCGCGTGGTCGTGCGCGGTCCGCAGCCAGTCCAAATAGGACTCTTCGCCGGTGACAAAGCACTCGTCGTCAAGCAGCGCGAGGACTTCCGCGACGCTCGCGCCCGGCTGGATTTTCTCGACCTCGGCGGCGATTTCCGTTTCGATGCGCTGAAGTTCCGCCCAGCCCCAATCGTAGGCTTCGGCGAGATCGAGGTCCGCGCCAAGGGAAAGCCGGGCGGCGACGGCGTAGCGTTCCGCGCCGACGCCGTCGGTTTCCGTGGCGTGCGGGGCGTAATCCTCCCGCAGGAACCGGGCGAGGGCGGCGTAACCGCGATGGGCGGCGTCGGCGCCAGCGCGCAACTCGGCGGCCCGAGGTCCGTCGCCGTACTCCTCGACGAGTGCATTGTGGACACCGGCGTACCGCTCGGCCTGGGCGGCCGTTTCGAGCGCCTGCCGGCGGGCGGCGCGCAGACCGCGGTCGAGACCGGCCCGCAGCGTCTTCTGCCAGCCCTCCAGCATCGTTTCGACGCCGGCCAGCCGGACCGCGAGGACGTGCCAGTCGTCCGCGTCGCGGCGCGGCAGCAGCCGGACCGAATCGGCGATGGTGTTCAGCGTGCCGAAATGGGCCTGGACCTGGCGGAACGGCTCGTCCAGCTCGTGCCAGGCCAGCTCGGCTTCGAGGCTGTTCCGCAGATGCGTGGCCGCGATCCGGTCCGCGCGGGACTCGGGGGACAGCTTCGCGAGAGCGGCGAGCGTGCGCCGCGCCAGGTCGGCGCGGGCCGCGAAACCGTCCGGGGTGAGGTCGGTGAGCGCGGTCGCGTCGGTGGTCACGCCGTCCAGGGTCGCGGCGATCGGGTCGAGCGCCGCCTCGGCCGTGACGTGGTCGGCGGACAGCTGGAAAATCGGGGTCACGCCGCCACGTTAGCCGGGCGCCGCCGCCGGAATATAGAGACGTTAGCGGGGTGCGGTCGCTGGTATAGAGGGAATGCCCGCGCCGGTACGCCGACGCGGGCATTCGCGGGAGAAAAGCCTCAGTCCGTGCCGGATTCCATCGCGGCGCGGTCGAGCAGCTCGACGTCGTCGGCCCGGCCGCGGGACGCGATCGTCTCGGCCCCGCCCTCGGGCATCGCGCCGATCAGGCCGGTCGCGGCCGCCTGCGCGGCGCCGATCAGCTTCGGGTGCGAGGTGCCGCCGACCATGCCGAGGCTGGCGTACTGCTCCAGCTTGGCGCGCGAGTCGGCGATGTCGAGGTTCCGCATGGTCAGCTGGCCGATCCGGTCGACCGGGCCGAACGCGGAGTCCTCGGTGCGCTCCATCGACAGCTTGTCCGGGTGGTAGCTGAACGCCGGGCCGGACGTGTCGAGGATCGAGTAGTCCTCGCCGCGCCGCAGCCGCAGCGTGACCTCGCCGGTGATCGCGGTGCCGACCCAGCGCTGCAGCGATTCGCGCAGCATCATCGCCTGCGGGTCGAGCCAGCGGCCCTCGTACATCAGCCTGCCGAGCCGGCGGCCCTCGTTGTGGTAGCTGGCGATGGTGTCCTCGTTGTGCACCGCGTTGACCAGCCGCTCGTACGCCGCGTGCAGCAGCGCCATGCCCGGGGCCTCGTAGATGCCGCGGCTCTTGGCCTCGATGATCCGGTTCTCGATCTGGTCGGACATGCCGAGGCCGTGCCGCCCGCCGATCGCGTTGGCCTCCAGGACCAGCTCGACCGAGGTGCCGAACTCCTTGCCGTTGATCGTCACCGGACGGCCCTGCTCGAAGCCGATCGTGACGTCCTCGGGCGCGATCTCGACCTCGGGGTCCCAGAACCGCACGCCCATGATCGGCTCGACGATCTCGATGCCGGTGTCCAGGTGCTCGAGGGATTTCGCCTCGTGCGTGGCGCCCCAGATGTTGGCGTCGGTGGAGTAGGCCTTCTCGGTGCTGTCGCGGTAGGGCAGGTCGTGCGCCTGCAGCCACTCCGACATCTCCTTGCGGCCGCCCAGCTCGCCGACGAACGCCGCGTCGAGCCACGGCTTGTAGATCCGCAGGCCCGGGTTGGCGAGCAGGCCGTAGCGGTAGAACCGCTCGATGTCGTTGCCCTTGTAGGTGGAGCCGTCGCCCCAGATCTGGACGTCGTCCTCCAGCATCGCGCGGACCAGCAGGGTGCCGGTGACCGCGCGGCCGAGCGGGGTGGTGTTGAAGTAGGCCCGTCCGCCGGTGCGGATGTGGAACGCCCCGCAGGTCAGCGCGGCGAGCCCCTCCTCGACGAGGGCTTCCTTGCAGTCGACCAGCCGCGCGAGCTCCGCCCCGTAGGCGTGCGCACGGCCGGGGACGGACGCGATGTCGGGTTCGTCGTACTGGCCGATGTCGGCGGTGTAGGTGCACGGAACCGCACCCTTGTCGCGCATCCACGCCACCGCCACGGACGTGTCGAGGCCGCCGGAGAACGCGATGCCGACCCGCTCGCCGACGGGAAGGGAAGTGAGCACCTTGGACATAGGAATGATTATGCATGACGATGTATGAACGTGCATCCCCGGGTGGTGTGAACTCGCTCTCCCGGTCAGTACGTGCGGCCCTTCCAGCCGGTCCGGCGGCGAGCGGAGTCGATCGTCATGAGGGTGTAGAGGGCCGCGGTGAACGGCAGCGCCAGGCCCGCGACCAGGGGCTGGCGGTAATACCGGGCGACCGGGACGAAGGTCGCCGCCATCAGCAGCCACGCGACGGCGGCCTGCCACGAGCCGGTCAGGGCGAGGGCCGGCGGGGCGAGGAAAACGGCGATCATGCCGGCGACGGTCCCGGCCAGCAGCAGCGGAGAGTGCCGCAGCTGGGTGTAGGCGCTGCGGGCCACCATCCGCCACAGGTCCGCGAGCCGGGGATACGGCCGGACGCTCCGGACCTTCGACGCGTAGCCCAGCCAGATCCGGCCGCCGGCGGAGGAGACGGCGCGGGCGAGCGCGACGTCGTCGATGACCGCACCGCGGATCGCGGCGATTCCTCCCGCGGCTTCGAGCGCGGTGCGGCGGACGAGGACGCAACCGCCGGCTGCGGCGGCGGTGCGCCAGCGCGCGGAGTTCACGCGGCGGAAGGGGTAGAGCATCGCGAAGAAGTAGACGAAAGCGGGCACGATCAGCCGCTCCCAGAACGTCGCGGTCCGCAGGACGGCCATCTGGGACACCAGGTCCCGGCCGTTGGTGGCCGCCGCGACGAGGGTTTCCAGCGAGTCGGCGGCGTGTGCGATGTCAGCGTCGGTGAGCAGGAGAAACTCGACGTCTCCCGCCTCGCGGACGCCGTGTGCGACGGCCCAGAGCTTCCCGGTCCAGCCGTCCGGCGGTTCTCCGGGGGTCGTCACGGTGAGCGGGAGTCCATTCGGGACAGTCAGGGAGCGGGCGACCTCCGCGGTGCCGTCGCTGCTGCCGTCGTCCACGAGAATGACTCGCGCGTCGCCCGGGTAGGTCTGGCGGAGCAGCGTGGGCAGGGTGTCCGGAAGCAGTTCGGCCTCGTCGCGGGCGGGTACCACGACGGCGACGGACGGCCAGCGCTCCGGCCGGACCAGCTCGGGCAGCCGTTGGTCGGTGCGCCAGAACCAGCTGTGGCACAACGCGAGCCCGGCCCACACCGCCAGCGTCGCCCACGCGAGGACCGTGCTCATGCGCGGAGTGTAGTGACTGGCAGCAAACTGACAGGTCGTTCCCAGCGGACTCATAGATTCGCGGCTGAGACTGGGTGTTCCCACGACCGGAGAGGACACCCGCCATGGACCCGGACATCAGGAGAAAGCAAGAGGAACGGGCTCGCGTCCGGCACCGCACGGCGCTCGTCACGGCGGTCGCGGCGGTGCTCGGAGTGGCGGCGGCCGGCGGCATCGGATACGGGCTGACGGCGGCCGCTACTCCGTCCACCAGCGGGACGGGCTCGTCGTCGACCAGCGGGACGGATTCGTCCACCGGCTCGAGCACCTCCGGCCAGGACCAGTTGCAGCCGCCCGCGCAGGATCCCGGCTCCGGTTCCGGGCAGGCACACACCGGATCGGGTGCGTCGTGACCGGGCCGTACTCGCGCGAGTTCCCCGCGCTCGGCACCACCGCGCGGGTGCTCGTCACCGA
This sequence comes from Amycolatopsis orientalis DSM 43388, assembly GCF_000411975.1. GTDB lineage: Bacteria > Actinomycetota > Actinomycetes > Mycobacteriales > Pseudonocardiaceae > Amycolatopsis > Amycolatopsis orientalis_D. The sequence continues at coordinate 13,206 of NZ_ASXG01000094.1, forward strand.
GGAGGCCGCGCTCGGCCCGGCGACCGAGTTGCTGCGGACACGGCTCGCCGAACTCGATCGGGCCTGCAGCCGATTCCGGACTGATTCGGAGATTTCGGCACTCCACCGGGCCGCGGGACGCGAGGTGGAAGTGAGCCCGCTGCTGGCCGACGCGCTGTCGGCCGCGTTGCGAGCGTCGTGGCTGAGCGGCGGATTGGTCGATCCGACGGTCGGCGGGTCGATGGCCGCGCTCGGTTACGACCGGGATTTCGCCGAGATCGCCGACGGCCCCGCCTCCGCGCCCGTTCCCGCGCCCGGTTCGCACTGGGTGTTGTTCGAACCCGCCCGGCGGATTGTCGTGCTGCCGCGCGGGGTCCTGCTGGACTTGGGGGCGACCGCGAAAGCGCTTGCCGCGGACCGGACCGCTGCCGAAATCGCCCGCCGCACCGGCTGCGGCGTGCTGGTGAACCTCGGCGGAGACCTCGCGATGGCAGGCCCGGCTCCGGCCGGAGGCTGGCAGATCGCGATCGGCGACGACCACACCGACTCGGCCGACCGCCCGGATACGACGATCACCCTCACCAGCGGCGGCCTGGCGACCTCTGGCGTAGCCCGGCGAACCTGGCGGCGCGGCGGTCGGGTGGTGCACCACATCGTCGACCCGCGCACCGGCGAACCAGCGGACCCGTGCTGGCGGACGGTGTCGGTGGCGGCTCAGTCCTGTGTAGACGCCAACACGGCGAGCACGGCCGCGGTCGTTTTGGGCGTAGCCGCGTTGGATTGGCTGGGGTCGCGGGAATTGCCCGCACGGCTGGTGAGTGCGCGCGGAGCGGTCCGGACGACTGCGGGTTGGCCCGCGGACTGCCGGGAGCGTGCGTCGTGAGTTCCGCGCTCTGGTATTTCAGCCGTGCCACCGGAATCGTCTCGCTCGTGTTCTCGACGGCGGTTGTCGTGCTCGGCTTCCTCAACTCCGGCCGGTTCGCGACCCGGCGGTGGCCGCGCTTCGCTCTCGCGGACCTGCACCGGAATCTCGCTTTGGCCAGCCTCCTCTTTTTGGGGGCACACATTGTGTTCGCCGTCGTCGACGGTTACGTGGACCTCAGCTGGCTCTCCGTTGTCGTTCCATTCGTCTCGGGCTATCAGCCGTTCTGGATCGGTCTCGGCGCGGTGGCGGTGGATTTGCTGCTAGCCATCGTGGTGACGAGCCTGCTGCGCACCCGGATCCCGCCGCGATTGTGGCGTGCGGTGCATTGGCTCGCCTACCTGTGCTGGCCGGTCGCGTTCGCGCACAGCGTCGGTCTTATCGCGTCCGACAGCGCACGCCCGCTGCTGATCGCGCTCGACATCGCCTGCCTGCTCGCGGTTTTGGCCGCCGCGAGCGTTCGGTTCGGCAGCACCAGCCCCGACACCGAGGCGCGCCGCCTCTCTCCACTTCGGAGGTGACCCTTGCTTCCATCGCATCGCAACAATCTCGCTGCCCACCTTGCCGTCCACGGTGGACTCAACCTTGTCCGCCGGGAAACACTGATCTACGAAATCGACACCGCCGGTATCCGCGGCCGCGGAGGCGCTGGCTTCCCCGCTGCGGCGAAACTGCGCTCTGTCGCACCCGGACGGTCCATTGTGGTCGCCAACGGTTGTGAAAGCGATCCCTTTAGCCGCAAGGATCGCGCGCTGTTGGAACTCGCGCCACACTTAGTGCTGGACGGTATCCAGGTCGCCGCTCACGCCGTCGGCGCTACCGAAGCTTATCTCTGCCTGCACGAGGGGTACCGAAGCGTCATGGCCGCTTTGGCCGAACGCCGCGACGCCGTCCCGGTCAAGGTCGTTATGGTCCCGCAACGGTACGTCGCCAGCGAGGAAACCGCGCTAGTGCATTTCCTGGGCACCGGCGACGCCCGCCCGACCGGCAAATTCCCGCGCCCTGCCGAACGCGGCCTGCGCGGACGCCCGACGCTGGTCCAGAATGTCGAAACCCTGGCCCAATTCGCGATCATCGTCCGAACCGGCGCGGATCGTTATCGCTCCGTCCACACTGATCTGGTCACCGTCACCGGAGCCGTCTCGCGGCCTGGGGTGCTGGAAGTCCCGGCGGACACCCCGGTCTCGGCGATCCTCGCTCGCGCGGGCGGATCCGTTACCGCGGAAGCAGTACTGATCGGCGGCTACGGCGGCACCTGGATGCCCCGTTCTCTGGCCGACCCCTTGCCGCTCGGCCGCGAACCGGGCTTGTCCTCGCTCTACCTGCTCCCGGAGCCGCACTGCGGCCTCGAGCTGACCCGGGACATTCTCTTTACCCTGGCGGGGGAATCGGCCCGCCAATGCGGACCGTGCATGTTCGGACTCCCGGCCATCGCCGCGGATTTCGCTGACCTGCTGGCCGGCCGGGACGCCACCGGCCGCCTGGCCCGCCGCCTCCCGCTCCTCAGCGGACGGGGCGCGTGCGCACACCCGGACGGCGCCGTCCGCCTGGCCGCAAGCGCCCTCCGAGTCTTCGCGGCTGACGTCCGAGCCCACCTGACCGCAGGTTCGTGCCGGATCACGGCAGGTGCGGCATGAACCGCCTGACAGTCGACCCGATCGCCTGCCGAGCACACGGTTTGTGCGCGGAGATCCTGCCGGAACTGATTACGGTGGACGAATGGGGTTACCCAGTGATCCGCGGAGGAACGGTCCCCGATCCGCTGCTGGCAGAGGCTCGGCGCGCGGCCGCGGCTTGCCCGGCGCTGGCGTTGCGACTCCGCAAAGCGGATTGACCGCAACGCCAGCCCCGGTATTGCGCGGCTGTTCACCAACATCACTCGTGCTGGACGGCGCGGGCGGGAAGGCCCAGTGCGGCAAGAAAACTTGTGCAGTACCGCGCTCGCGGGCTTCGTGGTTTCGGTTCCCTCGGCGGAAAACCTCGTGCCGAGGATGCGGTGGGTGCGCAGCCAATGCAGGGGCGAGGGCCGTTTTGCCGACTCCGGTGAGCACCGCGACGGCCGGTGCGGGGCGGAGCGGTGCCTGATTTCGTCCAGCCAGGTCAGTTCCTCGGTGCGGCCGAGCAGCACGGACGGCGCGGGCGGGAGCTGGACCGGCACCCGCACTGGTCTGTCGGACGCCGCCGCCCCTCAGCCATTTCCGCACCCCCGATTATTCTTCTCTACCGGCTCCGGCGCGCAAAAGAAACCGGAACGAGTCGGGAACCACCCACCCCGGGGTGATGGTCAGTGACCCGGGGCGCCGGGCTTGCGCCGATCGAGAGCGTTCTGGCCGCCGTGCGGGCGGATGGTCACTTGTTCCCGCAGCAGCAAGCGACGGACAGTGCCATAGGACGCTTGATGCGCGTCCGCGATGCTCTGAATAGTCGAGCCCGACTCGTACTCGCGGACTATTCGCGCGACGTCGAGTCGCCGGCGCACGCCCTGGCGGATTTCCGGCAGCACCGCGCCTTCCTGCCGCAGCAGCCGGCCGGTCCAGCTCAGGGACAGCCCGTGTTCCCGGGCGATTTCCGTGATCGACGCGCCTGCCCGCCAGGATTCGAGCATGCGGCGATTCCGCTCGATCCGATTCGTGCGTGCCTCGTCCGGCGTGTCCATGCGAGCGCTCCCGCTGCGGGGCCTGAAGGTGACGGACCTTCCATTATCGGCGTCGCGGAGCCGGGGTGTGAACCTGCGAACGGGGTGCATGCGCGGGATGTTCGCTGTTCACAATTGGTGACACCAAACCGGCGCGCTGAAGTGAATATTCGGCACCGCGAGCAGACAGCTCCGGAAACGCAGCGATTCCCTCGATCCGGGGAAAAATCCGCGACCGGCCGGTCAGTGCGGCACCCACAGTGTCACCCGGGTCCCGTTCCCCGGCGTCGATTCCACCTGTCCGGTGCCTCCGACCTCCGCCAACCGGGCCTCGATCGACTGCTGGATGCCGAACCCCGGCCCGCGTTCGCGCACGTCGAAACCGCGGCCCTGGTCCCGGGCGACCACCGCCGTCCCGCCGTCGCGTTCCTCCACCCGGAGCACGACGCGGCTCGTCCCGGCGTGTTTCACCGTGTTGCGCAGTGCTTCCCGCACCGCCTCGCACAGCGCGGTGCGCCGCTCGGCGGAAAGGCGGTCGTCGTCGGCGAAGTCGGCGGCCACGAGCTGGGTGCGCAGGCCTTCCCGGGCCATTTCGGCGGCGACGTCGGCCAGTTCGACCACGAAGCTGCGTTTATCGCGCGGTTCGAGCGGTTCGGTGATGCTCCGGCGGAGTTCGGCCGCCTCGGCGTGCGCGACCGAACGGAGCTGGGCGAGTCGTTCGGCGGCGTGGTCGGCGTCGTCGGACGGGGAGATCGCGAGTGCTTCCAGCGTCTGGAGCACGCTGTCGTGCAGCAGCCGCCGGGTGCGCCTGCGTTCGGCCTCCTGGCCGCGGCGCAGGCCGATGTCGAGCGCGAACCGCGTGCCGACGCCCAGCAGTACCAGGATCCCGCACGCCACCACGATCGACACGGCCAGCGCGACCAAGCAGCCGATCGACCGGCTGACCGCGAGCGGGTGGTCCGGCCGCAGCCCGCCGGCCACGGTCAGCAGGACGCGCACCGGGACCGCGGCGGCGAGCAGCAGCAGCGCCGCGGGCAGCCCGGACGTCCCGGCCCACATCGCGACCGAGCCGACGAACCACGTCCAGGTGACGTCGATCGCGAACGGCTGCACCGCGTCCGGGGCGAGCACCGCGGTCAGCAGGTTCAGCACCAGCCCCGCGGCGAGGTCCGCGGTGAGCACCCGCCGCGTGCGCCGCGCGGGCAGGCCGCCGGAGCGCAGCAGCCACCACAGGAATCCGGCGTTCGCCGCGACGCCCAGCGCGGCCGCGGGCAGCACCGGGAACAATCCGGTGCTGCCGTTGGCCGCGGTGAACCCGATGAACACCTTCACGAACGCGGCGATCCGGTAGGCGACCGGCACGACGACCCAGTACCGCGCGGCGCGTGCGAGCGTCGCCTCGCCGACCGCGGCGAGGTCCCCGCCGGAGTCCGGACGCTCCGGCGGGGACCCGCGATGCAGCAGCGTCCGCACGAATTCCCGGCGTGGTACGGCAAAACCCGGTCCGGGCATCGTCCCTCCCCGTGTCCTTCGGCGAGGGTATTCGATTGGTGCAGTCCAGTGTGGAAACGCCGGGTCACGCTCTGGACCTGGTCAGCCGCCACAGGGTCGTGCGTTCCCGGGAACGGGCCGCGTGCAGCGGATCGCCACTGTCCGTGGCGCGTCGGTGCCGAGGCATGGTCTCGCGCCGTCCGGCCACCTGGAGACCGGCCGCGGAGATCCGGTCGAGCAGTTCGGCGCGGGTCCGCAGGCCGAGATGTTCGGCGAGGTCCGACAGGATCAGCCAGCCTTCGCCGTGCGGCGTCAGGTGGCCGGGCAGGCCGTCGAGAAACCGGTTCAGCATCGCGGACGAGGCGTCGTAGATCCCGAGTTCCAGCGCCGAGGCCGGCTTTCCGGGCAGCCAGGGCGGATTGCAGACAACCAGGTCAGCGCGCCGGGCGGAGGGCCACAAGTCGGTTTCGAGGACTTGGACCCGACCGGACAGGCCGAGTTGGCGCAGGTTGTCCCGCGCGCACTGCACCGCGCGCGGGTTGAGGTCGGTGGCCAGCACTTCGGCTGCGCCGCGTCGGGCGAGAATGGCGGCCAGTACTCCGGTTCCGGTGCCGAGATCGAAGGCAGTTGGAGACCCGTTGCCGGGCAACGGTTCCTGCGCGACGAGTTCGAGGTATTCGCTCCGGGTCGGCGCGAACACGCTGTACGACGGATAGATCCGCGCATTCAACGCCTGGAGATAGATGCCTTTCTGGTGCCATTGGTAAGCGCTCAGAGCGCCGAGCAGCTCACGCAACGAGAGCAGCGTGCCGGGCAAACCGCCGAACGCGTGCTCGCAGGCGGCTCGAATGTCAGGTGCTCGGCGGAGCTGAAGCGAATGGTCAGCTTCCACCGAGACCAGGACTTTCCCCAGCAGCGTCGCGCGTTCTGCCCGAGCTGAGCGCACCTCGGCGAAAGAGCCCGGGCGTTGCGGGAGCCGGCGATCCATGGCGCGCACGAGCTGTCGTGCGTTGGGAAAATCGCCGCGCCACAGCATTCCGGTGCCGGCTCGCGCGAAACGCAGTGCGGCGGCTGCGGTCAGCCGGTCATCGGCGACGACAATGCGGCGCGGCGGCGGAGTTCCGTTTTCGGAATGCCAACGGGCGGAGTGGGTGGTTCCGTTTTCGGTCCACTGGACGGTGGACATAAATGCTCCCGAGAAGGGTCGAAGGGCCAGTCAGCCGTCGACGCCTCGCGGTGAGCAGGCAGGGATTCCCGCCGGTCAAGACAGCGGCGAACCCGCGTGCTCCCGCGAAACGCGGGAGCAGCGGTCGCCGAGCACCATGCCCATCAGCACGGCATTTCACATCCTTCGAAAAAACTCAGTGGCGCGTAACGGAATGGTGCGTCGTGCCGGTGCTGTGGCCCTTCGTCGCGATGAAGTAGACGATCGCCGCGAGCACGATCAGCGCGAGCACCACCGCGACCGCGATCTTGGCCTTGCTCCACGGACGCTGGCCGTGGATCTCGCCGGTGACGCCGTTGACCAGGATCTGCCAGGTCTTCCCGGCGTACACGTAGGTCGCGACCCACACAGGCAGCAGCATCAGCTTGAAGGTCACGTTGTTGTGCTGCGTGTCGACCGAGTTCAGCCGCTGGGTGTCGCCGCCGATGTCGTTCTTGCAGTCGTCGGCGATGACCGGGGCCATCCGGTTCTTCGCCTCTTCGAAGCCGGTCTCCGGCTCGATGTCGTACCGCAGCGCGAAGTGCCCGGAGAGGTACTGCGGCTGGTACGGCGCGGAGTCGAGCAGCGGCCACGGCGCGAGTTTGTCCAGCTCCGGCAGCGGCAGCTGGGTGCTCGCCGGGACCAGCACGTCGTCGAAGTTCCGCGCGACCCGCCCGCGCGCCGGGTACCAGCGGGTGTGGCGCACCTGGCGGGTCCGCTGCTCGCCGTTCTCGTAGTAGGTCTCGGTGACGTAGTAGTACTCGCCGCGGGCGCCGGTGTACACCGAAACGGTCTGCGAGTCGTACGTCCAGTGCGGGATGTAGGTGCTCTTCGTGGACTCGGCGGTGGTGACCTTCTTCAGCGCGGTCGGCGCGAACCAGCGCGAGGACGTCCACTTCTTCAGATGCGTGCTCACCGCGGGCCGGTCGAACGCGAACGGCAGCACGCCCTCGGGCACCAGCTGGCCGGACGCGTCCGGGTCGATCACCAGCGGCGCGCCGCAGAACTGGCACATGCTGGCGGTCTCGTTGGTCTCCGTCCGCGCCGCACAGCGCTGGCACACGAAGACGTACTTGCCGATCGACCCCACCGGCTTGCGCGCCAGGTTCGCCAGCTCGGCGAACGGGATCTCGCGGATCTGCTTCTCTCCGGCGGCGATCTCCTGCCGGAACCCGCAGTACGGGCACTGCAGAGCCGTCGTGCCCGGCGCGAACTCCAGCCGCGCGCCGCAGCCGCCGCACGGATAGGTCGTGTTGGCCACGCCGCTCTGCTGGGAACGTGGATCGGTCATGGGTCCCCCAGAAGGTCGACGCGGCTCAGGACGGCGGCAGCGGCGGCGGGGCCGCGCCGAACAGCGCCGACACCTCCGGCACCTGCGCGGCCGGGGTCCACTGCGCCATGCCCGCCTTCCACACCAGGGTGTCCTGGGCGAGCGTGCCGGAGGAGATCTGCTGCTGCAGGCCCGCGCGGTCGAACGGGCCGAGCTGCTGGCCGTTGGCGCCGACGAACCACTGCTCGCTCTGCGGCAGCGGCGGCGGCATCTGCGGCGGGGCCTGCTGCTGGTACTGCGCTTGCGGCGGGGCCTGCTGGTACTGCGGCTGCTGGTACTGCTGGGGAGCCTGCTGGTACTGCTGCGGGGCGGGCTGCTGCTGCGGTCCGGCCGCGCGCTGGCCGAGCGCCATGCCGAGGCCGATGCCGAGCCCCTCGCCCGCGCCGCCCTGGTTGTTCGCCGCCGCCTCGATCGCGTTCGCGGACTGGAACTTCGTGTACTGGTCGAGGTCGCCGACCACGCCCATCTGGGTCCGCTTGTCCATCGCGGCCTCGACCTCGGGCGGCACCGAGATGTTCTCGATCAGGAACTTCGAGATCTCGATGCCGACCTCGCGCAGTTCGAGGTTCAGCGCGTTCGCGATCTTGCCGGAGATCTGCTCCTGCTGGGTGACCAGGTCGAGCATCGGCACCTGGGCGGCCGCGATCGCGGGCCCGAGCTTGCTGATGACCATGCTGCGCAGGTAGTCCGACACCTCTTCGGTGCGGAACTGCGGGTCGGTGCCCGCCAGCTCCTTCAGCAGCGCGACCGGCTCGACCACCCGGACCGCGTAGCCGCCGAACGCGCGCAGCCGGACCATGCCGAACTCGGCGTCGCGCAGGATGACCGGGTTCTGCGTGCCCCATTTGAGGTCGGTGAACTGCCGGGTGTTGACGAAGTACACCTCGGCCTTGAACGGCGAGTTGAAGCCGTACTTCCAGCCCTTGAGGGTGGACATGATCGGCATGTTCTGCGTCTGCAGCGTGTACATGCCGGGCGGGTAGGCGTCGGCGACCTGGCCCTCGTTGACGAACACCGCGGCCTGCGATTCGCGGACGGTGAGCTTGGCGCCCATCTTGATCTCGTTGTCGTAGCGCGGGAAGCGCCACACGATGGTGTCCCGGCTGTCGTCGGTCCACTCGATGATGTCGATGAACTCGCCGCGGATCTTGTCGAAGATGCCCACGTCTGACCCCTCGTCGCGTTGCCTCGTGCCCGCGGGCCACAGTACCTTGCGCGGCCCCGGGCGGATCACTCCGGCGCGGCCGCCGCCCGCCAAAAGTCCTGCATCTGCGGGATGCCGCCCGGTCCGTCCACCCCGCGCTGGGTGAGAAGAATCGCCACCGAACCCGTCGAAGGCGTCAAGTAGGCGCTGGTTCCGGTGCCGCCGACCCAGCCGTAGCGGCCCGGGACCTGCCACGGCCGCGTCGGCGCGACGTCGACCGAACCGCCGAATCCCCAGCCCTGTCCTTCGAGGAAGACCGGGTTGGCCGCGATCTGTTCCGGGGTCAGGTGGTTGGCGGTCATCTGCCGGACGGATTCGCGCGAGAGAAGCGGGTTTCCCCCGGAAAGGAGCATCCGGGCAAAGCGGAACCAATCGTCGGCGGTGCCGGCCAGCCCGCCGGATCCGGCCGGGAACGGCGGCACCTCGCGCCACTGGCCGTCCGGCGCGTCGGCCAGTTCGAGGCCGTTGTCGCCGCCGCGGTAGTAGCTGGCGAACCGGTGCCGCTTGGCGGCGGGGACCTCGAACGCGGTGTCGACCATGCCGAGCGGCTCGAACACCCGCTCGGCGAGGAAGTCCGGCAGCGACTGGCCGGACGCACGGGCGATCAGGATGCCCTGCAGGTCGGAGCAGGTGTCATACAGCCAGGCCTCGCCGGGCTGGTGCAGCAGCGGGATGCGGGCCAGGCGGGCGAGCCACTCGTCGGGCTCCGGGCGCAGCCGGACCTCGCGGCCGTCGGTCTGCACCGTGGACAGCGCCTGGACCTGCGGCAAGGAGAAGTCCGAGGGGAAGCCGTACCCCGCCCCGGAGGTCAGCAGGTCGCGGACGGTGATCTGGCGTTGGGCGGGCACGACGTCGTCGACCGGGCTTTCCGGCGTCCGCACCACCTTCGGGTCGGCCAGTTCGGGAAGCCATTCGGCGACCGGGCTGTCCAGGGCGAACCGGCCGTCCTCGACCAGCATCAGGACGGCCGCCGCGGTGATCGGCTTGGTGATGGAGGCGAGCCGGAAGAGGGAGTCGCGGGCCATCGGCGCGGTGCCCTCGACGTCGAGGTGTCCCACGGCGGTCACCTGGACGTCGTCGCCGTGCGCGACCAGCGCTACCGCGCCCGGGACGAATCCGGAGTCGACGTGGCGGCGCAGGACTTCGTGCATCATCGGTCGTTCCCTTCGCGAGCGGATGTTTCGCGGGGTGGTCGCTGCCCAGGCCTTCCGCCGGACGTCCGCCCGGCGTGGATCACTCTAACGGCGTAACGCGGTGGTCGGGACCGATGCGGAGGACGTGCCCGGTCCAGTTTTCGCGCAGCCGCCGGTCGTGCGTGGCGGCGACGATCGCGCCCGGGCTGGTGCCGAGAGCGTCCTCCAGTTCGTCGCACAGCGTGGGGGAGAGGTGGTTGGTCGGTTCGTCGAGCAGCAGCAGGTGCGGCGGATCGGCGATGAGGAGCGCGAGCGCGAGACGGCGGCGCTGTCCGACGGACAGCTCGCCGACCGGCCGGGACGCTTCCCGATTTGTCAGCAGTCCCAACGAGTTGAGCGGGACGGCAGCGGTGCGTTCCGGGCCCAGGGTCGCGAGATAGGTGGCGCGGGCGGTGCGTTGCGGGCGGGCGAAAGTGGTGTCCTGGCGGAGCATTCCGGTGATGATGCCGGCTTGCCGGGTCACGCCTTCCGCATCGAGTTCTCCGGCGAGGAGAAGCAGCAGCGTCGACTTTCCCGCGCCGTTCGGGCCGGTGACCAGCAGCCGCGAGTCGGCCCGGACCTCCAGGCTGGCTGCCGAAAGCCTGGCCGGAAGATGCACCTTCTCCAGCGTGACAAGGGTTTCCTGCGGATTTTCGACGGCCAGCGCTCGCGGCCGGAACCGGAGCGGCGGCGGAGGCGCGGGAAGCTGGGTGCGTTCGCGCTCGTCCAGCCGGCGCGTAGTGGCCCGGACCCGGCGCGAGATCTGGCTCTGCACCCGGCCGGATCTGCGGCCGAGGCCCATTTTCTCGTTGTCCGGCGCGAGGCGGCCCGGCGCGACCCGGTGCGCGGTGCCGCCGAGCGCGTCGCGCAGTTCCTCCAGCTCCTCCTGCTCCTCGAGGTACTGCCGTTCCCAGCGCTCGCGTTCGGCGCGTTTCCAGCCGAGGTACCCGGTGTAGGAGCCGCCGTACCGGACCGGGCCGTCCGGGGCCGGGTCGAGGTCGAGGATGTCGGTGCACACCGCGTCGAGGAACGCCCGGTCGTGACTGGCGAACACCACGGTGCCCGGCAGTTCGCGCAGCTGGGCTTCGAGGAACGCGGCGGCTTCGGCGTCGAGGTGGTTGGTCGGTTCGTCGAGCAGCATCGCGGACGGACGGCGGACCAGCAGCCCGGCGAGCGCGAGCCGTCCGCGCTGGCCTCCGGAGAGGGAACCGAGCGTGCGCTCGTGCTCGATCTCGGCGAGCCCCAGGCCGGCGAGCACGATCTCCGCCCGCCGGTCCGCGTCCCACGCCTCGTGTCGCTGCGCCTGGTCGAGCAATTCGGCGTACTCGGCCAGCAATGCGGCGTCTTCCGGCGCTTCGGCGAGCAGCGCGGCGACCCGGTCGAGTTGAGCCAGCACCTGGCGGGCCGCGGCAAGGGCCTGATCGAGGAAATCGGCGACCGGCTGTGCCGGGTCGAACGGCATTTCCTGGTGCAGGAACCCCAGCTCCGGCGGTCGCTCGACCTCGCCGCGATCCGGCGCGTCCACGCCCGCGAGCACCTTCAGCAGCGTCGATTTCCCGGTGCCGTTCTCGCCGATCACCCCGATCCGGCGGCCGGGGGCGGCGGTGACCGACACTCCGTCGAGCACGCGCCGTTCCCCGAGCACCCGCACGATCTCGTGCGCGCGCAGGGCGGTCATCCGGTGATCCCGGCCGTTTCCCGCAGCTGCCCGTTTTCCAGCCGCAGCCAGCGGTCCACGCCGATTTCGGCCAGGAACCGTTCGTCGTGGCTGACCACCACGAACGCGCCCCGGTAGGCGTTCAGCGCGCTTTCCAGCTGGCCGGCGCTGACCAGGTCGAGGTTGTTCGTCGGCTCGTCGAGCAGCAGCAGTTGCGGAGCCGGCTCGGCGAACAGGACGCACGCGAGCGTCGCGCGCAGCCGTTCCCCGCCGGACAGCACGCCGACCGGCAGATGCGCCCGCCCGCCGCGGAACAGGAAGCGCGCCAGCAGATTCATCCGGTCCGCGGGCAGCATTTCCGGGGCGGCGTCGGCGAGATTCTCCGCGACCGTGCGTTCCGCGTCCAGCACATCAAGTCGCTGCGACAAATACGCGATCCGCCCGTCCGCACGGCTGATCTCGCCCGCGTCCGGGGTGAGCGTGCCGTGCATGAGCCGCAGCAACGTCGACTTGCCGACGCCGTTCGGTCCGGTGAGCGCGATCCTTTCCGGACCCCGGATCGACAGCTCCGCACCTTCGCCCGCGAACAGGCCGCGCACCCGAAGATGCTTGCCGGCGAACAAGGTCCGCCCGGCCGGAACCGCGGTTTTGGGCAGCTCCAGGCTGATCTTCTGCTCGCCGCGCAACGACCGTTCGGCCTGGTCGAGCTTGGCCTTCGCCGCACTGACCCGCGCCGCGTGCGTGCCGTCCGCCTTCGCCGCGGACTCCTGCGCGTTGCGTTTCATCGTGCCCGCGAAGATCTTCGGCAGACCGGCGCTGGACAGGTTCCGCTGCGCGTTGCTGGCCCGTTTCGCCGCGCGTTCCCGGGCTTGCTGCATTTCGCGCTTCTCGCGTTTGACCTCTTGCTCGGCGTTGCGGATGTTCTTCTCCGCGACCTCCCGCTCGGCCTGCACCGCTTGTTCGTATTCGGTGAAATTGCCGCCGTAGAACCGGATTTCGTCCGCGCCGAGTTCGGCGATCCGGTCCATCCGGTCGAGCAGCGCGCGGTCGTGGCTGACCACGAGCAGGCAGCCGGACCAGTCGGAAAGCACCGAGTAGAGCTGCTGGCGGGCGGTGTGGTCGAGGTTGTTGGTGGGCTCGTCGAGCAGCAGGACGTCCGGACCGCGCAGCAGCTGCGCGGCGAGGCCCAGGGACACGACCTGGCCGCCGCTGAGCGTGCCGAGCAGCCGGTCGAGCGCGAGATCGCCGAGCCCGAGCCGGTCCAGCTGCGCCCGGGTGCGGTCCTCGATGTCCCAGTCCGCGCCGATGGTCGTGAAGTGCTCCTCGGCCGCGTCGCCGCCCTCGACGGCCGTGATGGCCTTGAGGATCGCGTCGATGCCGAGCACCTCCGCGACCGTGCGGTCCGCGGTGAGCGGCAGGTCTTGCGGGAGATACCCGAGCACGCCGTCGACGGTGACACTGCCCGCGGACGGTTTCAGCTGCCCGGCGATCAGCTTCAGGAGCGTGGACTTCCCGGCCCCGTTGGGCGCGACGAGCCCGGTCCGGCCTGCCGGGAAGGTGGCGGAGAGCTGGTCGAAGACGACGGTGTCGTCCGGCCAGGAGAAGGAGATTCCGGACAGGACGATGCGGAGATCGGACATGTGAGGCCTCGTGGTGGATCGGCAGGGGGGTGCCCCTGCTGGAGGTGACGTGGACGACGTGGATGGGGCCTGCCGCGACCGCGCCCGACCTGGATCGAAGGCGTGCTCACGCCTGCCTGAGGTCGACTGCCTCGCCGCCCGCGGGTCTTTGACCCGGACGGGAACTTTCCGCGCGCGGCCTGGTGCCGCGCGGGGATCAGCGAGGGGCCGGCGCCGTGCTGGCCCGTGCCCCGGGCTCACCCGGAGATGTCGTCTTCACCTGCCACGATGGAAATCCTCTTGATCAACTCTGCGGTCCGCTGGCCAGGATACCAGGACGCGGGGGAAACGCATCCGAGTTCCACAATGGACGGACCGCGGCGGTCAGAAGGTCTGCCCCAGCCGCTCCAGCAACGGCGCCGCCTCCGCCAGCACCTTCAGCTCCTCCGGCGAGAAGCCCGAACTGAGCGAATCCGCGAACTGCCGCATCCGGGCGTCGCGGCGAGCGCGCAGCACCTCGCTCCCCTCGGGGGTCAGCGAGACGATCATCTGCCGTCCGTCGGCGGGATCGGGGTCGCGGGTGACGAAGCCGCGTGCGGACAGTCCGCTGAGGGTCGCGCTCATCGCTTGCGGGGTGATCTGCTCGGCGCGGGCCAGCGCGGCGGTGGTGGCCGGGCCGTCGCGGTCCAGGCGGGACAGGGCCGAGCGTTCCGGCAGGGACAGTTCGGCCGTGATCTGGTTCTGCCGCAGCCTGCGGGCGATCAGGCTGACCGCGCCGTACAGCGTCGCGGCCAGTTCGTCGGGGGCGGACATGGGAAGAGGCTAAAGCAGGTACTCCTGGACAGCGGGGAAGTCGCCCGCGTCGGAGATCAGGCCGACATAGCCGTCGGGGCGGAGCAGGATCAGGCTGCGGCCGGTCGGGGAGTAGGCGCGGGCAAGGTGACCGGCGGAGTCGGCGATCTCGTCGTCGGCGGCGGGCCGGGCGACGACGTGGAACGTGCGGACCGGCGCCTCGACCCGGGGGCCGAAGTTCAGCAGGGTGAACTGGCCGCCGCGGGTGAGGTCGAACAGGCGGCAGGTGCCGGTCGTGGTGGTGAGGCCGGGGGCGTCCGGGGCGCGGTCGCCCGCGCGGAGCTGGGCGGATTCGCCGCGATCGTCGCGCGCCAGGACGGAGCCGCGGTAGTTGACGCTGAGCTGGGTCGTGGCCCGGTCGCTGCGGATGGGGATGCTTTTCTGCTTGGCGGCTTCGGCCAGCCGCGCGGTCGACAGTTGCAGTACGCCGGCGGCGATCGGGCGGCGTTCGGATTCGTAGGTGTCCAGCAGGGCGGGCGAACCGGCGGCGAGTTTCCAGCCCAGGTTGTGTGCGTCTTGGATGCCGGTGTTCATGCCCTGGCCGCCCGCGGGGGAGTGCACGTGCGCGGCGTCGCCGGCGAGGAAGACGCGGCCCTCGCGATACCGGTCGGCCAGGCGCGTGTTGGAGCGCCACACCGACGTCCATTTCGGGGTGTGCAGGCGGAGGTCGGTGCGGCCGCTTCGCCGGGCGAAGATCGTTTGCAGGGTGGACAAGTCGAGGTCGGGTTCGCCGCCGATGGGCGCTTGGTACTGGAACAGCTCGGTGGACGGCAGCGGGCAGAGGCTGACGAAACCCTCGGCGCAGCGCCACATGTGCCAGGCGTCGCGGTCGAGGCCGTCGACGGCCAGGTCGGCGACGATCATCCGGATCCGCTCGTCCGTCTCGCCCTCGAAGGCGATCCCGGCTTGTTTGCGGACGACGCCGCGGCCGCCGTCGCAGCCGACCAGCCATTGCGCGCGGACGGTTTCGGTCTGGTCGCCGGTGCGCAGCAGTGCCGTCACCGCGTCGGAGGACTGGGTGAAACTCTCGAGCGCGGTGCCGAACTCGACCGCGCCGCCGAGTTCGGCCAGGCGCAGGCCGAGAGTTTCTTCGACGCGCCATTGCGGAGTGATGACCGTTGCGGGATAAGGAACATCCGGACGCTCTTCGTAGGTCGGGCCGCCGCTCGTGCGGCCGTCGGGGTCGATGAGCCGGATGGGCATCGCGGACCGGCCGTTGGCGAGGATGCGGTCGATGACGCCGAGGTCGTCGAACACCTCGAGGCTGCGTGGCTGCAGCCCCTTGCCGCGCGAGCCCGGGCGCGGGCCGGGCGACGCTTCGACCAGCCGGAACGCGACGCCGCGCCGCGCGAGTTCGCAGGCCAGCGTGAGCCCGGTCGGGCCCGCGCCGACGATCAGCACCGGCGATTCGGACGTGGACGGGTGTGCGTGCGACATTTCGATCCCCCTGGCTCCGAAGAACTCCCTGTCCGCCACAGTAGAGAAAGTTGCTAAGAAAGACAAACCTTTCTATCGTGGGTTGCGTGGCCCCGGAAACCGTCCGCCGCCGACGCGGCGAGCAGCTGGAGTCCGCGTTGCTGGCCGCCGGATGGGAGGAGCTGGTCGAAGCCGGGTACGCGCGGCTGACCATGGAATCGGTCGCCGTCCGCGCCCGCACGAGCGAGGCCGTGCTCTACCGGCGGTGGGCCAACAAGGACGAACTGGTGCTGGCCGCGATGCGGCGGCACCGAGCCCTCAACCCGATCGCCGTTCCCGACACCGGGAGCCTGCGCGGCGATCTGCTCGCGTACCTGACCGCGGCGAGCGAGGCGCTCGCCGGATTCTTCGCGATCGCGGTCGCTGCCTCCTATGCCGGGCTCTTGGCCAGCACCGGTGCCACGCCCGCCCAGATCCGCGACGAGATCATCGGCGACCGGCTGCTTCCCCGGGACATCTACCAGCGCGCCCACGACCGCGGCGAGATCGACCTGACCCGCCTGTCCGGCACGGTGCTCGAAATGCCGTTCCAGCTGGCGCGCCACGACCTCCTGCTGGACCTCGCCCCGCTCCGGCCCGCGCGGATCCGGGCGATCGTCGACGAGCTGTTCCTTCCGCTGGTCCAACCATTGGTTAAAGACTTAACTTCGCCTGTGGAAAAGCCGCCGGAACCGATGCCGGGAGACATTTTCCGCACGATTCGCTGGGTGCGGCGCAAGCGGATCGAGGAATGGAGCCGCACGCGCGACCTCACCTTCGAACAGGCCATCGTGCTTGGCTACCTGGGGTGGCGGCCCGGCATGATCCAGCGAGACGTCGCGGAGATGACCAGCACGACGCCCGCGAACGTCTCCCTGCTCCTCAAGGGCCTCGAACGCCGGGGACTGATCGAACGGCGCACGGAGGGCGGGCGCAAACGGGTCTACGCCACCGACGCCGGGATCGCCCTGGTCACCGGCCTCGACGAGGTGCTGGCCGAGGCGGACGAACTGGTCTTCGCCCCGCTCGCCCCCGACGAGCGGGGCGCGCTGGCGGCGACGCTGGGGAAGATCAACGCGCACCTGACTGGCGCGTCGTGAGTGGTGCTGCCGGTTCTAGCCGGGATTGACCTCGCCCGGCTTGGGTGCGGACCTCTTCGGCGGCGCTGGGGCCGGGCCGGGCCATCGCTCGTCCAGCCAGCGTCGGTGCCTCGCGCCGGTCGCCTGGCCGGTGTTCGGCTGGCCGCCTGTGCCTCGTATCGCTCGGCCGACCCGCGTTCGGCTGGGTGTGTGCGTCTTGGATCGGTCGCCTGGCCGGTGTTCGGCTGGGTGTGTGCGTCTCGGGTCGGTCGCCTGGCCGGTGTTCGGCTGGGTGTGTGCGTCTCGGGTCGGTCGCCCGGCTGGTGTTCGGCTGGGTGTGCGCGTCTCGGGTCGGTCGCCTGGCCGGTGTTCGGCTGGCCGTCCGCGTCTCGGATCGGTCGCCCGGCTGGTGTTCGGCTGGTCGTCCGTCCCCGCCTCGCATCGCTCGCCCGGCCATTGTCCGGCTGGCCGGTCCCGCCGCGCAGCGTGCCCCCATGCCGGATCCACGCTCATCGCTGCAGCCGTCGCAGATTCCGTTTTCCCAGTACCGCCATCAACGGCTTCACCGCCAGCAGCTCGCCGAACCGGTAGTCCTTCGCCGGCACCAGTCGCTCCGCGAGGTCCGGGCGGTGGCGGCGCAGGTAATGCCGGGCCTTCTCCGCGTGCAGGGAATTCGAGACGATCTTGATCCGGTCCGCGTCCTCGATCAGCGGCACCGCGCGGAGCACGTTCTCCCACGTCGACCGGCTCTCCGTCTCCAGCGCCAGCGGACCGCGGTAGCCGCGCTCCCGTGCGTACCGGGCCATCAGCGCGGCCTCGGTCTCCGAGCCGCCGACCGCGCCGCCGCACAGCACCAGGCGCGACGGTCCTGGCGCCTGCGAACGTACTGCCGCCCGCACTCGCCAGCGGTTCACGAAATTGGCTCGCGACCCGCGGTTGCGGTAGCCGAGCACGACCACTGCCTCGCCGGTGCCCGACGTCCCGGGGCGGCCGCCCAATCCGCGCCGCGAGGAGCGCCAGTGCTCCCATTCGGCCCAGCCGAACAACGCGACGAAAAGCAGCAGAAAACGACGCAGCACCCACCCGACCTTACCATTGTCCACAAAGGACACACTGGGTCCCGGGAAGACGCGCGTCTGGAACTTGTCGATCCGCGAAGGTACTGTCACACAAACCGCTACGTCGCCGTCCGGTAGTCGGGAGGAGCAGTGTCGCTCGGAGGGATACCGTCGCAGGGCTCCGCCGTCCTGCGGCCGCCGATCGCCGATTCGTGGCGCCGGTCCCGGCTGTTCGGCGTGGCGCCGGAGCTGGACCAGTCCGCGATTTCGATCGGCGAGGTCGATCCGCGCAGCAGGCTGATGACCGCCGCCCGCCCGGTGCTGGAGCAGCTCGTCGAGCAGCTGACCGGCACCCGGTTCTCCATCCTGCTCGCCGACCGCGACTGCCGGCTCGTCTTCCGCTGGTTCGGCGACCGCGGCCTGCAGCGCCAGCTGGAGGAGATCGGCGTGCTGCACGGATCGCAGCTCAGCGAGGGCCGCGTCGGCACGAACGCGCTGGGCACGCCGCACGAATCGCGCCAGGCGGTGGAAATCCACGGCCAGGAGCACTACGTCGACGCGTTGAAGCGGTTCAGCTGCTACGGCCATCCGATCCGGCATCCGCTCACCGGGCGGATCGAGGGCGTCCTCGACATCACCGGCGAAAGCGACAGCAGCAATCCGCTGTTCGGGCCGCTCGTGCAACGCGTCGTCGGCGACATCGAACAGCTCGTGCTGGAGAGCGCCCGCGCCTGCGAACGGCGGCTGTTCCTGGCGTTCCAGCAGGCCACGCACCACCGCAGCGTGCCGGTCGCGGTGCTCGGCGGGGACCTGGTGTTCGCCAACGAAACCTGCATCGAGCACCTGCGCCCCGCCGATCCGACCCTCCTGCGCACGTTGCTGCCGCAAGTGCCGGAACGCGGAGTGTTCGACACTCGCCTCGAAGTGGGTGACGGAATCAGTCTTTCGGTCGTAGCCGAACGCGTCGAGGGTTCGACGGACGGTGCCGTCTTCCGCATCGCGAGGAGCACCAGCAGCAGTCGGAAACCGGCCACCGCCGGGAAAAAGCCGGCCCGCTCGGTCCTCGTCGCGGGAGAACCGGGCACGGGCCGGACCACCGAGGCCCGTGCGCGAGCCGGCGTGGACGATCCGGTCGTCCTGCACGGCGCCGCCGCGCTGCGCGAGGAACCCCGAGCCTGGGCGACAAGATTCGCCGACCTGATCGCACAGCCGCGCGCCGCCGTCGTCCTGGACGACGTTCACCTGCTCCCGGAGAGCCTGCTCCCCTTGGTCGGCGAGGCGCTCGACAACCCGGGATCGGCCCGGCTCCTGCTCACCTCCGTCCCTTCGGACGCGATGTCCCCGGCCGTCGCGGCAATCGCGGCGAGGTGCGCCGAAACCGTCGCCCTCGCCCCGTTGCGCGAGCGTCTCGACGACCTGCCGGCGATCGCCGAGTCTATGCTCCGCGACGAGTATCCGGATCGAAAACCGCGCTTCACCGGTACCGCACTGGCCGCGCTGCGGACGCATCCGTGGCCGGGCAACCTGCACGAACTGCGCGCGGTGATGCGCGAGGTCTCCCGTCTTCCGTACACGGGGGTGATCGACCTCGCCCAGCTGCCGCCCGCGTACCGCGGCAGTTCGCGCACGCGGCAGCTCGGCGGGCGGGAACTCGCCGAACGGAACGCGATCGTCACGGCGTTGCGCGCCAGCGAAGGCAACAAGCTGCGCGCGGCCCGCGAACTCGGCATCAGCCGCACCACGCTCTACCGGCGCATGCAGGCGCTGGGCGTGACCGACGACTGTCCACTTCTGTAACACTTCGCCCCCGGTCCGCCGGGTGACGATGACCTCCGTCACAACGAAGTGAGGAGGCGCCAGGTGACCGCAACGGTGGAATTCCCCCTGCACACCCAGGTCCGGGAGTTCGTGTCCGGCCCGCTGGAGCTCTTGATCGGCGGGCGCTGGGTCCCGGCCGCGTCGGGCCGGACCTTCCCGACCTACGACCCGGCCACCGGGGAAAAGATCGCCGAGGTCGCGCACGCCGAGGCCGAGGATGTCAACCGCGCCGTCGCCGCCGCGCGCAAGGCGTTCGACGAGGGCCCGTGGCCGGCGATGAAGCCGAACGAGCGCGAACGGCTGATCTGGCGCATCGGCGATCTGCTGTCCGAGCGGGCGGAGATCTTCGGCCAGCTGGAAGCGCTCGACAACGGCAAGTCCGCGGCGATCGCGACGGCGGTGGACACCGGCTGGGCCGCCGACGTCTTCCGCTACTACGCGGGCTGGGCGACCAAGATCGAAGGCAGCACGGTGAACGTGTCGATGCCGTTCGCTCCGGACGCGCAGTTCCACGCCTACACGCTGCGCGAGCCGGTCGGCGTGTGCGGGCAGATCATCCCGTGGAACTTCCCGCTGCTGATGGCCGCGTGGAAGATCGCGCCGGCGCTCGCCGCGGGCAACACCGTGGTGCTCAAGCCCGCCGAGCAGACGCCGCTGACCGCGCTGCTGCTGGGCAGGCTGTTCGAGGAGGCCGGATTCCCGCCCGGCGTGGTCAACATCGTCACCGGCTTCGGCGACGCCGGGGCCGCGCTGGCCGCGCACGACGGCGTGGACAAGGTCGCGTTCACCGGCTCGACCGAGGTGGGCAAGAAGATCGTCCAGGCGGCGAGCGGGAACCTGAAGAAGGTTTCCCTTGAACTGGGCGGGAAGAGCCCGAACGTGGTCTTCGCCGACGCCGATCTCGACCTCGCGGTGCCCGGTTCGGTCAACGCGTGGATGTTCAACCACGGCCAGTGCTGCGTCGCCGGAACGCGGCTGTACGTGGAGGACACGATCTTCGAGGAGTTCACCCAGGCGGTCGCGGAGGCGGCGAGCCAGGTGAAGATCGGGCCGGGTCTCGACCCGGAAACCCAGCTGGGTCCGATGGTGTCCCAAGAGCAGTTCGACCGCGTCTCGCGCTATCTGGGCGAGGGGCTCGCCGACGGCGCCCGCGCGCTCACCGGCGGAAAACGCTGGGGCGACACCGGATACTTCATCGAGCCGACCGTTTTCGTCGACGTGAAACCGGAATTCAGCATCGTCCGGGAAGAGATCTTCGGCCCGGTCGTGGCGGCCATGCCGTTCAACGCCGAAGCCGGCGTGGCCGCCGCGGCCAACAACAGCGAGTACGGCCTGGCCGCCGGGGTCTGGACACGCGACGTCGCGAAGGCGCACCGTACTGCGAAGGAACTGAAGGCAGGCTCGGTGTGGGTCAACCAGTACAACGGCTTCGACACGGCGATGCCGTTCGGCGGCTACAAGCAGTCCGGCTGGGGCCGGGAACTGGGCGCGGCCGCGCTCGACCTCTACACGCAGACCAAGTCCGTGAACATCGCGCTGTGATCCGCCCGCTCGAACAAAGGAGTTCCCGATGAAGACGAAAGCAGCGGTCGTCTACGAGGTGGGCAAGCCGATCGAGGTGGTCGAACTCGACCTCGAAGGCCCCGGCCAGGGCGAAGTGCTGATCCGGTACACCCACGCCGGGCTGTGCCATTCGGACGTGCACATCGCGCACGGCGACCTGGAGGCCCGGCTGCCGATGGTGCTCGGCCACGAGGGCGCGGGCATCATCGAGGACGTCGGCCCCGGCGTCACCCGGGTCAAGCCGGGCGACCACGTCGTGTGCTCGTTCATCCCGAACTGCGGCGTGTGCCGCTGGTGCGCCACCGGGCAGCAGGCGATCTGCGACATGGGCGCCACGATCCTCGAGGGCTACCTGCCCGGCGAGCGGTTCCCGTTCAGCGGTCCCGGCCCGGTCAAGGAATACGGCGCGATGTGCATGCTCGGCACGTTCAGCCAGTACTCGACCATCCACCAGAACTCGGTGGTGAAGGTCGACGACGACCTCCCGCTCGACAAGGCGGTGCTCGTCGGCTGCGGCGTCCCGACCGGATGGGGTTCGGCGGTCAACGCGGCCAACGTCCGGCCGGGCGAGACGGTGATCGTGTCCGGCGTCGGCGGCATCGGCATCAACGCGGTGCAGGGCGCGCGCTATGCCGGCGCGAAGAACGTGATCGCGCTGGACCCGCTGGAGAACAAGCGCGAAAAGGCGATGGAACTGGGCGCGACGCACGCGGTCGCGACGCCGGAGGAAGCCGCGGAGCTGGCGCAGTCGTTCACCAACGGCAACGGCGCGGACAAGACGATCGTCACCGCGGGCATCGTCACCGAGGAGATCGTCACCGGCGCGTTCAACGCCACCGGCAAGGGCGGCACGATCGTGCTGACCGGGCTGAACAAACTGTCGGTCAACAACGTCAACCTCCCCGGTTCGATCCTGACGCTGTTCAAGAAGACGGTGAAGGGCAGCCTGTTCGGCGACTGCAACCCGACCACGGACATCCCGAAGATCCTCGGGCTGTACCAGAGCGGCGACCTGAAGCTGGACGAGATCATCACCCGCACATACCGCCTGGAAGAGGTCAACCAGGGGTACGACGATCTCCTGGAGGGCCGGAACGTGCGCGGCGTGCTGGTCCACGACGCGCCGTGACGGCTTTGTCGGCGGACTGCGGGCCGGTTTCCGGTCCGCGGTCCGCGGTTCCCCTCCTGGCCGCGGACGTGGTCGGCCGCCGCCGCGAAATCGAGCTGCTGCTGGCCGGTCTCGACTGCGGTGCGCACGTCGTGCTCGAAGGCCCGCCCGGCACCGGCAAGACCACGCTGCTGCGCGCGGTCGCGGAAGCCGGCGGTTCACCGTTCGTGTTCGTGGAAGGCAATGCCGAGCTGACGCCCGCCCGCTTGGTCGGCCAGTTCGACCCTTCGCGGGTGCTGGCCGAGGGCTACGTGCCAGAGACCTTTGTGGACGGTCCGCTCATCGAGGCACTGCGCACCGGCGGCCTGCTGTACGTCGAGGAAGTCAACCGGATCCCGGAGGAGACGCTCAACGTCCTGATCACCGTCATGTCCGAGGCCGAACTGCACGTCCCGCGCCTGGGCCGGGTGCGCGCCGCGGACGGGTTTCGGTTGGTGGCCGCGATGAACCCGTTCGACGCGGTCGGCACCGCCCGCATCTCGTCGGCCATCTACGACCGGGTGTGCCGGATTGTGATGGGCTACCAAAGCCACGAGGAGGAGAGCGACATCGTCGCCCGCCGCGGCCCGTCCGTGCCCGCGGAATGGCGGGACAAAGTCGTGGACCTGGTCCGCCGCACGCGCGAGCACGCCGACGTCCGGGTCGGTTCGTCCGTGCGCGGCGCGATCGACGTAGTCCGGCTGGCGGTTTCGCTGGCCCGCATCCGCGGTGCCTCGGCCACCGAGTGGCGCATCGGCTACGACGCCGCCCTGGCAGCGTTGTCCGGTCGAATCGGTTTGCACGAATCCAGCGGCCGTACCGCGGAATCGGTGATCGACGAACTGTACGTCGCGGTCTTCGGCGAGGAAGACCCGCCACCGGACTCGGCAGGCGGTGCCCCGCCGGGGGAAGCCTGAGCCCGCCGCCGGCGGGCCCCCAACAGCATCAGCGACCGCCCCGCCCGGGTTCAGCGCGCAGCAGCACCACGCCCCGCTCCGAACTGTCCCGCAACAGCCGCTTCGCGGAAATCTCGCCCGAGGTGGGCATGCTGGACGAGGAAGCGTTCAGCACGGTCTTCCGCGAGGACGCGGACGAGGCGATGGCCTTGCTGGTCGAGATGAGCAAGGCGACCGACGAGTCC
This sequence comes from Amycolatopsis orientalis DSM 43388, assembly GCF_000411975.1. GTDB lineage: Bacteria > Actinomycetota > Actinomycetes > Mycobacteriales > Pseudonocardiaceae > Amycolatopsis > Amycolatopsis orientalis_D. The sequence goes on from NZ_ASXG01000094.1 coordinate 36,532, forward strand.
CTGCGCGCTGCCGCCCGAGGCCTGGCCCGCCGCCTGATGATCGACGTCGCCCGCCAAGGCGTCGCACGCGGACGAGGCGTAGGAAAGCTGCGCCGAGACCGCGCCGACCGAGGCGGCGAACTAGACCTGGACCGATCCCTGCCCGCACTGGTCGACGCGGCAGCCGTCGGCGGAGTTCCAGCCCTGGACGACCTGGTAGCCCGCCGATGGGCCCGCCCGGAACTGGCCCTGTGCCTGGTAATAGACACCAGCGGCTCAATGACGGGCGCACGACTGGCCGCGGCCGCACTCACCGCCGCCGCATGCTCGTGGCGGGCCCCAGTGGAACACGCAGTGGTGTCCTTCGCCCGGACGGCGGAGGTAATCCGCCCGCTGCGGTCCTCCAGGTCGAAGGCCGCGGTAGTGGATTCGGTGTTGTCGTTGCGCGGACACGGCGTCACCGCATTGGCAGCAGCTCTGCACAAGGCGAACGAACAACTGGCTTCCTCAAGAGCAGCCCGGAAAACGGTCCTGCTGCTGTCGGATTGCCGCGCCACCGACGATCAAGACCCACTACCCGCGGCGCGCGCGTGCGAAGAACTGTTGATCCTGGCCCCCGCAGAAGACTGCGAGGAAGCCGAACGCTTCGCCCGAGATGCAGGCGCACGCTGGCACCCGCTCACCGGTGCCGCCTCGGCCCCCGCCGCCCTGGCCACCCTGCTGGACCGCCCGTGAGGGCCACCTTCACGGACGCTGATTCCGTCAGGGTTCCCCTCACGACCCGCCGCCGTCCGTGGGGGGCTCCTTCACGGGCTTAGATTCCCTCGAGGAGCCCTTCACGCCCCGCCGCTACCGACACCGGCCCGCAGGCCACATCGGGTCGCCAGCCCCGGCCCCCGCGATCCGCAACCGCTGCACCCACCGATCGAGGCACCCAGCCCTGGCCCTGCACCCCGATACGAAGCCTCCCTGCGGTCTTGGGGTGCTTGTCAAGGCACGCTTTCCCGCCTTGACAACCACCCTCAGACCGTCAGCACAATCAAGCTTCGGGGTGCCCCACGCCAACTCACCCGCCTGCAATGTCGCCGCCAGGCGACGAGCAGCCGCCCCTAACCCCCACCAGGCTCCCCAACCAACACCTCATCAGCGAACCCAGCCGCCAACGCCCGCAACCCGGCATCCAGATACAACGTCAAATCCGCATCGGCCCGAGCCGACCACCGCTCGTAAGCCGCCCGGCACGTAGCCAGCACCGCCCGCCCGACCGCCAGCGGATACAGCGAATCCTCGTCCTGCCCGGTCCGCCGCGCCACGAAACTGATCACCGCCCGTTCCCAGGCGTCATAATGCCGGGTCGCGCTGGCCGCCAGCTCCGCGACGGTGCTGAGCAAATTCATCCGCATCCGCAGTTCGGGCACATCCTCGGCCCGGTAATGATTGGCCGCCAGCACCGCCCGCCGGACGGCTTCCAGCACCGGGACGTCCTCCGGCGCCTCGGCGAGCAGCTCCTGGATCGTGTCCACCTCGGAGTCGAACTCGTTCCAGAGCACGTCCGACTTGGCGTCGTAATACCGGAAGAACGTCCGCCGGCTGACCCCGGCCGCGGCCGCGATCTGATCGACCGTGGTCTCGTGGAATCCCTGCTCGGTGAACAGCCGCAGCGCGATCTCCTCGAGCTGCCGCGCGCTGGTCCCGCGCGGACGCCCCCGCCGAGGCCGCGCCTCGCCGGACTCGCCGACCGGATCAGCAGGCATGCCTTCCCCTCCCGCGAACGCTTCTGTCACCGGGTGACACTACTCGGTCACGGCACCCGCGGCCGCCCCGAGACCTGTCGATAGCACTCCACAATGGACTGTCGAATTCCCGCGGAAGGCGAAATCGGCGGCCTCAGGCCCGAAGCAGCCCCCATTTCCCGATTGCTGCTCGAAAGCGAGAAATGGCGGATGGCGGTCCCGCTCCCGTGCCCAGCGCGGGTGCGGCGAGCGAAATCGAGCACTGCCGGACCGTGCCGCCGCCGCCCGAAGGTCACTCCGGCCGATCCTCGCCACGCACCCACGAATCGAGCACGATCAGCGTCCGCGTGCTGGTGATCCGGTGGCTGCGCCGCAGTTCGTCGATCGTGCTCTGCAGGTGCGCCATGTCGCGGCTGCGCAGCCACACCACCGCGTCCGGGTCGCCGGCGATGGTGAACACCGCCTGCGCCTCCGGGATCCGTGTGGTCGTCTCCACGATCTCCGCGACGTTCGTGCTGCCGAAGAACCGCAGCTGCGCGAACGCCTCGATGCCCCAGCCGAGTTTCGCGTGGTCGACCTGCACGGTGAACCCGGTGATCACGCCCTTCTCCCGGAGCCGGTCGACGCGCCGCTTCACCGCCGCGGTCGAGAGCGACACCCGCCCGGCGATGTCCGAGAACGTGCGCCGGGCGTCCTCGCGGAGCAACGCGATGATCTCGTGGTCGGTCGCGTCCAGCAGTTCTTCGGTCATAAGCGGCATCGTACGCAACAGATCTGCCCGATCGGCCCTCTCGCGCGTCATCCTTTGCGTCCTTGCCACTACAGTGGCCGGGCGCGTTGCGCCGGTCCCAGGTGTCGGGTGAGGTGGCTCACGTCCCAACGGCGGGTGCCCGCCGGCTGATGGCGTGCGGAAGGGAAGTGCGGATGAACGCCTTCACGTTGGAAGACCGGTACGTGCGCGAAGCGGGCACCGTCTACCTGACCGGGGTGCAGGCGCTGGTCCGCGTCCTGCTCGACCGGATCCGGCTGGACCGGCGGAACGGCGCGGACTCGGCGGCCTTCGTGTCCGGATACCAGGGTTCGCCGCTCGGCGGGTTCGACCTGGAGCTGGCGCGGCGGTCCGCCTTGCTGGCCGAGCACCGGATCGTGCACCAGCCGGGCCTCAACGAGGAACTCGGCGCGACCGCGGTCATGGGCAGCCAGCTCGCCGCCCGGGCGGGCACGATGCGGCCGGACGGCGTGGTCGGCATGTGGTACGGCAAGGCGCCCGGCCTGGACCGGGCCACCGACGCGCTGCGGCACGCGAACCTCGCCGGCACCGATCCGCGCGGGGGCGCGGTCGCGCTGGTCGGCGACGATCCCAACGCGAAATCCTCGACCATCCCGTGTGCGTCCGAGCACGCGCTCGCCGACCTCGCGATGCCGGTGTTCTTCCCGGCCGACTCGCAGGACGTGCTGGAGCACGGCAGGCACGCGGTCGAACTTTCCCGCGCGAGCGGGCTGTGGTCCTCGATGAAGATCGTCGCGAACGTCGCCGACTCCGGCGGCACCGCAGTGGTCGATTCGGACTGGACCGCGCCGGAGATGCCCGAAGGCGCGTACAAGCACCAGCCGAACAGCCGCCTGCTCGGACCGGAACTGAGCACGCTCGAGCACAGCCTGCACCGCGTGCGGCTGCCGCTCGCGATGGAATACGTGCGCGCCAGCGGAATCAACCGCATCGTCCGATCCGGACCGGACGACCGAGTCGGCATCGTCACGGCCGGGAAGTCCTATTTGGACCTTCGGCAGGCGCTGCGGATGCTGGGCCTCGGCGAAGCCGAACTGTCCCGCTACGGGATCCGGCTGCTGAAGCTCGGCGTCGTGTACCCGGTCGAACCGGGCATCATCCGGGAATTCGCCGAGGGCCTGGACGAAATCCTGGTGGTCGAGGAGAAGCGCGCGCTGGTCGAACCGGCGATCAAGGAGATCCTCTACGGCCGCACCGGCGCCCCGCGCGTGTACGGCAAGTCCGATCCGCGCGGCCAGGTGCTGTTCACCGAACTCGGCGAACTGGACCCGGACCGCATCGCGAGCGGCCTGGCCAAACGCCTGCCCGACGCGGAACCCGTCGCGGCATGGAAACAACGGCGGCGGCGCGAGCGTATTTCGGTGCCGCTGCTGGCCCGCACGCCGTACTTCTGTTCCGGCTGCCCGCACAACTCGTCCACCAAGGTCCCGGACGGGACGCTCGTCGGCGCCGGAATCGGTTGCCACACCATGGCTTTGTTCATGGAGCCGGAGCAGGTCGGCGAGGTAGTCGGGCTGACCCAGATGGGCGGCGAAGGCGCGCAGTGGATCGGCATGGCCCCGTTCGTCGAGACGCCGCACCTGATCCAGAACATCGGCGACGGCACGTTCATGCACTCCGGCAGTCTCGCCGTCCGCGCCGCGGTGGCGGCGGGCGTCGACATCACCTACAAGCTGCTTTACAACTCCGCGGTCGCGATGACCGGCGGTCAGGACGCCGTCGGCGGGCTGTCCGTGGAGAAGGTCGCCGCGCTGCTGCTGACCGAGGGCGCTGCCAAGGTCGTGATCACTTCGGACGCTCCGCGCCGGCTGCGCAAGCGCAAGCTGCCGCGCGGGGTCGAGGTGCGCGACCGGTCGGAACTCCTTCGCACGCAAGAAGAACTGGCCGCGCACCGCGGGGTCACAGTGCTGATTCACGAGCAGGAGTGCGCGGCGGAGAAGCGACGCAAGCGTCGCCGGGGAAAGCAGGAAACGCCTGCCCGCAAGGTGTTCATCAACGAACGCGTCTGCGAAGGCTGCGGCGACTGCGGGGTGAAGTCGAATTGCCTTTCGGTGCAGCCGGTCGAGACGGAGTTCGGTCGTAAAACGCAGATCCACCAGGCTTCGTGCAACGTCGACTACTCCTGTTTGGACGGGGACTGCCCGTCGTTCCTGACCGTCGTCCCGACCGGCGAGGTCAAGCGCCGCCATCTCGCCCCGATCAGCGCGGACGTGCTGCCGGAACCGGCGGAAACCCGGTCCGACGTCGCGGTGCGGATCACCGGGATCGGCGGCACCGGCGTGGTCACCATCGCGCAAATCCTCGGCGTCGCCGGGGTTCTCGACGGCAAGCACGTGCGCACCCTCGACCAGACCGGCCTCGCGCAGAAGGGCGGCGCGGTCGTGTCGGACGTGAAGATCTCCGCTGACGCGGTCGAGCAGGCTCCCAAACTCGCGAACGGGGAGTGCGACCTCTACCTCGCGTGCGACGCGCTGGTCGCCGCCGACCCGGCGTACCTCGGGGTCGCCGACGCCTCGCGGACGGTCGCCGTAGTGTCCACTTCGGAGGTTCCGACCGGCCGGATGGTGGTGGACAAGGAAGTTTCCTACCCGGACCAGTCCAGCATCCGCGGCGCGCTCGGCGACGCGACCGCCGCCGGGCACTACCTCGACGCGCGCGGCCTCGCCGAGCAGATCTTCGGCGACGACCAGTTCGCCAACATCCTCCAGCTCGGCGCGGCTTACCAGACCGGGGCGCTGGCAGTGACCGCGGAAAGCCTCGAACAGGCCATCACGATCAACGGGACCGCGGTGGAGACGAACCTGCAGGCGTTCCGGCGCGGCAGGCAGCTGGTCGCCGACCCGGACACGCTCACCGCGGAACTCTCCCCGTCTTCGGACGCCCCGGCTCCGGCGACGGTCGACGCGGAAGCGGTCCGCCGCGTGCGCGCTCTGGTGCGAGCGGACGGCGAACTCGCCCGGGTGCTCGACCTGCGCATCCCGGACCTCATCGCCTACCAGGACGAGCGTTACGCGCGGGAATACGCGGAGTTCGTCGAGCGCGTCCGCACGCGGGCCAATGCTTCGGTGACCGAGGCGGTCGCGCGGAATCTCTACAAGCTGATGGCCTACAAGGACGAGTACGAGGTCGCGCGCCTTTCGCTGGACCCGCAGCTGACCGCGGAAATCGAAGCCCAGTTCGGCGTCGGCACGCGATTCGCGCACCGGCTGCACCCGCCGGTGCTGCGCGCGCTGGGCATGAACCGTAAAATCAGCCTCGGCGGCCGCAGCTTCCGGCCCGCGTTCGCCGCGCTGCGGGCCATGCGCAAGCTCCGCGGGACGAAACTGGACCCGTTCGGCCGCGCGGAGGTCCGGCGGGTCGAGCGAGCGCTGATCGGGGAGTACCGGCAGGCGCTGGAACGCGCGCTCGAGGTAGCCGACCGCGGCGACACGCGGCTGGTCGAGCTGGCGGCGCTGCCGGACTCGGTGCGCGGATACGAGGAAATCAAGCTGGCCAACGTGGCCTCCTACCGGCGGCGGCAGGAGGAACTGCTGCGGGAGTTGGAGACGCCGGATTCGGTGCGGGTCGCCACTGCCTGACGGTGTGGGATCGGTTTGATTCGGGTGGCCTCGGCGGGCTGGTGCTGGCGGGGAGCTGGGTACGGGTGCGGGTTGCCGCGGGCCGGGTTTGGTCCTGTGGCGACGGCTGGCTTCGGGTCAGCCGTCGCTAGCGGGAGCAGGGATCCGGGCAAGCAGCGGCCGGGCGAGACTGTCCGCATCGCTTGCCGACTTCGTGCTGCCGGATCGCTGCTGCGGGCGGCCGGTGCCCAGCGCGCGGCCTTCAGGCGGTCCGGTCCACGCTGGCCGCCCCTCACCGCCGATCGCGTCGCCCGGCGGATTCCGCGAAGAATCCCCTTAATCGCACCGTGATCAACCTCCGCAAACAACATCCAGCACGGATTCCGCGCCAAACGTCGGCGAAGTCTCCGAAACGGCGGACGGCTGGGCAAACTCGGTCGGCGCGCCGTTTCGGCTTTCCCGCCGCGCCCGGTTCGGCGGGAAAAGCCCTGTAGGTGTCACACCAATGGGTGGTCCTGGCGAACCTCTCCGGGCGACCCGCGTCCGTCGCCCGATCGGTGGGGTGGGCGGCGCTCGGCGGGGTGGGTCGGCGGCAACGCTGTGACCAGCGCTGACGCGCCGAATCCCCTAATGCCCCTAATCGGGGGAGCGGCGAAGTCCCTAGTGGGTACTCCGGCTAACCCGGGTGACCCCCCGATGGCGGGCATTCGGCGGAGTCCTATGTTCGGAAAAGGAGCCGGCTCTGGGGCCGGCTCGTCCGTTTCTCGGACACCCCACCCCGATCCGTTGTCACCACAGGAGAATACGAACTATGGGCCCGGTGCAGACGCTGCACGAATTCGCGCTGAACCTGCTGAACGACCCGCAGTCGCTGGCGGAGTACAAGGCCGACCCGCAGGGGGTGCTCAACAGCGCCGGCCTGGGCGAGCTGAACCCGTCGGACGTGCAGGACATCATGCCGCTCGTCATGGACAGCGCCCCGCTTCCGGCCGCTCCCGCCGTCCCGGCCGCCCCGAGCGTCCCGGGCGTGCCCGCCGCCCCGAGCGTGCCGTCGCCTGACCTGGCCGGCGCGTTCGACAAGGCCAACGCCGCCGCCGAGCCGGTGGCGCACGAGGCCGGCCAGGGCCTCGGCGGCGTCCTCGGCGGGCTGCCGAACCTCAGCCCGGTCTTCGAGGACGTCAGCCACGTCGCCGAGGCGACCGGCCTGAACACCGTCACCCACGGCGCCCTGGGCGCGGTCTCCGGCGTGCTGGACCACGTCGCCGACGCGACCCACTCGGTCCCGGTCGTCGGCCCGATCCTCGACGCCGCCGCGATCGACACCCAGAACACCGTCAACGCGGTGGGCGAGCACGTCTTCGACGGCAAGCTCGTCGGCTCCGCGGTGGACGCGACCACCAACCACCTCGGCGACGCGCTGACCTGGAAGGCCGTCGTGGCCGAGTCCGGCAAGCTCCCGGTCGTCGGCGGCCCGGTCAGCGGCATCGTCGAGGACGTCCGCCAGGGCGGCTCGCACCTGCTGGGCACCGTCAACGAGGCGATCGGCTCGACCCCGGTCGGCGTCCACGGCGACGACGTCCGCGCCGACCTGACCCAGGCGGCCGGCGACCTGACCTCGGCCGGCGACCTGTCCGGCACGCTGGACCACGTGACCGGCGCGCTTCCGGCCGCTCCGGGCCTCCCGGCGGTTCCGGGCGTGGGCTCGCTGCCGCAGGTTGGCTCGCTGCCGCAGGTCCCGGGCGCGGGCGAACTGCCGCAGGTCCCGGGTGTCGGCGCGCTGCCGCAGGCCCCGTCGGTCCCGGGCGTCGGCGAGCTGCCGCACGCTCCGGCGCTGCCAGCCGCCCCGAACGCGGGTTCGCTGACCCACGCCATCGAGGGCGCCACCGCGCACGCCCCGGCCGTCAACGCGGCTGCTCAGCACGTCACGAGCACCGTCCAGGACGCGGTCGAGACCGGCACCCAGCACGTGACGACCGGCGAGCTGCCGGAAGCCGCGCACGCCGCGCCGCTCAACGAGGTCCAGAACCACCTGCACGACGTGGCGGGCGGCCTCGAGTCGCACGCGAGCAACGTGCACCTGGACAGCCTGCACCTGGGACACTGATCCCGGCGCACTGAGGGTTTTCCCGCCGCGGGCTCGGACCGGTCACGGTCCGGGCCCGCGGTTTTCTTTGCCGGGCAACAGGGACAGCGGCGTCGCCGGCCTCGCACATCGGCAGACTCTGGTCGTCGCCGGGCGGATCCGCGACCAGTGTCCGACGAACCGGCCGCTGCGGAGCTGTTGCTTTCCAGGCGGGCTGCCCACTTCTGGAGCAAAGAGCGCGGGGCCGGGCACGACGCTGACCCGGCTAGCGGGGCTCCGGGATCGCCGGGTCGCCGCAGCCGGTCATCCGCGGCAGTTCGCGGTTGACCTCGGCCAGTTCGGCGGCGACAGCGTGGCACGGTTCGCATGCCGCGAGGTGTTCGGCGAGGATCCCGGCCCGGCGGGCGGGCAGGGTGCCGCGCAGCCACGCGCCCATTCGGCGGCGGACTTCTTGGCACTGCGGCAATTCCGCGTCCGGCACCTGGACTTGCAGGTAGGCCTGCCGCAGTCCCTCGCGGGCGCGGCGGGCGAGCACGGCGACGCCGTTCGGGGACACGCCGAGCACCGGTGCGAGTTCCGCTGGCGTGTCGCCTTCGGCCGACAGGCGCCACAGCACGGTTCGCCAGCGGCCGGGCAGCGTCCGGTAGGCCGACCACACCAGGCGGTCTTCCGAGCGCATGACCGCGAGTTCGTCGGCGCCGCCGTCGAGCGTCACCGGTTCTGGGACTGTCGCGTAGAGATCGATGCGATTTTCGTGGCGGCTCCAGCGGGCGAAGAGATTTCGCATGGTGGCCACGAGATACGCCGGCGCGTTCGACTCCGGGCCGCCGCCTGCCGCGACTGTGCTGAGCACGCGCGCGAAGGCTTCGGCGACCAGGTCGTCGCGTTCGGCTTGCTGGCGCACCAATCCGGCGGCGACGCGGCGCATCAGCGTGACATGCCGCCGGAACAATTCGCCGCCGGCTTGGCAGTCTCCGGCGCGTACGGCGGCGAGGAGTTCGGCGTCGGTGCGCTCGTCCTCGTCCGCCTCGGTGACCAGAGTGCTGCCCAGTGTCGTGTCCACCGTGCACCTCCCACCGGACCGGCCCACACCTCGTCACGCGGGACTACTGAAAGTAACTGGTACAGCAGTGTACTCCATATGCCGCCGGGGATCGGCCAGTCGGCGGCGTGTTTCCGTGCCGGTCGCGGCTGTCAGCCGAACGGGGAAGTCGGGGCCGGCCAAGGACAATTCGTTCGGCTGCCGACTGTCCGAAGTGGACTATTGACGGCCGGTCAGGAGAACTTTCCGGCCAATTCGGTGAAATAGGGCGTCATTGCCGGGTGGTAGTCGGCGAAGTCCGGCTTCGGCGTGCCCTTGAAGGCGGCGACGAGCAGGTCCAGGTAGTACTCCCAGCCCGGACCGGCCTCCGGGATCTTGTCCGCGGATCCGAGGTGGTGCACCAGCCGGAGTTCCGTCGCCGCGGCAAGGGACTCAAGCTGCAGTTCCATCCGCCAGGCACCGGATTCATCGGTGGACGAAACAGCCAGCCGCCGCGGGGGCTCGCAGGCGTCGATGCGAAGGTCCATCCAGGGCTGCTCGTCCTCGAACACCATCTGGACGCGGACCAGCCGACCGGGTGCCCCGTCTCCCTTCCAGGGGCCGAACCAGCGCGCGGTGCGTTCGGGTTCGGTGATCGCGGCCCACACGTCGTCGATCGGGGCGCGGAACGTGCGCGGCAGAACCAGGTCGATGGCCTCGGCGACGCGGTGCGCGCTCGCGGTGGGCACGGGTTTCATGCGGTGTGTTCCTCTCCGGAAGAGGCGTCCCGGCGGCGTTCGCGCCGGGTGCGGTGGACCTCGGTCTCCAGCGCGTCGAGCCGCTGCTGCCAGGCCGGCGGGGCGAGGAGCTGGGTGAGCCAGGCGGTGAGTTCGGCGAAGCCGCGCGGGTCGAGCGAGTAAAACCGTTGCCTGCCTGCGAGTTCGTCGCGCACCAGCCCGCTTTCCCGCAGCACGCGCAGATGCCGCGACACCGCGGGCCGGCTGATGGCGAAGCGCGCGGCGATCTGCCCGGCGGGCAGGCACTGGTGGCGAAGGAGCGCCAGGATGTCCCGCCGCACGGGGTCGGCGATGGCGCTGGCGGCCAGGTCCACGGTGGAAGCGTAACCCAGTGGTTACGCTTCCGGCAAGGCCCGTCACGGCCAGGTCGACGCTCCACCGCGGCGTTTGCGGACTTCCTTTCCGGTGCCGGGCGGGAAACCGTGCTTGGTGAGCCGGACCTCGGCGAGTTCGTCGGCGCTGGTGACGGTGAGGAACAGGCTGAGCAGCAGGCTGATCAGCAGCGCGGCGACGATCATCCCGGCGGGCATCGGCGTGACCAGCCTGAGCACGACGTAGCCCGCGATCAGCCAGGGCAGCGCCTCGACGAAGATCCGGAACGCGAAGCGCAGCACCCAGGTTTTCGCGGTCGCGTCGTACAGCACCCACTCGCGGTACTCCTCGGGGAGCACCCCGCCGTAGACGTAGTGCAGCCAGCGCACCGGGCCGGGTCGCTTCATCCCCGCCGGGTACCCCGCGCTCAGCCGGGATACGCCCCGAGCTTGGCCGGATTCATCAGCCAGAACACCCGGTGGATGCCCTCGGCCGCCGCCGCCACGGTCAGCACCGCGGTGACGGTTCCGCCGTGGCTCACCACCGCCGCGGGCTGGCCGTTCGCGTCGCTCCAGCGCACCTCGGCGCCGGTCCAGAACCGGTTGGCGAACGCGCGGACGTACTTCGCCACGGTGCGCGCGCCGACCACCGGGATCCGCGTCGCGCGGACCGCGCCGCCGCCGTCGGAGTAGCTGACGACGTCCTCGGCGAGCAGTTTCTCCAGCGTCGCGAGGTCGCCGGAGCGCGCGGCATCCACGAACGCCGCGAGCAGCCGACGCTGTTCCGCCGGTTCGACCGGCGTCCGGCGTTCCGCGGCGAGGTGTTTGCGCGCTCGGCTGACCAGCTGGCGCGCGTTCACCTCGGTGGTCTGCACGATGTCAGCGATCTGCGGATACGGATAGTCGAACGCTTCGCGCAGCACGTACGCCGCCCGTTCCGTCGGCGGCAGCTTCTCCAGCAGGAACAGCACGGCCACCTCGAGCGCGGCGGCTCGTTCGGCGCCGAGCTGCGGGTCGGCGGACGTGTCGACCGGTTCGGGCAGCCACGGGCCGACGTAGGTTTCGTGCCGGGCGCGGGCGGTCTGGCTCGCGGTGATGGCCAGCCGGGTCGTGGTGGTGGCGAGGAACGCACCCGGGTCGCGGACGGCCGAACGGTCGCAGGTCTGCCAGCGCAGCCAGACGTCCTGCAAGAGGTCTTCGGCGTCGGCGACGCTGCCGAGCATCCGGTAGGCGATCCCGAACAGCCGCGGCCGGACCTGTGCGAACACCGAGGCGGCCTCGGCGAGTTCCTCCATCAGCGGCGCGTTCCTTCCTGCTGCGGCGGGCCTTCGCGAGCTTAGCGGGCAGGGGTGTCACAAATCGGCGTGCTGTCCGGTCCTGACTGGCGACGCGCGCGGCGACCGCCGCGGCGGAACAGGAGGGAACGAGCATGAAGATCGTCGTCATCGGCGGAACCGGGCGGATCGGTTCGCAGGTCGTGCGCCTGCTCGACGGGCACGAGGCGGTGGCGGCCGCGCCGAGCACCGGCGTGAACGCCCTGACCGGTGAAGGGCTGTCCGAGGTGCTGCGAGGCGTCGACGTGCTGGTGGACGTGTCGAATTCGCCGTCGTTCGCGGACGACGACGTCATGGACTTCTTCCAGCGCTCCACCGGGAATCTGGTGCGGGCGGCGCGCGAAGCCGGGGTGCGGCAGTTCGTCGCGCTGTCCGTCGTGGGCGCCGACGAGCTGCCGGATTCCGGGTACCTGCGGGCGAAGGTCGCGCAGGAGAAGCTGATCCAGGCGAGCGGCCTGCCCTACACGATCGTGCGGGCGACGCAGTTCCTGGAGTTCGCGGACGCGATCGCGGACACGTCGACGGTCGACGGCGTGGTGCGGCTTTCCGACGGCGGCGCGCAGCCGATCGCGGCGGAGGATGTCGCGGTGGCGGTCGCGCGGGCCGCGGGCGAGCCGCCGGTCGGCGGGATCGTCGAGATCGGCGGGCCGGAGGTGCTGCCGATGGACGAGTGGATCCGGCGGGTGCTGACCGCGCGGGAAGACCCGCGCGAGGTGGTGACCGATCCGGAGGCGAAGTACTTCGGGGCGGTGCTGGGCAAGGAAAGCCTGGTGCCCGCAGAAGGGGCGGGGCGGGGGAAAATCGGGCTGACGGAATGGCTGAACTCGTGAGCGGCGTCGCCGTCGAGAACCGGCGACGCCGCTCACGAGTCAGGAAAGCTGGCCGTCGTAGTCGGGCAGTTTGAAGCCCTTTTCGTAGTCCCCGCCTTCGAGATCGGTGGACCGGTTGCCGATGTTCGCCGTGATCGTGTAGCCCTGCTCGGTCAGGTCCGCGCGGCAGCGCTGCTTGCCCGCCGCGGTGCCCTCGCCGGATTTGCGGGTGCAGATCGCGTCGATCGGGTAGCCCGCGTTGCTCAGCTGGATGCGCGCGGAGGAGGAACTGGTGCGCGCCGTCACGAAAAGGACGGACACGTGGTGCTGGCTTGCCCATTGGGCGACCGCGAGCACCGGCCGGTTCGGTTCGCCGGGGTGGTATTCGGTTTCCAGCGAGGTGTTGTCGATGTCCAGCACGATCGCCAGCCCGGACCCGCCGCGGGCGACCCGGTCGGTCAGCCACGGAATGGCCGGGTCGACGGCTTCGCGCACGTCGGCCTGCCATTGGTCGTAGCTGGGCAACTCGGACGCCGAGGCCGACGCGGTGGCCGGGGCGGCGATCAGCCCGGCGACGGCGAGAATCGCGGCGCAGGCGCTTTTGACGTTCATCGGCGCGTTTTTCTCCTTAGCGTGGCGGGAACTGCCGCCGCTCACGCTAATCGCGCCGGGACTTTCGCTGCACCGTCGTTAGTCGGTTAATCGGAACAACGGAATTCGCGCGCTGTTCACCGGAAACTCTCGCCGGGTTTTCCGTGGTGCGGCGGGGTGCGGACCGGCCGCGCGCCGGACGGTCCGCACCCCGGTCCGCCGTCATCCGGCGATGGTGTCCAATTCGGCCAGCGCGTCCGCGGGCAGTTCCAGATCGGCCGCCGCCACGTTCTCCCGCAGATGCGCGACCGACGACGTGCCGGGGATCAGCAGGATGTTCGGCGACTGGTGCAGCAGCCAGGCCAGCGCGACCGCCTTCGGGCTGGCGCCGAGCCGGGCGGCGACGTCGTCCAGCGTCGAGGACTGCAGCGGGCTGAACCCGCCGAGCGGCCAGAACGGGACGTAGGAAATTCCTTGCCCGGCAAGGGATTCGATCAGCTTCTCGTCGCCGCGGTGCGCCACGTTGTACCAGTTCTGCACGGTGACCACCGGCGCGATCGACTGCGCCTCGGCCACCTGCTCGGCGTCGACCACGCTCACGCCGAGCTCCTTGATCTTGCCTTCCTGGCGCAGTTCGGCGAGCGCGCCGAACGGTTCGGCCAGCGAGCCCGGCACCGGCGAGTGTCCGTCCGGTCCGCCGCCGACGCGCAGGTTCACCACGTCGAGCGCCTCGACGCCGAGGTTGCGCAGGTTCGATTCCACCTGTTGGCGCAGCTGCTCGGGGGAACGCTCGTGGATCCAGCCGCCCTGGTCGTCGCGCACCGCGCCGACCTTGGTGACGATCTGCAGCCCGTCGTAGGGCGCGAGCGCTTCGCGGAGCAGCTCGTTCGTCACGTACGGACCGTAGAAGTCGGCGGTGTCGATGTGGTTCACGCCCAGCTCGACGGCCGTGCGCAGGACCGCGATCGCCTCGTCGCGGTCGTTCGGCGGCCCGAAGACGCCGGGGCCGGCCAGCTGCATCGCGCCGTATCCCAGGCGGGCGACGGTGCGCCCGGCCAACGGGTACGTCCCGCCGGGGGAGTTGTCGGTCAATGTTCCGCCCTTCTTTCGTCGCCGCGCCGGTGCCGTCGCGGCTGCCGTCCATGGTGCGGCCGGCGGCGCGGCGCGGCCAGTACCCCTCGGTCCTGGGAGTGTCAGGGCCAGGCTCGCGGGATCGTCTGCGGGGTAATTTGGTATACCATTGACATGGCTTCTCTCACTGTGACCGGTGTGCGCCCGTGGGGCGGCGACCCGGCTGACCTCGTCCTCGACGGCGACCGCATCTCCGACGTCCGGCCCGCGGGTTCCGCCCCGGTCGAGGGCGAGCGGATCGACGGCGCGGGCCTGCTCGCGCTGCCCGGATTCGTCAATTCGCACGCGCACGTCGACAAGAGCTGGTGGGGCAAGCCGTGGGTGTCCTACGGCGGCGTCGCGACCACCGAGGGCCGCATCGCGCACGAGCGCGCCGAGCGGGACGCGCTGGGCATCCCGAGCGTCGAGACCGCGGAGACGGTGCTGCGCGAATTCCTGCGGCACGGCACCACCGCGGCGCGCAGCCACGTGGACGTCGACCTGGGCCTTGGCCTGAGTGGCATCGACATCGTGCGGGAAGCCGCGGAACGGCTGGGCGGCGCGGTGGAGGTCGAGATCGTCGCCTTCCCGCAGGACGGCGTGCTGCGGCGACCGGGGGTGCTGAAACTCCTCGACGAAGCCGCGGCGGAGGGCGCGAACTGGATCGGCGGACTCGACCCGGCGGGCATCGACCGGGACCCGGTCGGCCAGCTCGACGGGTTGTTCGACATCGCCGAGCGGCGCGGCGTGGGCCTCGACATCCACCTGCACGACGGCGGCGAGCTGGGCGCGTTCCAGTACGAGCTGATCGCGGACCGGACCGTGCGCGCCGGGCTGCAGGGCAAAGTCACCGTGTCGCACGGCTTCGCGCTCGGCGAGGTCCCTCCGGCACGGCAGGCGGCGCTGCTCGACCGGATCGCCGAAGCGGGCATCTCGCTGGCGACCGTCGCCCCGGTGCGGACGGCTCCGCTGCCGTGGCCCGAGCTGTCCGCACGCGAGGTGCCGGTCGGCCTCGGCACGGACGGGATCCGCGACCTGTGGTCCCCTTACGGCGACGGCGACCTCCTGCGGATCGCGCTCGGTTTCGCCCGGTTGCACGGGCTGCGGAAGGACGAGGACCTGACGGCGGCGGTGGAGCTGGCGACGCGGCGGGCGGCGTCGTTCGTGGCCCGGGAGCGGCATGACCTGGCACCGGGATGCCGGGCGGACGTGGTGCTGGTGGCGGCGGAGAACGTGCCGGACGCGTTGACGCGGGCGCCGGCGCGCTCGCTGGTGCTCGCGGGCGGCCGGGTGGTGGCGCGGGACGGCGAGGTGCTCGTCTGAGGAGTTCGTCCGGTGCTCCAGCCGGCCGCGGAATTTTCCGTAGGCCGCGACGAACTTTCGGTCCCGGCGCGGCGCTACCTTCCCGGGATGGACAAGCTCGACGCTCTCCGCAGGCGGCTGGAGCACGATCTTCCCGCACTGCTGGAACACCACCGGGTCCCCGCCGCCGTGCTCGCGGTCGCGGTCGGCGAGGACACCGCCACCGCGGCCGCCGGGGTGCTGAACCTCGGCACCGGCGTCACCACCACCGCCGATTCGGTATTCCAAATCGGCTCGATCGCCAAAGTGTGGACCGCCACCCTCGTCCTGCAGCTCGTGGACGAGGGCCGGGTCGATCTCGACGCCCCGATCCGGAAGTACCTCCCCGACCTCAAACTGGGCGAGGCGGCCATCACCGTGCGCCAGCTGCTCAGCCACACCGCCGGGTTCGAGGGCGACCTCTTCACCGACACCGGCCCCGGCGACGACGCGGTGGAGAAGTTCGTCGCGACCCTCGACGGCGTCGCCCAGCTCTTCCCGCCCGGAGAGTTGTTCTCCTACAACAACGCCGGGTACGTCGTCCTCGGACGGCTGGTGGAAGTGCTGCGCGGCAAGCATTACGAGGACTGCCTTCGCGAATACCTCGCCGCACCGCTCGGGCTGCGGCAGTTTTGCCCGAACGCCCTCGACGCCCTCCGTTTCCGCGCCGCGATCGGGCACCTCGAACCCGAACCAGGCGCGGACCTCGTGCCCGCGCCGTTCTGGTCGATGCTGCGGTCCAACGGCCCGGCCGGGTCGTCGCTAGCGATGTCCGCGGCGGATTTGGTCGCCTTCGGCCGTATGCACCTCGCGGGCGGGGCCGGAGTGCTGAGCGCGGAAAGCGCCGCGGCCATGGTGCGGCGGCAGATCAGCCTTCCGCCGCTGGGCATCATGGGCGACGCGTGGGGCCTCGGCTGGGAGCTGTTCGACACCCCGACCGGGCAGGTTTACGGCCACGACGGCAACACCATCGGCCAATCGGCGTTCTTGCGGCTGGCGCCGGAACGCGATCTCGTGGTGGCGTTGCTGACCAACGGCGGCGACGCGATGAGCCTCTACGCCGACCTCGTTCCCGCGCTGCTCAAGGAATTCGGGGGCGTCGAGGTGTCGCTGCCGCCGCGTCCGCCTGCCGAACCGCAGCCGTTCGCCGCGGACCGGTATCTCGGCACGTACGCCAGCACGGTCGCCGATCTCGTGGTTTCCCAAGACGACGACGGCCGGGTCTGGCTGGAGCAACGTCCTAAAGGGACAGCGGCGGAACTGAGCGCCGCCAGCAAATCGGAACTGGTCTTGCTCGAGGGCGACACGTTGATCCTTCGCGAGGCGCAGGCCGGAATCCATCTGCCGCTGGTGTTCCTCGGCGACGACGGCTCCGGTCGTGCGCGGTACGTCCATTCGGGGAGGGCGACCCGTCGCGCCGAGTGACCGGGCGGCTTTCCCAGGTCCGGACCGAGCCGGTGCGGCACGGCGGCCTGCTTCGGCGACAACCCGCCGCACCAGATGGACGGGGTCGAACGGGACCGGAGCCCGGCAGTCCGCAATGGACTGCCGGGCCCCGGGAGCGTTCAGTAGCCGTAGTGCAGCCAAACCGCCTTCGTTTCGGTGTAGGCGTCCAGCGCCCACGGACCCATCTCGCGGCCCCAGCCCGACGCCTTGTACCCGCCCCACGGAGCGGCCATGTCCGGGATCGGCGGCATGTTCACGAACACCGCGCCCGCCCGGATTCCGTCCGCATAGCGTTGCGCGGTGCGGATGTCGCGAGTCCACACGGTCGCGGCGAGCCCGTACTGGGTGTCGTTCGCGCGCGCGACCAGCTCGTCCGGGTCGTCGTACGGCGTCACCGCGAGCACCGGGCCGAAGATTTCCTCGCGCATGATCGTCATGGTGTCGGTGACGCCCGCGAACAGCGTCGGCTGGTAGAAGTAGCCGTCGCGGTCGACTTCCGAGCCGCCGGTGACCAGGTCCGCGCCCTCGGAACGGCCGGCGGCCACGAGGTTCGCCACGTGCTTGCGGTGTTTGTCCGACACGAGCGGGCCGACCTGGGTCGTCTCGTCCAGACCGGGGCCTACCCGCAGTCCGTCGAGCCCGGCGGCCATTTTCTCCACGAACTCCTGCTCGCGTTTGCGGTCGACGTAGAACCGCGTGTACGCCGCGCAGACCTGCCCGGTGTTCAGCGTCGCGCCCGCGAGGTTGCCCGCGACGGCGGCGTCCAGATCGGCGTCCGCGGCGATGATGCTCGGGGCCTTGCCGCCGAGTTCGAGCGTCAGCCGCTTGAGGTTGGACTCCGCGCTCGCCGCGGTGATCAGCTTCCCGACCGCGGTGGAGCCGGTGTAGGAGACGTGGTCGACGTCGTGGTGCGAGCTGAGCATCGCGCCCACCGGGCCGTCGCCGGTCACCAGGTTGACCACGCCAGCTGGGATACCGGCCTGCTCGGTCAGCTGAACCAGCCGGATGCTGGTGAGCGGGGTGACTTCGCTCGGCTTGATCACCACGGTGTTGCCGGTGGCGAGCGCGGGCGCGAGCTTCCACACGAGGATCATCAGCGGGAAGTTCCACGGCGTGATCAGCGCGTTCACCCCGACCGGCTCGCGGCGCGTGTAATGCAGGGTGTCCGGGAACGAAACCGGGTTCGTGGTGCCCTGGATTTTCGTGACCCAGCCGGCGAAATACCGCAGGTGCTCGGCCGCGCCGGTGACGCTGACCTGGCGGGAGATGCCGATCGGCTGGCCCTGGTCGCGGGTTTCGAGAGCGGCGAGTTCCTCGTGGTGCTCCTCGACGAGATCCGCGAGGCGGAACAGCAGTTTCGCCCGCTGCGCGGGGGCGAGCCCGGCCCACTCCGGCGAGGTCAGCGCGCGGCGCGCGGCGGCGACCGCGGCGTCGACGTCGGCCTGTGTCGCCGTCCCGACGTCTTCGAGAACCGTGCCGGTGGCCGGATCGCGCGTCGGGATGGGCTCCCCACCGGCCTCGGTCCACTGACCGTCGATGAACAGGCGTGTCGGCATGGCGCTCCCTCGTCGCAAGCTTCTGGTCGCATCCGAGTATCGGCGCGCGGGGTGCGGGCGGTCTTGTCCGCGAGGGCACGCCCGTTGTCGGCGAGTGAAGACAATCCCGGGCCTGGCCGGGGAAGCGGTCAGGATCAGGGCATGGACGTGATCGTGGTAGGTGCGGGTTCGGCGGGCTCGGTGGTGTGCCGGCGGCTGGTCGACGCGGGGGCGAAGGTGACGCTGCTGGAAGCGGGCGGGCCGGACACGAACGCGGCGATCCACGACCCGTCGCGCGCGGCGGAACTGTGGCACGCCGCGGAGGACTGGGACTACTACACGGTGCCGCAGCCGCACGCCGGGAACCGCAGGCTGCACCTGCCGCGCGGCAAGGTGCTCGGCGGCTCGCACGCGCTGAACGCGATGATCTGGGTCCGCGGCGCGGCGGCGGACTACGACGGCTGGGGTCTGCCCGGCTGGACCTGGGACGACGTGCGGCCGGTCTACGAACGGATCGAACGCGACCTGCTCGACCTGGAACAGCACGATCCGCTGCAGCCGATCCAGCAGTCCATTGTGGATGCCGCACAGGAGATCGGGTTGCCGTTCAACGACAATTACCACAGCGGCACCCTCGACGGCATCTCCGTGCAGCAGGTCACCATGACCGGCGGGCGGCGACGCAACACCTGGCTCTGCTACGCACAGCCGGTCGCCGACCAGATGACCGTGCACACTGGCGCGCTGGTGCACCGCGTGCTCTTCGACGGCGACCGCTGCATCGGCGTGCTGGCGGAAATCGACGGCGACGTGCAGCCGTTGTTCGCCGACCAGGTCGTGCTCGCGGCCGGTGCGCTGGCGTCCCCGGCGATCCTGCTGCGCAGCGGAATCGGCCCGGCCGCCGACGTCGCCGCGCTGGGCGTGGAGGTCGTCGCGGACCTGCCGGGCGTCGGCGAGAACCTGCACGACCACTTGCTGTCGCCGGTCATCTTCGCCACCGACCGGCGCGAGGTCGCGCCGCCGCAGACTGGGCTTTCGGTGACGCAGACGCACCTGTTCTGGCGCAGCCGCCCGGGCCTGGCGGTGCCGGACACTCAGCCGATTCACTTCAGCGTGCCGATGTACGAGCCGTGGATGACCGGGCCGCCGACCGGGTTTTCGCTGATGGCGGGCATGATCACGCCGCGGAGCCGGGGAACGCTGCGGTTGCGCAGCACAGACCCGGCCGCGATGCCGCTGATCGACCTGGCCGCGCTCGCCCACCCGGCGGACTTCGAGAGCCTGGTGGCGTCGGTGGAGCAATGCCGGTTGATCGGCCGCGCTTCGGCGTTGGCCGAGGAGTGGGGTGCGCGAGAGCTGTACCCGGGACCGGCGGACGTGCGAGAGTACGTGCGGCGCACCGCGATCACGTACCACCACCAGGTCGGCACCTGCCGGATGGGAACGGACGAGCTGGCGGTGACGGACCCGACGCTCGCGGTGCGCGGGGTGTCCGGCCTGCGGGTCGCGGACGCCTCGGTGCTGCCGCGGGTGATCAGCGGGAACACGAACGCGCCCGCGGTGCTGATGGGGGAGCGGGTGGCGGAGTTCCTGCTCGCGTAGGGGAGTCGTGGCGATCGCGGTTTTCACTGCGATCGCCACGCATGCAAGCCTCGGCGGTGGACGGTCGCAGCGGACAGCGGTTCTGGACGGGCTTCGTCGGCGGGCCGATTGGCCGCTGTGCTGCTGCGGCGCGGCCGCGCTGTCGCGGATTCGTGGTCCTTGCCCATGCCCGGCTGCTTGAACCCAGGCTGCGCGAACTCGGGTGGCGCGAACTCGGGTGGCGCGAACCTGGGTGGCGCGAACTCGGGTGGCGCGAACCTGGGTGGCGCGAACTCGGGTGGCGCAAACCCGGCCGCGCGAACCTGGGTGGCGCGAACTCGGGTGGCGCGAACCCCCGCCGCGCGAACCCCCGCCGCGCAAACCCCCGCCCTCCTCTGGGGGACGGCCCTTGCCCAGTCTATCCGCCCCCACCGACATCCCCGGTCCCGTCAGCCGGGTTGTCCACAGCACGCGCGAGTTGGGGAAAAGTCTCGCACGCGCCGCAGGGGTCGTGGGTGGCGATGCCGGTGAGAGCCGGCACGCGCCACCCACGACTTTCAATCCCGCGCGAAAACCCGCTTGCCGCCGAACCACGTCTCCCGCACCGTGATCCCCGCCAGTTCGTTCGCCGGGGTCTGGAACGGGTCCTGGTCCAGCACCACGAAATCCGCCGACTTCCCCGGTGTCAGGGAACCCGTCACGTCGTCCAGTCCGCACGCTCGCGCCGAGTTCAGCGTGAACACCTGGATCGCCTCGGCCAGCGTGATCGCCTGTTCCGGCCACAGGCTCCCAGGGTGCTTGCCGTGCGGGTCCTGCCGGGTGATCAAGCCCTCGATGCCCTCCCAGGCGTTCGGGGATTCGCTCACCGGCCAGTCCGAACCTCCGGCGACGAGTGCGCCGGTGTCCAGCAGCGTCCGGTTCGGCTGCATGCGCGACGCGCGTTCGGCCGGAATCACCTGCGCGATGGCGTCCGGGATCACTCCGGGCACCCACAGGAACGGCGAGATGTCCGCCGACACGTTCAGCGTCGCGAACCGCTCCAGGTCGTCCGGGTGGATGAACTGTCCGTGCGCCACCTGGATTTTCGTCGTGGAGTCGCCACGGGCGCGCAGGGCGGCCGCGGCGTCCAAAGTGGCTCGGACGGCCGCGTCGCCCGCGCAGTGGATCTTCGCCGAAAGACCGGCCGAGACCGCGACGTCCAGCCATCCCGCGAGTTCCTCCGGCGGCATCGTGGTGTCGCCGCAGAAGCACTCGTGATTCAGGTACGGCTCCAAGAACGCCGCGGTGTGCGCGGGCGGGGTGCCGTCGAGGAAGATCTTCACGAAGTCCGGCCGGTGGTGCTCGCTGCGGTACGCCGCGGCGCGGTCGAGCAGCGGTCGGCCGATCGGGTCCGCGCCGAAGATCGGGTCGTTAACCAGCATCGACGACACGACCCACGCGGTCAGTTCGCCAGCGTCGTCCAGCGTCTTCAGCGCGGCGAGGATGTCCAAAGTGGCCCCGGCGTCCTGGAACGCCGTGATGCCGTACGAGTGCAGGATTTCGATCGCTCGCCGCGAAGCTTCGGCGTGCTGTTCGGCGGTGAGCGTGCGCGTGTCCCGCATCGCCCGTTCCACCGCGAGTCCCGCGGTCTCGATCAGCAACCCGGTCGGCGCGCCGCTGGCCGGGTCGCGGTGGATCGTCCCGCCCGCCGGGTCCGGAGTGGACTCGGTGATCCCGGCCAGCTCCAGTGCCCGGCTGCTCGCCCACCGGTTGTGCCTGCTGTCCTCGATCAGCACCACCGGACGGCCGCCCGCCGCCTCGTCCAGCGCGCGCCGGACGGAGTCGTGGCCGAGTTCCGGGGCCAAAGTGGACGGCCAGGCTCCGCCGACGACCCATTCGTCCGGGCCGAGCCCAGCGGACCATTCTTTGACCGCGGCGAGGATTTCCTCGAGACTCGAGCCGCTTTTCAGGCGCAGCTCGAAAAGTTCACGTCCAGCCAGGGCGTGGTGGCTGTGCACGTCCACGAAACCCGGCAGCACGAACGCGCCGCCGAGATCGACGACCTCGGTGTCCGGACCGGCTTCGGCGGTGGTGATCCGCCCGTTTTCCACCGCGAGCGAGGTCGCCCACGGCCGGTCTTCGTCCACTGTGTACACAATGGCATTGGTGAGGAGCAGTTCAGCCGCCACGGGTCAGTGTCCAGCGGGGTCGTAGTCCGGCGAATAGACGGTGTTGCTGAGCAAGCGTCCATACGCGCCGAAGGTGAAGTGCGTCGGCGTCTTGCCGTCCTCGGCGAGTCCGAACAGCGAGCCGTGCGACCGCAGTTCCCGCACGTTCCGGTGGTCGGCCACGGTCACCGACGCGCACGGGATGACCTTCTCGCGCCAGGCGAACACGTAGATGCCAGGCCGGATCTGGTAGACCGAGTTCTCGTCGGTGTCGGCGAGGCCGCGCTCCGGCCCGGACAGGCACTGCCAGGTGTACCAGTGCGGAGTGAGGTAAACGTGCTCGTACGCGTGCTCTTCGCTGTAGACCCACTGCACGCGACGGCCGATCAACGCCGTGTTGGGCGCGATTTCCTCGCCGTGCGCCTCGCGGCCCTGGATCGTTCCTGGCCGGAACCGTTGCGTCACCCGGGGAAGTCCGTCTCCGATGGTGCTGGTGATGACCAGCGCGCGGCCTTGCCGCACGTCCAGCAACAGGCTGTACGAGGTCTCCGCGCCCGGGTGGAACTGCACGTAGAACAGTCCGGCGTCCACCAGGAACGTCTCGGAAGCGGCCTCGCCGGCGGTGCCGTCTTCTTTCCAGGACGCGCGGCCGCCGGAGAAGCTGATCGAGAACGTGCCGCCGTCGGCACAGTCCACAGTGAACGATTGGTTGTCGAGATCGTCCACAGTGGCCGCTTTGTTCGCGTCGAAGCCGGGAGCGAGACCGTCGAGCGGGAGCCAGGTGGAGGTGTCGGACAGATTGGTCGCGGGCATGGGCCTTCCTCAGTGTTCGCAGTGGCCGTGAGCGGCCGAGGGCAGGTCGAGTGCTGGGTTCCGGTCGCAGAACCCGTAGGGGCGCACCATGAATCCGGAGTAGTCGACCGGCATGACCGGCCAGTCCTCCGGACGCGGGATGTGCGTCGGGCCGAAGACGTGCCACAGCACGATGTCGGTGTGGCGGACGGAGCGGTCGGCCGCCGTCCACGCGGGCAGGCCGGCCCCGCCCGGGTGCGCGTTCGGGCGGTCGCCCGCCGGGAAGCGTTCGCCGGGCGCGTACGGCGTGACCCACAGGTGGTTCGTGGCGAACGTCGCGCGCTGGTAGACCGACGATTCCGGTTGCGCCATCAGGGTCGCGGACGGCCGCGGCACGAGCTGGTAGGCGGTTGGCGCGCCCAGCCGGTTGGTGTGCTCGGTGCTGCGGACCTCCCACACCCGCGCGGTCGCCGGGTTCGCGTGCCGCTTCGCTTCCTGCTCGGTGCGCAGTTCGGTGGCCTTCCAGGTGAAGGCGTTGCCATACGGGTTTTCTTCCCCGATCGGAATGCCGACCGCGTCCACTTCGTACACCGAATTGCGCTGGCCGTCGACGGCGAAGTCGAGCCGGGCGCAGAACAGGTGCTGGTGCACCGGCGCGAACAGGCCGGGCGCGATCTCGGACGCGTGCGGATGCGCGGACCCGGGCTCGCCCGCGCCGGAGAAGACGATGCCGGTCGCCTTGGCTTCGCATTCGATGGTGCCGTCGAGGTAGAGATACCAGAAGAAACCGTAGTCGTAGTTGCCGATGGTGGAGATCGACGAGATCACCAGCCGGCGCGAACGGCGGACCTCGGCCTTGCCGTCGAGATCGGTGTGCTTCCAGAGGATCCCGTAGTCCTCCTCGTGCATGCAGATCGCGTTGGGCACGCGCACCGGCCGGCCGTGGTCGTCGGCGACGAAGGCGTCGAAGTAGTGGATCACGCCGAGGCAGTCGCAGCCCAGGCGCAGGCTGTTGCCGTTCTTGCCGAGCAGGTATTCGCCCGCGTCGAAGTAGCTGATCCAGAACCGGCCGATTGACGTGTCCCCGTAGGGCACGACCATCTCCGGCACCGACGCGCGATACAGCACCGAGCGGTCCTGGAAAGCCAGCTGGTGCAGGGTCAGGCCTTCGCGTGCGTTGAACCCGACGCGCAGCTGCCAGCCCTCCCACGTCACCAGCGAGCCGTCTACCTGGAAGCTCGGGCCTTCCGGCTGGGTGATCTCGATCGGCTTGAGCGTGGTGCGCGCGGGGTGGTGGCCGTAGCGGCCGGAATCCTCCGGGACCGGGGTGTCGCCCTCGTCCTCGACGCGCAGGACGCGTTGCTCGGTGAGGTTGAGGTGCGCGACCAGGCCCTCGACCGGATGCGCCCAGGGGCTGTCGGTGCTGTCCTCGCGCAGGAAGGTGAGCGAACGGATGACCCGGCCGGTCTCGTCCTCGCGGCCGAAGTAGCCGGGGGCGAGCGGGGCGCAGAAGGCGTGCTCGATGCGGTCGCCGAGGCCGCGCCGGCGCATGGCCGCCTGCCACTCCGGGGAGGCCTTCGTAATGGCCTCGGCCAGGTCGTACTCCTCGAAGAGATACGGCGGCTGGCCCTCGCCGCACTTCTCGTGGCTGACCAGCTCGCCCGCGGTCACCGAGACGACCGCGTCGGCCGATTCGCCGGTCGCGGTGTCGAGCAGGGTGAACTGGATGCGGCGGTCGGTCGCGGTGCCGGCCAGTACGGCGGCCTTGTCCGGCTCTACCGGAAGGACCTGCGGAAACCGGGTCGTCTCGGTGATCAGCCCCTGTGCCTCCAGCACGGCCCGGCCGGCGGCGAGCTCGTCGGCGGTCAGCGGGTCAAGGGGGTGCGGGTGTGCGTTGCTCATGGTGTCCCTTCGCGCTCCTCGCCGCAGTGTTCGCGGTCGCCCGGGGGCAGCGGTAGCCACACTCCGGGGGTCGTGCGGTCGCTGACAACAAGGATGCACTCGTTGCCAAACCGCGGCGGCGCGGTTGCTGCAGGATTGCCGAATGCGACTCGACCTCGCCGGAAAGGCCGTGCTGATCACCGGCGCCGCGTCCGGGATCGGACTGGCCTGCGCGCGGGCGTTCCTGGAGGAGGGCGCGCGGGTCGGCGTGGTCGACCGGGTCCGTCCGCCGTCGCTGGCCGGGGACGTCGTCGCGGCGCGAGCGGACATCACCGACGAAGGGCAGGTCGCCGCGGCCGTGCGGCTCGTGGCGGAATCCTTCGGCGGGCTTGACGCGGTAGTCGGCTGCGCCGGGATATCCGGGCCGGTCGGCCGGCCGCTCGCGGAGACCAGCGCGGAGGACTTCACCGCGGTCCTGTCGGTGAACGTGCTGGGGCAGTTCCTCGTGGCGAAGCACGCCCGGCCGTGGCTGGGAGACGGGAGTTCGATCGTCTTCCTCGCGAGCGATTCGGCCTTCGTCTGCGCGCCCGGGATGGTGCCCTACTGCGCGTCGAAGGGCGCGGTGGTGTCGTTGACGCGGGCGCTGTCGGTCGAATTCGACGGCGTCCGGGTGAACTGCGTGTGCCCGTCGGTCGTCGATACGCCGATGGCGCGCGGGGATTTGGGAGACCTGCTGGACGAACCGGGCTTTCCGGTGCAGGCGGCCGAAGACGTCGCCCAGCAGGTGCTGTATCTGGCTTCCGCGCGGGCGCGGACGGTGAACGGCCAGGCCTTGCTCGCCGACTTCGGC
This sequence comes from Amycolatopsis orientalis DSM 43388, assembly GCF_000411975.1. GTDB lineage: Bacteria > Actinomycetota > Actinomycetes > Mycobacteriales > Pseudonocardiaceae > Amycolatopsis > Amycolatopsis orientalis_D. The sequence goes on from NZ_ASXG01000094.1 coordinate 62,220, forward strand.
TATTCGGCTCGGTCTGGATTTCCGGCTTGAAAGGGAGAAATGACGATGGCAGACACGCGGGTCGTGGCGATTACCGGCGGAGGGACGGGCATCGGGGCCGCGGTCGCCCGGCGGTACGCCAGCGAAGGCGCCCAGGTCGTGGTGTTGGGGCGGCGGCGGGAGCCGCTGGAGAAGGTCGCGGCGGAGACCGGCGCGCACGTGATCGCCGGCGACGCCAGCGTGCGGGAGGACGCCGAGGCGGCGATCTCCGAGATCCTCGGGAAATTCGGGCGGCTGGACGTGATCGTCGCCAACGCCGGGGGGCACGGGCTGTCTTCGGTGGTGGACACCGGGGACGAGGAATGGGAGATCGCGCTCCGGTCCAATTTGTCCAGTGCGTTCGTGTTCTGCCGGGCCGCGTTGCCTTCGCTGGTGGAGAGCGGCGGGCAGGTCGTCATCGTTTCTTCGCTGGCCGGGTTGTTCGCCGGGCCCAATGTCGCGGGCTACACGGTGGCCAAGCACGCGTTGATCGGCTTGACCCGGTCCATCGCGCGGGATTACGGGCCGCGCGGGGTCCGGGCCAACGCGGTGTGCCCGGGATGGGTGCGCACGCCGATGGCGGACGGGGAGATGGAGCAGTTCGCCGAGGCGGCCGGGTTCGACGGAGGGCACGACGAGGGGTACCGGCGGGTGACCGCCGAGGTGCCGTTGCGCCGTCCGGCCGAGCCGGAGGAAATCGCTTCTATCGTGCGGTTCCTCGGGTCTTCCGAGTCTTCGTACATCACCGGCGCCGTGCTGGTCGCGGACGGCGGGGCGCACGCGGTCGACTTGCCCACCTTGGCCTTTGAGCGGGCCGGAATGTAGGCCGATAATGGCCGGATGACGTTCGAGGGGGACTGGGCGGCGAAGACCGCGACGGTCAATCAGCGGTTCGCGGACCAGGCCGTCGCGATCGCCCGGGAAGTCGAAGTCCTGCTCGGCCGCGAGGCGATGAGCTATCCGCGGCACCCGGTCGCGCGCGTCCGCGAGGCGCTCGCCGACCGGGTGCTCGCGCTTTTCGCCGCGGCGCGCGACGCCAGCACGACCTTCTATCACGTCGAACGGGTGCCGGTCGCGATCGTGTCCGACTCCTACGGCGACGACTGGGTCGACAAGGTGGCCGACGCCGCCGGCACGCTGGCCGCCGCGATGGCCCGGGCCGCCACCGTGCTCACCGGAGTGGTGGACACGCAGTTCAAGGACGCCGACGTGCAGCAGTGGGCCACCGGAGTGCTGGACGACGTGCGCGACGCCGCCGCCGAAGTCCTCCGCGCGGCGGCGGGCCGCCTCCCCGCCGCCGGTCAGCCGACGTGACGACGCAAGCCGTCGTCCGAGCGCGATTGCTGAGCCACTTCACCGAAACCCTCCGGGCGCTTCCGTCCGGATCGGCCCTGGTGCTGCGGCATCCGGACCTGCCCAACGCGGTGTTCCACAGCGGGCTCACCTTGGCTGACGACTACGGCCGCGACGAAACCCGGCGCTTCTTCGACATCGCTTACTGGGTGCTCGGGGCCACCGCCGAGACGTCCGGCCAGTACCTCGACCTGACGATGCGCTCGTGGCGCGCCCGGGGATGGGCGACGGAGTTCCGCGCGAATCCGCCCTCGGCCGGTTATGCGCGCACTTCCGACGGGTACGGGTTCGCGATCCGGTGCAGTATCAACGGATACGTCAGCATGGCGGGCACGACGCCGGTCTTCGCCGCGGACTCGCCCGAGGGAGACCCGTTTCCCTGCCGGATCGATCGTCCGGTGGTCGCGGCAGGGTGATTCCGCGAGGGTGCGGTGCCGGGCGATAGGGGTTCCGCAGTGGGTGGCCGCGCGGTTGCCGCGTCAGCTTGATTCCGCGAGGGTGCGGAGCCGATTGGTGGGCAGTGGAGGTTCCGCAGGGCGGGGAATTCGGTTTCGCGGTCGCGTGCGTGGCCGTCGCGGTGAGGATTTGGCGTGGTGCGATGCCGGTGCTCGCGGTGCGGCGGCGCGTGGCCTGCCTGGTCCGGCGAGATCGTCCGGTGGCCGCGTCAGGCTGATTCCCCCAGAGCCCTGAGCCATTTCGTCAGCAGCTGCGTCTCCGCGACACCCAGGATCTCCGGGTTCGCCGCCGCGTACTCCAAGACCCGGTGGATCTCCGCGTGCCGGTTGTCCGTCGCCGCGGTGCCGGTGATCGCGGCGATCGCGCCTTCGCGCACCGCCACCGACAGGGCGCGATCCTCCTTCGCGAGGATAATCTGCCGCAGCGTGACGCCGATGTTGGCGACCAGGATGTGCGCCGCCGCCTGGTCCGGCGGGACGGTCAGGCGGCCCTGGTCGGCGGCGGCTTGCGTCAGGGCGCGCAGCATCGCGCTGGGGCGTTCCTGCGCCTCGGGCGCGTGTCCGGGGCGGACCTGGCCGTACATCAGCGTGTAGAAGCCGGGGTTCGCGATCCCGAACGCGACGTGGGCGTCCCAGCCGTCGCGCAGGTCCTGGATCGGGTCGCCGGACGGCTCGCGCGCGCCTTTTTCCGCCAGGTACAGGTCGAAGCCGCGCTCGACGACCGCGTCCAGCAGGCCCTGTTTGCTGCCGAAGAAGTGGTACAGCGTCGGCATTTTCACCCCGGCCTGTGCGCAGATCGCGCGCAGCGAGATGTCCTCGCCCGGGGTCGCGGCGACCTGCTCGGCGGCGGCGTCCAGGAGCCGGGTCCGGGTATCCGCGTTCGCCATCTGTGTCACACCGCTATAGTAACCGCTGTTGCAGTGATACAGTGGTGCATATCAGCGATAAAGAGATGGAGGGATCCGCATGACCGACCACACCCTCAAGGGCAAGAACGTCCTCGTCGCCGCCGGCGCGAAGAACCTGGGCGGGCTCATCAGCAGGCAGGCCGCCGAGGCCGGCGCGAACGTGGCGATCCACTACAACTCCGAGCAGACCCGCCCGCAGGCGGAGGAGACGCTCGCCGCGGTCGAGGCGGCGGGCGGCAAGGGGGCCGTCCTCACCGGCGACCTGACCGTTCCGGCGAACGTGGAAAAGCTGTTCGCGGACGCCGAGGCCGCGCTCGGCAAGATCGACGTCGCCGTCAACACGGTGGGCAAGGTGCTGCGCAAGCCGATCGTCGAGACGACCGAGGACGAATACGACTCGATGTTCGACATCAACTCCAAGGCCGCGTACTTCTTCATCAAGGAAGCGGGCAAGAACGTCGCCGACGGCGGCAAGATCGTCACGATCGTGACCAGCCTGCTCGCCGCGTTCACCGACGGGTACTCGACCTACGCGGGCGGCAAGAGCCCGGTCGAGCACTTCACCCGCGCCGCGGCCAAGGAATTCGCCCCGCGCGGGATCTCGGTCACCGCGGTCGCGCCCGGTCCGATGGACACGCCGTTCTTCTACGGCCAGGAGACCCCGGAACGGGTGGAATTCCACAAGTCGCAGGCCATGGGTGGGCAGCTGACGAAGATCGAGGACATCGCCCCGATCGTGTCGTTCCTGGCGACGTCCGGCTGGTGGATCACCGGGCAGACCATCTTCGCCAACGGCGGCTACACCACTCGCTGATTTTCACCGCGACAGCAAGGGAAGCGCAATGTCCGAAGTGGAGATTCCGGAACCGGTGGCGTCGTTCGTCGACGCGGTGAACCGGCACGACGACGCCGCGTTCCTGGACGCGTTCACCGAAACCGGCGTCGTCGACGACTGGGGACGGTCGTTCGCCGGGCGCGCCGCGATCAAGGGCTGGAGCGACGTCGAGTTCATCGGCTCGCGCGGCGTCCTCACCCCGGAGGAGGTCACGGTCTCCGGCGACGAGGTCACCGTGGTCGGGGACTGGCGAAGCAACCACGCCAACGGCCGGTCGAAGTTCGTCTTCGCCGTCGACGGCGACCGGATCGCCAAAATGACCATCCGGGAAGGCTGACCGGCCGGGGCGCGGGCGTCCCACCGCGGAACGCCCGCGCCCCGGGTCAACCGGCGCCCAGGTACGCCTGGTGCAAGGTGTCCGGATGGTCCAGCAAGTGCTGAGACTCGCCGGCGTAGGTGACCTTGCCGGAGGAGACGACCACGGCTTCCTGCGAGACCTTCAACGCCAGGTGGGTGAACTGTTCCACCAGGAGGATCGCCGCGCCCGCGGCGGCGAATTCGGTGACCGCCGGGAGAAGCCTGGTGAAGACCGCGGGCGCCAGGCCCAGGGACATCTCGTCGATCAGCAGGAACTGGGGTTTCGCCGCGAACGCCCGGCCCAGCACCACCATTTGCTGCTCGCCGCCGGACAACAGCGCGGCCGGGGAGTTCTTGCGTTTCTCCAGTTCCGGGAAGAGCGCGAGGACTTCTTCCACGCCAGCAGGGGATTTGGCGGTCAGGCGCAGGTTTTCCAGAACTGTCAAGCCCGCGAAGACCGCGCGGCCTTGCTCTACGTGCGCCAGTCCGAGCCGCGCTCTGGCTACCCGCGAGTGTTTCGTGACGTCCGCGTCTCCGATGCGGATGGTCCCGTTCGCCGCGGGGAGCACGCCGGACAACGCTTCCAGCAGGCTGGTCTTGCCCGCGCCGTTGGGCCCGACCAACGCGGTGATCTTGCCGGCCTCCAGCGTCAGGCCGACATCGGCGATGACCGGGCCGGCGCCGCGCGTGACGGTCAGGTTCTCGATCCGCAGCGTGCTCACAGCATCTCCGTTTCGCCCAGGTAGGCCTTCAGGACCGCCGGATCCGCCAGCACTTCCGCCTGCGGGCCGCTCGCCAGCACCTCGCCGAAGTCGAGCACGGTCAGGGTGTCGCAGACCGACCGGACCAGGTCCAGGTCGTGTTCGATGATCAGCACCGAGACGCCGAACCGGGCCGGGACCTGCCGCAGCCGTTCGCCGAACGCGACGTGTTCCTCGTGCGGCAGCCCGGCGGCCGGTTCGTCGAGCAGCAGCACCTGGGGCTGGGCCATCAGGTGACCGACGACTTCGACCAGGCGGCGCGCGCCCACGTCGACCCGGTCCAGCGGCGTCGCGGCCGGCGGGCAGCCGAAGAACTCCAGCGCGGCGGCGACCTCGGCGGCGGGCGGCCGACGGCGGGCCACGAAGTGGACGTACGCCTCGATGGTCAGCCCGGAGGGGACCCGGTCCTGCTGGAACGTCCGGCGCAGCCCGGAACGGGCCCGGTGCGTCGGGTCGCCGGTGAGCGGGCGGCCGGCCAGTTCCACGGTTCCGTCGGCCTGCGGCAGGAAACCGCTGATCGCGTCGACCAAAGTGGACTTTCCGGCGCCGTTCGGCCCGATGACGCCCAGCACGCCGCCCTTCGGAACGGCCAAGTCCACTCCGGACAGTGCCGTGACCTGTCCGAAAGCGACACTCAGGCCGCGGACCACCAGCACCGGCTCGCCCGGCGGCAGGCGCGGAGGTTCTTCGTCCAGCGTGGTGATCTGTACCCCGGCGCTCGCCCGCGATCGGCGCCGCCACAGTTCGCGGATCGCGGTGCCCAGGTTGCCGCGCCCGGCCAGCGCCTGGATGCCCAGCAGGCCGAAGATCACGTAACCCCAGTCCTGCGGGACTCCCCAGCGCTTCAGCAGCTCCGGCACCGCGACCCAGAGGACCGCGCCGAAGATCGCCATGTCGATGAGGTGCGCCCCGGACATGATCGCCAGCACGTACAACGCCAGGGACTGCAGCGGGGCGAAGCTGGTCGGGAAAGCGAACCCGACCTGCGCGGTGAGCAGTCCGCCGCTGAGGCCGCCCAGGGTCGCGCTGACCGCGAAGGCCGACAGCTTGGCCATCCGGACGCTCGCTCCGGCCGCGGCGGTGCCGCGTTCGGAGAACGCCACCGCGGCCCAGCTGCTGCCCCACGGACCGCGGCGGAGGAAATGCACGAGCAAGGCGCAGACGATCAGCACGATGACGCAGAGCAGGAAGTACGCGTTGTCGTCGGCGACCAAGGACGGCCGGTCCACCGAAACGCCTTCGGTGGTGCCGGGGAACTGGATTTCCACCAGGGTCACGTCGGCGGCCGCGGCCAGGCCGAGCGTCACCACCGCCAGGTTGATGCCACGCAGCCGCAGTGCCGGGAGTCCGATGAGGACACCGACCACGCCGGCCGCGAGACCGCCCAGCAGCAGCCAGAAGAGGAATCCGCCGGGAGCGTGCGCGACATTCAGCGCGGACACGACCCACGCGCCGATCGCGCCGAAGGTCAGCTGGCACAACGAGATCATGCCCGCGCTGCCGGTGACGACGCCGAGGCCGAGAAGGGCGATCGCGGCCACCACGACGCTCACGCCGAGGTAGGCGAAGTAGCCGTTGAGGCCGACGGTCAGGCCGATTCCGGCCAGCACCGCGACCACCGCGACGACCAGTGGGGTTCCTAAGCGGGACACTGCGCCCCGGTCAGCGAGCTGCATCCCACACCTCCTTGCGCTGAGACCACACGAGCAGGCCGACGATGGCCAGGAACGGGACGAAATTCCGCACTACCGAAAGCTGGTCGACCTGCGCGAGCGCGCCCTGCAGCATGCCGAGCACCAGCCCGCCGACGACGGCGAGGTCCAGCCGGCGGAACCCGCCGAGCAGGGCCGCCGCGGCGGCGGGCACGACCAGCATGGCCAGCGACGTGGCGTCGTTGGACTGTGACGGGGCGACGATCACGATGATGACGGTGCTGATCAGGCCGGTCGCGCCCCAGACCGCGGCACTGAGCCGCTTCGCCGGGATGCCCAGCAGCTCAGCGGTGGTCGGGCGTTCCGACAACGCGCGCAGTGAGATGCCGACGGGCGTCTTGGTGAGGATCAGCCGCGCGGCGAAGGCGATCACCACGGCCAGCGCCACGGTCACGACCGTCACCTGGCTGATCACCACGCCGCCGACGGTGAAGGCCGGACCGGCGAGCAACGCCTGGAACGGCTGCGGTTTGTTGCCGAACAAGATGAACGACAACGAGATCAACAGCAGCAGCACCGCGACCGTGACCGCCGAACGAGTGCCGGTGCCCGCTTCGGCCAGCCAGGTCGAGACGACCCAGCCGATCAGCACGCTCAGCACCCCGCCCAGCAGCACGCCGAGCACCACTGCCAGCCATTCCGGCAGTCCGCCGTGGACGGACAACGCCACCCCGACGTAACTGCCGAACATGCCGGTGGCCGCCTGGGCGAAGTTGACGACCCGGACCAGCCGCGACATCAGCGTCAGGCACACCGCCAGCACCGCGTAAAGCCCGCCGGCGGCCAGCCCGGCCAGCGCTCCCTGCACCATTGCAGTCTCCTCTGTCAGATCGGGCTAGCGCCGCGGGATCCGCAGCCAGTCGGTACCGGCGATCTGCCACCGGTTTGCGCCCGTCGCGAGCTTCACCGGCCAGCCCGCGGTGTTGTCGTGGTGAGTTTGCCCGGGGCCGAACACGTACGGCGTGCCGACCATCGGGTCGGAGATCGGTTTCATTTCGCGCAGCGCCTTCGTCACCGTTTCCCGCGTGATCTCGCCCCGCATGCCGTTCAGCACCCGCAGGAAGTACTTCGCCGCGAGGTAACCGCCCTGGCTGAACGAGGTCAGCGGAATGTTGTTGCGCGTCATGAGATCCCGCCACTCCTTGGTGCGCGGGCTCGACGGGTCGGTGAAGGGGTAGAACTCAGCGGGAACGTAAACTCCGGCACCGGCTTCGGAGACCGCCTTCGCGTACTGTTCACTGTAGACACTCGTGAGCAGCAGCCAGGTCACGTCTTTCCACCCTTGTGCCTGCGCGGCTTTCAGCTGGCCGATCGAGTCCGGCTCGACCGGGTTGACCGTCACGGCTTTGCACCCGGCGGCGCGCGCCTTGACGATGTAGGGCGTGTAGTCGGAACCGTTGTACGGAACGGTCGCGTCGACGTACTTCAGTTTCTTGCCGGTGATCTTCGACCATTCGTCGATGGCCGCGCGGTAGTACGGCAGGGTGTTCCCGGCGATTTCCAGCAGCGCGCACATGTCTTGCAGGTGCAGCACTTCGGAGCCGTACAGCAGGGTCAGCGTCATGTCGTGGAACGGCCCGACGTTGGCGGGGCCGATGTTCGGGCTGGTGAAGCACGACGGGTCGACGCCGATGCCGGAGATGGAGAGCACCTTCTCCTGCTGGTAGTACTTGGCGTTGATCTGGCATTCGATGAGGCTGGACGAACCGACCAGCGCGACCGCCTGATCGCCGCCGACGATTTCGCGAGCGGCGGCCGCCGCGGCGGCGGGGTCGCCCTTGTCGTCGATGGCGTGGTATTCGATCTTGCGTCCGTGCACGCCGCCGGCCGCGTTCGCCGCGTCGAAGACGGCCTTGGCGGCCTGGGAGGATTCCGGGAAGGTGGCGGGTCCGCTCAGCGCGTTGACCGAGCCGACCACGATCGGTCCGTTCGGATCGGCGGTGCCCGCGCAGCCCGCCGCGACCAGCGTGACGAGCACGGCCGAGGCGAGCGCGGGCAGGAACTTTCTCATCATGGCTCGGCTTTCCGGTCCGCAGTGACCAGAGGGGAGGGGAGGAGAACGGGGGCGGTGCCGGGGGAAGGCCCGGCACCGCCGTTCGCGGGAGGCTCAGTCGGTCGCGGCGGCGACCGGCGCGGAATCGACGATCTGCTCGAAGCTCGCGACCTGGTCGCCGTCGAACTTCCACACGTGCGCCACCCGCGCGGTGAACGCTTTGCCGGATTTGCGGTTCGTGCCGGAATACGTGCCCAGCCCCACGATCGAATCGCCGGCGTCCAGCAGCGCGGACAGGGTGAACTGGTAGCCGTCCCAGTCGCGCGCGATCGCCTCGAAGACGTTGCGCCGCACCTCGTCCGGGCCGGTGTAGGTGCCCGCGTAGGGGAATCCGGCGGCCTCGGTCCAGGTGGTTTCCGGGCCGATCGGCGCGAGCATGCCGTCGAGGTCGCCGCGGTCGCTCGCGTCGTAGTGCGCGGTGATCACGTCCATCTTGGACACGGGAAACTCCTTAGACAGGCTGGACGTCGGGGTAGCTGATCGAGCCGAGCGGGTAGATGTGCCCGCCCGCGCGGGAATGCTCGGACCGGCCGTCGCCGGTGATGCCGAGGAAAACGCCGGTGGTGCGCAGGTCGTAGCCGAGGTCGTGCAGCCACACGCTGGCCACCGCGATCCGGAACTCCCGGAAGCAGAACAGGTACAGGCCGTCGGCGAACTTCCAGACGGTCGACAGGTCCACGTCGCCGTGTCCGCGCTGCACGCCCTCGACGCACTGCCAGCAGTAGCGTTCCGAGGAGAGGTAGACGTGCTCGTACAGGTGGTTCGGGCTGTAGCGGTAGACGTTGCGCTTGCCGATGAGGTCCCGCGACGGACCGGGCACGTCGCCGGTCGGTTCGCCGCCGTCGGTGGTGGCGGCGTGGAAGGTCTGCGAAACCCGCGGCGTGCCTTCGATGTCCTCGTCGCCGATCACCGACCGCACGGTGAGCGCGCGGTGCGTGGTGGTCGAGTAGACGACGGTGAGGGCCTCGCCCTCGACGCTCGTCCGCGGCAGGTTCACGAAGAAGACGTCGGGACGCACGGCGACCGCGTCGTACGGGTCCTCGACGCCGTTGCAGGCAAGCCGTTCGCCGTCGAGGAACCGCAGTTCGAGCTTCGTTCCGTCATCCTGCGTGACGGTGAGTTCCTGCCCGGTGAGGTCCGCGTTGGGCAGCCGGTAGGTGTCGATCCCGGCGGCGAACTCGTCATAGGTGCGCCATTCGTCAGGGGAAGGGTCGGACATGCCCCTCATGCTCGCCGCGCCCCGCCCCGGGAGCGAACGTTCGTGCGCTGGCTGGCAACTGCCGGACGCTCGCGGTCAACCCCTCGTGAGTGCTGATGCCGGTTCTAACCGGCATCAGCACTCACGAGGCCCGCGCGCGCAGCTCGCTGGGCGACTGGCCGAACGCGGCTCGGAACACCCGGGAAAAGTGCGCCGCGTCGACAAATCCCCACCGCGCCGCGATCGCCGCGACCGGACGGGCCGCGAGCAACGGATCCCGCAGATCCCGGCGGCAGTGCTCCAGCCGCCGCTGCCGGATCCACCCCGCCACGGTCGTCCCCTGCTCCTGGAACAACCCGTGCAGATGCCGCGTCGAGATGTAGTGCTCCGCCGCGATCTGCGCGGGCCCGAGATCGGAGCGCGACAGATTCGCGTCGATGTAGCCGCGGATCCGCCGCATCAGGTCGTGGTGCGGGTCGGCGGCCGTGCGGTCCAGGTCGAGTTCGGTGGCGAGCATGGTGGTCAGCAGGTCGACCGCGTTGTGCGCCAGCCGCACGCCCACCGGGCTCGTCAGCACGTCCAGATTCCCGCCCAGCTGCGCCAGGAACGGCACCACGACGTTGCCGACCCCCTCCCGCCCGGACATCCGCACCGCGGTGAGCTGCCCGACCAGGTCGCGGGGCAGGTCGACCTGTTGCTGCGGGAACATCAGCACCAGCGTGCGGAAATTCTCCTCGAACACGAGCGAATACGGCCGGTTCGTGTCGTACAGCGCGACGTCGCCGGGCCGCAGCACCGCCTCGCGGCCGTCCTGGGTGAGGATTCCGGTGCCGGCCAGCATGACGCTGAGCTTGTAGCACGGCCGGTCGGCGCGGGCGATGAGTTCCTGCGTGCGCTCGACCGCGTGCGGCGACGCGGTGATCTCGGTGAGCGCGATTTCGCCCGCCTCGTGCGTGCGGAGCCTGCCGTGGAAGCGATCGCGATGTTCGGTGCTCACCTGCAGCGGCACGAACGAGCGCAGGACAGCGGACCGGAACTCCGTGAAGTCCTGCGCGGCCGTGGCGGGCGTCTGCAAGATTGCCGTCATCATGTCACCTCTCCGTCGAAGTGCCGCTGCCGCTGCTGGTGGTCCGTGAAGGGCCCCTTCCGGGAATCAGATTCCCTCAAGGAGCCCTTCACGGACGGGACGCACCTTAGACCTGTTCGCCCAGTTTGAAACCCTGCTCGGCGCCGTCGGCGCGGGTGTAGGAGAACCCGTCCGCGCCGATGGTCACGTCCATTTCCTTCGTTTCCGTGCGCTCGACGACTTCCTGGAGCTTGCCGTCGAGGTCGAGCACCCGCGAGGCCTCGGTGTACCAGCTCGGCACCACCGGATTGCCCCACCAGTCGCGCCGCTGGTTGTCGTGCACGTCCCAGCTGATCACCGGATTGTCCGGGTCGCCGGTGTAATAGTCGTGCGTGTAGATCTCGATCCGGTGCCCGTCCGGGTCACGCACGTACAAATAGAACGCGTTCGACACGCCGTGCCGGCCCGGGCCGCGCTCGATCTGGTCCGATTTCCGCACCGCGCCGAGGTGGTCGCAGATGTGCAGGATCTGGTGCCGCTCGTGGGTCGCGAACGCGATGTGGTGCAGGCGAGGGCCCGCGCCGCCGGTGAGCGCGACGTCGTGCACGGTCGGTTTGCGGAACATCCACGCCGCGTACACGGTGCCCTCGTCGTCGCGGATGTCTTCCGACACCCGGAAACCGAGGCCCTCGTAGTACTTCCGCGCGGCAGGCACGTCCGGCGTGTTCACGTTGAAGTGGTCCAGCCGCGAAAGCGCGCCCGCGCCGTGCACGTCGTAGCGCTGGGTGAACCGCTCGACGTGTTCGGCCTCGTAGAAGAACTCGATCGGGAAGCCGAGCGGGTCGAGCACCCGCACCGCTTCGCCGATGCCGCGCGTGGTGCCCGCCGGGACGCGGCGCACCTCCACGCCGAGTTCCCGGTAGTACGCCTCGGCGACGTCGAGTTCGCCCTCGCCGCGCACGCGGTAGGCGAGCACGGCCAGCGCCGGTTCCGCGCCCTTGCGCAGGATCAGCGAGTGGTGCAGGTATTCCTCGAACGCGCGCAGGTAGATCGCTTCGTCGTCCTCATAGGTCACGACGAGACCGAGAATGTCCACATAGAACTCTCGCGACGCTTTCAGGTCGCTGACGATCAGTTCCGCGTACGCGCAGCGGATGACGTCCGGCGGGGTCGTGGTCATGCGTTGTCCTTCCCGGCCCCGAAGCGCGCCGTGTGCACGTCGCCGAGCGTGATGTGCACGGCCTGCTGTTCGGTGTAGAAGTCGATCGAGCGGTAGCCGCCTTCGTGGCCGAGGCCGGACGCCTTGACCCCGCCGAACGGCGTGCGCAGGTCGCGCACGTTGTGCGAGTTCAGCCAGACCATGCCGGCTTCGATGTTCTGCGCGAAGGTATGCGCGCGGGTCAGGTCGGCGGTCCAGACGTAGGCGGCCAGACCGTACTTGACGTTGTTGGCCAGCTCGAGCGCTTCCTCGTCGGTGTCGAACGGCGTGATCGCCACGACCGGGCCGAAGATTTCCTCCTGGAAGATCCGCGCGTCCGGCTTCACGTCGGCGAACACCGTCGGGGCCACGTAGTTCCCGGTCTCCAGGCCCTCCGGACGGCCGCCGCCGGCGAGCAGCTTCCCTTCCGTCTTGCCGATTTCGATGTAGCTCATCACCTTGTCGAAGTGCTCCGGGTGCACCAGCGCGCCGACCTCGGTGGCCGGGTCGTGCGGGTCGCCTACCACGATGTTGCGCGCGCGTTCGGCGTACCGGGCGCAGAACTCGTCGTAAATCGAGCGCTCGACCAGGATCCGGCTGCCCGCCGTGCAGCGTTCGCCGTTGAGCGAGAAGACGCCGAACAGCGTCGAGTCCAGCGCCGCTTCGAAGTCCGCGTCGGCGAACACGACGGCCGGGGACTTGCCGCCCAGCTCCATCGACATGCCCTTGAGGCCGCGCGCGCAGTTGCGGAAGATCGTCTCGCCGGTGGTGGTTTCGCCGGTGAACGAGATCAGCCGGACGTCCGGGTGCTTGACCAGCGCGTCGCCCGCTTCCTCTCCGAGCCCGTTGACGAGGTTGAACACCCCGTCGGGCACGCCGGCCTCGCGGAAGATGTCCGCCCACAGGCTCGCCGACAGCGGCGTGAACTCGGCCGGCTTGAGCACCACGGTGCAGCCGGACGCCAGCGCCGGCGCGAGCTTCCAGCTCTCCAGCATGAACGGCGTGTTCCACGGCGTGATCAGCCCGGCGACGCCGACCGGCTTGCGGTTGACGTAGTTGACCTGGCGGCCGGGCACCTTGTAGGTGTCGTCGGCCTGCGCGACGATCAGGTCGGCGAAGAACCGGAAGTTCTCGGCCGCGCGCTGCGCCTGGCCGAGCGCCTGCTTGATCGGCAGGCCGGTGTCGAAGGTTTCCAGCTCGGCCAGCTGCTTGTCGCGGCTCTCCACGAGATCGGCGATCTTGTTGAGGATCCGGGCGCGCTGGCGCGGCAGCATTTTCGGCCACGGGCCGTGGTCGAAGGCTTCCTTCGCCGCGGCGACGGCGAGGTCGATGTCCTCGGCCTTGCCCGCGGCAGCGGTCAGATACGGCTTGTTGGTGACCGGGTCGAGCACCTCGAAGGTCTCGCCCGAGACGCTGTCGGCCGGCGCGCCGCCGATGTAGTGGCGGATGTGCTCCGGCAGGTTGTCCGGAACGTAGTGCGCGGTCATGGTCACTTTCCTTCCACAGTGAAGCCGTCGACGGGCGAGAGGTACTGCTCGCCCTGGCGCATCAGTTCGGTGATCCGGGCGAGGCCCGCTTCGGTCGGGGTGATCAGCGGCGGGCGCACGAAGCCCGACCGGATGAGGCCGCGCTGCTCCAGCACCCACTTTCCGGGCGCCGGGTTGGTCTCGACGAACAGCAAGTCGACCAGCGGGTGCAGGCCGTAGTGGATCTCGCGGGCGCGGTCGAAGTCGCCCTCGGTCCACGCGCGGTACATCTCGGCGCTGGCCGCCGGGGCGATGTTGGCGGTGGCGCTGACGAATCCGGCGCCGCCGAGGGAAAGCAGCGGCAGGCACAGCAGCTCGATACCGGACCAGACGAGCAATTCCTTGCCGCACAAGTGCAGCACGCGGGAGAAGTGCTCGAAGTCCTTGGTGGTCTCCTTGATCCCGACGAAGTTGTCGAAATCGCGGAACAGCCGCGCGACCGTCTCCGGGGCCAGGTCGACCGACGTCCGGCTCGGCACGTTGTAGGCGACGATCGGCAGGTCCGGGAATTCCTTGGCGACCGTGGCGTACCAGCGGTAGAGCGCTTCCTGCGTGGGCCGCGCGTAGTACGGGGTGATGATCAGCGCGGCGTCGATGCCCGCGTCGCGCGCCTCGGCGGTCAGCTCGAGCGTCTCGTCGAGCTTCGCCGAACCGGTGCCGGGCATGAACGGCACCTTGTCGTCCACCGCCTTGGCGACGGTGCGGATCGTCTCCGCGCGCTCGGCCACCGTCATCGCGCCGGGCTCGCCGGTGGAGCCGCCGATCGACACGCCGTGCGAACCGGACGCGAGCTGCCAGTTCACCAGGTTGGCCAGGCTCTCGTGGTCGACCTCGCCGTCGGAGGTGAACGGGGTCATCAGCGGCGCGATCGAGCCGGTGATGGCGTTCGGGGTGCTGCGGAACCTCATGGAGTGGGGTCCTTCCGGGTAGCTTCGGCGGGCAGGGCGGCCCGCCGGTCGAGGTAGGCGTCGAGGGTGGCGGTGCGGTGCCGGCGCGCGGCCAGCTCGAGTTCGAGCGGGTCGACGTTCTGCTCGATCAGCACCAGCAGTTGTTCGTGTTCCTTGACCGATTCGTGCGCGCGGCCCGGGACGAAGCTGAACGTCGAATCGCGCAGCGAGGCCAGCCGGTGCCAGCCGCGGTGCACGAGGTCGAGCACGTGCGGGTTCGGGCAGGGTTCGAAAAGGACGGAGTGGAACTCCTGGTTCAGCTCGGTGAACCGGTGCGGTTCGAAGTTTTCCAGGGACAGCCGCATCTGCTCGTTGACCGCACGCGCCCGTTCGATGTCCTGTTCGGACAGCATGGGTGCGGACAGCGAGGTGGCGAAACCTTCCACCAGGGCAAGGGTTTGCATGGTGTGCTCGTAGGCGGTCTCGTCGACCATCACCACCTGCGCGCCGACGTTCCGCTCGAACGTGACCAGCCCTTCGGCTTCGAGCAGCCGGATCGCTTCCCGCACCGGGACGACGCTGACGTCGAGTTCCTTGGCGATTTGCCCCAGCACCAGGCGGTAGCCGGGACCGAAGGTCCGGTCGGCGATCCGGTCCTTGATCCAGCGGTACGCGCGCTGGGATTTGCTCTCGCCGGCTACGGGCGCCACTGGGCGTACCTGGCCTTCCAGTGCTCGTTCATCGGGTAGAGGCCGTCGACGCTCTCGCCGTTCGCGACCTGCTCGGCGATGAACGTTTCCTGGCGTTCCTGTTCGATTGCGGCGTCCGCGATTTTTTCTACCAGGTGCGGCGGAATGACCAGGACGCCGTCGGAATCGCCGACGATCACGTCGCCCGGCTGCACGGTCGCGCCGCCGCACGCGACGGTGACGTCGATGTCCCACGGAACGTGGCGGCGGCCGAGCACCGCCGGGTGCGGGCCGGAGTGGTAGGTCGGGATGTCCAGCGCGGCCACCGCCGCCAGGTCGCGCACGCCGCCGTCGGTGACGATCCCCGCCGCGCCGCGGACCTGGGCGCGCAGGGCGAGGATGTCGCCGATCGTGCCGGTTCCCTTTTCGCCGCGGGCTTCCATCACCAGGACGTCGCCGGGGTTGAGCGAGTCGATGGCGCGTTTCTGGGCGTTGAAGCCGCCGCCGTGGGATTTGAAGAGGTCCTCGCGGAAGGGGACGTAGCGGAGCGTCCTGGCCCGGCCGACGAGTTTCTTCTCCGGGCGGGTGGAACCGAGACCGTCGATGGAGACGTGGTTGTAGCCGTTTTTGCGCAGCTGGGCGGAAAGCGTTGCCGTGCCGACGCTGGCGAGCTTGGTCTTGAGTTCCTCGGTGAGCTCGAATTCCGCCGGAAGTCCCGCGGATTCCCGGTCGCCGTAAGCCTGTTCGCGCTGCTTGTCGTCGATTTTGGGCTGAGCGCTGAAGTCTGGGAGCGGGGTGGTGCCTTCGACGACCGGCGTGACCAGCCGCCCGGTCGTCTTCTCGCCGCAGCTGACCTCGACCTCGACCACGTCGCCCGGCTGCACGACGGACGATCCCGCCGGGGTGCCGGTGAGAATGACGTCGCCGGGTTCGAGGGTGCTCAGCTGCGAGAGGTCGGCGACGAGGGTGCCGAAGCCGAAGATGAGGTCTTCGGTGGTGTCGTCCTGGACGAGTTCGCCGTTGACCCAGGTGCGGACGCGGAGTTTCTCGGGATCGACCTCCGCGGCCGGAATCGTGGCGGGCCCGAGCGGGGTGAAACCGTCGCCGCCCTTGGAGCGGAGGTTCGACCCGCCGTCGGCGTGCCGCAGATCGTATACGCCGAAGTCGTTGGCGGCGGTGATGCTCTCGACGCAGTCCCAGCCCTGGTCCGGGGTGACGCGGCGGGCCTGCTTGCCGATGATCAGGGCGATTTCGCCTTCGAAGGCAAGGAGTTCGGTGCCCGCCGGGCGTTCGATGGGGGTGCCGGAGGAGCTGATCGAGGTGGCCGGCTTGACGAAGTAGGAGGGCTTCGCCGGAATCCGGCCGCGTTGCTTCGCGCGGGACGGGTAGTTCAAATGAAGCGCGATGACCTTGCCCGGCCGCTCCGGCGGGGTGGTGCTCGATGCGGGACTCATGGGGGTTGACCTGCCCGGATGTCGTCGGGAGAGGAAGATATCTCAAAAGATATACGATTCTGGCGGGTTGGGGCAAGGGCTGGATTCAGTCTTTGCGTGGCAACGGAAGCGGCGGCGTACCTGCTGGTCAGACGTCTCCATTCGGCGCAGGCCGGTTGCCGCCCGCTGACACTCGGCCGGTGCCGCCACTACAGTGACGGCACGAACACGCATAGTCGCGCGGGCGGGAGGTGAGGATGTCCGGTCACTCCGACGCGTCCAACGTCGTCCAGGCCCTCGTGCGGCTCGACGACGTGCGGGAGCGATTGCCGGATCTGGTGTTCGTGCTGGTCACGCTCGGAACCGGGGAGCAGCCGGGCGAGCTTGAGGTCCGTCGGACCACGCGGAACGAGTTCGCGGTCGCGGCGTACTCGTCCCTGGATCGGCTGGTCGAGGCGTGCGGGAGCGGGCAGCCGTGGGCGCGGGTCACCCGGGACCGGCTGCTTGAGGTATGCCGCGAGCTGGGGATCGGCGTCGTCGTGTTCGATGCCGTACTCGACCTCGTGCCGCGGTATCCGGAGGTCGACAGCCGGGAGCAGCCTCCGCTGGAGCCAGCCGAGCCGCTGGCCGAACCGGACGGCCGGCTGTACGTGCCGTCGCGCCCGGTCCGGGCCGGTCGCCAGATGGTGGAGCTGGAATTGCAGCCGGTTCGCAACGGCCGTCCGGTGTTGCTGGCCTACACGTCGCCCGAGCTGCTGGCCGCTGGGTGCGGACCGTATCAACCGTGGGTCGCGGTCGAGAGCGCTGATCTCGAAGCCGTCGCGGACGAGGCGGGAGCGCACGGGGTGTTGCTCAATCCCGTGCTCGCTGAAGAGTCCCGGCATGCCGCGCCCGTGCGGGACTGGACGTCTCGGGCCGAGATCGGAGGGGAGTAGGCATGTCCGCGCCGTATGGGGATGCGACCGGCTACAGCTTCACCGAGGGAGCGCTCAACAGCATCGTCGGCCAGCTCCGCGAAGGCGAGAAGGCCCTCGACGACGTGACCTCGAAGGTCGTGCGCGGAGTCGATGCGGGTGCGTCGTCCGCGATCGTCGGCACCGTGCTGGACGATCTCGTCAAGTTGGGCGTCGGAGCGGCTGGTGCGGCTGGTGGCGCGGCGGAGAAGGTGCATGCCGCCAACGGCGCCTACGACGATATCGAAAACACCCATGCCGGCCAGCTCAAGCTCAACGGCAAACACGCCGACGATCCTGATACGCAGCGGGAATCGCACGTCCACGGCTGAAGGGGAGGTCAGCATGGGGCAGGCGCTCAACACCACCGTCAACGGTTCGTCCGGCACGTGCGTCGCCGCCGCGGACTGGCTGCGCACCGTTGCCGAGGCCGGGCATCGGGCGGCGGGCAATGTCCGGGCCGCGCGCAGCGGTGCGGAGGCGGGCTGGCACGGACCTTCCAGCCAGGCCTTCCAAGAATCGATCGCGAATATCGACGTCGCCGCGGACGACATGGCCAACTGGGCCGCGACCGCCGAGCGAGGCCTGCGCGAGTTCGCGTCGTCGCTGGACGCGGTGACCGCCCGGATGAACGAGGCTCTCGCCCAAGCCCGCGCGGCCGGGCTGCGGGTCGACGGCCCGTTCATCGTCGAGCCGGACCCGATCCCCGCGAACAAGCCCGGCACCCCGGTCGAGGTGTGCACCGCCGGCGGCGCGACCCGGGCGGTCGGCACCTACCAGGGCGACATCAAGCAGTACAACACCCTCGTCTTCCAGTACAACGGCAAAGTGGCTGCCTACAACGAGTGCAAGGCGATCGTCGACGCCGCGCGCACCGCCGAAGGCAACGCGCACCAGGCACTCCGCCACGCCCTCCAGCCGCCGTCGGGCCGGCTCGACATCGATGCCTACGCGGTGGGAACAACGACCATCGCCCGGGTCAACGGCTACATCAGCTCCTTTGAAAACCCGCGCAAGGAAGCACTCCTCAACGCTCAGCGCTCCGCGGCCAGCGCACAGTTCTTCGACGACTGGGCCCACGGCACGCGCATCAACCTGACCGCGCTCAACAAGGAAGACCTCGCGTGGGCGGCTGGCAAGGCACGGGACAACAAGGCTGCGTACGAAACCCGGGCGCAGCAGTTCCAGCAGTACGTCGACAAGGTTCCGGAGCCGGTGCGCAAAGCAATTGCCGCCTACCCTGGAAAAGGCAAATACCACGTCCTTCCGGAGGAAGCAGGGGCAAGCCTGAAAGCCGGGCAAAAGCTGCTCAAGGGAATGCCGTATGTCGGTAGCACGCTCACCGTGATCAACGAGGCTGCCGGTGCAATGAGCGGCGAGCAGTCCTGGGGGAAAGCTGTCGCAGATTCGGGCGGCTTGATCGTCGGAGGCGCAGCGGGTGCGGCACTTGCGAGCGCAGGCGCGGGCGCGGCCAGCGGCGCTCTTTTCGGCTCGCCGTTAGGGCCGGTCGGCTCTTTCGTGGTAGGCACGGTCGGCGGAATCGCCGGCGCGGTCGGGGGTCAAGCTGTCGCTGACTGGCTCGTGCCGAAATAATCCGAGGAGCCGGATCCGATGACCGACGCAGCAGAGGCGGATGACGCCATGATCGACGCACTTCCACCGCGACCGGACAGAGAGACGGGCGAACCGTTCCCTCCGCCCGGTCTCAGTTACTTTCGCGGCGAGGAAGCAGCTTCGGAGCAGGACGTCCGCCGGGAGAGCCGGCTCGCGGACCGGCCGGACCCGCCGCCGGGCCTGGGGCCTGCGCTTGCCTGGCATCGGGAGAGCCGCCGCGGGAAAATCGCGCTCATCCTGACCAGCGCTATCATCCTGATCGTCGGGGCCATTGTCATTTCCTTGTTCCACCGGGGCGGGATCGGGATCCTCACGGCGTGGCCCATCTGGGCGATTGTCGCCGTAGGCGTTCTCCTGATTTCCAGTCCGTTCAGTTACTTCACCTACGCGGCCGGCGCAGACTGGTTGATGGTCGAGCGCAGCCGGTGGGGAGTGAAGAGCCGGGCCTGGGTGGATACCTATGAACTGACGAAGATAGACGCTGCGTACGGCGGGACGACCTTCCATTTGTGGCTGTACGACAAGGACATGGGCATCACCCGCAGCAGCGAAGAACTCCAGCGCGATCGCCGGATCTGGGACCTGGTGTACAACGGGATCCTGCACTCGGTGGCCGGCGGTGCCCAAGTCAGCCCTCAGGCGATCGGCATTCTCCAGCTCAACAAGACACCAGCTCTCAAGATCCGGGACTCTGGCGACACCGGCCGGTAGCTGCGCCCGCTCTAGGCCTCCCAGCGCGTCAACGGAAGCGCCGGAACCCGGTGGCCCCGATGCCCGACCATCTCTTCATTCGCCACCAACGCGTTCAGCACCGCTTCCTCCACCGCCTGCACCACCGCTTCGAAGAACGGGTCGATCGCTCCCCACGGCACGAACCGCATGGTCTCGTACGGTGCATCGTCCGGCCGGGGGAAATGGCTGGTCAACGCGCCCGCGTTGGCCGTGCTGAAGGCCAGGAACAGATCTCCCGAGAAGTGCGACCCGGTGGTGCCGGTGCGGGCGAGGCCCAGCGGTACGCGGCGGGCCAGGGCAGTGCACTGGCCGGGCAGCAGAGGCGCATCGGTGCCGATCACGACGATCACCGAACCGGCGCCCGCCGGGGCGAGCCAGCTGGTATCGGCCATCGGGTTGTCGTCGGCGAGTTCGGCGCCCAGGTGCGAACCGGCCACGGTGAGTTCCGAGCGGCTGCCGAAGTTCGCCTGTACCAGGGCGCCGACGGTGTAGCTGTCCGAACCATGCGCGACCACCCGGGACGACGTACCGGTACCGCCCTTGAAGCCGTAGCACGTCATCCCAGTGCCGCCGCCGACCGAACCCTCGGCAATGGGACCCGAAACAGCCGCGTCGATGGCGGCGACTGCGTGTTCGGTCCGGATGGTCGGGGCGTTGACGTCGTTGAGGTAGCCGTCCCACGTTTCCGCGACCACGGGCAGCAGCCATTCCGCCGCGGCGTCCGGGCGTTCGCGGACGACCCAGTCGATCGCGCCCCGATGGCACTGCCCGACCGAGTGGGTGCTGGTGATCAGCACCGGCAGGGTCAGCGACCCGGTCTCGGCCAGCCAGGCGCGGCCGGTCATTTCTCCGTTGCCGTTCAACGAAAAGGTGCCCGCCGAGCACGGCACGTCGAACCGGGAACGGCCGCGCGGGAGGATCGCGGTGACGCCGGTCCGCACCGACGAACCTTCGATCAACGTGGTGTATCCGACCTCGACGCCGGGGATGTCCGTGATCGCGTTATGCGGGCCGGGCTTGCCGCCGAGGGCGAGACCTAGGTCGCGGGCGCGGGTCATGCGGGGTCCTCCAGGGAGCATCGGGTCGAAACGCGGGCGTAGGACAGCACCATCGTCTCGGCGACGGAGCGGTCCACCGGCGGCACTGCTTGCGTCAGGTGCAGTCCGTACCCGTCTTCGAGGGTGACGAGGTTGCGGGCGATCGTGACCGGGTCGTCGGTCAGGTCGAAAATCCCGGTCGCGGCACCGGCTTCCAGGATGCCGACGTACCCGCGGACCTGGCGTTCGTACAGCGCGATGTGCCGCGCGGCGTACGCCGGTTCGCGGCGCGCGATGGTGCCGAGTTCATACAGCAGCACGCACAGCTCGTCGTTCTTGCCGTTCGGCAGGCCGCTGCTGATCATCGCGCGCATCCGGGCGCGCGGGTCGGCTTCGGCGGCGACGGCGGCTTCGCGCGCTACACAGAAGCGTTCGACGGCCTCCTGCTGCACGTCTTCGAGCAGGTCGCTCAGGGAAGGGTAGTAGTACAGCAGGGAACCCGGCGACATGCCGGCTTGGTCCGCGACGTCGCGCAGCTTCAGGTTCAGCACGCCGCGTTCGACGACCGTGTGCCGCGCCGCCGCGACCAGTTCCGCCCGCCGCTCGGGGGCCTTGCTCGGTCTTGCCATGCCCTGATTCTTTGAACAAAACCCGAAAAACGCAACCCCTGGCGACGCTTGAGCACACCAGACCCTTGACGTAGCGGGCGTGAAGGCCTTAGCTGAACGCCCGGCTGGTTATTTGAGTTCCATTCAAAGAACGCAACGACGTGATGGAGGCCAGCGTTGTCCACCCCAGTCTTGCGCCGCGGGTTGCGCACCCTCGGCATGCTGCTGATCACGCTCTCCGCGATCAGCCCGGCGTCCTCGGTGTTCGTCATCGCGCCGGGTGTCCTCACCGGTGCCGGATCGGGCGCTTTCTACGCCTTCCTCGCCGCCGCCGTGGTCGGCGTCTTCATGGCCTTCGTGTACGCCGAACTGGGCTCGGCCTTCCCGAGCGCGGGCGGCGAGTACACGATCGCCGCCCGCACGCTGGGCAAACTGCCCGGATTCATGGTGCTGGGCATCATGATCGTGACGCAGGTGCTGATCGTGGCGGTGATCGCGCTCGGCGTCGGCACCTACCTCAGCGTGGTGCTGCCCGGCGTCTCGCCGGCGGTCGTCGCGTCGGTGACGTGCGTGCTCGCCGCGATCGTCGCGGTGTTCGACATCAAGCTGAACGCCTGGGTCACCGGCGTTTTCCTCGCGGTGGAACTGCTCGCGCTGGCCGTGGTCGCGGTGCTCGGGCTGTCCAGCCCGGCCCGTCCGTTCACCGACCTGCTGGCGCATCCGGTCGCCCCGGGCGGCGGTCCGGCGACGATCAGCGCGGTGATGATCGCTACCGCGATCGCGATCTTCGCCTACAACGGCTACGGCTCGGCGGTCTACTTCGGAGAGGAAACCAAGGACGCCGGACGCGGGGTGGCGCGCGCTGTCCTCATGGGACTCGGCGTTACCGTGCTGGCCGAACTGGTCCCGGTCACCGCGGTGCTGATGGGCGCGCCGGATCTCGGCACTTTGTTCACCTCTCCCAACATGTTGTCCTACTTCGTGCAGGCTCGCGGCGGCAGCACGCTCGACACGGTGCTGAGCCTCGCGGTCGCGCTCGCCATTATCAACGCGGTCCTCGCCATCGTGCTGATCAGCTCGCGATTGGTGTTCAGCAGCGGACGCGACCGCGCGTGGCCGAAGGCGATGAACCGCGCGCTCGCCGCGGTGCACCCGAAGTTCGGCACGCCGTGGGTAGCGACGCTGGCGACCGGTTTCGTCGCCGCCGCACTGTGCTTTGTGGACCCGCAGATCCTCACGGTCGTGACGAGCACGTCGATCGTCGTGGTCTACGCGGCGTTGTGCCTCGGTGCGATTTTCGGCCGCCGTTCCGGAGCGACGGCGGGGGCCAAGTACCGGATGCCCGGTTTCCCGATCGCACCGGTGGTCGCGTTGGTCGCGCTGGCCTTCGTGCTGTACGTGAACGCGACCGACCCGGTGATCGGACGGCCGAGTCTCATCGTCACCGCCGGGATCGCGTTGCTGGCCTTGGGGTACTACCTCGTGGTCTTGCGCCGGCGGGGCGGCTGGCAGTTGAGCGAGGCGGTGGAGGAGGAGGGCGCGCCCGCGCCGGTGCGGGAGACCTCGTGAGCCGCGGCTGGACCGTCCACTTGAGACGTGGGCGGTCCGGTTGTCCTGCCGCGTCCGGTCCGGGATGATGCCCGGGTGCGGGTTTCAGTGCTGGACACATCGCCGATCGTCGCGGGCTCGACCGCGCGCGAGGCGTTGCGGCACACCGTCGAACTGGCCGAACAGGCCGACGAGTGGGGCTATCACCGCTACTGGCTGGCCGAACACCACAGCATGCGCGGGGTCGCGAGCGCCGCACCGGCCGTGGTGGCTGCCCGGATCGCGGATGCGACGAAACGGATCCGCGTCGGCGCGGGCGGTGTCCTGCTGCTCAACCACTCGCCGCTCGTCGTCGCCGAACAGTTCGGCACGCTCGCCGCGTTCCATCCGGGCCGCATCGATCTCGGGCTCGGCCGCGCGCTCGGCGGCCCGCGCCGGGTGGCCGAAGCGCTGAATCCCGGTCCTGCGGAAAGCTTTCGCGACCGGATCGAGGAGTTGCTGGAGTACTTCGCGGACGCTGACCAAGCGTTGCGGGCAACCCCGGCGCAAGGGAACGTGCCGGACATCTGGCTGCTCGGCTCGACCTCGGCCAGCGCCCGCCTCGCCGCCGAACTAGGCCTGCCGTACGCGTTCGCCTACCATCTCCGTCCCGCCGAAGCCGCCGCCGCGACCCGGCGTTATCGGGAAACCTTCCGTCCCGGCCGGGTCCGTGAACCGTCCATTGTGGTCAGTGTCGCGGTGGTCGCGGCCGCGACCGAGGAGCGGGCCGAGTGGCTCGCCAGGTCCATTCGGGCTAAGGCGTTGAGCCGTTCGCGCGGCGAGCGGATTTTGTTGCCGCGTCCGGAAGACGCGGTCGTCGACCCGGCGATCGGCCCCGGCCCGGTCCTCGCCGGAGCCCCGGCGGCGTTGCGGAATTCGTTGCGCACAGTCATCGCCGAAACCGGCGCGGACGAGCTGATGATCATCACCCCGATCCACGACCACGCGGAGCGGAAACGGTCCTACGGCCTGGTCCGGGAGGTCTCGGACACTTTACCGACGCGCTATTAGTTCTGTTTGTCCGGTTCGGTCGCCGGAAACCGGCGGTGGCGCACGGGGTTTCCCCAACGTTCAACCTGGCGCGGGTTCGCATGTCACTTGTCGTGCCTAAGTTCCTCACGGCTTCGGAAAGTGGGGATTCATGAACACCAGCGACGCGGTGCGAGCCCGCGCGATCACCAAGTGTTTCGGCGACGTGCTCGCGCTCGACGACGTGGATCTCGACGTCGCGTACGGCGAGATCCACGGGCTCGTCGGACCGAACGGCGCGGGCAAGACCACCCTGCTCGGCCTGCTGCTCGGGCTCGCGGTCGCGGACGAGGGCGAACTCGAGATCCTCGGCCGCCCGGTCGGCCGGGCACTCGCCACCCCGGACGGCATCTCCGGATTCGTCGACGGGCCGGGGCTGTATCCGTCGCTCACCGCGCGGCAGAACCTCGCCGCGCTGGCCTCGCTGCGCGGCCAGACCGTCGACCTCGACGACCTCCTCGCGCAGGTCGGGCTCACCGACGTCGCCGACGACCGGACGCGCGGGTTCTCTCTCGGCATGCGCCAGCGCCTCGGCCTCGCCGCCGCGCTGCTGACCAAACCGAAGCTGCTGGTCCTGGACGAACCCGCCAACGGCCTCGACCCGGCGGGCAAGAAGCACGTGCACCGGGTCCTCACCCGGCTCGCTGACGAGGGGACCGCGGTGGTGCTGTCCAGCCACCGGATGGACGACCTCGAAGCGCTCTGCTCGGAGGTCACCATCCTTTCCGCCGGCCGCGTCGTCTTCACCGGCCCGCTGGCGAAACTGTCCTCGGAGGACCGCGAACTGGCCTACCGCCTGGTCACCTCGGACCAGAAGGCCGCCCGCGAGATCGCCGAGACCGTGCCCGGACTGCGGATCGACGACACCCAGGCCCCGCGCGGACAGGCCGACGTCCTGGTGGTGAGCGGCCTGGTTCCCGCGCTGGACGACCTGGTCGCGCGCATCGTCGGCAAGGGCATCGGCGTACGGGAACTGGCTCCGGTCGTTTCGCCGCTGGAGGCCGCGTTCCTGGAACTGACGGAGCAGGGGGAGAAGCGATGACCGTCGTCGAGGCCCCGGAAGCACCGGCCTCGGTCCGCCCGGTCGGACTGGGCCGCGGCTACCGGTTCGAGCTGGTGAAGCTGGTGTCGCAGTGGCGGATCCGGGTCCTGCTGCTCGCCTGCTGGCTCGCGCCCGCGGTGTTCGTCGCCGCGGTCAGCCAGCAAAGCGACCTGCCGGTCGACACCCTCTTCGGCCGCCTGATGAACGTCACCGGCTGGGCCGGTCCGCTCGTGCTGCTCGGCTTCGCCGGCAGCTATGCGCTTCCGCTGCTGACCTCGCTGGTCGCCGGGGACGTGTTCGCCGCCGAGGACCGGCTCGGCACGTGGCGGCATCTGCTGGTGGCGATGCGGTCCTACCGGCGGATCTTCGTCTCGAAGACGCTCGCCAGCCTCACCGTGGTCCTGCTGCTGGTCGTCGGGTTGGCAGCGTCCAGCACGGTCGGCGGGCTCGTCGCGGTCGGCGGGCAGCCGCTGATCGGACTCGACGGACATCTGCTCTCCTCGGGCGACGCGGCGCTGAAGGTCGTGCTCGCGTGGATCTGCGTGCTCGCCCCGACCCTCGCCCTGGCCGGGATCGGCCTGCTCGGCTCCGTCGCGTTAGGACGGTCGCCGATGGGCCTGCTGCTGCCCGCGGTGGTCGCGCTCGTGATGGCGGCGGCGCAGCTGCTGCCGTTGCCGGTCGTCGTCCGGCTCGCCCTGCCGACGTACGCGTTCATCTCCTGGAACGGGCTCTTCACCGACCCGGCCCAGCTCGGCCCGCTGCTGATCGGCGTCGGAGTGAGCCTGGCGTGGGCGGTGGTCGCGACTGGGCTGGCCTACGTGCTCTTCGTGCGGCGCGACTTCACCGATCTGACCTACGACGGAGCCGGTCGTCGCGTGCTGACCGCGGGCCTGCTGCCGCTCGCCGCGTTGCTCGGCGTCACAGTGGCGGTCGTCGCGGTCGCCACGCCGGCGTCGGGTTCGGGCATCGACCAGGCCAAGCTGCAGCACTCGCTGTCCGCCGAGTTCGCGCACCTCTACCGGATCCAGACCGCGCAGCTGCACCGCCCGGACGTCCCGGAAGAGCAGCTCGCGGCGAGCACGGAATGCACCAAGGGCGGCGGCCTCGTCGAGGCCGAAGGCCCCGGCAACGACTGGCATTGCGTCGTCTCCTGGCATCTCCCGGGCATCTCGGCGACCGGGCAGGCGATCTACCAGCTCGATGTCACCTCCGACGGGCGGTTCGTCGCCGACGGCGACGGACCGAAGGAAGTGAACGGCTACTTCCAGGTGCGGACCCCGGAAGGGGACCGGCCCAACCCGCTGTGGCAGTTCGACGGCAACGTCGAACTGCTCTCCTCCACGAAGGGATGAGGACATGCAAGTAACGCGCCGTCGCAGGCGTGGCGGGAAGAAAGAACTCCGCAGATCCCGCAAGCTGCGCTTCGTCACGGCCGGGGCGACCGCGGTCGCTCTCGTCGCCGCGGGCTCGGGCATCGGCCTCGCCTCCACCAAGCAGTTCGGCACCGACCAGGTCGGCCAGGAAACCGGAAACGGCCTGACCATCTCCAGCGACCAGTACCTCAAGCCGATCGGCGAGCGGCTGGTCCTGCCGAACGGCAAGATCATGTCCTCGACGGTCAGCCCGGACGGCAGCCACCTCGCCGCGCTGACCACCGACGGCGGCATCGCGCTGACCATCGTGGACCTGAAGAGCTGGAAGGTGCAGCAGCTCGTCGGCAAGGACAAGAAGGCCGACCTGCAGCTGCCCGGCAACGACGTCGGCCAGGAAGGCCCGTCGTACTCGCCGGACGGCAAAACGCTGTGGCTGGGCCAGATCGACGGCTACCGCAAGTTCGCCGTGAACCCGGACGGCAGCGTCGCCAACCCGGTCTTCGTGCCGATCCCGGCCGACGGGGACAAGCATTCCCTCGCCTCGGGCGCGGTCTTCTCCGCGGACGGGTCCACTGTGTACTCCGCGGTGAACGGCCAGAACCGCGTCGTCGCGATCGACGCGGCCAGCGGCCAGATCAAGCAGAGCTGGACCGTCGGCAACGCGCCGCGCGCGCTCGTGCAGATCGGCAACCGGATCTACGTCAGCAACGAGGGCGGCCGTCCGGCGAAGCCGGGCGACCCCACGATCAACTCGTACGGCACGGACATCGTCGCCGATCCGAACACCGCGTCCGCCACGACCGGCACGGTCAGCGTGATCGACCTGGCGAACCCGTCCGCCCCGGTGAAGAGCATCGACGTCGGCCTGCACCCGACCGCGTTGCGCGCCAAGAACAACACCCTGTTCGTGGCGAACACCGGCAGCGACAGCGTTTCGGTGATCGACACCCAGCGCAACGCCGTGGTGCAGACCATCGCGACCCAGCCGTGGCCGGAGGCGACGGTCGGGTACGAACCGACCGACATCGCGCTCACCGACGACGGCCACCTGCTGGTGACCCTCGGCCGGGCCAACGCGGTCGCGGTCTACCGCTACTGGTTCCCGCAGGCTCCCGCCGCGTTCATCGGGCTGCTGCCGACGGACTACTTCCCGTCCGGCATCTCCGCCTCGGGCAAGAACATCCTGGTCGCGAACACCCGCGGCATCGACGCCCGCCGCCCGACCACCGCCGCCGGGCACGGCACGCACGACACCACGTCGAGCCTGCAGCGGTTCACGCTGCCGAGCGACCAGCAGACCTGGGCGCAGACCGCGCAGGTCTTCAAGCAGAACGGCTGGACGCCGGGTTCGGTGCAGGAGGCGAACGGCAACCGCGACGTCAAGCCGGTCCCGGTGCCGCAGCGGCTGGGCGACCCGTCGACGATCAAGCACGTCTTCTTGCTGGTCAAGGAGAACCGGACGTACGACCAGGTCTTCGGCGACATGGCGAAGGGCAACGGCAACCCGGCGCTCGCCCAGTTCGGCCAGGAGGTCACGCCGAACCAGCACGCGCTGGCCAGCCAGTTCGGGCTGTACGACAACACCTACGACATCGGCACGAACTCGGCCGAGGGCCACAACTGGCTGATGCAGGCGGACAACCCGGAGTACACCGAGTCGTCCGCCGGCGAGTACAAGCGCAGCTACGACACCGAGGACGACGCGCTGGGCCACCAGCGCAGCGGCTTCCTGTGGACCGGGGCGCAGGCGGCGGGCAAGACCGTCCGCGACTTCGGCGAGTTCCAGCAGTTCCTCACCAAGCCCGCGGGCGCGAGCTGGCAGAACCTGTACTGCGACTCGAAGAACATGGCCGCGACCGGCGAGCCGACCGCGTACCCGCTGGTCTCGTCGTCGCCGATCCCGTCGCTGAACAAGGTTTCGGTGCCGGGCTTCCCGAAGTTCGACACCGACGTGCCGGACCAGTACCGGTACGAGATCTGGAAGAACGACTTCGAGAAGAACGGCCCGGCGAACCTGAACATGTTCTGGCTGTCGAGCGACCACACCGGCGGGCCGCCGAGCCCGGCCGCGCAGGTCGCCGACAACGACCTGGCCGTGGGCAAGATCGTGGACAAGATCTCGCACAGCCAGTACTGGAAGGACTCGGCGATCTTCGTCGTCGAGGACGACTCCCAGGCCGGGCTGGACCACGTCGACGGGCACCGGGCCCCGATCCAGGTGATCAGCCCGTACGCCCAGCACGGCAAGACCGACAGCCGGTACTACTCGCAGATCACCATGATCCGCACCATCGAGCAGATCCTCGGGATCCACCCGATGAACCAGAAGGACAGCGCGGCCACCCCGATGGCGACCGCGTTCACGCCGCAGCCGGACTACACGCCGTTCACCGCGGTGCCGAACCAGACGTCGCTGACGGCGGGGCTGAAGACCCAGCCGTCGTGCGGCCCGGACAACGTCCCGACCGCCTCCACCGCGGCGGCGTCGGCGGCGGTGCCCGCGGACAAGCAGCAGCTGGCGCAGCAGTGGCAGCAGTGGCAGGCGCAGCAGAAGCTGACCGGCCCGAACGCCACCGCGGACTACGCCAACCCCGCGCAGATGGACCACTTCACGTGGTACCAGGTGCACGGATGGACCCAGCCGTATCCGGGCGAGGACAAGATCTTCGCGCCGGACCAGGTGCCGGGTGCGTTCATCCCGTCGGCCGAGTCGGACGGCTGATTGCCTAGCTGGTAAGGGAAAGCCCCTGTCCGCGAACGTGCGGGCAGGGGCTTTCTTCGTGAGCGCGGGCGGGAGTCTCGTGAGTGCGCAGGCCGGTTCTAACCGGAACAGGCGCTCACGAGACGGCGGTCAGGAGCCGGTGTGCTGCTCCGGGGCCAGCGAGTTCCCCGGCGGGATGTGCCCGCAGCTGGACGGTGCGGCCTTGCCCGCGAACCGGTCGCCGAGCCAGGCGATCGCGGCCGGGGCCCACGCCGGGAGCGCGGTGGCGTGGCTGAGCGCGTCATACTGGGTGTACTGGATCGAAGTGTTCCCGGTCGCGCAGTACTGATTCGCGAGCGCGCGGACGTCTCCGGCCACCATCACGCCGTCGCCGCCGCCGATGCCCGGTTCGTTGCTGACGGTGCCTTCCAGCGCGCCGTTGGCGGCCTGGCCGATGAAGCCGGGGATCGAGGGCGTCGCCGCGGACCCGATGTTCACCTCGTTGACCGCGTCGACGAACGGCGGCACCGAATCCGGGTTCGCGTACTCCGGCTTCACCAGCTTCTGCCAGGTCAGCCCGGGGTAGTGGCCGAGCGCGTCGGCGATCGACGCGTGCTCCAGTTCGGCGAGCACCTTGAGGCCGTACTCGCTGGCGTACGGCTTGAGGTCGATGCCGTAGCCGCGCGCGACGCCGATCAGCGCCATCGGGATCACGCCGGACCAGATCGGGCTGCCGCCCACGTACTTGAGGTTGTGCGCGGGATCGACGAGCACCCCGCCCTCGGCGAAGCCGACGAGGTTCTTCTCGACCTCCGGTGCGTAGCTCCCGGCGATCGCCGACGCCCAGCCGGTCGCGATCGCGCCGCCGGAATAGCCGAGCAGGCCGAATTTGGTGGACTCGGTCATTCCGGTGCCGGACGCGTGCGTCGCGGCGCGAATCGAGTCCAAAGTGGTCTTGCCGTATTCCGGACCGGCGGCGAAATCGGCCGTCGGGCCTTCGGTGTCCGGAATGACGACGCTGTACCCGAGCGCGAGCGCGGGGGCGATGAGCAGCGATTCCGCGTTCGGCAGCACGCCGCCGAGCCGGACGTCGCCCGCGATCGCGCGCGACGGTGCGTCCGCGGGATCGAGCGAATCGTACGCGGACTGGTACGAAACGGCTTTTCCGTTGTTGCTCAACGGATTGCGGACGACCGAGGTGACGTTCGCGGTCGGATTTCCCTGTGCGTCGGTAGTCCGGTAAAGCAGCTGGGTGGCCTGTACCGGAGTCGGGAAGCCGAAGACGTGATACGTCAACGTCCGGGTTTTCAAAACGGTGCCCGGGGCGTACGACGAAAGCGGCGTGCTGCCGTCGTAACTGTAGAAGGAATCGGCCGAAGCCGCGGCGGGCACCGCGACGGCGGACGTGATCGCGAGAGCGGCGGCGGCGATCAGCGCGCGGACGGGTTTCCGGATCATGACTCCCCTTTGAACCATGAAGTGGATCACGACTGGCGGGTAACTTACCAGCGAGTAGGTATCTGCACAACTACGGAAGGTGCAGGTCGGGCCGCAGCCGAGAGTCCCGGGAGGCCCGGCGTACGCGGCGACCAGGGCATGTGGTTCGGTGCACAATGGTTGCGGCGCAAGGACTTCCGCGTTCGGGCGAGCTGCCCCGGCACCCAGTCGGCCCCCGGGAATCCGGAAAGCCGCCGCTGGCCGAAACCCTCCGTTCGTACTGGCTTCTTCCCGCGCGCCGTCCGGCGGAACTGCTCTTGCCCAGGTCAGAGCGGTAGCGCATGCTGGAGGCCGCAGGGACGCGCGGAGGTGACGGGGATGGCGGCTGAGCCGACCTTGATCGGGTCCGTGCAGCG
This sequence comes from Amycolatopsis orientalis DSM 43388, assembly GCF_000411975.1. GTDB lineage: Bacteria > Actinomycetota > Actinomycetes > Mycobacteriales > Pseudonocardiaceae > Amycolatopsis > Amycolatopsis orientalis_D. Next base: position 93,198 of record NZ_ASXG01000094.1, read on the forward strand.
CGCGCTTCATCTGCTCGACGCGGTCGGCGCGAGCGAGCGGCCGGTGCCGGCCAAGGTGCTCGCGCGGACGGTCGGGCTGCCGTTGCCCACGACGTACCACCTGTTGCGCACCCTCGTCCATGAGGGATACCTCCGCAAACTGGAAGACGGCTACGCGCTCGGCAACCAGGTCAGCGAACTGCGCCAGCACACGTCGCTGCACGCGTTGCTGCCGAAGATCCGTCCGGTGCTGCGAGCCCTGCGCGACGAGGTGCACGGCGCGGCGTACCTCTCGCTCTACTCCGACGGCGACATCAAGCTCGTCGACATCGCCGACGGCCCGGCCGCCCCCTCGGTCGATCTGTGGGTCGGCGTGCACGAATCGGCGCACGCGACGGCGTTCGGCAAGTGCATCCTGTCCGGTCTCGACAGCGAGCGCCGCCGGGATTACCTGTCGCGGCACCGGCTGGCGGACCTCACCCCGCACACCATCACCGACAGCCGGGTCCTGGAGCAGCGGCTCTCGCAGAGCGGCGACGTGTTCAACGATCGCGAGGAGTACCTGCTCGGCACCGCCTGCTTGGCGACCATGGTCCGCACGCCCGGCGCGCTGGGCGCGGTCGCGATCTCCCTCCCCGCGCGGCGGCTGGGTTCGGCGCCGGCGCAGTCGTTGCGCCGAGCAGCCCAACGGGTGTCTCGCGCACTGGCCGTCACGCACTGAACCGGCCGGTTATCACCATCTGAAATCCAGCCCGTTGTCCGGCGGAGCGCGCCCGGCGAAAGTGGCCTCCAGAGCGAACGGGAGGTCCCATGGAAGCGCAGGACAGGCTGGACCTGTACCGCACGATGGTCCTGATCCGCACCTACGAGGAGGCCATCCTCCGCGAGTACCACGCCGACAAGAAACCGGTCTTCGACATCGGCGCCGGGCTCGTCCCCGGCGAGATGCACCTGTCCGCCGGGCAGGAACCGGTGGCGGCGGGCGTGTGCGCGCATCTCACCGGCGACGACGCGGTCACCGCGACCCACCGGCCGCATCATTTCGCTATCGCGCACGGCGTCGACCTGAACCGGATGACCGCTGAGATCTTCGGCCGCACCACGGGACTGGGCAGGGGCCGCGGCGGGCACATGCACCTGTTCGACCCCGCCGTGCACTTCTCCTGCTCCGGCATCATCGCCGAGGGCTACCCGCCTGCGCTCGGGCAGGCGCTCGCGTTCCAGCGCCGCGGGACGGACCGGATCGCCGTCGCGGTCACCGGCGAGGGCGCGGCGAACCAGGGCGCGTTCCACGAATCGCTCAACCTCGCGGCGTTGTGGAAGCTGCCGGTGGTCTTCGTGGTGGAGGACAACGACTGGGGCATCTCGGTGCCGCGCAGCGCGTCCACCTGCGTCACGTCGAACGCGGACCGCGCCGCCGGGTACGGGATTCCGGGCGTGCGGGTCGAGGACAACTCGGTCGAGGCGGTGCACGAGGCGGCGGGCCAGGCGGTCGCCCGGGCGCGCGCGGGGGAAGGCCCCAGCCTGATCGAAGTGCACACGCTGCGGCTGTGGGGCCACTTCGAGGGCGACGCGCAGGGTTACCGGTCCGATTTGGACGGTGTGCCTGGGCGGGATCCGTTGCCCACCTACGAGAAGCAGCTGCGCGCCGACGGCCAGCTCGACGACGCGAAGGTCGCTGGGTTCCGCGCGGCGGCCAGCGAACGAGTCGAAGCGGCGATCGAGTTCGCCAAGGAAAGCCCCGAGCCGGACCCGGCCACCGCGCTGGACTTCGTGTTCGCGCGAGCCTGACGACACAGCGAGGAGACGCAGCAATGACGCTCACCGAACCCTCCGCGCCCGCCGGGCGGAAACTCAGCACCGCGAAGGCCATGGTCGAGGCCATCGCCCAGGAGATGGACCGCGACGAGCGCGTGTTCGTGCTCGGCGAGGACGTCGGGTCCTACGGCGGGATCTTCAGCTCCACCACCGGATTGCTCGACCGGTTCGGTCCCGGCCGGGTGCTCGACACGCCGATTTCCGAGACCGCCTTCATCGGCGCCGCGATCGGAGCGGCGGTCGAGGGCCTGCGGCCGGTGGTCGAGCTGATGTTCGTCGACTTCTTCGGCGTCTGCATGGACCAGATCTACAACCACATGGCGAAAATCCACTACGAATCCGGCGGCGCCGTGTCCGTGCCGATGGTGCTGACCGCGGCGGTCGGCGGCGGGTACTCGGACGGGGCGCAGCATTCCCAGTGCCTGTGGGGAACGTTCGCGCACCTGCCCGGCATGAAGGTCGTCGTGCCGAGCAATCCCGCCGACGCCAAGGGGTTGATGACCTCCGCGATCCGCGACGACAACCCGGTGGTGTACCTGTTCCACAAGGGAGTCATGGGCCTGCCGTGGATGGCGAAGAACCGCCGTTCCATCGGCCCGGTTCCGGAAGGCGACCACGAGGTGCCGATCGGCAAGGCGAACGTCGTGCGCCCGGGCACCGACGTCACCGTCGTGACGCTGTCGCTGTCGGTCCACCACGCGCTCGACGTCGCCGACGAACTCGCCGGGCAGGGCGTCGACTGCGAGGTCGTGGACCTGCGCAGCCTCGTCCCGCTGGACACCGACACGATCCTCGACTCGGTCGGCAAAACCGGCCGGTTGCTCGTCGTCGACGAGGACTACCTGTCGTTCGGCCTGTCCGGCGAGGTGCTCGCCCGCGTCGTGGAGCGGGACCCGAGCCTGCTGCGCGCTCCCGCGGCGCGCCTAGCGGTGCCGGACGTGCCGATTCCGTACGCGCGACCGCTGGAGTACGCGGTGCTGCCGACGCCGGCGCGGATCCGCCAGGCTGTCCTCGACCTGGTGGGCGCATGACCGACGTGCCGTTCCCCGTCCTGTCCGAAAACGACCCGGACGGCGAGGGCGTCCTCGCCACCTGGTTCGCGACGGACGGCGCGGCGGTCCGCGAGGGCGAGCTGATCGCGGAGGTCGCGGTGGACAAGGTCGACGCGGAAGTCCCGGCTCCGGCGTCCGGCGTGGTGCGGTTCCTGGTGGGGGAGGGCGAGGTGGTGAAACAGGGCGCGCCGATCGCCCGCATCGAATAGGCGCACGGGCCGCCGCCGGCTTCCACCGCTGGCCGGCGGCGGCCCGTGTTTCCCCTTCAGCTGACGTTCGCGAACTGGCCTGGCTGGTACAGCCCGGCCGGCGTGCGCACGATGACGTTCATCCGGTTGGCCGCGTTGATCAGCCCGATCAGGCAGACCAGCACGGCGAGCTGGTCGTCGTCGTAGTGCTCGCGGGCCTGCGCCCACGTCTCGTCCGAAACCCCGCCGCCGTCCGCGATCCGGGTGCCCTCCTCGGTCAGCGCGAGCGCGGCCCGCTCGGCCGGGGTGAACACGGTCGCCTCGCGCCAGACGGCGACCAGGTGGAGCCGTTCCGCGGTCTCGCCGGCCGCGGTGGCGTCCTTGGTGTGCATGTCGGTGCAGAAGCCGCAGCCGTTGATCTGGCTGGCCCGCAGCGAAACCAGCTCCTGCGTCGCCTTCGGCAGCGACGAGTTGTGCAGCAGCATGCTCAGCCCGGCGAACCGCTTGCCGAGCGACTTGCCGAGGTCGTTGTTCATCAGGTCGAACCGTGCGCTCATCAGATCCTCCAGTGTGGTGAAGCGGATGCCCATGAGATGCCGCCCGCGCGCCGGATGTGACACCGCGGGTTGTGACCCGCGTCGCATCCGGAAAACCGGTGGCCGCGGCGACCGGCCGGGCCGCAGAATGCCGGCATGGCCGACCGGGGCGGTACCGCGCGGGCGACCGGGCTGAGCCTGGTCTCCTGGACGCTGTTCGCGAGCTCCGGCCCGCTCGCCAAGGCCATGCTGGACGCGGGCTGGAGCCCGGCGGCGGTCACCGCGGTCCGGATCGGGCTCGCCGCGGTCCTGCTGGCGCCCGGCGTCGCGCTCCTGCGGCCGCGGGCGTTGCGGTTCCGGCGCGCCGAACTGTGGCTGCCGCTCGGTTACGGACTGCTCGGCGTCGCGGGCGTGCAACTGTTCTTTTTCGTTGCGGTGTCCCGGGTTCCGGTCGCGGTGGCGATGGTGCTGGTGAATCTGTCACCGGTGCTGGTCGCGTTGTGGGTGCGCGTCGTGCGGCGGACGCGGCTGCCGGTGGCGGTGTGGCTGGGCATCGCGCTGGCGATCGCCGGGCTGGTGCTGGTCGCCGGCCTCGGACCCGGGGCGAAGCTGGATTTTCTCGGGGTCGCGGCGGGATTGGCGTCGGCGGTGTGTTCCGCCGGATACTTCCTGCTCGGCGAACGCGGTGCGCAACGGCACGATCCGCTCGGGATGACCGCGGCCGGGCTGACCATCGGCGCGGCGGCGACGCTGGCGGTGAGTCCATTGTGGACATTGACGGTCGCCTCGAATCCGGTGTCGCTCGGCCGCGCGACGATCCCGGTCTGGCTGGCCCTGGTGATTCTGGCGGTCTTCGGCACCGTGCTGCCGTATCTGGCCGGGCTGCACGCGTTGGGCGGCTTGCCGGTCGCGCTGGCCGGGGTCCTGGCGCTGGCCGAACCCTTGGTCGCCGCGCTGCTCGCGTGGTTGCTGCTGGGCCAGGCCCTGGGTCCCGGGCAGCTCGTCGGGGTGGCCGTGCTGCTGGGCGGCGGAACACTGGTACAGACGGGAAAGCTTGCCCCGCGGCCGGAAATGGCCGCGGGGCAAGCGAACCCGGTCACATCTTCGCGGCGCCGGCCTTGATCGCCTCGCGGATCCGGGAGTAGGTGCCGCAGCGGCAGACGTTGCGGATCTCGTCCAGGTCGTCGTCGGTGATGTCGCGGCCTTTCGCCTTGGCCTCCTTGACCTTCGCGACCGCCGCCATGATCTGGCCGGGCTGGCAGTAGCCGCACTGCGCGACGTCGTGCTCCAGCCAGGCTTCCTGCATCGGGTGCAGGTCGGCCTTCACGGTGTCCGGCAGGCCCTCGATCGTGGTGATCTCGTCGGTGGCCTTGATGTCGGCCACCCGCACCGAACACGGGTTGAACGCCTTGCCGTTGAAGTGCGACGTGCAGGCCTTGCACACGTTGATGCCGCAGCCGTACTTCGGGCCGCGGACGCCGAGCACGTCGCGCAGGACCCACAGCAGCCGCACGTTGTCGTCGACGTCGACCGACACCGGCTTCCCGTTGAGGATGAAGGTGTGCTTGCTCATCGGTGGCTTGCTCCTCAGTAGGTCCAGTTCAGGCCGTCGGTCGGCGATTCGGGAACAGGCGGGACGAACGACTTGACCTCGAAGGCGAGCGGGTCGTCGTGGTTGATCGGGAACCGCTTCGGGACCTTCCCGGTCGCGCGGGCGTACGCGCACGCGACGGCCGCGACGGAACAGGCCACGCCGGCCTCGCCGCCGCCGCCGGGCTGCTCGCCGTTGGACGGCATCGCGATCGCGGTGAAGTCGTGCGGGATGTTCCACTGCCGGGTGTAGAAGTAGTTGTCCCAGCTGGCTTCCAGGAAATGCCCGTCCTTCAGGTGGACACTGCTGGTGAGCGCGAGCGCCAGCCCGTCCGAGAAGCAGCCCATCATCTGCGCTTCGAGCCCGCGCGGGTTGATCACCAGCCCGGCGTCGATCGCGATGACCGCCTTCGTCACGCGCGGTCCGGTGACGCCGTCGCGCACCTTGCGGTTCACCGTCTCCGGACGGCAGTCGATTTCCACCAGGCAGGCGCTGGCGCCCTTGTACTCCTTGTGGATCGCGATGCCCTGCGCGGTCCCCGGGGCCATCTTCCTGCCCCAGCCGCCGACCTCGGCGACCTTGCGCAGCACGCCCTTCACCTTGTCGTTCTTGAGGAATTCCATCCGGAAGTCGTACGGGTCCTTGCCCATCGCCTTGGCGAGCATGTCCACGACCAGCTCGTTGGCGCAGCCGACGTCCGGCGAGTAGACGTTGCGCATCGACCCGGTGTTGAACCGCTGGTCGGTTTCGGTGAGCGTCTGGTCGACGACGCCGAAGTTGTACGGCATTTCCTGGCTCAGCACGAAAACCGCCTCGGCGACGCCGAGATTGCCCAGCCCGGTCGGGAGTTTGGTGGCGACCGAGGTGAGCATTTCGCCGAGGCCGTGCCGGAACGACGTCTCGACCGAGGTGTGCCGCTGCTCGAAGGTGAGCACGTTCCCGGCGAGCACGGTCGCCCGGATCCGCGACGTCGCCATCGGGTGCAGCCGGCCCTGCCGCGGCTCGTCGGCGCGGTGCCACATCAGCCGCACCGGCTTGCCGAACGCCTTCGACGCCTGCGCCGCCTCGACCGCGTGGTTGCCGAACAGCTTGTGCCCGAAGGAACCGCCGCCGGTGACGACGTGGACCTTCACCTTGCCCTGCGGCAATCCGATCGCCTGCGCGACCTCGCCTTGCGCGACGATCGGCGACTTCAGCCCGGCCCAGATCTCCGCGCTGCCGTCGCGGACGTCGGCGACCGCGCAGTACGGCTCCAGCGCGGCGCTCGAGCGGAACATGAACTCGAAGTCCGCCTCGACCGTCTTGGCCAGCACCGGAACCTTCGGCACGGCCAGCGGAAGCTCGGCGCGGCGCAGATTCGCGAGCACCGACTCGTCGTTCTCGCCCTCGACGCTGCCGGGACCCCAGTCGACCTGCAGCGCGCGCACGCCGTCGATGCACTGGCCGAACGTCTCCGCGCGGACCGCGACGCCGGTCGGGATGATCGCGACGTCGGTGACCCCGGGCAGTTTCAGCACGTCGGCCTTGTTGCGCACGGCCTTCGGCGTGCCGTTGAGCGTCGGCGGACGGCAGATCATCGTCGGCAGCGCGCCGGGGATGTCCAGGTCCATCGCGAACTGCTTCTTGCCGGTCACGATGTCGAGCGCGTCGAGCCGGGTCTGCGGCTTGCCGAGCACCGTGAACTGGCTGGAGCCCTTCAGCTTGCTCGGGTCCAGCTGCACCTGCTTGGTGGTGCTGGACGCGGCCTTCGTCGCCAGTTCGCCGTACGTCGCGGACTTGCCGTTCGGCGCGGTGACGACGCCGCCCTTGACGATGAACCGCTCCGCCGTGCCGCCGAGCAGGATGGCCGCCGCTTCGAGCAGCTGCTGCTTGGCGATCGCGGCGGCGACGCGGATCGGCGTGTAGGTCGAAACCGTGGTGTTCGACCCGCCGGTGAGCTGGTTGAACACCAGTTCCGGACGCGCCGGGGCGAGCGTGACGTGCACCTTCTCGACCGGAAGGTCCAGTTCCTCGGCGATGATCATCGCGGTCGAGGTCGTGATGCCCTGGCCGACTTCGGCGCGCGGGATTTCGAACGAGGCGCTGCCGTCCTTGTTGATGGTGACGGTGATCAGCTGCGACGTCGGGAGCCCGGCGTCGGTGAGCGCGTCGTTGAGGTCGTACAGCTCGGGCGGCTGCGGAGCCGACGGGACGGCGGCCGCGGCGGGGGTGGAGAGCCCGACGTCGGCGGCGACGACGAGGGTCCCGGCCGCGACGACGTACCCGAGGAACCCGCGCCGGGAAACGCCCGGGCGCTCCTTTCCGGTGTCCGGCTCGGAGTGACTGAGAGTCACGCTGATTCCCCTTTCGAGGTAAGGACCGCGTGCCGGAAGGCAACACGTGCACGCGGGTGGTGGTGAGGGACCACCTTGCCGGGTGAATCGGGGCTTGAGTGTTCAAGTTCTGTACAGCGGCAGCGGAGAGCGATGGTTATCCTGCTGCGCGTCACCAACGAAGGTGGAGATGCGCGTGAGCTCGATGACGTCCTCGCGCAGCGTGGCGCTGCGGGAACCGATCGCCCAGTCTTGGCGGCGTGCCTCGCTCGCCGGAGTGCGTCCCGAAACCGCGCTGCTCGACCTGCGGTTCGAGGAGGTCGACCCGGGCAGCAGGCTGCTCTCGGCGGCCGCGCCGGTGCTCGCGGACCTCGACGATCGGCTCGCCGGAACCGCGATGTCCACGGTGCTCGTCGACCACGACGGAAGGCTGGTGCACCGCTGGAGCGCGGACCGCGCCGCCGAGAACTGTTTCGAGGAACTCGGCCTCGGGGTGGGCGTCTGCCTGCTGGAGGACGAGGTCGGCACGACCGGCCCGGGCACCGCGCTGGAAACCCGGTCGAGCATCGTGGTGCACGGGGAGGAGCACTACGCCGAGGCGCTGCGCGGGTTCAGCTGCTACGGGCACCCGATTTTCCACCCGGTCACGCGCCGGCTGGAGGGCGCGCTCGACATCACGCTGCTCGCCGCCGAGGCGAATCCGCTGCTCGCGCCGCTGGTCGCGAAGGCAGTGGAGGAGATCGAACGCCAGCTGCTGGAAGGCAGCCGGGTCTCCGAACGGTCGCTGCTGGCCGCCTTCCAGGCCGCGACGCGCCCGACCCGGCCGGTGGTCGCGATCGGCCCGGACCTGTTGCTGTGCAACCAAGCCGCCGCGGACCTGCTGGAAGGCGCGGACGTCGCGCTGCTGTGGAACCTGGCCGGCGAGACGGCCGGACCGTCCGAAATGGAGACCGAACTGCGCTCCGGCCAGCGCGCCCGGGTGCGCGCCGAGCCGGTGCCCGGGGCCCGCGGCGGAATGCTCGTCGAGATCCGCCCGCTCAGCGCGAACGAGGCCCGCCGAACGCGCCGGCGCGCTGCCGCCGAACCCAGCCCGGTGGCTGGCCACGTGCACATTTCCGGGCCGCCCGGGAGCGGCCGCACCACCGAGGCCCGGCTGCGGGTGCCGGAGGAACCGTGCACCACGTTGACCGGCTCGGAAGCGGTCCTCGGCGGATCGGCGGCTTGGGCCGCGCGATTCACTGCCGCGGTCGAGACCGGCTCCGGCAGCATCTGCGTCGACGGCGCGGATCTCCTGCCCGCCGAACTGGTCGACCTGGTGGCCAGCCACGCCGCCCGCGGAGTCGGCCCGCACCTCGTGCTGACGACCGGGCCGCGCGAGGGGCTGACCGGTCCGGAACGGGCGCTGATCGCGTCGTGCGCGGAGTGCGTCGAACTGCTGCCGCTGGCGCACCGGCCGGACTTTCCCGAGGTCGCGGTACGAATGCTGGCCGAACTCGGGGCGGCGCGCACGCACAACATCACGCCGGGCGCGTTGCGGATCCTCGGCTCGTACGACTGGCCGGGGAACCTGCCGGAGCTGCGCGGCGTGCTGAGCCAGGCGATCCGCAAACGGTCCGTCGGCGCGATCGGCCCGGGAGACCTGCCGCCCGCGCTGGTCGCGGACGCTTCCGGACCCGAGCTGGCGCCGATCGAACGAGCGGAACGGAACGCGATCGTCGCGGCCTTGCGGTCGGCTGGCGGGAACAAGGTGCGCGCGGCGAGCACGCTGGGGATTTCGCGGACGACGCTGTACGCGCGGATGCGGGCGTTGAAGGTGCCGGGCTAGGTCCTGGCGGGCTTCGAAAAACCGGGGCGGAAGGGGGCCAGAACCGCCGGATCGTCGGTGGTCAAGGTTAGCCCTTGGTTAGCGGGCGGCTTCCGGTGGATTTCCACCCGATCGGGTGACTTTGCTGTGCTCGGGCGCCGGCCAGCTGTGGGTCCGCTTCGGAGCTCGGCAGCAGTTCCGCGCGAGTGCTCAGGCGTTCGCGAGACGCAGGCGTTCCGCGGCCTGCTCCCGAAGCGCGGTGCCGCACGTCGGTCGATCGCCGTGCAGCGCTTCCCATCGGGCGTTGTGCGCGGCGGGCCACAAGCTCGCCGCCCACGCGACTTCCCGTTCGGCCAAGGAGAACCGGCGGCCGCGGAAGTCCTGATAGGACTCCAGGAACGCGGCGGAACTCTCGATCGGCGCCAGCGTCGGCGGGGTCGTGTTCGGGAACATCCCGCTCGCCGCTCCGGCCAGGGCCGCTTCCGGTTGCCAGGCCAGGCTGTCCCAGTCGTGCACGGTCCAGCCTTCGGTGGCCTTCCAGCGCAGGTTCTGCGCTTCGAAGTCTCCGTGGCCGAGGACGTTCGGCAGTTCGGCCGCGAGCAGCCGGCGGCGGGCCCGGTCCGCGGTTTCGCCGACGTCATCGGGGACGACGCGCTGGTCTCGTTCGTCCAGGAAATCGATCGCCGGCCAGAGACCGGAGCCGGAGTGATCCCAGCGCAGCCAGCGGGGGTTCGGCAGCGGCGGCTTGACGGAAATCCCCTCGAGGGCGGCCAGCAGTCGGGCGAAGACCTCGGCATAACGCGTTGCCACGTCCGGCGAATCTCCGCGGACAACTTCGCCGCCGGGGCGGTATTCCTCGGCGTGCACGGCGAGGGAGCCGACCCGGACAACTGGCGTCAGCGGTCGCGCGCACGGGAAGCCTCGGTCCCCTAAGCACTTCTGCGCGGCGACGCACGACTCAGCGCGGCCGTCGTCCGGCCGGGCCTTGACGACCACCTTCCGCCCATCTTCCAGCTGAAGGCCATGCACGGTCGAGATCTGCCGTGCCTCGAACAGCACGCCGACCGGTGCGGTGCCGAGATGCGTGCGGCACCAATCCGACAGCCATGGTTCCAACTATTCGACTCCCGGTGCCGTCGTGCGTCGTTCGGTAGACCGGCGCTCGATCGCCTCCGCGACGCCGTCGATCGCCTGCCGGATGACCGCACCGTACTCGTCGTCGGCGAGCACGTCCTGATGTTTTCGCGCGGCGGCGAGCTGCTCCGCTGCCGCGGAGAACGAGCCGAGGCGGCGGAAGTTGTCGGCCAAGTTCAGGTGCAGCGACGGGTAGAAGCCGGCGACGGCGAGTCCGGCATCGTGGGCCTGGACTTGTTCGTCGGTGACCGTCGCGGCGGCGTCCACGGCGCGGATGTCCCAGACCAGGGCTTCGGCCGGGTCGGCGAACAGGTCTGCCTGGTAGTGCGCGAGAACGCAGCGGTGGAACGGATTCCCGTCCGGGCCGATCTCCTCCCACAGTTCCCGCAGACGCGCCCGGGCGGCGTCCGGCGAGCCCGTCCGGCCCAGTGCCACCGCGGCGGTGATCTCGGCCATCGTGTCCGTCATCCGGGAGTTCCTTTCACTGGCATGGCAAGGGAGGTCAGGTCGCCGTCGTCGGCGGAGCGCACGACGACCGGCAGGTGCGGGCCCGCGACGTCGAGCATCACGTCCGGGCCGACAGCGGTGCTGATCGCCGGGTGCAGCGTGCTGACGGCGAAGGAGAGCGAGATCGGCGGTCCTATGACGTCCGCTGGGATCTTCTCCGCGCCTGCCGTGACTGCGGCGGCGGAGAAGTCCAGCTGGAGCTGCGGCGCGTAATGGCGCTCCAGGGATGCCACGAGCGCGTTGCGAGATAGCACCGCCCGGGTAAGGACTTCCGGCAGAGAGGCGAGCATGAGCCGGTAGTCGGGGAAGTCGTCGGCAAGGGTGCGGCAGGTTCGTACCGAGCTGTCTTCGCCGTGGAAGCAGATTTCGTCGGCGCGGACGCTCAGCCGCAGTTCGTGCTGACGGCGCGTCCATGGCATCGCCAGCCGCAGGTCGTCCGCGTCGACGGTCGCGGTCCAGGCGGAGGCGCTCGGTTCGGCGAGGACCAGAGTGCGGGTGGAGAGCCGGTACCGGTCCGTGGCGGTGAGCACGATCGCCTCCGGAGCGACTTCCAGGTGCACGCTGTTCAGCACCGGCAGGTCCTGCGACGTCGCGGTCAGCACCTGCTCGATCGCCGCGGTGAACACCGGACCGGTGAGCTGGACCGACGGAGCCGGGGCCGACGAACCCAGCGTGGCCTTCACCGCCGCGGCGGTTTCCCGTGCCTGCCGTACCTGAGATGCCAACCCGGCGACGTGGTCGTCGATGACCCGCGACGCTTCGGCCGGTTCGGCGGCGAGCACCGCGCGGACCCGCTCCAGCGGCAGGCCGATCTCGCGCAGCCGCCGGACGACCAGCGCGGCCGAGACCTGGTCGGGGGAGTAATAGCGGTAGCCGGAGTCCTCGTCGACCCGGATCGGGCGCACGAGGCCGGAATCGGCGTAGAAGCGCAGCGCGCTGGCGGTCAGGCCGCAGCGGCGGGCGAACGCTCCGATGGTCAGCAGGTCGGGCACCTGCCCATCATCAGGCTTCAAGCAGCTTGAAGGTCAACCCGGCGCACCCGATCGGCCCGTTACGCCAGGGCGAGCGCGTCGTCGATCGTGGCGTCCAGGAAGGCGAGCGTGTCGCGTCGCCGAGCCAACGGGTTCCGGTAGCCGCGCTGGCCTTCGGCGCCTCCGGTGCGCAGGCGCAAGCTCTCCGCGACGATGCGCTGCCATCGCGCGCCGAATTCTCTTGCCGCATAACGGCCCGCGCCGGATTTGGACGTCAGCTCCCCGGTGGCCAGCACGTGGTGCAGGCGGCTCACCCCGAGCACCGCCCACACCGGGAACCACGGGCTCGTCCCGAGCGCCAGCGACAACGCGCTGATGCGCCGGTTCTTCTCCCACCACGGCCGCCAGTAGCCGCGCAGGTTGTCGACCGTGAACGCACGCAAGGCCGCCCGGTCCGCCCAGACCTCCACATCGGACGGTCCCGGACCCCGCAGCGCGATCCCGCGGCTGGCGAGCTCGCAGAACGTCACCGGGTTGATGCCGTGCCGGCCCGCGGCGGCGAACCGGTTCTCCTGCGCGCACGGAACGTCCGGACAGGCGTCGGGTCCGGCGGCGAGGTCGGCCCAGGTGAGCACGGAGCCGTCGAAATGCGGCTGGGGATACTGGGCGATCGTGGCGGCATGCGCGTGCGCCAGCGTGGAGATCTCCCTCGGCTCCGGACGTCGGTCGGTGACCGCGACGAAGTCGATGTCGCTGGCCGTGCCCAGCCGCCCGCGTCCGGCGCCGCGGGCGTGGAAATCGCCGAAGCAGACCGAGCCGACCAGGTAAAAACCAGTCACCAGTCCCGGGGCTGCTCGGTCCACTGTGGACAAGAACCGGGTCGTGCTTCGGCGGACTTCCTCGGGTATCTCAGGCGGCACGCCCGCCACGCTACCGGCTCAGGCCAGTTCGGCCGCGGCCTTCGCCAGGTCGTCGACGCTGCCCGACATCACCGTGCGGACGTACTTGGTGAGGTGGTCCAGCGGCCAGTCCCACCACCCGATCTCCAGCAGCCGCTCGACGTCCTCGTCGCGGTACCGGCGGCGGATCAGCTTGGCCGGGTTGCCGCCGACGATCCCGTAGTCCGGCACGTCGTCGACCACGACGGCCCCGGAGGCGACGATCGCGCCGTGCCCGACGGTCACGCCCGGCATGACCGTCGCCCGGTAGCCGAGCCAGACGTCGTTGCCCAGCACGGTGTCGCCGCGGCCGGGAAGACCGGTGATGACGTCGAAGTGCTCGGCCCAGTCGCCGCCCATGATCGGGAACGGGAACGTGGACGGCCCGTCCATCCGGTGGTTCGCGCCGTTCATGATGAACCGCACGCCCTCGCCGAGCGCGCAGTACTTGCCGATCACGAGCCGCTCCGGCCCGTAGTGGTACAGCACGTTGCGGGTCTCGAAGGCGGTCGGGTCGTCCGGGTCGTCGTAGTAGGAGAACTCGCCGACGTCGATCAACGGCGAGGTGACCAGCGGTTTCAGCAGCACTACTCGCGGCTGTCCGGGCATCGGGTGCAGGACGTTCGGATCGGGGAAAATGGGAAGCCTCCTCGGTCGGTGTCTCAACGGCGGCCCGTGGCGGAGCCGAAACCCAGCCAGGTGTGCCGGTTGCCCCACCAGCACCACCCGACCTTCGGGGCGTTGCGCCGCTCGCTGCCGTCGCGGCCGGTGCCGTTGCTGATCCACAGCGCCGGCGTGCGCGCGTCGAACTTGCCGTTCTCCTTGCGCAGCCGGGAGCCGATGGTCATGAAGCAATGATTGCGTTCGAGCGCCGACGGCTGCTGCAGCACCCAGTGGATCCCCTCGGTGAGCAGCAGCGGACTGCGCCCGGCCTTGGTGATCGCGGGCAGCGCTTCCTCGGGGCTCCAGTTCGCCATCTCGTCGCCGCGGTCGATCCCGGTGACGAGGTACAGCGGTGCGTCGGGCAGTTCGAGGTCGCACGGCGCGAACTGGTCGACGTCCGGCATGTCGGTGACGACGAAGCCGGGCTTGTCTTCTCGGCGGAGCAGCGGCGAGAGCGCCGACGCGGGCGCCCGATCCGGATGGACCGCCAGCAACGCGCCCTCCGCGGTGCCGTGGTCCGCGGCGAAAGCACGCAGGTCGTCGTCGGAAAGGCGGGCGATCTCGGGCACTCCCAGGGCGATCAGGCGGTCGGCCTGGTCCGCGAGCGACGGGAGGGCAGCGATCGACAAGGGGTTCTCCTTCGGGCTATATTTACATCGGTAGTAAAAGTATCCCGAGGCGAAAAACGGATGTCAAGGTAAAATTACGTCGGAGGTAAGTTTTCGATGGATGTGGGCCTGCGGGAAGCCAAGAAGCAGGAGACGCGCCAGCTGATCTCCGACCACGCCACGCGGCTGTTCCTGGAGCAGGGCTTCGAAGAGACGACGATCGCCCAGGTCGCGGCGGCCGCGCGGGTCGCGAAGAAGACGGTGACCAACTACTTCGCCCGCAAGGAAGACCTGGTGCTGGACCATCAGGACGAATTCGTCGCGACCCTGGCGGACGCGGTGGCGGCGCGGAAGCCCGGGGAGTCCGCGCTCGCGGCGCTGCGGCGTTCGTTCGAGGCCGCGGTCGCCGCGAAAGACCCGGTGGCCGGGTTCGCCGGGCTGGAGTTCAGCCGGATGATCGCCGAGAGCCCGAGGTTGTCCGCGTGCCTGCGCGGCCTGCACGAACAGCGGGAACGAGCCTTGGCGCAGGCGCTGGCGGACGCGGTCGGCAGCTCCCGGTCGGACATCACCGTCCGGACGGCGGCCGCGGTGCTGGGGGCGGTGCACCACAGCCTGTTCCAGCGCATCGAGGAGCTCACCCTGGCCGGACGGCCCGTCGACGAGGTCGCGGAGACGGTCGCGGCGGAGGCGGCGCGGGCGTTCGACCTGCTGGAACCTTCTCTCGGGGACTACGCCGTGGCCTGATCCGGCAGGCTCGCCGGAAAAAGTTACCCGGCGATGTCGATCCGGGCGCGCCCCGATCGTCGCGTCAGTGAGACCACCGACGAGACGACCACCGGGGAGACGAAATGAGTGCCGGACGACGCGAGTGGCTGGGCCTGGCGGTGCTGGCCCTGCCGACCGTGCTGTTGTCGCTGGACATGAGCGTGCTGCACCTCGCGGTTCCGCACCTCGCCGCGGATCTGCGGCCCTCCAGCACGCAATTGCTGTGGATCATCGACATCTACGGCTTCATGATCGCCGGGTTCCTCGTCACGATGGGCACCCTCGGCGACCGGATCGGCAGGCGGAAGCTGCTGATGATCGGCGGCGGCGCGTTCGGGCTCGCGTCGGTCGCGGCGGCGTTCTCGACCAGTCCGGAGATGCTGATCGCGGCGCGGGCCGTGCTCGGGATTGCCGGGGCGACGCTCATGCCGTCGACACTCGCGCTGATCAGCAACATGTTCCCGAACCCGAAGCAGCGCGGCACCGCGATCGCGGTGTGGATGAGCTGCTTCATGGGCGGCATGGTGGTCGGCCCGGTCGCCGGCGGATTCCTGCTGGCGCATTTCCGCTGGGGCTCGGTGTTCCTGATGGGCGTGCCGGTGATGCTCCTGCTGCTCGCGACCGCCCCGAAACTGCTGCCGGAATACCGCGACCCCGACGCCGGACGCCTCGACCTCGCCAGCGTCGCGCTTTCTCTCGCGGCGATCCTGCCGGTCATCTACGCGCTCAAGGAGATCGCCAAGAACGGCTTGTCCCTGACCGAAATCGCGGTGCTCGTCGCGGGGCTCGCGGTCGGCGCGGTGTTCGTCCGGCGGCAGCGGCGGCTGGCGCATCCGCTGCTGGACCTCCAGCTGTTCCGGGTGCGGGCGTTCAGCGCGGCGGTGGCGATCATCCTGGTCGGCGCGGTCACCATGGGCGGGGTGTTCATGCTGGTCAGCCAGTATCTGCAGATGGTCGCCGGGCTGAGCACCGTCGGCGCCGGGCTGCTGCTGGTCCCGCAGGCGCTGGCGGTGGTCGCCGGGTCGATGATCGCGCCGCGGCTGGCGCGCCGGTTCCGCCCGGAGTTCGTGCTGGGCTTCGGAATGCTGATCGCGGCGGGAGGCATCGTGTTGTTCACGCTCGCCGGCGGGTCCGGCGGGTCCGGCGGGGTGGCGTTCGTGGTGCTGGGCATGTCGGTCGCCAGCTTCGGCATGGGGCCGCAGGGCGTGCTGTGCACCGAAATGGTCGTCGGTTCGGTTTCGCCGCAACGGGCCGGCGCGGCTTCGGCGATGTCGGAAACCAGCGCGGAATTCGGGATCGCCATGGGGATCGCGGTGTTCGGCAGCGTCGCGACGGCGGTGTACCGCGGCCAGATCGCGGTCCCGGCGCACGTGCCCGCCGCGGCGGCTGCCCAGGCGACCGACAGCATGGCCGGGGCGATGGAGGCGTCGGCGACGCTGCCCGGTTCGCTCGGCGAGCAGGTGCTGGCGACCGCGCGGGAGGCGTTCAGTTCGGGGCTGCACACGGTCGCCGGGATCGGGGCGGCGATCGTGGTGGTGTTCGCGGTGGTGGGAATGGCCGCGCTGCGGCGGACCGCGGCGGCGGCGAAGGCGGAGGAGCCCGTGCCGGTCGCGTCCTGACCCCGCACGCCAGCGGGCCGGTGCCCCAGCCGAGCGTCAGCCCGGCCGGAACACCGGCCCGCGGTCGCGAATTCGGTGCGCGCTCAGGGTTTCCGTGCGACCCCGATCCCCACGATCCGCTGTGCGACGGTCGGCTCGCCCAGCAGCGGACCGTCCGGCCACCATTCGACCACCGGCACGATTTCCGCCGGTTTGTTCGGCCCGCTCGGGATCAGCTCCAGGTCGTGGAACAGTTCCTTGATCTCGGCGCGGGTGCGGGAAGAAACGTCCTTCATCGAGCCGTTGTGGATCGATTCGACGAGGCCTCGCACCGTTTCGTCGTCCTCGGAGCCGTCGTGCGGATCGAGCAGGTGCGAGATCGCCACGTACGAACCGGACGGCAGCCGGTCGATGAATTCCTTCGTGACCTTGCCCGGAAGCTCGCGGTCGCCGGTCTGGTGGTGCAGGGCGAGCAGGAACAGCACCGCGATCGGCTGGTTCCAGTCGAGGTGCTCGTTGACCGTCGGGTGGTCGAGAATGCTCGGCGGGTCGAAGAAATCGGCCTGGACGTATTCGGTGAATTCGTTTTCGTCGAGCAGCGCCCGGCCGTGGCTGGCCACCACCGGGTCGTAGTCGACGTAGACGACCTTCGCGGCCGGATCCGCGCGCTGCACGATCTGGTGCACGTTCTCCGCGGTCGGCATGCCGGACCCGCAGTCGATGTACTGGCGGATGCCCGCGTGGTAAGCGAGGAACCGGCAGACCCGGGTCATCAGGTGCCGGTTGACCTGCGCGGTTTCCGCGACGTCCGGCATCACCCGGGCCAATTCCCTGGCGACCTGCCGGTCGATCTCGTAATTGTCCTTCCCGCCCAGCAGATAGTCGTAAACGCGGGCGGCGCTCGACTGGTTCGGGTTGACCCCCGGCGGTGCGTTGAGTGCGTCGGACACGACGCGTACCTCCCGCGTATTGGCCACGGTGATAGATGCCGTACTGAGAGTAGCGGACTTGCCGGACGCGGAGAAACCGGTCTCGCCGGCGCGCCGGGCCCGGTTCGGCCGGTCCGCTGACCAGCGACTCCGCGCTCAGGCGGGCTGTCCGGCCCACTCGGCGCAGGAGACGACGTCGAATCCGCGGCTGGGGAAGACCCGGTCCAGCAGGAAATCGTTGACGGTCTGGTCGCTGTCGGCGCACCCGTCGCGCAGCACCGTCACCTGGTAGCCGCGATCCGCCGCGTCGTAGCACGTCGCGGTGACCATCGCGCTGGTCGCGACCCCGGCGACCGCGACCCGGCGGATGCCCCGGGCGCGCAGCACCAGGTCGAGATCCGTGCCGGCGAACGCGCTCGCCCGGCGCTTCCGGACGACGACGTCCTCCGCGGCGACCGGCAAGGTCAGTTCAGTGCCGGCGAACCCTCGTGGAAAGCGGTTCCGGCGTCGAAGAAAGAGCGGTACAGCGCGCCGTCGGGCAGGTCGGTTCCGTTGTCCCGCAGGGCGAAATGCGCGAATACGACGAGCGCGCCGTTTTCGCGGGCGCGGGGCAGCAGGCCGGCGAGCGGAGGCACGACCTGGCGGGCGAACGGGTAGCCGTCGGTGATGCCCCGCTGGACGTCGCCGACGATCAGTGCGGTGGTCACGAGAATCCCCCTTGTGCGCGGCAGCCGCTATCCAACTTAGCGGGGCGGATCAGGCGGCAAGGGCGACCAGCGCGGCGAGCAGTTCCTCCGGAGTCTCGACCTGCGGCAGATGCCCGGTGCGAGGAAGCACGGTGAACGTCGCGCCCGGGATCGCGGCGGCGAAGGCCTCGCCGTACTGCGGGTCGGCGATGCGGTCGCTTTCGCCCCACAGGACGTGGACGGGAAGGTCCGCGGTGGCCAGCCGCTCGGCCAGGGTCGGGTCGGACATCGTCGGGCCGGTGTAGCCGACCAGCGCCAGGACGTCCGGGCTCGGACCGGTGCTGCCGGCCGGCGGAGTCGGCGCCTTCGCCGGGTCGTGGAACGAGAACTGCTGGATTTCCGCGACCGTCTTGCCGCGGACGTCGGCGAGCGGATGGCCGTCGACCTCGATGCCGATGCCGTCGATGATTACTGCGCGGCTGACGCGCGGACTGCGCAGCAGGGCGATTTCCGCGGCCAGCCAGCCGCCGAAGGAGTTGCCGGCCACGGTGACGTTCGAGACGTCGAGGTGGTCGAGCATCGCGACGTACGCCTTCGCGAGCGCGGTCACGTCGGTGAGTTCGGCGGCTTTCGGCGTGCCGTTGAAGCCGGGATGGGTGGGCAGCAGGACTCGCGAGCGGGTGCGTTCGGCCAGCAGATCGGCGAACCCGGTCATCGTCGCGACGCCGCCTCCGCCGTGCAGCAGCAGGAAAGCCTGGGTGCGGTCGTCGTCTCGCACGGTGACCTCGACCGGGCCGGAGGCGGGGAACTGGAGGAGCTGAGGAGTCGTCATATCAGGAACCTTATATAAAGAACCTTAGATAAGCAACCTGTGCTTCGCCGGGGTAGGCTCCGCGGCCATGAAGTACCGCCACGCCGACGTCGCACTCGCCGTCAAGCGCCTGCAGCACCGCCACCACCGCGCGCTGAGCCAGGCGCTGCAGCCGCTGGGGCTGTCGCTGGTGCAGTGGGACACGTTGCGGCACTTGGCCAATCACCCGGAGGCGTCGCTGCACGACCTCGCCGTGCTGACGTTCCAGACCGACCAGTCCTTCGGCACGCTGGCCGCGCGGATGGTCGACCGCGGCCTGATCGAGCGGGTGCCGGCGCCGGGCCGGGCGGTGCGGCACCGGCTGACGGAGAAGGGCGAACAGCTGCGGGCGGCGGGGCAGGAAGTCGTGGACGTCGTGGTGAAAAAGTCGTTCAGCCGGCTTTCCGCGGCTCAGCTCAATGAGCTGGGCGCGTTGCTGGATGTCGCGTTGGAGTCCGACCCGGCGTAACCGGTCAGCCGGTCGGCGAGGGCGCGCATCCGGTCGCGGAGCTCGTCCGGCCGCTCGATGACGAACGGCCGGTCGAGGGCGGCCAGCCGCGGCGGGATCCAGTCGAGGCGTTCGGCCCGGATTCGCGCGCGGACCCACGAGTCGTCCGCTTCGAGAACGGCGATGGACGGCGGGAACACCGTGCGGATCTCGTCCGCGGTCGCGCGGATGCGCACTGATACCTCGTGCCGGTGCGGTGCTTCGGCGATCCCGGTGAGCACCTGGTCCGTGGGGTCGAAATCCGCTGGGGTGCGGAAGGTTCCGTCCTGCGGTTCGGCCCGCTCGATCCGGTCGACGCGGAACGTGCGCACCTGTCCGGCACTTGCGTCGAAGCCGGTGAGATACCAACGGCCGGAATGGGCCACGACCCCGTACGGCTCGACGACGCGTTCGCTGCTCCGGCCGTGCGCCGCGGTGTAGGCGAGTTTGATCGGCCGCTGGTCGCGCGCTGCCTCGGCGACCGTGAGAAGCACTTCTGCCTCGGCGGTGAGCGACGCACGGGCCGGCGCCGTGAAGTCGGCGACCTCCAGCAACGCGTCGAGCCGGCGGCCCAGCGCTTCGGGCAGCACCCGGCGGACCTTCGCGGCCGCGCTCTCCGCGGCCGCGACCGACGTGGTGACCAGCCCCGCGCGCCGGCCCGCGACCAGTCCGAGCAGGACCGCGAGCGCCTCCTCGTCGGTGAGCATCAGCGGCGGCATCCGGTACCCGGGCGCGAGGCGGTACCCGCCGTAGCGGCCGCGCACGGAGCGGACCGGGATGTCCAGGTCGAGCAGGTGCTCGACGTACCGGCGGACGGTGCGCTCGTCGACGTCCAGCCGCCCGGCGAGTTCGGCGACGGTCCGGGTGCCGCCGCGCTGGAGGATCTCCAGCAGCGCCAGCACGCGGGCGATCGGCCGGGTCATGCCGGGAATTCTCGCAATACCGGGCGGGTCCTGTCCACTATTGCTCTTAGCGTGGCCGCCAGGCAACCAGAGAGGAATGTGGCCGTGCAGTTGACTTCCGTCCGAATCATCACTGGTGACGTCGACCGTCTGACGTCCTTCTACGAGCAGGTGACCGGCCTGGCGGCGAGCCGGCCGGCGAAGCAGTTCGCCGAGTTCGTCGGCGACACGGCGACTCTGGCGATCGGCAGCGCCGAGACGATGGCGCTGTTCAGCGCTGGCGCGGCGGTGCCGGAGGAGAACCGGACCGTCATCCTGGAGTTCCTGGTCGAGGACGTGGACCGGGAGTTCGCGCGGCTTCGTCCGCTGCTGGCGGAGGTCGTGCAGGAGCCGACGACGATGCCGTGGGGCAACCGTTCGCTGCTGTTCCGCGACCCGGACGGCAACCTGGTGAATCTGTTCGCGCCGCGGACGGCGGAGGCCCGCGCCCGGCTCGCCCGGTGACGGCCGGGAAAACCGCTCGCCCCGGCACCGGGCGAGCGGCCAGGATCGCCGCATGACCCGTGCTCTTCTGCTGGACCGGTTCCGCTGGGCCGGCGGACATGCTGACCTCTGGCCGGTTTTCCGGGACGGCGCGGCGTTCGCCGAGGTGGTGAAGGCGCTGGCCGAGCCGTTCCGGGACGCGGGCGTGACCGCGGTGTGCGGGATCGAATCGCGGGGCTTCCTGCTCGGCGGTGCCGTCGCGCTGGAACTGGGCGTCGGGTTCGCCGCGGTGCGGAAGGCCGCCGGGCTGTTCCCCGGCGAGAAGCTGACTCGGGAAACCGACCCGGACTACCGGGGGATCCGGCAGGTCCTGCGGATGCAGCGGGCGGCGCTTTCGAACCGGGACCGGGTGCTGCTGGCGGACGACTGGATCGAGACTGGCAGCCAGGCGCTGGCCGTGCGCGACCTGGTGGCCGAGGCGGGCGCGGAGCTCGTCGGCTGCGCGGTGCTGGTCGATCAACTCGATCCGGAGATGCGGCCGCGGCTCGGGCGGCTGCATGCGTTGCTGACCGCGGCGGAATTGCCGGAGTGCTGACTGCTGGCCGACGGCGGGTCCGTCTCAGCGGCGCTGGCTGTCGCGAAGGGGGCGTTCGGCGGCTGGTTCCGGGCTACTGCTGAGAGATCAGCATCGGCGCCTGGCCGTGAGTTTCCTTGCCGCCGCGGAGAATCTGCGCCCGTCCGGCTCCTGGCCAGCTGTTGACCCAGCTCGATCCCTGGATTCCCTTGGCCTGCTTCTTCAACGGCGCCAGCAGCCGTGCGCTCTCGCGGTACGTGCCCGCCGAGGCGCCGGTCTGGACGATGCTCGCCAGCGAGAGCGTGACCGGCACGCCGTCGGCGGACCAGTGCCGGCCGAGGACCGCGTCGGCGAGGGACGTGATGTCCTCGACGCCGCACACGACCAGGAAATCGTCGCCGCCGACGTGGCCGACCGTGACGTCGCCGAGCCGCCGGGCCTGGTCGGTAAGCGCCCGGCCGATGGCGCGGATCAGGTCGTCGCCCGCGGCGAACCCGGCGGTGTCGTTGAGCCGTTTGAAGTGGTCGATGTCCAGCCAGGCCACGACGAACGGCCGTCCGGCTCCGGCCCGGCGGGCGACGTCCTGGGCGATCGCGTCGCTGCCGGGCAGCCGGGTGAGCGGGTTGAGCGCGACCGCGGCCTCGACCTTCACCGCGGCCATCCGGCGCATCACCTCGTTCGGCCGCACCACGCCCTGGTACCGGCCGGACGCGTCGGTCACGACGAGGTCGTCGCCGCTGTGCTCGGCCCCGCCGTCGGCGATGAGTTCCAGCAGCTCGCGGGTTCCGGTGTCGATCCGGACCAGCCGCGGCGGGCCGGCCAGTTTCGCCGCGGGTTTCCCGGAGTACAGCGCGTGCCCGTACCGGCCGGTGACCGCGAGCAGGAACCGCATCCGGTCGATCGTCCACTGCGGACGCGCCTGCTGGTCGAGCCCGACGATCGCCTTCGGCGCGTGCTCGGCGGACAGGATCGCGTGGACGTCGTCGCACGTCGCGTCGTCCGGCAGGGTTCTGGCCGGGCGGAGGAATTCCTGGATCCGCAGTCCGGCGGCGGGCGAGACCACCATGGTGCCCGGCTGGTCGCCGCGTTCGGCCGTCGGCAGCACCCGCTCGGGAGCGGCGGTGGCGAACAGATTCCCTTGCACCAGCCGGATTCCCGAGCGCCGGGCGACATCGAGTTCCGTGTCGTTCTCGATCCCGGTCGCGACGATCCGCAGATCGGTTTGCGCGGCGAACTGCACGAGCGCTTCGACGAGCGCGACGGTCGCCGCGTTCGCCGGGAGCCGGCTCAGCGTCGCGCGGTCCAGTTTGAGCATTTCGATCGGCGCTTCGGCGAGCAGGTTCATCGGCAGGCCGGCGGCGCCGAGCCGGTCGAAGGCCAGCCGGAAGCCCAGGTCGTGCAGCCGGTGCAGGCCCCGCAGCAGGGTGCCCGGATTCGGGAGGGCGAGCGGAGCGGTGACTTCCAGCACGACGTCGGCGGGACGGCGGCCGGTGCGTTCCAGGGTCTGCAGCAGCGGGATGAACCGCTCGGCGGGGGCACTGGCGGTGGCGGCGCTCAGGTTGAGATGCAGGGAGACCCCGGTCGCGGTCTGGCCGGCCGCGGCGGCCGCGCGGGCCGCGAGGTCGAGGTCGGCGTCGATCAGCTGAGCCTGGTCGCCCGCGACGTCGAGAAGGTCCTGGACCCATCCGGCCGCCGGATGCCCGACCGCTTCGACTGCGACGACCGAGCCGCTGTAGAGGCTGTACAGCGGCTCGAAGGCGAAACGAACCTGGTCGGCGGGGGCGAGCACACGCAGATCCTCGCTCGTAACGCCCGGATCTCCATGAAACCGTTATCTTCTGTTGACCTGCGCCGGCCGTGGGCCGAACCGGAAAACCCTTCGGGATCGGTGGCTGTGCTCGGGATTCGCGTGAGTGCGGCGCATACTCGCGGTATGGCTCGTGATGACCATCACAAAGGGGCTTCGCGCGGCTGTGACCAGCGGTGACAGCTTGACCACTGACGTCGCCGCGTCAGGCCAAGATGCCGCTGAGGTACCGAAGGTCGCCCATGCGCAGATCGTCGTCTCCCAGCGGCGGCAGGCCATTGGCCGCGAGCAGTTCCCGGACCGTGCTCCCCTCCACCGTCCAGCCGAGCCCGGCCAGGTACGGAGCCGCCTCGTTGCGCTCGCCGAAGTAGCGCAGCTTCGTCATGTCGGTGTCGAAGCCCTCGCCGCGCCATTGTGCGGAGATGCGGTCGAGGCGTGCCTTCGTCTTGTCCTCGTCGCCGGGACGCGGGGTGGGCCGGTTTTCGGCCGCTCCGGGGCGAACCCGGCGGCACGCAGGGCTGAGGGCCAGTCGTCGCGCAGGTCGACCGCGACCGGCCGCCGCTCGGCGGTGGGCTCGGCGCCCAGTTCGGCCAGCGTGCGGGCCTTGAACTCGACCACCGGCGCCTGGTCGATCTCGTACACCACCGTTCCGGCCGGCCAGGGCAGCCGGTAGGCGCGGGAGTCCAATCCGGACGCCAGGATCACCGCCTGAGCGATGCCCGCGCGCGACGCGGCGAGGAAGAACTCGTCGTAGAACTTGCCGCGGATCTTCGCCGCGTCGATCCAGATCCGCCCGACCAGATCGCCCGCCGCCGTCTGGCCGGAAGCCAGTTTGGCGAGCAGGTCGATGCCGACAGCGCGTACGAGCGGTTCGGCGAACCGGTCCGAGAACAGCGTGTCGTCCTCGCGGGTCGCGATCGCCCGCGCCGCCGCGGCCATCGTCGCGGTCGCGCCGACGCTGGACGCCAGGTCCCAGGTGTCTCCGTCGTGCCGGGCAGAAGTCATTGTGCCGCCTTGCCTTTCGCCGGTGCCGAGACCGCAACCTACTCCGATCTCGACACCGTGTCGCACAGTCCGCCCGGTTTCTTCCGGCGCCGCGTCGGAGCGCCCGGCCCGGCGGGCTGCGTAACGTGCGGGGCCGTCGAGGCGGTGAGGAGACGACATGACGGCTGCCGCGCGGTTGCTGGAAACGTTGGCGCAGTGGGGAGTCGAGTACGTTTTCTGCTGTCCCGGCACCAGCGAGATACCGGTGCTCGACGCTCTTGCCACCACGCGCGGCGCACCCGAGTTCGTGCTGACCACCCACGAAGCGATCTCGGTGTCCATGGCCGACGGTTACGCCCGCGCCTCCGGCCGGATCGGCGTCGCCTACCTGCACACGAATGTGGGCGTCGCGAACGGCCTGGCACATCTGTATGCGGCGCAGGTCGCGCGCAGCAGCGTCGCGATCCTCGCGGGCATCAAGGGAACGGCGACGCTCCCGCACCGCGCGTTGACGACCTCGCCGCGGCTGCTCGAAACGGCCGCTCCGTACGTAGGCCACGCCTGGCAGAACCTCCGGGCCGAGGACCTGCTGGAAGATGTCAGCCGGACGCTGTGGCACACCACGGTCGTTCCGGAGCAGCCGGCGATCCTCACGATCCCGCAGGACCATCTGACCGCCGATTCCAGCGTCGCGCCTCCGGTCCGCTCGGGTGCGCGGCAAGGCCCGGCCGCGGACGCGGTCCGGCACGCGAGCGCGCTGCTCGACGCGGCGCGGCGGCCGGTGGTCGTCGCGGGATCGGACGTCGCCCGGCGCCGGGCCGAGGCGGACTTGGCGCGTTTGGCCGAGCGGCTCGGCGCACCGGTGTTCGTGGAGTCCCGGCGAGACCTCGAACGGTGGTCCTTCCGCACGGATCATCCGCTCTGCGCCGGATTGTTCGAGCCCCGTGCGCCGTTGCTGGCGGAGGCAGACCTGCTGGTGCTGGCGGGCATGCCGACCCCGTTGGAGTTCTCGGCGGAGGTCCCGGCGCTGCCGCCCGGCGTGCCGATCCTGCATCTCTCCGAGGACGCTGCCGAGCCGGGCCGCCGGTACGTCCCTGCTGGCGCGGTGGTGGGCGACACCGCAGCGGCGCTGCGCGGGCTCGCCGACGGGATTCGCCCGGAGTGCGCGCCTTCGCGGAGCGAGTGGCTTGTGCGAGTACGGAAGGACAGCGAGGACCGGCGCGCCCGTTGGGAAGCCGAAGTTCCGTGGGACGGGGAGTTCAGCGCCGCGCTGGCGATGCGCACCGTCGCGGACGTCGTCGGCGGGGAACGCCTGCTGGTCCTCGACGCGGTCACCTCGACGCTGCCGTTGCTGCGCTTCCTCCGGCGCACGCGGGCGGATTCGCTGTTCGCCACCGCGAGCGGATCGCTCGGCTGGGGAATGGGCGCCGCGGCCGGTGTCGCCATGGCGCGGCGCGAGCGCGTGTTCGCGGTGGTCGGCGACGGGGTGGTCCAGTTCGGCGTGCCCGCGTTCTGGACCGTGGTACGCCACCGGCTGCCGGTGACGTATCTCGTGGTGAACAACGGAAAGTACCAAGCCGTGGTCGCCGGTCTGCGGAAAAGCGGAGGCGAGCGAGCCGACTGTCCCCTCACCGACATCAGCGGAGTGGAGATCTCAGCGCTGGCGATGGCGTTCGGCATCAAGGCGACGACGGTCGACGGAGCCGAGGGGTTGCGGGCTGCTCTCGCCGAGGACCCGGGACCGGACGACGGGCCTCGGTTGATCGAGATCCGCGTGAACGACCGGCTGTGGCAGTGATTCCGACACCGTGTCGAGACTCCCGCACGGGATTTGCGTCGCCGAGGCGATGAAGCGAGGGTTCGCGCCGACCTAGCATCGCGGCGATCTCCGCACCCGCACCAGGATTGGCAGGCGACGACGATGGCCCGGTGGGATCTCAGCGAGGCAGACGGGCAGATCTACTCCGGCGGTTGGCGCACCGGGGGAGGAGGCACGCAGCCGGTGATTTCGCCGGGCGACGGCGGGAAAGTGGGGTTGGCGGGCATCGCCGACCAGCACGACGTCGAGCGGGCCGGGGCCCGTGCCGCGCGTGCGCAGGCCGAGTGGAGCCGCGCGTCGTATCGCGAGCGGGCCGACGTCCTCACCCGGGCCGCGGAAGTGTTGCGCGACCTCCGCGCTGACGTCGAGGACGTCCTGGTGCGCGAAAGCGGCTCGCTGCCCGCGAAGGCGAAGCACGAAGTCGACAAGGCGATCGACGAACTGATCGCCGCGGCCGGGCTGGTCACGATGTCGCAGGGGGACCTTCTCCCCGTCGAGGATCCGACGACGCTCGGTTTGGCCCGGCGGATCCCGGTCGGCGTCGTCGGCGTGATCGCACCGTGGAACGCGCCGTTGATGCTCGCCGTCCGCTCGGTCGCCCCGGCACTCGCGCTGGGCAACGCGGTGCTGGTCAAGCCGGACGTGAAGACCGCGTTCTCCGGCGGTGCGGTGCTCGCGCACATCTTCGCGCGGGCCGGTCTGCCCGACGGTGTGCTGCACGTCCTGCCCGGCGGCGCGCCGACCGGCGAGGCGGTGGTGCGTTCGCCGCACACCACCGCGATCTCGTTCACCGGATCGTCCGCCGCGGGCCGCCGGGTCGGCGAGATCGCGGGCGGCCTGCTCAAGCGGGTGGTGCTCGAACTCGGCGGCAACAACGCGTTCCTCGTGCTGGCGGACGCCGACCTCGACCGCGCCGCGGCCGGTGGCGCCGGCGGGACTTTCCGGCACCAGGGCCAGATCTGCATGGCCACCGGACGGCATCTCGTCCACGAAAGCATCGCGGACGAGTACGTCGAACGGCTCAAAGCGGCCGCGGAGAAACTGCGGCTCGGCGACCCGAAGGCGCCGGGGACGACGCTCGGTCCGCTGATCACGACCGAGCAGGCCGAGCGGGTGCACGGCATCGTCGAGGCCGCGGTCGCCGGCGGAGCACGGGTCGTGCACGGGGCCGCGCACGACGGTGCGTTCTACCAACCGACTGTGCTGGACGGCGTAACCGCGGACAACGCGGCTTTCCGAAGCGAGATCTTCGGCCCGGTCGCCCCGGTAACCCGGTTTTCGACCGAAGAGGAAGCACTCGAACTGGCCAACGCGACCGAATACGGCCTCTCCGCGGCGATCCACAGCCGCGACGTCGCGCGCGCCCTCGGTTTCGCTTCCCGCTTGCGCGCCGGGATGGTCGCGCTCAACGGCCAGACCATCTACGACGCCGCGCACATCCCGATGGGCGGCCTCGGCGCGTCCGGCAACGGCGGGCGGCACGGCGGGCACTGGAACCTGGACGAGTTCACCTATTGGCAATGGGTGACGGTTCCGACGATCCAGTCCTGAACGGTTCCGACACCGCGTCGGACTTTCCGACACGGTGTCGGACGCCCCGGGCGGAGATTCCCGCAGCGGGCCGATTCCCCGGCGCCGCGATTTCCCTAGATTCGGATCGTCGCCCGGTGCGGGCCCGTCACAGACAAAGGAGTCGGAGTACATGGACATTTCCGGTGCCACCGGGGCGCTCACCGGCGAGCAGTTCACAAAGAGCCTCGACGACGGCCGCGAGGTCTGGCTCGACGGCGAGCGCATCGGGAACGTCGCGGAACACCCGGCGCTCAAGCCGACCGTCGACGAGTTCGCCCGGCTGCTCGACCTGCGGTTCGCCACCCCCGAGGCGCGGGAGGCGACCCTGTTCAAGTCCGAGGAGACCGGCAACGAGGTCAGCTACGCTTTTTCGCTGCCGAAGACACCGGAGGAATTGCGCGCCAAATTCGCCGCGTCGGAATGGTGGATGCGGGAAAGCCTCGGGCAGCTCGGCCGATCGCCTGATTTCATGTCGAATGTCGTCGCCGGGCTCGCCGATTACGCCGACGAGCTCGAACAGAACCGCGTGGGTTTCGGCCAGAACGCCCGGGAATACCGCCGGTTCGCGATGGAACACGACCTCGTCCTGACCCACGCGCTCGGTGACCCGCAGATCGACCGCAGCGCCAGCCCGCTCGACGACCCGGACCTCGCGCTGCGCGTCGTGGAAGAGCGCGAGGACGGCGTGGTCCTGCGCGGCGCGAAGCAACTCGCCACGCTGGCGCCCTTCTCCCACGAGGTGCTGGTGTACCTCAACGGCGTCACCGCCGCACGCGGCGCGGAGGACTTCGTCATCTGGTTCGCGCTGCCGATGAACACGCCGGGCCTGAAGATCCTGCTGCGCGAACCGCTCGGCGCGCCGGGGAGCGGACACTCGCACCCGCTCGGCAACCGGTACGACGAGCAGGACGCGATGCTGTTCTTCGACGACGTTTTCCTGCCGCGCGAGCGCATCTTCCTGCTCGGCGACTCCTTGCGCGCGCTCAAGGGCCTCGGCCGGATCAACGTCTGGAGCCTGCAGAGCACGCACATCCGGTTCCTCGCCCGGATGAAGTTCTTCACCTCGGTCGCGAAGAAACTCGCGCATTCCATCGGCGTGGACGCCTTCCGCGGCATCCAGGAACAGCTGGGCGAACTCGTCTCCTACGTCCAGACCCTCGAACTGGCGATCAAGGGCGCCGAGGCCGACGCGGTCGTCACCCCGGGCGGCCACCTGGCTCCGAGCAATACCAACGGCGTCGGTTTCTGGTCGGCTGACCTCTCGGCACGGATGGTGCAGATCCTGCGGCAGGTCGCCGCGTCCGGCCTCATCATGCAGCCCACCGAGGCCGATCTCGCGAACCCGGAGCTGCGCCCGTTCCTGGACCGCTACATGCGCGGCCACGACATCGGCGCGGCGGAGAAGGCCCGGCTGTTCCGGCTCGGCTGGGAACTCGCCGGCTCGAGTTTCGGGATGCGCCAGGAACTCTACGAGTACCTGCACCGCGGCGACCCCGGCGCGGGCCGGACGCGGCTGCTGCGCTTCTACGACACGTCGGCGACCGACGCGCGCGT
This sequence comes from Amycolatopsis orientalis DSM 43388, assembly GCF_000411975.1. Taxonomy (GTDB): domain Bacteria; phylum Actinomycetota; class Actinomycetes; order Mycobacteriales; family Pseudonocardiaceae; genus Amycolatopsis; species Amycolatopsis orientalis_D. The sequence goes on from NZ_ASXG01000094.1 coordinate 122,309, forward strand.
CGACGAACTCATCAGCAAGCCGCTCGTCTGAAACCGCAAGGAGCCTCCCGTGATCATCGACGTCCACGGTCACATGTCCGCGCCGGACGCCTACTACGCCTGGAAAGCATCGCTGCTGTCGCACCGCGGCGCGCACGGCGGCAAACCGCCGGCCATCAGCGACGACGCGCTCGCCGCGGCGTACCACCACCCGCACCCGAGCTTCGGGAACATCTCGCATCTGGCGCACCTCGACGGTGCCGGGATCGATCTGCAGATGATCTCGCCCCGCCCGTTCCAGATGATGCACAGCGAACGGCCGGCGAAGCTCGTGCAGTGGTTCACCGAGGAGACCAACAACCTCATCCACCGCACGACCGAGTTGTTCCCCGGCCGGTTCAAGGGGGTCGCCGGACTCCCGCAGAGCCCGGACCTGACGCCGCGGGACTGGACCGCCGAACTGCGCCGCACGGTGACCGAACTCGGCTTCGTCGGCGCGATGCTCAACACCGATCCGTACGAGGGCACGGAAACCCCGCTCGCGCTCGGCGACCGGTACTGGTACCCGGTGTACGAAGTGCTGTGCGAACTCGACGTGCCGGTATTGCTGCACGCGGCCGGGTGCAAGCCGCCCGCGCGCGAGCCGTACAGCCTGCACTTCATCCAGGAAGAAACCGTCGCGGTGTGGAGCCTCGTGAACTCGACCGTGCTGAAGGACTTCCCGGAACTCAAGGTGATCGTCTCGCACGGCGGCGGCGCGATTCCGTACCAGGTGGGCCGGTTCCTGCCGTCGGTGGTGCGCACCGGGGTGTCCTATCTGGACAAACTGCGCCGGCTGCACTTCGACTCGTGCCTCTACACCCAGGACAGCCTGGAGCTGCTGATGAAGGTCGTCGGCACCGACCGGGTGCTGTTCGGCTCGGAGAAACCCGGCACCGGCTCGCAGATCGACCCGGAGACCGGCCGCTGGTTCGACGACATCCACCTGCTCATCGACGACATCGCCTGGCTCGGCGAGAAGGAGCGCGCCGACGTCCTCGAGAACAACGCCCGCGCGCTCTTCCAGCTCTGAGGGGGAGGATCATGACGGAGATCGTCGCCGGATTCGGCACTTCGCACGGACCGCAGCTGAAGGCGCCGCCGCCGCACGCCTGGGAGATCCGGGCGACCGCGGACCGCGCCAGCAAGGGGTTGAAGTTCCGCGGCGAGACCTACAGCTACGACGAGCTGCGCGCGCTGCGGGAGGACTTCTCGAAGGAGATCGCTCCCGACGTGATGGCGCGTCGCTGGGAAAGCTGCCAGCGGTCGATGGACCGGCTCGCGGACTTCATCAAGGCCCAGGACGTCGACGTGCTCGTCATCGTCTCCAGCGACCACAAGGAAACCTACGGCGACGAATGGCTCGCCCCGTTCTCGGTGTTCTGGGGCGACGAGGTCGCGCACGTGCCGTTCACCCAAGCGCAGCTCGATGCGATGGCTCCCGGCCTGGCCGAGGCCGCGACCGGCGACGTCCCGGACCGCACGATCATGCGGCCCACGCACCGAGCGCTCGGCAAGCACCTCATCCAGTCCACCCAGGCCGAGGACTTCGACACCGGCGCCACCGAGGTCGTCCCGGCCGGCCGCTATGAAAACCACACCATCCCGCACGGCTTCGGGTTCATCTACCAGCGCTTTCTCGGCCAGGAATCGAAGCTGCCGATGGTGCCGATCTTCATCAACACCTTCTGGGAGCCGAATCCGCCGGGCGCCAAACGCTGTTACGACTTCGGGCGCGCGGTCGCCCGAGCGATCCGGTCGTTCCCCGGCGACCTGCGCGTCGGCGTCGTCGCTTCGGGCGGGCTCAGCCACTTCGTGATCGACGAGAAGCTGGACCAGGAATTCCTCCAGGCGCTGCGCGACCACGACGCGGACTACCTCGCTTCCGTGCCCGCTTCCGAGATGCAGTCCGGTTCCTCGGAGCTGCGCAACTGGATCGCGGTCGCCGGGATCGCCGACGAGGCCGGTCTGACCGCGACGAGCGTGGACTACGAGCCGTGCTACCGGACCGAAGCAGGCACCGGCAACGCGATGGGTTTCCTTACCTGGGAACGGAAGTGACTATGTCTCCCGAAGAGATCATCACCGCACTGCGCGGGCTCGACAGCTGCGCGGTGTCCGACGCCCTGGACACGCTCGGCCTGCCCGGCGCGGTCACCGCGTTGAAGCCGATGTGGCCCGTCGGCACGGTTCTCGCCGGTCGTGTGCGCACGGTTACCGCCGCTCCCAAAGCGACCGCCGGCCCGGCGACACACATCGCCACTCCGCTGGTCGCGATCACCGAGCCGGACGACGTCGTGGTGATCGACAACCACGGTCGCACGGACGTCTCGTGCTGGGGCGGGCTGCTGGCCGAGGCGGCGGTCCGGCGCGGGGTGGTCGGCGTCATCGTGGACGGCGCCTGCCGCGACGTCCAGGAGAGCGAAGCTCTCAAGCTCCCGGTCTTCGCTCGCACGGCCGTTCCGGTCAGCGCGCGGGGCCGCATCGTGCAGGCCGCGATGGACTCGCGGATCCAGATCGCGGGTATTTCAGTCGCGCCGCAGGACTTCGTGCTCGCGGATGTCAACGGCGTCGTGTTCGTCGCCGCCGGCGAGGCCGCACGCATCGTCGGGCTCGCACAGCGGATCGCCGACCGGGAAGCCCGGATGGCGGAAGCGGTCCGGTCCGGCCGCGACGTGCAAGAAGTCATGCACGATTCCCAATTCCCTTCAGTCACTGCGGAGGAGCGCTGATGTCTCTCCTGGACCGGTTCGCCGGGCTCGGCACCGCGACGGTCTCCGACGCCCTCGACAAGCTGAAGCGCCCGGGCAGCCTGCTCGGTCTCGCCCCCCTCGCGGACGGACAGCGCATGGTCGGCCGCGCGTTCACCGTGCGGTACGTCAGCGCGCAGGTGCCCGCCGGCACCGTCGGCGACTTCATCGATCAGGTCGAACCAGGCCAGGTGATCGTGCTCGACAACGACGGCCGGGTCGACTGCACGGTGTGGGGCGACATCCTGACCGCAGTAGCGCACCAACGCGGTATCTCAGGCACGGTCATCGAAGGGGTCTGCCGCGACACGCACCGCGCGCTGTCCATCGGCTACCCGATCTACAGCCGCGGCCGCTTCATGCGCACCGGCAAGGACCGCGTCGAGGTGGCGGAGGAACGCGGCCCAGTGACCATCGGCGGCGTGACCGTCCGGCATGGCGACCTGCTGCTCGGCGACTCGGACGGCGTCGTGGCGATCCCGCGCGACTGCGAGGACGAAGTGCTGGAGGTGGCCGAGATGATCCAGGCTCGGGAGGAAGCGATTCTCGCCGCGGCGCTCGGCGGCGCGACAATCGCCGAAGCCCGGGCGAAGTACGGCTACCACGATCTGCAGCGGGCGGACGCATGACCACGCTGGCCGAAGACGCCAAGGAACTGCTGACGCTCGGCACGGCCACTCTGTACGAGGCGTCCGGACTCGACTGCTTCCTGGACCCCGCGTTCCGGCCCGCCTGGGACGGCGCGCAGCTGGTCGGCCGCGCGGTTCCGGTAACCGCGCAAATCGGCGACAACCTCGCGTTGCATCACGGGATCGAAGCGGCCGGCGCTGGGGACGTACTCGTGGTCGACGCCGGTGGCGCGCCGTTCGGGTACTGGGGCGAGGTGATGGCGGTCGCCGCGCAAGCGCGCGGCATCACCGGCCTGGTCATCGACGGCGGGGTGCGCGATACCCAGCAACTCGCGTCGCTCGAATTCCCGGCCTTCAGCACGGCGATCTCGATCCGCGGCACGATCAAGAACTGGCCCGGCACCGTCGGCCGCCCGATCACCTTGCGCGGCCGGGTGATTCGCCGCGGCGACGTCGTCGTGGCCGACCGGGACGGGATCGTGGTGTTCCCGGCGGACGAGTACGACCGGGTGCTGGCCGCGTCCCGGGCCCGTGCGGCGAAGGAAGAGTCCTATCTGGACCGTCTTCGGTCCGGGGAGACCACTTTGGACGTCTACGAGTTCCGGCATCTCGGCGTTCCGGACGAAGCGAGGTGAACCGCATGACCTCCGACCAGCAACGGATCGACAGTTTCCGCCAGGCCGCCGGGCGATTCGCTTCCGGCGTCACGGTGGTGACGACCGCGCTCGACGGACACCTTTACGGGATCACCGCGACTTCGTTCGTTTCCCTTTCGCTGAACCCGCTTCTGGTCACCGTCTCGATCAATTCGCACAGCCCGATCCTCGACGAGATCCGGGCGAGCGGAGTCTTCGCGATCAACGTGCTCGGCCGCCATCAGCAAGACGTTTCCGCGTGCTTCGCGCGACGCGGGCGCGGCCGGAGCAAGGAACGGTTCGACGAGGTCGAGACCCACTCCGAGGCCACCGGCGCGCCCGTCGTCACCGGCGCGCTGAGCTGGTTCGACTGCACTGTGCACACGATGCTGAGCGGCGGCGACCACATCATCCTCGTCGGCGAAGTCGTTTCCGCCGGCGGCGGCACCGGGCAGCCGCTGCTGTACTGGTCCGGCGAATACCGCGAACTCAGCACGGCGGAAGAAGCGGAGGCGGACATCGGCCGGATCGCCGATTCGCTCTCCATTCAACTGCATTTGCACGGCATGCGCGCCGAACAGCTGCTGGAAGCGCAGCACGCGGTCGAACCCGCGGCCGCCGCGCTCGCCGCCCGCGCCGCGTCCGACGACCAGGTGGCGCAATTGCGGGACCTGGTCGAGGAATCGGAGAAACACGTCCACGACGCCAGCCGGTACAACCCGCTCTCGCTGGAATTCCACGCCCGGCTCGGCTTGCTCAGCGGAAATCCGGCGATCGCCGCGTCAGTCGGCGCGCTGAACCGGCCGCGGGAAAGCGTGTATGCCGTGCACACCAACGCCGAGCGGGCGACCCGGGCGGTCGAGGCGCACCGGCGCATCCTCCAGGCCATCGAGGACCGGGACGAGGACGCCGCCCGCCGGCTGATGACCGAGCACCTCGGCGTGGTCGCACAAGGAATGCCGTGCTGAACGGAGAAACCATGGACGCGGACGTCATCGTCGTCGGGGCCGGTCCGGTCGGCCTGGTCGCCGCTTTGGATCTGAGCAGCCGCGGGGTGTCGGTGATCGTCGTCGAGGAGCGGGAATTTCTCGAACCGCCGAACGTCAAGTGCAATCACGTCGCCTCGCGCACCATGGAAAGCTTCCGGCGGCTCGGGATCGCCGCGGAGGTGCGCGCCGCCGGACTGCCGCGCGACTACCCGCAGGACGTCGCGTTCCGGACCTCGCTGACCGGGCGGGAACTCTCCCGCATCCCGATCCCGGCGAGCGGGGAGCGGTACACCTCGCGCGTCGGTCCCGACACGAGCTGGGCGACGCCGGAGCCGCCGCACCGGATCAACCAGACCTTCCTGGAACCGATTCTCGCCCGGAACGCCGCTGCCGCCCCCGGCGTGACGCTGCTCAACCGCACCCGGTTCCATTCGGTGCGCCAAGACGAAGCGGCCGTGTCCGCGCTAGTGTCCGATGCGGCGGGCGAGCGGACTCTGCGTGCTCGGTACTTCATCGGCGCGGACGGCGGCCGTTCGGCAGTGCGCAAGCAGATCGGCGCGAAGCTCAGCGGCGATCCAGTGCTGCAGCACGTGCAGTCCACGTGCATCCGCGCGCCGAAGCTGTACTCGCTGATGTCCGCCGACGAACCGCGGGCGTGGGGGTACTACACCTTCAACTCGCGCCGTGTCGGACACGTGTACGCAATCGACGGCATCGAAACCTTTCTCGTGCACACCTACCTGTCGTCGGCGGAAGAAGCCGTCGACCGGGACGAGGCGATCCGCGCGATCCTCGGGGTGGACGAGGCGTTCGAGTACACCATTGTGTCCAAAGAGGACTGGGTGGCTCGCCGGCTGCTCGCCGACCGGTTCCGCGACCGGCGGGTGTTCCTCGCCGGGGACGCTTCGCACCTGTGGGTGCCGTTCGCCGGATTCGGGATGAACGCGGGCATCGCGGACGTGCTCAACCTGACCTGGCTGCTCGGCGCTCGCCTCGCCGGCTGGGCCGAGGACGGGATCCTGGACGCCTACGAAGCCGAACGGCGGCCGATCACCGAACAGGTGTCGCACTTCGCGATGAACCACCAGCGCAAGCTCGCCCGGCCCGGACTCCCCGCGGAACTGGAGGACGACACCCCGGCCGGAGAAGCCGCTCGGTCGTCGTTCGGGGCCGCGGTACGGGAGCTGAACGAGCCGCAGTTCGCCGCTGCTGGACTGAATTACGGGTACGCGTATCACGATTCGCCGATCATTGCCTACGACGGCGAAGAAGCGCCGGGCTACACAATGGGCAGTTACACCCCGTCCACGGTGCCTGGTTGCCGGGCCCCGCACTTCACGCTGGCGGACGGATCCTCGCTGTACGACCATTTTTCCGCCGGATACACCGTGATCGCGCGTCGTGGAGTCGATACCTCCGTGCTGGCCGGGGAAGCGGCGCACCGACGCATCCCGCTCGCGGTCGTTGAGGCGGACACCCTGCCCGCCGAATATCTCTGCCCCGTCACGTTGGTGCGGCAGGACCAGACTGTGGTGTGGCGAGGTGCTCCGCCCGACCGGGCGGCCGCGGCCGAGTTGTGGGAAAAGCTTCGCGGCGCTTGACCCCCGGCCCACGGTGAAGGCCTCCTCGAGGAAATCCCTCGAGGAGGCCTTCACTGGTTTCCGGAAGTCTCAGCGGCGGATGATTTTGCTGGCTGCCATGGCTTTCAGGCCTTCCACCCCGAACTCCAGCCCGTAGCCCGATGCCTTCGTCCCGCCGAAGGGGATCGCCGGGTCGACGCCGCCGTGCTGGTTGATCCACACCGTGCCCGCGTCGAGCCGCCGCGCCACCGCGTCGGCCTCGCCCGCGTCGGGACCCCACACCGAGGCGCCCAGTCCCTGGTCGGTGCCGTTGGCCCGGCGCACCGCGTCGTCCACGTCGGAGTACCGGAGCACCGGCAGCACCGGCCCGAACTGCTCCTCGTCGACCACCGCGGCACCGTCCTCGACGTCCGCGATGATTGTCGGCAGGTAGAACAGCGGCCCCAGTTCGGGTGCCGGCCTGCCGCCGGTGACGATGCGGGCACCGCGCGCCCGGGCTTCCTCCACGAGCCGGGAGACGATCTCGAACTGCGCGGGATTCTGCACCGGCCCGAGCCGGTTCGCCTTGTCCCGCCCCGGACCGATCGGCGCCTTCTCGGCGCGTTCGGCCAGCGCGGAGACGACGTCGTCGTACATCGACTCGTGCACGTAAAGCCGTTTGAGCGCGGCACACACCTGGCCGGTGTTCATGAAAGCCGCCCAGAACAACTTGTCGGCGACCGCGTCCACGTCCGTGCCGGGCAGCACGATCGCCGCGTCGTTCCCGCCCAGTTCCAGGGTGAGCCGCGCGAGGTTGCCCGCCGAGCTTTCGACGATCCGGCGGCCGGTCGCCGTCGAGCCGGTGAACACGATCTTGGCGATCCGCGGATGCGCGGCCAGCGCGGCGCCGACCTCCCGATCGCCGGAGACCGCGGTCAGCACGTCCGCGGGGAGATGGCGGCGGAAGATCTCCGCGAGCGCGAGCACGCTCAGCGGCGTGTTCTCCGACGGCTTGAGCACCACGGTGTTTCCCATGCGCAGTGCCGGCGCGACGTGCCACACCGCGATCATCACCGGGAAGTTCCACGGGCCGATCGACGCGACGACCCCCAGCGGCACGTAGTGCTGTTCCGCGCCGTCGGGCAGCGGCTGCGGTTCGAGCACCGTGTCCGCCGCGGCCCGGAGCCAATGCGCGGCTCCGTGCGCCTCGCCGGCGCCCCCGGCCTTGCCTTGTTCCGCGGTGATGATCTCGCCGAGTTCTTCGGCGTGCGCGTCGAGATCGTCCGCGATGACGTGCAGGATTCGCGAACGTTCTGCGTGGCCGAGAGCGGCCCACGGCGGTTGTGCCGCGGCGGCGGCGGCGATCGCGGCGTTCAGCTGGTCGACCGTGTGCACCGGGGCGTGGCCGACGACTTCCCGCGTCGCGGCGTCCAGGATCGGCCGCCCGCGGTCTTCGGCGGCCGAGACGGTGGTCAGCAGTGCGTTCATGCGGGACCTTTCCGTAAAAGTTTACATTGAATATAGTCAATTGGAGGGGTTGCGGCTAGCGCAGACCGGCGAGCGTCGCGACCCGCAGCCCGGTGTGGAGTTCCCGGCGGACCCTCCCGTCGGCGAGATCGACGCCGGCGACTGCGCGCACGCGGTCCAGCCGGTAGTAGAGCGTGCTGCGGTGGACGTGCAGGATCTGCGCGGTGCGCTGGGCGTCGCAGCCGCAATCGAGGTAGGTCTCCAGGGTCTGCGCGAGATCCGGTCCGGACTGCGCGTCGAGGAGTCGTCGTACGGCGTCGGGCAGATCTGAGACATCAAGCTCGTCGAGTGGGAGTTGCAGCAGCAGCCGGTCCAATCCCAACTCCGGCCAGTGGACCACGCGGCCGACGTCGCCGCCGCGCAAGGCGATCCGGGCTTCGCGCAGCGACCGGTGCACGCCGGACAACGGCGCGTGCGCCCCGCCGACTCCGGCGCGCAGAGCGGAAAAGGCAGGCTGGGCAAGAAGGTTGGCCAGCCGTTCGGTGTCGATTTCGTACGGCACCAGCAAGACGGCTTCGCTGCCGAGCACCGCGCCGACGGCTTTCAGCGTGGGGAACACCGGGATGCTCGACAACGCCCGGTCCAGCACGAGCCGGAGTGTCGCCGAACTGGGCTCCGCGCGCGGCGGGGGCGCGATCGAGATGACGGTGTAGTGCGGAACCGGCGAGAGCAGTCCGCTCGCGAGCAGTTCGTCGGCGGCTCGGACGCGCTGGTCGTCGTTGCCTTCGAGAAGCGCGGCGAGCAGGCGGCGCGCGCGGTCCTCGTCCTCCCGGTTGCCCAACGCCATCGCGGCCAGGAGCAGGCCGATCTGCTCCCGGCGTTCGCGCAGTTCGTCGTCGTCCTCGTAGGCGGACTCGTCGTTCTCCGGAATCGTCGAGGAGAGGTAGCCGACGAGCCGTCCCTCGTGCCGGACCGGCGCGACGAGCCGCGACTGCCCTCCGTCGAGCGGCGGGATCCGCACCGGTTCGCGCGCCTGGCCGACCCGGTAGTCCCGGATGGACTCCCGGGCGCGCGAAGATCCTTTGTGGGACAGGATGATCGCCAGCCGGGCGTGGTCGACGTCCTGGTCGTGCACGCTGAACGCGATCACCGTGAAGTCGACGTCGAACACGATGACCGGCCGCCCGAGCCGGTCGGCGTAGGCCTGCACCTGTCCTTCGAGAGTCATGCTCGCCTCTTCCGTTGCCAGCTGCCCGAGATTTGATCTATATTCATTATAGACATTTGACGAGAGGGATCCGCATGGCACAGATGACAGGCGGTGACGCGCTCGCCAGGGCGCTCATCAGCGAGGGCGTCGACACGGTCTTCGGGATTCCCGGGGTCCAGCTGGACGGGCTCACCGACGGCATGTACCGCAAGCGCGACGAGCTGGAACTGGTCGTCCCGCGGCACGAGCAGGCGACCAGCTACATGGCGGACGGCTACTACCGCGCGTCCGGGCGGCCGGGCGTCGCGATGGTCGTGCCCGGCCCTGGCGTGCTGAACGCGGGTGCCGGCATGGCAACGGCGTACGCCTGCTCCTCGCAGGTGATGCTGCTGGCCGGGACGATTCCGTCGCCGCTCGTCGGGTCCGGTCTCGGGGCGCTGCACGAGATCCCCCGGCAGACGGACACGGTCCAGGGGCTCACGAAATGGTCGGCGCGGCCGAAGCGGGTCGAGGAGATTCCGGACCTGGTCCACGAAGGGTTCCGGCAGATGCGCACTGGGCGGCCGCGGCCGGTCGCGCTCGAACTGGGGCCGGACCTGCTGCACGCGGTCGCGGATCTCAAACCGGGGGAACCGTTCGGGGTGCGGGAACCGGAGGCGCCGGAACGGGAGGTCGCCGAGCTGGTGCGGTTGCTGGCCGCTGCGAAGCGGCCGGTGCTCCACGTCGGCGGCGGGATGCGGGATCCGCGTGCGTTCAAGGTGCTGGCTCGGCTCGCCGAACTGCTGGACGCGCCGGTGGTGATGAGCGAGAACGGACGCGGGGCGATCGACGCCCGGGATCCGCATGCGTTGCCCGCGTTCGCGTTGTGGGAACTGCGGTCCACCGCGGACCTGGTGGTGTCGTTCGGCAGCCGGTTCCTGACGCCGTTCGGGCAGCAGTTGAACATCGGCGACGCGCGGCTGGCGCTGGTCAATATCGACGCGGCCGACCTTCGGGCGCCTCGGAACCCGGATCTGGCGGTGAATGCCGATGCGGTGGCGGTGCTGGAGGCGTTGGTGGAACGGATCTCGCCGCGTACTGCCTGGGGTGCCGAACTGGCCCGGCTCCGGGCGGACTGCGAGAGCCGGATCCGGAAGCAGGCCGGGCCGCAGATGGAGTTCGTGGACGCGATCCGGGCGGCCCTGCCGGACGACGGCATCTTCGTCAATGAGTTGACGCAGATCGGATATGTGTCGACGTACGGGTTTCCGGTGCGAGCGCCGCGGTCTTACGTGTGGCCGGGGTATCAGGGGACGCTGGGGTATGCGATGCCCACCGCGCTGGGGGCGGCGGTGGGGTCGGGCGGGCGGCCCGTTGTCGCGGTCACCGGGGACGGCGGGATCGGGTGGTCGATGCAGGAGTTCGCGACCACCAAGAAGTACGGGATTCCGCTGGTGACGGTGTTGTTCGAGGATTCCCGGTTCGGGAATGTGTGGCGGATCCAGCGGGACACTTACGGCGGCCGGTTCATCGGGTCGGATTTGACCAATCCGGATTTCGAATTGCTCACCCGGGCGTTCGGGCTGGAGTACGCGTTGGCGGAGGATGCCGCGGCGGTGGAGAAGCACGTGGCCGCGGCGATCGCGGCGAAGCGGCCTGCGGTGGTGAAGGTGCCGGTGGATGTGTTTCCTTCGCCTTGGCCGTTGATTCACGAGAAGCATTGATCGGCTCGTCGCCTGGCGGCGACATTGCGTCTCGGTGAGTGGCGTGGGGGCACCCCGAAGCTGATTGTGACTACGGCGCGGGGGTGCTTGTCAAGGCGGGAAAGCGTGCCTTGACAAGCACCCCCGCGCCGTGTTT
>NZ_ASXG01000095.1 GCF_000411975.1 Amycolatopsis orientalis DSM 43388
AAGCCACTACCAGCAGCGACACCAACAACCAGCACCCGATCACGAACTACAGCTGGAGTACTAATCCGACCAAAAGTAGGCCGACCCCCGCCCGGCACGTAACCGTTGCTACGAAGTCATTAGGCCGTGGCTGTGGTCGGATTAGTACCGATCGGCACAGTAATCCGCGCGCCGTTCACAGGTAGAACGACAGGAACAGGGTGACGACCCAGGTCGCGCCGAGCACCTGCAGCACGCGGTCCTTCAGGGCGATTTCGTCGGGCGCGCCGGCGTTGCCGCCGTCCACGTCGACCGCGTAGCGGAGCACCGCGATCACGAACGGGACCATCGACACGACCGCCCACACCGAGTTGTGCTCGGCCTGGCGGATCTCGAACGCCCACAGGCAGTAGGACATGATCAGGATCGCCGCGGACGTCGCCCACACGAAGCGCAGGTAGCTCGCCGAGTACTTCTTCAGCGAGGACCGGATCTTCGCGCCGGTGCGCTCGAACAGCATGATCTCCGCGTAGCGCTTGCCCGCCACCATGAACAGCGAGCCGAACGCGGTGACCAGCAGGAACCACTGCGACATCGCGATGCCGCCCGCGACACCGCCGGCCACCGAGCGCATCAGGAAGCCCGAGCCGACGATCGCCAGGTCCACCACCGGCTGGTGCTTGAGGCCGAAGCAGTAGCCGAGCTGCACGGCCTCGTAGACCGCCAGCACGATCGCCAGCCGCCAGTCCGCCGCGAACGACACGGCGAGACCGGCCAGGAAGAACACCACGGCCGAGACGTAGGCGACCGGGACCGGGACGATGCCCGCCGCGATCGGGCGGTTGCGCTTCGTCGGGTGGGCCCGGTCGGCCTCGACGTCGACGGCGTCGTTGATCAGGTAGACCGACGAGGCGGTGAGCGAGAAGGCCACGAACGCGATCAGCGCGTCGAGGACCAGCTCAGTCCGGTTCGTCGCCTTGGAGAACGCGAAGAACGGCGCCGCGAAGACGAGGACGTTCTTCACCCACTGCTTCGGGCGCGCGGTTTTGATCACCCCGAGCACGAGACCCACCGGGCTCGTCCCCGAGGCCGGCGCCGGGGCGGCCGGGGTTTCGGTCTTCTCGGTTTCCTCAGCGACCTCGGTCTTCTCGGCAGCCGATTCCTTCGCTTCCGCGGATTCGGCCGTACCGGACGCGTTTTCGGTTCGCTCGTCGGTCGTTTCGCTCATCGCTTTGTGGTCAGCTTCCGTCGGATCAGACCGCCGACTGCGCCTCCCAGGGCAGCTCCGGCAAGAACGTCTGTCGGATAGTGAACGCCGAGCAGCAGCCTCGAGGCGAGCATCGGCGGTACCAGGGCGGGGACCAGGTTACGCCCGGTCAATCCGGAGTAAAGCACCGCCGCCGCCGTCGTCGACGTCGCGTGCGACGACGGGAAGCTCAGCTTGCTCGGCGTGCCGACCAGTACCTCCACGCTGGGATGGTCTGGCCGGCGCCGCCGCACGACGCGCTTCACGGCGATCGACGCGGCGTGCGCGCCCACCACTCCGGCCGCCGCGACCAGCCAGTCCTTGCGCCGGTCGCGGTCCACCGCCGCTCCGAGCAAGCCCAGCGCGAACCATCCCGCGCTGTGCTCCCCGAACAGCGACATTCCCCGCGCTGCCTGCACCGTGCCCGGCTTCTTCAGCGCCTTCTGGGCGCTGGCGAGCACGGCCACTTCACCGCGCGGGGTGTCTTTCTCAAGCATCGATCGTCCCGTCGAGGGGCGCACCGTCGGTGAAGTGCGGGGCGATCTTGTTGTCGAACATCGACAGCGCCGACCCGATGGCCATGTGCATGTCGAGGTACTTGTACGTGCCCAGCCGTCCGCCGAACAGGACGTTCTTCTCGCGCGCCTCGATCTTCGCCAGCTCGCGGTAGCTTTCCAGCTTCTCGCGGTTCTCGGCGGTGTTGATCGGGTAGTACGGCTCGTCGTCTTCCTTCGCGAAGCGGGAGTACTCGCGGAAGATGACCGTCTTGTCCTTCGGGTAGTCCCGCTCCGGGTGGAAGTGGCGGAACTCGATGATCCGGGTGTAGGGGACCTCTTCGTCGTTGTAGTTCACGACCGAGGTGCCCTGGAAGTCGCCCGTCTGCGCGACCTCGGACTCGAAGTCGACGGTGCGCCAGGTGAACCGGCCCGCCGAGTAGTCGAAGTAGCGGTCCAGCGGCCCGGTGTAGACGGTCGGGGTGCCCGCCGGGATCAGGTCGCGCACGTCGAAGTAGTCGACGTTCAGCCGGATCTCGATGTTCTCGTGCTCGGCCATCTTCTCGAGCCACGCGGTGTAGCCGTTGACCGGCAGCCCCTCGTAGGTGTCGTTGAAGTACCGGTTGTCGAAGGTGTAGCGGACCGGCAGCCGGTTGATGATGTTCGTGCCGAGGTTCTTCGGGTCGTTCTCCCACTGCTTCGCGGTGTAGCCGCGGATGAACGCCTCGTAGAGGGGGCGGCCGATCAGGGAGATCGCCTTCTCCTCGAGGTTCTGCGCGTCCTCGGTGCGGAACTCCGCGGCCTGCTTCGCGATGAGCTCGCGGGCCTCGTCCGGCGTGTGCGACTTGCCGAAGAACTGGTTGATCAGGCCGAGGTTCATCGGGAACGAGTAGACCTGGTCCTTCACCCGGGCGAAGACCCGGTGCTGGTACCCGGTGAACTCGGTGAAGCGGTTGACGTACTCCCACACCCGCTTGTTGGACGTGTGGAACAGGTGCGCGCCGTAGCGGTGCACCTCGATGCCCGTTTCGGGCTCGACCTCGGAGTAGGCGTTGCCCCCGAGGTGGTGGCGGCGCTCGAGGACCAGGACCTTCTTGCCCAGCTCGGCCGCGGCCCGTTCGGCGATGGTCAGGCCGAAGAAACCGGACCCGACGACGACGAGGTCGTAACCGCGAAAGTCGTCTTCAGTAATCTTGGCGGAGTTCGTGTGCTCGCTCACGGGCGCTCAGGGTACGCAGTCGCGCGACCGCGGCCCGAACCGACCTCGGCATCCCGCCAGGTTTTACCGGCACTACACACGTGAGAAGCATGCCTGCACCAGACACCTTCTGGACGTATTTCGGCGCGGTCGCCGCATACCTGGCCGTGCTGGCGGTCCCGGGCGGCCTGATCGGCCGGGCCGCGGGAGTGCGCGGGTGGGCCCTCGCCGGGCTCGCGCCGCTGCTCAGCTATGCCGTCACCGGCCTGGCTGGGCCCTGGTTGTCGACGGTCGGCCTTCCGTACAACGTCTTCACCGCCGCGGCCTGCACTCTGCTGCTGGCCGGGGTCGCCTGGGGGGTCCGGCGGCTGTGCCTCGTCCGCGGCTGGATCACGCCGGGCGCGGAGGAGCCCCCGGTGGCCTGGAGCACGCGCGCGCAGTGGTCGGTCGCCACGTGCGTCGTGGTGGCGACGGCGCTGTCGATCGCCGTCGTGCTGTCCGCGCGCGGCGGGACGACAGCGGTCTTCCAGCGCTGGGACACCGTCTTCCACGCGAACGGCATCCGCTACATCGCCGACACCGGCGACGGCTCGCTCATCGGCATGGGCAAGATCAACTGGTACCCGGACGGCTCGTTCTACCCGAACGGGTATCACCTGGTCGGCGCGCTCGTGTACCAGATCTCCGGAACGAGCATCCCGGTCACGCTGAACGCCATCACCATGCCGGTCGCGGGCATCTTCGCGCTGTCGATGGTCGCCTTGGTCCGTCAGATGGGCGGCCGCGCGGTCTTCGCCGGCTGCGCGGCCCTCATCGCCGCCGCGGCGACGACGGGTGCGTACGAGTCGGTGTCGAGCGGCCTGCTGCCGTACGCGCTGGGCATCGTTCTCACTCCGCTGACGGTGGTCGCGCTGCAACGCTTCCTCGTACGCCCGGGCGTCGACACCGGGCTGGTGTTCGCGCTGACGGCGGACGGTCTGCTCTGTGCGCACTCCAGCGCGCTGTTCGGCGGCGTCCTCTTCGCGGCGCCGCTGGTGCTGCAGCGCTGGTATCGCGCGCTTCGCCGGCTTCGCGTGGACGGCGTGCCTGAGGGACGCGGCGGGCTGCGAGTGATCGGCGGCGACATCGTGCGCACGGTGCCGGTCATGGTGTTCTCGGTCGTTTTCGCGGTGCCGCAGATTCTCGGCGCGATCAACTTCACCTCCGGCGCGTACCCGTATCAGCCGTGGAATTCGGACCTTCCGGTCCTCTCCGCGCTGAACATGCTCGGCACCTTCCAGCAGGTACTGCACAAACCGCAGCTGTGGCTCACCGTGCTGCTCGTGGTCGGCGTGCTGAGCTTCCGCACGCTCGGCAGGCTGCGCTGGCTGGTCGTGTCCGCGATCGGGCTGTCCGGGCTGTTCGTGCTGGTCACGTCTTACGGCGCCTCGCCGCTGGTGATCTCGCTGTCGCGGCCGTGGTGGAACGACCGGTTCCGGCTGATGGCGCTGGCCGCGATCCCGCTGTGCCTGCTCGCCGGGCACGGCATGGCGGAACTGCAGCGCTGGACCGCCCAGTGGATCCGCTCGATCGGCTGGGCGAAGGCGCGGCCGAGGGTGGTGTCCCGGCTGGGCATCGCGGCGGCGGCGGTCGTCGTGGCCGTGACGGCGGTGCTGACCGGCGGCTTCTACCGCACCGCGAACGCCACCGCGGTGTCGTTCCTGTACTACAACGGGCCGGAGGGCGAGGTCACGCCGCCGGTCAGCCCGGACGAGATCGCGGCTATGGAGTTCCTCGGCCGGATGCACATCCCGCCCGAGGAGAAGGTCCTCAACGACCGGCTGGACGGCACCGCGTGGATGTACGCGCTGACCGGCGTGCACCCGGTCGCGGGTCACTACGACGGCGGCGGCCCGGTGTCGCCGGACGCGACGTACCTGGCGCTGCACTTCCGCGACTACGACCTCGACGTGCGCGTGCGCGAAGCGGTCCAGCGGCTGAAGGTGCGCCACGTACTGGTGGGCAGCGGGTTGATCGCGAGAGGCGCGCAGATCGCCCCCGGGCTGCGCGACCTCATGGGCAGCGATTTCCTGCAGCTGGTCTACCGCAACCCCGGCGCGCAGATCTACACGATCATCAGGTGACCCTCGGGACCGCGGCCTCTCCCGGCCGCGGTCCCGTCGTTTTACTCGGCCTTGAGGCCCGGCAGCACTTCCTCGACGACCTTTTCCAGCACCGATTCGTGCCCCTCGTACGGCCCGCTCGAACGCGGCCAGTGCGCGATGACGTCGGTGAAGCCCAGCTCCCGAGCGCGTTCGGCGGCCTCGCGGAACGCCGCGACGCTGCTCAGCGAGAACACCGGCGCAGAGTCGAGGCTCAGGTACCGCTGGATGCTCGCCGGTTCGCGACCGGCCGCTTCGAGCCGCTGCTCGAACGTGCGGACCAGCTCGGCGATCCCGGTCCACCATTCGTCGAGGGTGGACCCGCCGCGCCCGGTGGTGACCCAGCCCGCGCCGAACCGCGCGGCCAGCGTCATGGTGCGCGGGCCGTTGGCCGCGACCAGGAACGGGAGCCGAGGCCGCTGCACGGTGCCGGGCAGGTTCCGCGCGCCGCGCGCGGAGTAGTACTCGCCGGAGAAGTCGAAGTTGTCGGTCATCAGCAGCCCGTCGAGCGCCTCGACGAACTCGGTGAAGCGGTCGACCCGCTGCCGCGCGGTCAGCTCCGGTGCGGCGAGCACCTGCGCGTCGTACCGCGCGCTGTCCACGCCGGCGCCGACGCCCAGCACGAACCGCCCGTCGGACACGTCGTCGAGGGTGATCAGCTCGCGCGCGAACGGCACCGGGTGCCGTGCGACCGGAGAGGCGACGAAGGTGCCCAGCCGGATCGTGGAGGTGACCATGGCGGCCGCGGTGAGGGTGGGCACAGCGGAGAACCACGGCCCGTCGACCAGCGAACGCCAGCCGAGATGGTCGTAGGTCCACGCGTGGTCGAAGCCGTACTCCTCGGCCGCGCGCCACTTCGGCTCGGCCGCCCACCAGCGGTCTTCAGGAAGAATTACGATGCCTGCTCGCACGACGCCGACCGTAACGTCCGGCACTGACATTCGCTCGAACGGGCGGCGACCGGGAGAATGGGGCGGGTGGAGAAACCCCGGTTGATCGCGTCCGACGTCGACGGCACTCTGCTCGGCCCCAGCGAACAAGTGACGCCGCGCACGGTGTCGGTCGTACAGCGGGTGCTGGCCGACGACGTGCCGTTCGTGCTGTGCACCGGCCGCCCGCCGCGCTGGATCGCGCCGATCGCCGCGCCGCTCGGGCTGACCGGCTACGCGGTGTGCGCCAACGGAGCTGTGCTGCTCGACATCGGCACCGACTCGGTGGTCGCCGTGCATGGCGAACTCGAGCCGAAACTGCTGCACGACCTGGCCTCGGAGCTGGACACCGCGCTGCCCGGCTGCCGGCTGGCGGCGGAACGGATCAGCACCGGATCGGTGGACCACGCGCTGCGCAATTTCGTGATCGAGCCGGAGTACCACAACCCGTGGGGCGACGAGGAGAGCCGGACCGCGCCGCGCGCCGAGGTGCTCGGGAAAACCGCGATCAAGCTGCTGGTCAGCCGCCGCGGGATGACGTCGGCGGAAATGGCCGAGGCGGCCCGCGCGGTCCTCGACGGCGCGGTGGACATCACGTACTCGTCCTCCGGCGGCCTGATCGAACTGTCCGCGCACGGCGTGACGAAGGCGACCGGACTCGCGGACCTCGCCGAACGGTTCGACGTGCCCCAATCGTCCGTGATCGCCTTCGGCGACATGCCCAACGACGTCGAGATGCTGCAGTGGGCCGGGCACGGCGTCGCGATGGCCAACGGCCACCCGGCCGTGCTGGCGGTGGCGGACGAAGTGACCGGCCCGGCCTCGGAGGACGGGGTGGCGCAGGTGCTGGAGCGCTGGTTCTAAGCGCTCACGACCGGCGGTCGAGCTCGGCGGCCTCCTCGGGCGTCGGCGCGCTGCCGCCCAGGTGCGCGGGCAGCCACCAGCGTTCGGCGTCGCTCTGCGGAGCCTCCGGGTACTCCGCCTGGGCCTTCTCCAGCAGCTCCGACATCCGGGCGCGGAGATCCGTCGTCAGCGCCTCGCACGAGTCCTCCGGACCGGGGCGCATCGGCTCGCCGATCACCACCGAAATCGGCACGTGCCTGCGGGTGAGGTCCCTCGGGCGGCCCTTCGTCCACAGCCGCTGGGTGCCCCACAGCGCCATCGGGATCACCGGCACGCCCGCCTCGGCGGCCATCCGCACCGCGCCGGTCTTGATCTCCTTCACGGTGAACGACTGGCTGATCGTGGCCTCCGGGAAGACCCCGACGACCTCGCCCGCCCGCAGCCGCGCCACGGCCTCGTCGTAGGACGCCTGTCCGGCGGCGCGGTCCACCGGGATGTGGTGCATGCCGCGCATCAGCGGACCGGCGACCCGGTTGCCGAAGATCTCCTGTTTGGCCATGAACCGCACCAGCCGCTTCGCCGGGCGGGCGCCGAGGCCGCAGTAGATGAAGTCCAGGTAGCTGACGTGCGTGCAGGCCAGCACCGCGCCGCCGCGGGTGGGCACGTGTTCGGCACCCGTCACCCGGAGACGGTTGTCGAGCAGCCGGAACATCAGCCGCGCGGCAACCAGGACGGGCGGGTACACGAAATCAGCCATGCACCCAAGGCTACGGGACCGTAGGTTTCCCGCCGGTAGGTTGCACGGGTCGGCTCCGCCACACTTCAGGGGCAGGAGACGTAGTGGAAGTCCGGGGCGCGGTCGAGTTCGCCGACGAGCCGGCTGGCGTCGTCGGCGCGCGGGTACACCGAGATCCAGAACGGCGTCCCGGTGCGCTGGAAGGTCGCGACGCGGTACCAGGCGGGCAGGTCGTCGGCGCAATCCTGCCGGTCCGCGTACCCGGATCGGCCGGGCACGGCGAGCGTCGACCGTTCCGCGTCCAACCCGACCACCAGCACCTTCGACCCGGCGCGGCTCGCGAGCAGTCCGGGCGACCCGGCGCTCACGACGGATCCCGGCGGCAGGTAGCGGGCGAGCCAGTCGCCGACCTCGGCCAGCTGTGCGCCCTGCGTGCTCCAGGCCCGCACGCGCTCCAGCACCTCGGGACTGAACAGGGAAACCGCCACCGCGACCCCGGTGAGCACCGCAGCAACCGCCGGAACCGCCCGGGAAACCGCGCGCGGCCGCGGCACCGGCATGAGGACGCCGCACCCGGCCACCGCGGCGACCGCCAGCAACGGCGGCACCGGCACGAGCAACCGCCACGAGAGTCCCGGATCCGCCTCGAAGAAGAGCACGAGCGCGGTGTGCCCGAGGGCGAGCGCCAGCAACAGCCACAAGGCCGACCTGGCCTCCACCGCACGACCCCGTGCCGCCACCAGACCCGCGACGAGCACGGCCGGGACGAGAAACCCTAAGTGCGCTAAGGCGAACCCGCCCAGATACGGCCAATCCGGGCCGGGCGGCAGGCTCGCGTCCGGCACGAACCGGTCGTAGTAGGTGACGCGCCAAGCCGTCCACGGAGCCAGGAAAACCAGCGCGCCCAGCACAAACCCGACCGGAGCCCACCAGGTGTGCCGCCCGCGCGCGGCGGCGAAAACGAGCCATCCCGCACCGATGACCGCGAGCGCCAGCCCTTCCGGCCGCGTCATCACCGCACCAGCTACGAGCACCCCGGCGACCAACGGCCGTCCGGCGACCAACGCGTAGGCGACGCACAGCACGAGCAACGCGAACATCGGCAGCTCAGTGCCCGAAAGCCCGTACACCGCGAGCCCGTTCGCCCCCGCGGTCAGCAACGCCGCCGCGACGCCGATCGAGCGTCGAGGCTCAACCCCCTCCGGCGACCCGAGCGCGGCAACGCGGTTGGCGAGGAAATATGCCGTCAAGACGCACCCCAGCGCGGCCGCACCACTCAAGACGACAGCCGCGGCCGGCACTTCCGCACCGAATGCCCCGCGCGGCAATGCGATCACCACGAGCCAGAGGAAATTCGTGTACGTCTCGCTGCGATCGCCGGTGTTGAATACCGGGCCATTGCCGTCGGCGATGTTCTGCGCGTACCGGAAACTGACGTACGCGTCCTCGGTCGCGGTGGCGAACAACAGCTGATGCAGCAGCGAAAACCCGAGAACGAGCAAAAGCACCGCGACCCGCCACCGCCGGTCGCGCCCGATCCGCCGCCAAGCGGCGACGACCAGCGCGGCCAGCGCCAGCCATCCCCCCACGACCGCGTAGACCACGCGCCCCAGCCTCCCGCACCCGCCGCACCCTGGCGGACCGCTCCTCGCCAAGTCCAGTCAAGCGCGCGGCCGCATCGTCCCGACATCAGCCGTTCGGGTGGATATGGGTGCCAGTTAGCCTAGGGCCCGATTCACCTCCGCCACGGGAAACAGGCGGACGCCCGCGACCTGAGGAAGATTGTGCCGAGCGACCCGACAGTGTTGTCCGTGGCAGCGAGTATCGCCTGCTGCCTGCTTGTGCTCGGGCTTCCCGGGCTCCTCACCGGTGCCGCCGCCGGGCTGCGCGGTTGGCTGCTGGCCGGCCTGACCCCGCTGCTGAGCTACGCCATCGGCGGCCTCGCCGGTCCGTGGACCGCGGCTCTCGGGCTGCCGTTCAACGCCTGGACATACGCGCTGGCCACCGTGCTCTTCGCGGCAGTCGCGTTTGGACTCCGGCGGCTCACCGCGCACCGGTGGCCGCACGAACCGGAAGAACGGGCCTGGGAACCGCGGGCGAACTGGGCGGTCGGCGCTTGCCTGGTCCTCGCGACCGCGATCGGGTTCTACACGGCGGTGCGCGGCATGGGCCACCTCGGCGCGATCGCACAGGGCGGCGACGCGCCGTACGCGGCCAACGGGGTTCGCTACATCGCCGAAACCGGCGACGGCAGCCTTTTCGGCATGGGCAAGATGAACTGGTACGGCGACGGTTCACCGCCTTTCTATCCCAACGCGTACCACCTGCTCGCCTCCGTGCAGTACACGCTCAGCGGCGGCTCGATCCCGCTCACGCTGGACGTGAACACCGCGCTGCTGCCGGGTTTGCTGGCGCTCTCGCTCGTGGTGATGGTGCGGGCGTTCCGCGGCCGCGCGGTCCTGGCCGGGGCTGTCGCACTCGCCTCGGCCGCGCCGGTGATGGGCGTCTACGAATCGATGGACCGCGGACCGCTGTACCCGTTCCTGCTGGGCATGGCGCTCACGCCGTTGGCCGCTGTGGTGCTGCGCCGCTACCTCGACCGCGTCGCACCGGACACCGGCTTCGTGCTGATCGTCGCGGCGGTCGGGCTGCTGTGCATCCACTCGTCCACGTTGTTCGGCGCGATCCTGTTCGCCGGGCCGCTGCTGGTGCAGCGCTGGATCGAGCGGTGGCGTTCGATCGGCAAGGACCTGCTGGCCTTGCTGCCGATCGCGGTGCTGTCGATGCTCGCGGCCTGGCTGCAGCTGTTCGGTGCGCTGGGGCTGGCGAACAGCTCGACGGTGGAATACCTCGGCTGGCCAAGCGAATGGCGCGCGACGACCGCGCTCGGCGCGTTGCTTGGTTTCCAGCACTTCGAACCAAATCCGCAGCTGTTGTTGTCAGTGGCGCTGTTGGCCGGGTTCATCTTCTTCCGCAGACTCGGCGCGCTGCGCTGGATCGGCTTGACCGCGCTGGTCACCGGCTTGTTCTACATGACGGTCTCGTCCTCGAACGCACCGCTGGTCATGGCGCTGGCACGGCCGTGGTGGGACGACCCGTACCGGTTCATCACGATGGCGACCGTGCCGCTGTCGTTCATCGCGGGCCACGGACTCGCGGCGCTGCACGAATGGTTGAAGGAACGGCTCCCCGCGCGAGTACCGCCCGCCGCACTCGCCGCGGTGGTGCTGGCCGCCTTCGTAGGAGCCACGAACGGCCTGTACACGCAGTCAAACAGCGAGGTGGTCGCGAAGGGATACCGCCTCCCCGATCCACGCGATTTGAACATCACGCCCGGCGAGGAACGCGCGATGGTCGAACTGGGCAAGCTCGCGAAGCCAGGACAATGGGCCATGAACGACCGCTGGGACGGCACACCGTGGACCTACGCACTCAGCGGCGTCCGCACCGTCGCCGCCCACGACGACGGCACGAAACCCCCTTCGGACGCGGTCCTGCTCGCCGCGAAATTCCACGACTACGACACCGACCCCGCGGTCCGCGCCGCGATACAGCGGCTGAACATCCACTGGGTAATCCTGGGCCGCCCGGCTGACCCACCGAAACGCCCGTACGCGGACGAAGGCTTGAACGGGTTGGAGGGGCTGCCGTTTCTGAAAGAGGTGTACCGCAACGAGGACTCGGTGATTTACCAGCTGATTCGCTGAGCCTTTAAGCCGCGGTCCAGCTATTCCAGGGTGAAGTACGGCCTCTTCAAGACCACAGGCCGAACCCCTGGGATGTGCCGGCTGAAACCAGCTTCGCTGACCGAGGAGGTCGTCCGGATCCGGAGGACCTCCTCGCCGGCGAGAAACTCAGGCGGCGTCCACCGGGGCCGTCCGTCGAGCGGTCATTTTCGCGGCCAGCGCGGCGAAGCCAGCGGTGAGCAAGTCCGCCACCGTGAACATCACCCGCGAGGCGACCGCGAACGCCGTCGCCTGGCCGACCGTCAAGCCGCTTGCCGTGAGGACCGCGACCTGCGCGACCTCACGGACGCCGACGCCGCTGGGCAGGATGAACGCGAAGGTGCCGACCGTCATCGCGACGGCCATCGCGCCCACGCACAAGATCAGGCCGCTAAACCCAGGGGCTCCGACGGAGTTCGCCAGCAACCACAGGTGCACGCCCTGCAGCACCCAGGCGCCCATCGACGCGCCGAAGGTCTTGAACACCACGCTCCAGCCGAGCGGCTCGGCGAGCGGCGGGCGGCGCAGGATCTTCAGGACCAGCGAGGTGCCCCAGGTCAGGATCCGCGGGTGCAGCAGCGCGAGACCGACCGGGATCAGCACGAACAACCACATCGCCCGCGGACTGTTGCTGAACACCGCGGGCGCGGCCAGCAGTGACACGACCAGCGCGGAAACGACGCCGACGCCCAGCTGGATCAGCGAGCCGGTGAAGATTCGGGCCCTTGCCAGGCCTGCTTTGCGGCCCAGTTCCATCTGCAGCAGGTACGCCCACACCGAGCCCGGCACGTACTTGCCGAGCGAGCCGACCAGGCAGATCTGCGCGCCGCGGGCGTAGCCGATCGGCTTGCCGAGGTGGTCGACCAGGACCTGCCAGCCCCAGGTGGACACGAGAATCGATAGGACCAGCGCCACCAGGCTCAGCGCCGACGACTGCCAGGCGACGTCGGACAGCGTGTGCCAGAACTCGTCCCAGTTGGACGCCAGGCTCTTCGCCGCGAAACCGATCACCAAGAGGATGGCGACCCAGCGCACGACGTCGAGCACCCGCGCCTTGGTGGACTTGCGGGGTTTCCCGGTGGTCGGGGCGTCCTCGGTGGGCGGGGCGTCGTCCCCCGGCGTCGGCGTACGAACGGTCGTCACTGCCTCTCAGCTCCTCAGGCCTGCACCGTGACCAGCCGGCTGAACTCGGACAGCAGATCGTAGCCGTCCCAGACCCCGGCGAACGTGAGGGCCGAGCCGAAGGGCACGACCCGGTCCACGCCTCGTCCGGCGAGCGCCTTCACGAATCCGGTCAGTTCCTCGCGGGTGAACCCGAACTGGCTCACCGTCTGGTCTTTGCGCTGGACAATCGGCACCAGCTCGTCCAGCGACGCCACCGCGGCGTTCGCGAACGTGCCCGCGCCGAGCCATTCCCGCGGCATCACCGTGGCGTCGGCCAGCTCGAGCGTGGCCAGCGCGTTGCCGTCGAAGCGGATCGACGACACCAGCCCGTCCACCGCCGCGCCATACGCCGACACACGCTTCTGCACGGCCATCGCCGGCTCGGTGACGTGCTGTTTCGCGGCCAGCACCTCCGCGAGCAACTCGCGGAACTCCTGTCCGGCGGCCTGCGCGGCCGCCGAATCGCCAACCCAGAACACCGCGCGCGGCGACGAGCAGGCGGCCTGGTCGAACCAGTACGAGTCGTTGTAGAAACCCTCGGCGGCGGCCTTGCGCTGCTCCGGCGCGGCCTCCTGCCAGCCGCGCACCGACGCGATCGCGAACGACGAGCGGTCCGGGAAGGTGAGGTCCCGCGCGTGCGGGGCCAGCGGGTACTTCCGCAGCGCGGCCACCGAAGCGTCGCCGCCCCAGATCACCCGCAGGTCCGCGGCCAGCGACAACGCGCCGCTGACCTCGTCGCTGCGGTCGTAGGTGACCATGCGCTGGGTGGCCCGGATGGTGGCCGCGACCTCCGGCGACACGTCTTCGAGCGCCGCGTTCAACGCTTCCAGCACGGCCTCGGCGGCACCGGCCGAGCGCGAAGACACGCGCACGACGTTGCTGTTGCCCGCCAACGCCGAAAGCGCCCACGAGTACACGAAAATGGTGTCCACATTGGCCGGCGGCACGTGGAAAACGAGCCCGCGCGGGAACCGCAGCGAATCGCCGCTGGTTTCCAAAGTGGACAGTGACTTCGCGAGTTCTCCCTTGCGCAGGAAGAAACCCAGGGAGGCCAGCTCCGGGAACCGGCGTGCCAGCGCGGGCGCGAGCAGCTTGCGCGCGAATTTGGCGACGAACTCGACCACGCGCGGGTCGCCGACGCGCAACCGGCCGCCGGGCGGTTCCTCGCGCACCTCGTCGAGCAGCGCGTCGACCGAAACCGCATCGCCCAGCGGAAAACGCTGTTCCAACGCACTCACGCGGCCGCTCCCTGAAACGTGTCCGAGCATCCGCGAGCCTCGGCCTTCGGCAGCCGGCCCAGCACGGAGAAGTGCTTGCCCGGCCAGTCGCCGTCGTCGATTCCGTGGTAGACGCCCAGGTCTTCGGTGAGCAGCACGTGTCCCGGGTACGACCGCGGCAGGGTGCTCACCACCTCGATGACCCCCGGCTTGCCGACCGGCTGCTCTTCCCAAGTCTCCGGGTCGCGGATCACGACATCGGCGAAATCGGGGCAGTACAAGGAGTTCCCGGACGGGCCCTCGAGGAACACGGTGCCGATCTGCTCGATCATCCCGTAGTAGTTGTGGATCCGGGTGAGCCCGGTGTCCTCTTTGAACCGGCGGCGGAACTCGCTGTTGTCGACCGCGCGGTCGATCAGCTTCTTCCAGCCGCCGGAGTGGATGAGGATGCCGTTCGACAGGTCGAGCTTGTGCTCGCGGGCGACTTCGTACAGGTACTGCCACACCATGAAGGTGAAGCCGAAGATCAGGAACGGGCGGTCGCCGTACTCGGCGAGGAACTTCCGCACCGCCTCGACGTCCGGCTTGTCGTTCTCGTCCAGCACGTAGGTGTGCTTGCGGCCGAAGTTCGCCATGCCGAGCACGCCCGCGCCGCGCGCGGAGAACGACCGGCGGTTCTTGATGATCCCGATGGTGTCGACCATCAGCATCGGCAGCCGCTCGCCGCCCAGCACCTCCTGCAAGGTGGCGCCGAGCTGCTTCGTCTGCGCGCCCGCCGCTTCCTTGTCGAGGTAGATCCGCGACGCGCCGGCCCCGGTGGTGCCCGAGGACGTGAGGGTTTTGAAGACCTCGGCGTCCGGAATGGACTTCAGGTCGTGCGTTTTGAACATGCGCACCGGCAGCCACGGCAGGTCGGCGATCGCGTCGAACGACGCGTCCGGCGCGAAACCGAGCGAGGCCAGGATGCGCTCGTACCCGGCGGAGTTCGCCCGGTGGTGCGCGGTCAGCTCCACCAGCTCCGGGAGCAGCGCCGCCTCTCGCTCCGCCTGCGAGCGCGTGAACACACTCATACCTGTCCTTCCAGCGCCCGGTAGTCGATCTTCCCGCTGGCCAGCAGCGGCACGGTGTCGATCGGACGCACGTCGAACCCGCTGGCGTGCAGGTGCAGCCGCTCGGCCAGCGCCCGCGCCGCGTCCTTGCAGATCGCCTTCGCGCCGTCGCCCTCGGGCAGTTCGGCGAACAGCACGACCTTGTCGCCCGCCGGCACCGCGGCCACCACGTCGATGCCCACCGCCGCCGTGCGCACGGCCTGCTCCAGGTCGTCCAGGCTGACCCGGTTGCCGAACACCTTGCCGATCCGCTTGAGCCGGCCGGTGATGTACAGGTACCCCTCGTCGTCGAGGTACCCGAGATCCCCGGTGGCCAGCGTGCCGCCGTATTCGTCGCCCGCGCTCAGGCCTGCTTCGTCCTCGGCATAACCCATCATCACGTTAGGTCCACGGTAAAGGACCTCACCGACAATTTTGGGATGCGTGGTTTCCTCGCCGTCGTCGCGGCGGATGGCGAACGAGCCGCCGGGCAGCGCCGGACCGGCCGAGCCGATCTTGTCCGCGAGGCGCTCCGCGGGCACCGTCGTCATGCGCGGGGACGCCTCGGTCTGGCCGTACATGACGTACATCCGGCCGCCGACCGCGCGCATCTTGTCGTTGAACTCGGCGACCAGTTCGTCCCGCAGTTTTCCCCCCGCCTGGGTGAGGGTCCGCAGGGTCGGGTACTTCGCCGGGTCGAACTTCAGCCGGCGCAGCATTTCGTAGTGATAGGGCACGCCGGACAGCGAAGTCACGCCGTATTCCTTGACCGCGTCCCAGAATCCGCGGCCAAGCACACCAGACGTTTCGATAACAACAGTCGCACCGCGCAAAAGGTGCGAATTCAGTACCGAAAGGCCGTAGCTGTAGTGCAGCGGCAGACAGGTCGGAGCGACCTCGTCCGCGTCGATCTCCAGCACCTGCGCGATGGCGTCGGCGTTGGCCAGCAGGCCTTGCCGGGACAGCCGGACGAGCTTCGGATTGCCGGTGGACCCGCTGGTCGGGAGCAGCACGGCGAGGTCGGGGTGCGGAACGACGCCGTCGGCCGACTCGCGCACCCAGTGCCCGGCTTCGGCCCGGTAGCCCTCCGGAGGGTCCGCTTCGGGCGCGGCCAGCACGGCAGCGGGGCGGAACCGGGTGATCAGGCCGGCGAGCACGTCCGCGTCGAGCGCCGGGTCGATCAGCGCGATCGCGCGGCCCGCCTCGAACGCGCCCAGGTACCGCAGCACGCTCTCCAGGTCCAGCGACATCCGCGCGAACAGCACTCCGGGCGGCAGGTCCGCCAGCGCGGCCGCGGACCGCTTGATCTCCGTCGTCAGCTCGTCGCCCGCCAGCGTGCGGCCCCCGGCCGCCTCGACCAGCCGGGCCCCTTCGCCAACCAGATTCACCGAACCTCCTCGTCGTGCTCGTAAGCGTTCATGCCGGTTCTCGTCCCGGCAAGGCCGCTCACAACACCAAGCCGCCGTCGATGCCCAGGACCTGGCCGGTGACGAAGGCGGCCTCGTCGCTCGCGAGGAAACGGATCGCCTTCGCGACCTCCTCCGGCTTGCCGAGCCTGCCCAGCGCGGTGTCCTCGATGCGCTCGGCGATGACCTTCTCGCCGAGATGGGACGTCATGTCGGTTTCGATCACCCCGGGCGCGACCGCGTTGACCCGGATGTTGTGCCTGCCGAGCTCCTTCGCCGCGGACCGGGCGATGTTGCCGACAGCGGCTTTGGACGCGGCGTACGCGGTCTGCCCCGCGCTGCCTTTCTCGCCGACGATCGAGGCCAGCAGGACGATCGCGCCGGACTTGCGCCTGCTCATCACGCGCGAGGCCGCCTGCACGGTGTTGATCGTGCCGCCGACGTTCGTCTTGAACATGCGATCGACCAGGTCTTCGCTGATCATGCCGAGCAGCGCGTCCTCCAGGACCCCGGCGTTGGCGACGACGATGTCGAGCGCCCCGTGCTCTTTCGCGACGCCTCGGACCAGCGACGAAACCGCCTTCGCGTCGGTGACGTCGAGCGCGAGACCGGCGGCGGCGCCCGCCTCGGCGGCGACCTCCTTCGCCCGGTCTTCGTTCCTCCCGGTCAGCACGACGGTGGCGCCCGCTTCGACGAGCGCGCGCACGGTGGCCAGCCCGATTCCCCGCGTCCCGCCCGTGACGAGCGCGACACGTCCGGTCAGATCAGTCATTCTTCGACACGAGGTCGGTGACCATGTCGACGGCGACCTTGAAGCTCGACATGTCGATCACCTGGTCAGTGTCGAATTCGATGTCGAACTCGTCCTCGATCGCGGCGACGAGCGCCATGTGGCCGACCGAGTCCCACGCCTCGATGTCGCGGTACTTGAGGTTCTCGACATCCACGTCCCCGTCGAGGTCCAGCGCCTCGACGAAGACCTCGCGCAGCTTCGGGGCGACATCCGGCCTCGCGGCCTGAGCGTCAGACACAGTCATCGTTCCTTTGCACTTAGTGTTCTTCGCGCGGGCGTGCGTCCCACGCCCTCACCAAGGTAGAGAGGTCTTCGGGCAGGCCGTCGGCCGGGAGGTCGCCTTTGCCCTTGACCCACGGGCCGAGCGCCTCGACGGCCGCCTCGTCCAGGCCGCGGCGCGACAAGCCCACCGTGTTGACGCCGGTGACCCGGGCCGGGTTGCCGACCGTGATGGTGAACGCGCCCACCTCGCGACGGACCGCCGAGCCCATCCCGACCATCGCGCCGGGTCCGATGCTGCCGCCCTGGTGCACGACCGTGCCCATGCCGAGGTTCGCGAACGGCCAGACGTGCGTGTGGCCGCCGAGCATGACGTTGCAGGCGAGGGTGACCTGGTCGTCGACCAGCACGTCGTGCCCGATGTGGCTGCCGCGCAGCACGTAGCAATCGTCGCCGAGCGTCGTGGCACGCCAGGTGCCCTGCTGGATGCTGGTGTACTCGCGGATCCGGTTGCGGCTGCCGATGACGACGCCGTGCCCGTCCTGAGCCGGATCGCCGGTCGGCGCGCCCTCCCAGGCGGCCGGATGCGGACGCCCGCGGTCCTCGCCAGGCGTGCCGATGGTCACGTGCGGGCCGATCCAGTTCCCGTCGCCGATGCGGGCCGGGCCGACGATGACCGCGTACGGGCCGATGATGTTGCCTTCGCCCAGCTCGACGCCTTCGCCGACGACTGCTGTGGGATGGATCCGGTTGGGTGCCGCAGGTGACACAGTCGGTGATCCGTTCTTCGCTTCCGGCCGGGACGGCCTGGGGTCGAGGGCTGACGGCGGCGCCCGGTAACGTGTGGCCCGCGTGCACGCAGTGCGTCCGGGCGCGGCACCGGCGGCTTTCCGGCCTCGCGGCCGGGGCGCCTAGCACTGTACCGGACGCATCGATTTCCCCAGCCGAGAGAGACTGCCGATGATCCCCATTACCGTGGTCGACGTCCGAGACGCGGAGGACCTGGTCGTCGAGGTGCTGCGATCCGGCGCCATCGCTCAGGGGCCGATGGTCAAGCGCTTCGAGGAGGCGTTCGCGCATGTCGCGGGCACGAAGCACGCCATCGCCGTGAACAACGGGACGACCGCGCTCGTCGCGTCGCTGCAGGCGCTGGACCTCCAGCCGGGGGACGAGGTGGTGACCTCGCCGTTCACCTTCGTCGCGACGCTGAACGCGATCCTCGAGGCGGGCGCGACCGTGCGGTTCGCCGACATCCGGCGCGACGACTTCGCGATCGACCCGGACGCCGTCGCGGCCGCGGTCACCGACCGCACCAAGGTGCTGATGCCGGTGCACCTCTACGGCCAGACCGCGGACATGGGCAAGCTCGCGCCGCTCGCCGCCGAGCACGGGCTGCGGATCATCGAGGACTCCGCGCAGGCCGTCGGCGCGTCGTTCGAGGGCAAGCAGGCCGGTTCGTACGGCATCGGCTGCTTCTCGCTGTACGCGACCAAGAACGTGACCACCGCCGAGGGCGGCGTGATCACCACGGACGACGACGCGCTGGCCGACAAGCTGCGGATCATGCGGAACCAGGGCATGAAAGCCCGCTACCAGTACGAGATGGCCGGTCACAACTACCGGATGACCGACCTGCACGCCGCGGTCGGCATTCCGCAGCTGGAGAAGCTCGACCAGCTCACCGCGGCTCGCCAGGCCAACGCGAAACGGCTGTCCGAAGGCCTCGCCGGCACGCCGGGGCTCGAGGTGCCGCAGGTGCTGCCCGGCCGCGAACACGTGTGGCACCAGTACACCGTGCTGGTCGGCCCGCACGCGATGCTCTCGCGCGAGGAGTTCGCCGCCGCGCTGACCGAAAAGGGCATCGGCAACGGGATCTACTACCCGAAGATCGTCTTCGACTACGACTGCTACCGCGGGCACCCGCTGATCCCGGACGCCCGCGTCGAGGACTTCCCGGTCGCGTCCGCCGTTGCCGCGCAGGCGCTTTCGCTGCCGGTGCACCCGCATCTGACCGAGTCCCAGCTGGACCAGATCATCGAGACCGTTCGCGAGGTACTTGGCGCATGACGCACCGCATCGCACTCGTCGGCACCGGCAACATGGGCTCGCTGCACGCGCGGGTCCTGTCGCAGAACGACCGGGTGGACCTGGCCCGCGTGATCGATCCGCGCGAGGAAGCCGGGCGCGCGGTCGCCGAACGCTACGAAACCGAGTGGACGCCGGAAATCGGCTCGCTGTCCGATGTGGATGCGGTGGTGCTCGCCTCGGCTACCGAGGTGCATTACGAGCTGGCGCAGGAGATTCTCGGCCAGGGCAAGCCGATGCTGGTCGAGAAGCCGGTGTGCAACAGCCTCGAGTTCTCGCAGGAAATCGTTGCCCTGTCAGCGAAAAAGGACGTCCCGCTGATGTGCGGGCTCCTGGAGCGCTACAACCCGGCCGTGATGACCGCGCGGGCGCTGGTGAACGAACCGGTGCACCTGATGGCGCGCCGGCACGGCCCGTACGCGCCGCGGATCAAGACCGGGGTCGCGTGGGACCTGCTGGTGCACGACGTCGACCTGGCGATCCAGTTCTTCGGCGGAGCCACGCCGGGCCGGGTGACCTCCAGCGCGGGCTACTTCCACCCGCAGTCGGTCGCCGGGGCCGAGGACACCATCGAAACGGTGCTCTCGTTCCCCACCGGGCTCGCCACGGTGTCGGCTTCGCGGCTGGCGCAGCGCAAGGTCCGGTCGCTGATGGTGTCCGAACTGGACCGGATGGTCGAGATCGACCTGCTGCGCCGCGATGTGACGATCTACCGGCACGTCTCGCACGATTCGGTCACGCCGGACGGTCTCGGCTACCGGCAGCAGACCGTGATCGAGATCCCGGAGCTGGTCACCGCGCGCGAACCGCTGGCAACCCAGCTCGACCGGTTCGTCGACCTGCTGGAGGGCAAGGTCGACGCGGACGTCGAGCGGGCGCTGATCCTGCCGTCGCACGAGGTCGTGGCGCAGGTGCTGGCCGAGGCCGCCTGAGTCATCCGGTGAGGCGCTTGCCGTCCGCGGAGTAGGCGACCAGCGGGGTCGCGCGCTCGGCGGACGGCACCTCGTCCTGGTCGAACCAGAACACGACCACGTCGGGATCCTCGCTCCAGCGCGCCGTGTGCGCCGGGACCGTGCGACCGTCCACTGTGGTCTCGATGCGGGCGGCCGGTCCGCTGAAGTAGCCGTATACCGGGACCCAGACGTCGGACACGGTGGTGCCGCCCGAGGTGGCGTGGAAGCCGAACGAGCGGTCCTGGCCTTCGGATTCGTTGGCGAGGTAGAGCGGACGCAGGTTGCCGTCCGGCTCGGACAGGCTGGCCATCACTCCGAATTGGACAGTCGGCAGGTTTTCCGGATCGTCGATTTCCGTCGCGTAGAAGACAAGTTCGCCGCCGTCGGCGTAGGTGCCGGTGGAAATCACCTCGCCGAGCGGCTTCGGCTCAGCCGTCGTCGAGGCTGGGGCCGGAATAGTCGAAGAAACGCTCGTCACCACTGGGCTTGGGGACGCCGCCGCGTGCACCTGTTCGGGCGCACCGCCCGGCGCGCGCAACCAAACCGCGCCGAACACCACCGCGACCACCGCCACCGCCGCGCCCGAGGACGCCAGAAACCTCCGCCGACGCCGAATCCGCCCGCCTTCCCGGAAAATACGGTCGAGATCGGGCTCCGCGAACGGCTCCGCGGGTGCTTCCTGAAGCGCGGCGCGCAACCGCTCGAGTTCATCAGTCACGCGCTCACCTCCCCGACCAGCGCGTCGCCGTCAACACGCAACTTCGCCAGCGCGCGGGAATTGGTGCTCTTGACCGTGCCGACCGACACGCCTAATTCTTCGGCGACTTGGTGTTCCGGCAAATCGAAGAAATGCCGGAGCACCACTACGGCCCGTTCCTTCGCGGTGAGCCGGGACAACGCGCCGGAAAGCCATTCCCGATCGGTGACCGCATGCGAGATATCGGGCACCTTCGCCGGTTCCGGCATCTCGTCGGTGGCGTATTCGCGAATCGGGCGTCGCCAGGTGTCGATGACGTGATTGGCGAGCACGCGCCGGGCGTAGGCGTAGGGATTCTTGCGCCGCACCCGGGGCCAGGCGGCGTACGTGCGGGTGAAGGCGGTCTGCGCGGCGTCCTCGGCTTGGTGGCGATCGCCGGTGAGCAGGTAGGCGGCGTGGGTGAGGCGGGCGGAACAGGACCGCACGAAGTCGGCGAACTCGTCGTCCCCGCGCACTGTCCCACCCCTGTTCCCCGATTGCCTGTGCTGTCCAGGTTACGGGGATGGGAGACGTGCGTCGACGTAATGGCTGGTCAGTCTTGTCTCAATGGCGACGCATGGTGTTCGGGGAAATGCTGGGCGTCAGCGTTGGGCCCGCGGGTCGATCAACGAGTTCAGATCGAACTTCACCGGCACGCCCGCGACCTCCAGCTCGACGGAACCGGAATACTCGCCGAAATTCTCGTAATCGCCGTCGATCAGCCGGTACGCGATCATGCTGACCGGCGGATCCAGATCGACAATCCAGTACTGCTCGATCCCGGCATCGGCGTACTCGAACAGCTTCGCGCCCTCGTCGACGTGCTTCGTGCCCGGGGAGAGCACTTCGATCACCAGCGCGGCATCCGCCGCCGCGATCCGCGCCGGATTTGCCTCCGCGACCTCAGCCGAGGTCACGACGACGTCGGGGACACGGATGGTCAGCGGGGTCTCGCACAGGAGCAGCTCCGCCTCGGCACCGGCGCTCATCTCTGGGCACAGCTGTTCGTCGAGGAGAAACGCCAACCGCGTCACGGACCGCAGGTGGAACCACATCGGACGCGGCGACACGGACGGGACCCCTTCGACAACTTCGATCCGGACCTTCGGGTTCTCCGGAAGGTTCGCCCAGTCGTCAAGGGTCAGGAGGTGGTGAGGCCACTCAAGGACACTCATGACTTCTCCTTCACCGACAGTGACTGAGAGCAGTGTCCCATGTTACCCGGAGCATCCGCCAGCGCGTGACGCACCGTGTCCGAATCACTTCCCGCTGAAGTCGCCGGACGGGGAGCCCCAGCCGGACGGATCGTCCGACAGGGCGCGGCGGCGGGCGTTTTCCTCGCGGACCCGCTTCACCTCTGACTGGATGTACTCCTCGTCGTAGCGCTGGAACACCCGCGCCGGGTTGCCCGCGACCAGCGAACGTTCCGGGACGTCCTTCGCGACCACCGAGTTCGGCTGCACCGTCGCGAAGTCGCCGATCGTGACGCCCGGCATGATCACCACCAGGCCGCCGATGAAACAGCCCTTGCCGATTTTCACCGGCTTGCGTTCGATCAGGTCGCTGCCGGAATGGTTTTCCAGCGCCATGTTCGCGAGCCAGCTCGAATGCGTGAACACGAGCGTGTTGAGCCCGATGCTGGTGTGCTCGCCGATTTCCAGCCCGCCGCTGGCGTCGAGGGTCGCGCCCTCGCCGACCCAGCAGTGCTCGCCCATGGTGAGGTTGTCCGGGCTGACGATCTTGACCCGCTCCCGCACGCGGCACGATTCCGGCAGGCCGTAGAACTTGGCCCGCTCGGCATCGTTCATGTACTGCGCGACGAGGTCGTTCAGGATCATCGGGCGCAGCCGGTTGCTGCGCTCGTCGTCGAAGAACATCAGTTGTCCGCCACCAGTTTCGTGAGCACCCGCAGGTGTTCTTCGGCCACCACGTCCAGTCCGAAGTTGTCCCGGACCATCGCGGCTTCCCGTTCGGCGATCCGCGCGCGTTCCTTCGGATCGTCCAAAAGGGACAGTACGGTGTTCGCGACCGCCTCGGAGTCGTTCGGCCGCACCAGCAGGATGTTCTCGCCGTTGTGCAGTTCGATGCCGGGGTAGTTGTCCTCGGTGACCGACGCGATGGTCGCGGTGCCGGACAGCATCGCCTCCAGCGACGCGGTGCCGCAGCCGCCGTTGAGGTCGTGCGTGACGATGTCCGCGGCCGCGAAGTACGCCGGCACGTCCGCCTTCGGCACCGCGCCGGTGACGATCAGCGCGTGCGCGACGCCCAGTTCCTTGGCCCGCTGCTGGAACGCGTCGTGATACACCCGGCCGACGATCACCACGCGCAGCCCGGGGTGCCGCTCCAGGATCGCCGGCAGCGCCTCGATCAGCGGCAGCCGGTTGCGCAGCGGGATCACGTGCCCGAGCGACACGATCAGCGGCGCGTCCCCGATTTCCAGTTCCGCGCGCACGTCCTTGGTCACCGGCTTGGCGAAATGCCCGGTGTCCACCGCGATCGGGAAGTACTCGGAGTTGTCGTCGCTCGTGCCGTAACGCTCGACGCAGTAGTCCACGCCGAGCTTGTCGAGAATGACGAAGCGCGGGCGCAGGTACTTCAGCACCGGGTTGACCAGCATCGCGTCAAGCGCCCGGAACACCCCGCCGTACATCTTGTTCTCGCTGATCAGCAGCGTGTGGATGGTCAGCAGGATGGGCAGCTTGCGCCGGCGCGCGTAGACGCCGACCATCCAGGACAGGTCGAAGAACTGCCCGTGCAGATGGACCGCGTCCGGCTTGAACTCGTTCAGCAGCTTCCACAGCCGCCGCCAGTTGCCCGGCCGCATCGACGCGAACGTCATGTCGAAGTCGATCGACAGGCCGAGCTGCGGCATTTTCACCGCGGGCAGGCGCACGACGCGGTATCCGTCGCGCTCCTCCTCCGCCGGCGCGTCACCGTAGGCCGCGGTGATCGCCAGCACTTCGTTCCCGGCGGCCGCGTACTCGGCGGCCAGCGAGGCCGACATGTGTGCGCTTCCGCCCACGCGCGGCGGGAAGAAGTTGTTCACCACCACGATCCGCATGGGTTTTCCTTCGGCCGGGCCCGCAGTGCTCATTACGCATTCCCCTCGGAAAACGCGCCGACGGACAGGCTCACTCGGAGTCCCGCACCAAGGCGCGCATGCCCTCTTCAACGGTGATCGTCGGCTCCCAGCCGAGCACCTCGCGGGCCCGGGTGATGTCCGCGGCGCGACGGGACACGAGGACGTCGCGCTTGTTGAACACCGGCTCGACGTCGACGCCGACCGCCTCGATCAGGATCTTCGCCAGGGTGGCGATGGAGGTGTCGATGCCGGTGCCGATGTTGATCGGCAGGTTCGCCCGCTCCGACTCCAGCGCGGCGACGACGCCCCTGGCGAGGTCGGTCACGTGCACGAAGTCCATCGACTGGTCGCCCGCGCCGTCGATGATCGGCGGCTGGCCGGCGCGCAGGCGCTGGATGAAGTGGTTGATGACCGAGGTGTAGTACGCCTCGATCTTCTGGCCGGGGCCGTAGACGTTGAAGAACCGCAGCGCGTTCCAGGAAAGGCCCTTGGTGCGCTCGTAGAAACCCAGCAGGTCCTCGCCCGCGCGCTTGGAGATGCAGTACGGGGTGAGCGGGTTCAGCTTGTCGTCCTCGTGCATCGGCAGCTTCTCCGGCTCGCCGTACACCGAGGCGCTGGAGGCGAACACCAGGCGCTCGACGCCCTCGTCGGCCGCGGCCGCGAAGACGTTGTTGTTGCCGACCATGTTGATGTCGATCGACTCGCCCGGGTCCGCGATCGAC
The DNA here is from genome assembly GCF_000411975.1 of Amycolatopsis orientalis DSM 43388. GTDB lineage: Bacteria > Actinomycetota > Actinomycetes > Mycobacteriales > Pseudonocardiaceae > Amycolatopsis > Amycolatopsis orientalis_D. The sequence goes on from NZ_ASXG01000095.1 coordinate 24,757, forward strand.
TTGTTGATCGACACGGTGGCGAAGTGGATCGCGTGCGTGCAGCCCCGCATGGCCTCGCGGACGCCGACGCCGTAGCGCACGTCCTTCTCGACCAGTTCGACCTTGCCGGTGGCGACGAACTCGTTGACGCGGTCGCGGTCGCCGCGGGTCATGTTGTCGAAGATGCGGACCGTGTAGTCCTTCTCCAGCAGGATCGGGATCACGTGCGAGGCGATGAAACCGCCGGCGCCGGTGAAGAAAACTTTCTTGTCGGACATGGGTTCTCCTCAGGGAGGTCGGCGGGTCAGGAAAGAGCGGACACGGCTTCGCGCACGGTGGTGACCACGCGCTCGACTTCGCTGTCGGTGAGTTCCGCGTGCATCGGGATGGCCAGCTGGCGGCGGAACGCGTCCGCGGAGACGGGCAGCGGCTGCTGCTCGCCGTACACCGGCTGCAGGTGGGAGGCGTAGGTGCCGAAGTTGCACTGCACGCCCTGCTCGCGGATCCGCAGGGCCAGCGCGTCGCGGCTGATTTCCGGGGCCACCGTCATCAGGTAGGCCTGCCACGGGTGCTCGCGGTCGGGCGCTTCGACCGGCACGGTCAGCGCGTCGACGTCGGCGAACGCTTCGTGGTAGCGCTTGGCCACCGAGCGGCGGGCGGCGAGCAGGTCGGGCAGCCGGTCGAGCTGGACGCCCATGATCGCGGCCTGGATGTCCGACAGCCGGAAGTTCCAGCCCAGCTCGTGGAACTCCGGGATCGGCAGCGTGTCCGAGCCTTCGCGGCTGATCGCCGGTTCGATGCCGTAGGTGTGGATCTTGCGCGCGTGCGCGATCAGGTCCTCGCGGTTCGAGACCAGCGCGCCGCCCTCGCCCGCGGTGATGCCCTTGCGGCCGTGGAAGGAGAACGCGGCCAGGTCGGCGAGGCTGCCGGCCGGGCGGTTGCGGTAGGTCGCGCCCGCGGAGCAGGCGGCGTCCTCGAACAGCCACAGGCCGTGCTTGTCGGCGATGGCGCGGTACTCGTCGAAGTCGCCGGGCTGGCCCGCGACGTCGACGGCCAGGATGCCGACCGTGCGCGGCGTGATGAGCGCTTCGATCGCGGCCGGGTCGGCGCTGAAGATGTCCGGGCGGATGTCGGCGAAGACCGGTTTGGCTCCGGCCTGCAGCACGGCGTGGCCGGTCGCCGGGAAGGTGTAGTCGCCGACGATCACCTCGTCGCCGGGCTGGACGCCGAGCACCTTCAGGCCCAGGAACAGGGCGGATCCGCAGTTGCTGGTGGTCAGAGCGTGCGCGGTGCCGGTGGCCTGTGCGAACCGCTCCTCGAAGCGACGGCACGCCGGTCCCGCGCCGGCCAGCCAGCCGGAACGGAACACTTCGGCGACGGCTGCGAGCTCCTCGTCGCCGACGGTCGGCTTCCCGAGCAGGACGGGTTCGCCCACTGTAGATCTCCTGTGCATCGGGGTGTCCCGCGTTGCGCGGGGTCGCGCCGAAGTGTATAGAAGTCGCGCTTCCCGCCTGTTTCGGGGACAGAACCCACGGGTAAGCACCCGTTCCGGGCATAGGCTCACGCCATGCGGATCGGGGTGCTGGGGGCCGTCGTCGCGTGGGACGGCGCGGGCGGGACGGTCGCCGTGGGCGGCCCGCGAGGCCGGGCGCTGCTGGCGCTGCTCGCGGCGGACGCCGGACGGTTCGTCTCCGCCGAGCGGCTCATCGACTGGCTCTACGGCGAGGAGCCGCCGGACAACGCGGCCAATGCGCTGCAATCGCAGGTCTCGCGCCTGCGCAGCGCGCTGAAACTGCCGATCGAACTCACCTCGGCGGGGTACCGCCTCCGGATTGAACCGGACGAAGTGGACGCGCATCGCTTCACCCGGCTGGCCGGCGAGGGCCGTCGCGAACTGGCCGAGGGCGACCCGACGCGGGCCAGCGACCTGCTCGGCGAAGCGCTCGCGTTGTGGCGCGGACCGGCGTTCGCCGACGTCCCCGCCGCCGAGGTGCAGGCCACCCGGCTGACCGAATTGCGGGCCGAGGCCGCCGCTGACCGGGTCGACGCGGAGATCTCGCTCGGCCGCGCCGCCGACGTCCTCGACGAGCTGCGCACCGCCATCGCCGAGCATCCGCTGCGCGAGCGGTCGCGGGCCCAGCTCGTGCGGGCGCTGCACGCGGCGGGCCGGACCGCCGAGGCGCTGGCCGCGTTCGAGGACGCCCGCCGCACGCTCGCCGACGAGCTGGGCGCGGACCCTGGTCCAGACCTCACCGAGGCACACTTGGCGGCCTTGCGCGGCGAGTCGGCGAACGCCGCGACGCCGTTGCCCGCGCAGCTGACCAGCTTCGTCGGCCGCGACGGCGAACTCCGGCAGGTCGCGGACCTCCTCCGGCAGGCCCGGCTCGTCACCCTGATCGGTCCGGGAGGGACCGGAAAGACCCGGCTGGCCATCGAAGCCGCGGCGGATGCCGGGCCGTGCGTCTTCGTGGAACTGGCCCCGCACGTCGCCGACGACGTTCCGCAGGCCGTGCTCACCGCGCTCGGCCTGCGGAACGGGGCTCGCGGCCGCCAGGACCCGGTCGACCGCCTCGTATCGGCATTGCGCGACCAGGCGACGTTGCTGGTGCTGGACAACTGCGAACACGTCATCGCCGCGGCCGCGAGAGTGGTCGCGCGGGTGCTGCCCGCCTGCCCCGGGCTGCGCGTGCTCGCGACGAGCCGCGAACCGCTCGGCATCACCGGCGAACAGCTCGTGCCGATCCCCCGCTTGGCCGTTCCGCCGCCGGGCGCGGAGACCGTGGAGACCTACCCCGCGGTCCGGCTGTTTCTCGACCGCGCGAGGGCGAGCGATCCGGCGTTCCGGCTGACCGACGAAACGGCGGCCGATATCGCTCGGATCTGCAGCGCGCTCGACGGCCTTCCGCTCGCTCTGGAATTGGCCGCCGCCCGCGTACGCACACTGCCGGTCGCCGATATCGCCGCGCGGCTCGACGACCGTTTCCAGCTCCTCGCCCGCGGCAGCCGCACCGCGGACGAACGGCACCGGTCGCTACGCGGCGTCGTGGAATGGAGCTGGGATCTCCTCGATGACGACGAACGCCGCCTCGCTCGTCGGCTGACCGTCTTCACCGGCGGCGCCACGCTCGCGTACGCCGAGCAGGTGTGCGACGCACCTGTCGACCTGCTTCCCGAACTGGCCGACAAGTCACTCGTCGAACCGTCGAGCGGGCGCTATCGAATGCTGGAGACGATCCGGGCGTTCTGCGCGGAAAAGCTCGATGCCGCAGGCGAGACCGCTCGCTTCCGGAAGGCCCATGCGCAAGCTTTCCGGCAGCTCGTCGAAGAAGCCGACCCGAAGCTGCGTACCGCGGATCAGCTGGACTGGCTGCGGAAAATCGACGCTGAGTACGACAACATCGTGGCCGCGCTCCGGTGGTCGGCCGCGGCGGATCCGGCGACTGCCTTGCGGATCGCCACTGCGCTGTCGATGTATTGGTGGCTGCGCGGACGACGTTACGAAGGCGCGGCGCTGTCGAGGGAAATCGTGCGCCACTGCGAAGCAGAGCCGCCGGAAGGACACCGCGAGCAATTCCTGATGTGCTTGCTGACCGCGATGGCCGGTGCTCCCGAGACCGCCGAGACCGCGAGCTATCGGTCCTATGTGGAGCAGTATCTAGCAGACAGTTCCTGGACTCCGGAGCATCCGATGATGCTCATGCTGTCCGGCGTCGTGCTCGGCCCGCCGGAAGACGACGACGCCCGGCTCCGCTTGTCCGGGCTCGAAAAGCATCCCGACCCGTGGCTCACCGCACTCGTGCCGATGGGCGACGGTCTGCGCTCGATGCTTGCCGGGGAACTCGACGAAGCCGAACGCGGTCTGCGCGAAGGCGAGGCGCGCTACCGGGCACTCGGCGAACGCTGGGGTCTCTCGATGGCGCTCGATCATCTGTCGCAGCTGCTGGTTTTGCTCGGCCGGCACGACGAAGCACTCGCCGCGATGACCGAATCCCTCTCGCTCATGCAGACCCTCGGCGCGACCGACGACTACGCGGACCTGCTGTGCCGTCGCGGCGACAGCCGGGCGTTGCGCGGCGATCTCGACGGAGCGAAGGCGGACTACGAGCGAACCGTCGAACTGGCCCACCGCACCGGAATGCCCGAGACGCGAGCCAGCGGTCACCTCGGCTTGTCCGGTCTCGCCCGCCGCTCCGGCGACCTGGCCACCGCGCGGACCCTCGCCGAGCAGGCGCTCGCCGAATGCGCGGCGGACTCGTTCTCGGCCGCCATCGTGCGGGCCGCCTCGTCGATCGCGCTCGGCTGGATCGACGTGGCCGAACACCGTCCGGAGGACGCCCGGCGGCGGATGCGGCTCGGGGTGGAGATCGCGCAGCACTGGCATGACCACGGGTCACTGGCCACCGCGTTCGAGGGCGTCGCCGGGGTCTTCGCCGAGGAGGGCCGGTTCGCCGACGCCGCCACGCTGCTCGGCGCGGCGGCCGCGGTGCGCGGGACCGCCGTGCCCGGCCAGCACGATGTCGCGCAGGTCACCGCAGCGGCGGAAAAGGCCCTCGGATCAGCCGGGTTCGCCGCCGCCTATACCGCCGGTAAGCAGCTAGAACCGCATCAACGCCTCGCCTTGGCCGGATTGTCCCCGGTTCAGTGAACCGGTACCACGCCGTCGGGGGGTACGCAGCGCCGCGCCGGAGCGCGTAGCCTTCCCTGCCGTGCGGAACGTAGTTGTGATCGGTGGGGGAATCGTCGGGCTGTCGGTCGCTTGGGAGCTGTCCCAGCGCGGCCAGGACGTGACGGTGCTCGAAAAGGAAGCTCGCTGGGCGGCGCACCAGACCGGGCACAACTCCAACGTCGTGCACGCCGGGCTCTATTACAAACCGGGCTCGTTCAAGGCGCGGATGTCGGTCGGCGGCAACCGGTCCATTGTGGATTTCGCCCGGCAGTACGGGGTGCCGGTCGAGGTCTGCGGGAAGCTCGTCGTGGCCACGCGCGAGGAGGAGATCCCCGCGCTGAACACGCTCGCCGAGCGGGCCGAGGCCAACGGCGTGCCGGCCAAGCGGATCACCCCCGCGGAGGCCCGCGAGTACGAGCCGGAGGTGTCCTGCGTCGCCGCGCTGCGCGTCGAGTCGACCGGGATCATCGACTTCCCCGCGGTGTGCGCGGCCCTCGTGCGGCTGCTCGACGAGGCGGACGCGGACCTGCGGCTCAACACGCCCGCGCTCGGCATCCGCCCGGCTCGCGGCGGCGGCGTCGAGGTGGCCACCGGCTCCGAGGTGCTGCACGCGGACGCGCTGGTCAACTGCGCCGGACTGCACGCCGACCGCGTCGCCGAACTGGCCGGGCTCAAGCCGAGCGCGCGCATCGTGCCGTTCCGCGGCGAGTACTACGAGCTGAAGCCGGAGCGCCGCCACCTCGTGCGCGGCCTGATCTACCCGGTGCCGGACCCGACGCTGCCGTTCCTGGGCGTGCACCTGACCCGGATGCTGGACGGCAGTGTCCACGCGGGCCCGAACGCCGTGCTCGCGCTGCGCCGCGAGGGGTACCGCTGGGCGGACGTGTCGGTGAAGGATCTCGCCGACGTCGCCCGTTTCCCCGGTGCCTGGAAGCTCGCGCGCAAGTACGCGTACCCGACCGGCCTGGAAGAGGTGCTGCGGTCGTTCTCGAAGAAGCGGTTCGCCGCCAGCCTCGCGCAGCTCGTGCCCGCGGTCACCGAGGACGACATCGTGCGGCACGGATCCGGCGTGCGGGCGCAGGCGCTGCGTCCGGACGGTTCCCTCGTGGACGACTTCCTCATCGAGTCCACAAAGGACCAGGTGCACGTGCTGAACGCGCCGAGCCCGGCGGCGACGAGCGCGCTGGAAATCGCCAAGTACATCGCCGACCGGGTGACCGACTGAGCTGTCCTCACCCAGTCCGATGTAGACAGTTCAGGAAGGCAGATTCCCCGACACCATCGGGATTCCGGCCTTGACCGCGTCGCACGCTTTGTTCTTGTCGGCCAGCTGCCCGCTGACGATCTGGATCGAGGCGGTGTCCGAGACCGCGAGCCCGGCCGCACAGATCACGCCGCCGGAATCGTTGAAGTTCGGGAACAGCGACCACTTCCGGCCGTTCGCGTCGATCTGCTCGGTGGGCGCGACTTCCATGCCCGGCCAGCGTTTCATCGGCACGTCCGGTCCCACCCAGACCTCGAACGGCTTCTGCCCGCCGTCGCCGTCGGTGTCCTTCCACAGGCAGTAGGTCACGTTCGGCGAGATGACCTTGGAGCTGTCCAGTTCGCCGTTCGGCACCATGTGCAGCTGCTGCGCCTGCTCCGGCTTCAGCAGCTGGCACGGGTTGACCGACGCGAGCGGCCCGGTCGGCGCGGTGCCCTCCGGCGGAGTGCTCGGCGTGATCGGCGGCGCGGGCTGCCCGCCCGGCAGGTGCGCGGCGACCTGCGGGATGACCTTTTTCGTGCGCTCGCACGCCTGCGCGTCGTCCGGATAGGACACGCTCACGAAGGCGAACGACTTGGGCCCGAGCGTCGTGTACAGGTCGCAGCTGCCGCCCATGAACCCGGCGTAGCGCGTCCACGCGAACCCGCCGAGCTGCACCGGCTCGGCCTTCTTGAGGGCGCCCTGGAGGAAGTCGTCGAGGCTCAGGTCCACCGACCAGCCGACCGACATGACCACCGTGTGGTCGGTGTCCGTCGCGGTCCACAGGCACATCGCGGGCGCGCGCTGTTCCTTGCGCGCCTTCACCAGCCTGCCCCGCGGCTGGTAGCCAAGCCCGGCGAGCTGCTTCGCGTCGAGCAGCGTGCACGGATCGACCACCGGCGTGACCGGACCCTGCCCGGGCACCGGCGAAGCCACGCCGCTCACCTGCTGCGTGCACCCGGCGAGCAGCATCGCGACCGCCGCCAGGGCGACCGCCGCTCCCTTTACCCTCATCAGCTGCCTCCTCCGCCCCGCACCCTACTGACCAGCGAGGTTCCGCACCCGCGGAACGGGGAAGGAACGACCGGGAGATCACGGCTCCGGCACTCGCGGTCGCGACCACCAGCCCGGGCAGCCAGATCCGCAGTGCGAAGGGTGGTGCTGAATTTCGCGTCGGCAGAACGGAAACCGGCAGCAGGCTCTGCCGGTTTCCGCCTGAGGTTGTCTCGTCTTCGGAAGGGTCAGCGCTTGACCGGTTCCAGCACCTCGAGCCCGCCGAGGAACGGGCGCAACGCCACCGGCACCCGGACCGAACCGTCGGGCTGCTGGTGGTTCTCCACGATCGCGACGATCCACCGGGTGGTCGCCAGCGTGCCGTTCAGCGTGGCCGCGATCTGCGGTTTGCCGTTCTCGTCGCGGTAGCGCACGGACAGCCGGCGGGCCTGGAAGGTGGTGCAGTTGGACGTCGACGTCAGCTCGCGGTAGGTCTCCTGCGTCGGGACCCACGCCTCGCAGTCGTACTTGCGGAACGCGGACGTGCCGAGGTCGCCGGTCGCGGTGTCGATGACCCGGTACGGGACCTCGATCGCGGCGAGCATCTCCTCTTCCCAGCCCAGCAGCCGCTCGTGTTCGGCCTCGGCGTCCTCCGGCTTGGCGAACACGAACATCTCGACCTTGTCGAACTGGTGCACCCGGATGATGCCGCGGGTGTCCTTGCCGTACGACCCGGCCTCGCGGCGGTAGCACGACGACCAGCCGGCGTAGCGGCGCGGACCGGCGCTCAAGTCGAGGATCTCGTCCGAGTGGTAGCCCGCGAGCGGGACCTCCGACGTGCCGACCAGGTACAGGTCGTCGTCGCGCAGCCGGTACACCTCCGACGAGTGCGCGCCGAGGAAGCCGGTTCCGGCCATGATCTCCGGGCGCACCAGCGACGGCGTGATCATCGGTGTGAAGCCGTTCGCCGTCGCGCGCGCCACGGCCATGTTCAGCAGCGCGAGCTGCAACTGCGCGCCGACGCCGGACAGGAAGTAGAACCGCGAGCCCGACACCTTCGCGCCGCGCTCCATGTCGAGCGCGCCGAGGCCTTCCATCAGGTCGAGGTGGTCGCGCGGGGTGAAGTCGAACGTCGGCGCCTCGCCGACGGTCTTCAGCACCGCGAAGTCGTCCTCGCCGCCGATCGGCGCGTCCGGGTGCACCAGGTTCGGCAGGACGCGAAACAGCCGGTCGAACTCCTCCGACGCCTCGTTCTGCTCGACCTCGGCCGCCTTGACCTGCGCCGACAGATCCTTGGCGCGGGCCAGCAGGGCGGGCTTCTCCTCGGCGGAGGCCTTCGGCACCTGCTTGGACACGGACTTCTGCTCGGCCCGCAGCTTGTCGGCGGTGGCGATCGCAGAGCGGCGGCGCGTGTCGAGGTCGAGCAGCTTGTCGACCACTCCCTCGTCCTCGCCACGGGCACGCTGCGACGCGCGCACGGCTTCCGGGTCTTCGCGCAGAGTCCTGGGGTCAATCACGGAGAGAAGGGTAGTCGCAGGCCAGCCACGGCTTCGACGCGGTTTCCCGTACACACTGTGCGGTGCCCTGAAGACAACCCGACAGTCTGATCGTTGTCGCCCGTTTCCCGCGCTCCCCATACTCGCTAGAACCCGGAGCGGAGGGAATCTGAATGATCGTGTCAAGCCGCCGTGACAGTGGGTTGTGGCGCGGTCGGAGTGAATGT
>NZ_ASXG01000096.1 GCF_000411975.1 Amycolatopsis orientalis DSM 43388
GTGTGTTGCCTCAGGACCCAACAGTGCGCAGCGAACAACCCACCACCCGGATCAACCAGCCGGCCTTCCACGCAGGAGACCCGAAGACCTCCGCAGTACTACCCGGCGATGTCACCACCGCGATGAGCCCTAACCAGTAGTTCCACAATTCCTTGAGCAACCGTCACAGCACCACATTCGGGCACTGAGCGACGGCCACTCCCAGCCATGGGCCGGGATGTGTTGTGCTCCTTAGAAAGGAGGTGATCCAGCCGCACCTTCCGGTACGGCTAC
>NZ_ASXG01000097.1 GCF_000411975.1 Amycolatopsis orientalis DSM 43388
CCTTCACGTGCCCGATATGCCAATGCCGAAACACCGTTGGCTGTCAGGCCAAGGCGGGAAGCCACTTCAGCTGGTGTCTTACCCTCAATCTCGGTTAACCAGAGCACTGTCTGCCATCGTTCTGGTAGCCGATTGAACGCATCCGCTGCAAGATCCTTTTCGAACCCGGCCATTACCCGGTTGCTGTCCGGCACGCTGAGTTGTACTGGGCCCACCGTCATCTCTACATCCTCGGTCAGCTCCACCTTCCGGGCCTTGCGCGTCATCTCGTATGCCG
>NZ_ASXG01000098.1 GCF_000411975.1 Amycolatopsis orientalis DSM 43388
CAACCGGCAGCAAGCCCACCAGCCTCCCTCGGCGGCCTGAGGTTGACAGAGGGTGTCTCATGCCCCGAGCCTACCGGGTCCAGGTCGCAATGACCTAATGTCCATATGTCTTGACAAAGTCTGCCGAGGTGCTGCACTGTCACAGGGCGGAGCCACCGCGGCAGGCAGGAGGACTCGACGATGACCACGGGGTTCGACCTCGTCACGATGGGCCGGATCGGGGTCGACATCTACCCCGAGCAGACCGGCGTCGGCCTGGAAGACGTCACTTCGTTCGGCAAATACCTCGGCGGCAGCGCGACCAACGTCGCGGTCGCCGCCGCCCGTTACGGCCGCCGCAGCGCGGTGATCACCAAGACCGGCGACGATCCGTTCGGCCGGTACCTGCACCGCGCGCTCGGCGAATTCGGCGTGGACGACCGGTTCGTCGGCACCTCCGCGCATCTGCCGACCCCGGTCACGTTCTGCGAGATCTTCCCGCCGGACGACTTCCCCCTCTACTTCTACCGTTTCCCCAAAGCCCCGGACCTCGACCTCTCCCCCGGCGAACTCGACCTCGACGCGATCCGCGCGGCGAGAGTGTTCTGGGTGACGGTGACCGGGCTGTCGCAGGAACCGAGCCGCTCGGCGACGCTGGCCGCGCTGGAAGCCCGCGGCCGCAAGGGGATCACGGTGCTCGACCTGGACTACCGGCCGATGTTCTGGGAGTCCCGCGAGCAGGCTCGGGAGTGGGTGGGCAAGGCACTCGACCACGTCACGGTCGCGGTCGGCAACCTCGACGAGTGCGACACCGCGGTCGCCTCCCGGGAGCCGCGCGAAGCCGCGAAAGCGTTGCGGGACCGGGGAATTTCGCTGGCCGTGGTGAAGCAGGGGCCGAAGGGCGTCCTCGCCGTGGACGACAGCGGCGAGGTCGAGGTGCCGCCGGTGCCGGTCGACGTCGTCAACGGTCTCGGCGCCGGCGACGCGTTCGGCGGCGCGCTCGTGCACGGGCTGCTGTCCGAATGGGACACCGAACGCGTGATGCGGTTCGCGAACGCGGCCGGCGCCCACGTCGCCGGGGAACTGTCCTGTTCGGACGCGATGCCCACCGAAGACCAGGTACTGCGCAAGCTCGGAGGAAACGCATGAATACCGTCGAGCGGATCGTCGCCAAACGGGTGCACGATCCGGAGGCGATCGCCGAGGCGGCGGCGGCGCGGGTGCGCGCGAAATCGCCGTTCAACGACAAGGGCCGGACGATGATCATCGCGGCCGACCACCCGGCGCGCGGGGCGAACGCGGTCGGCTCCGATCCGCTGGCCATGGCCGACCGCGGCGAACTGCTGGACCGGCTGTGCCTCGCGCTCGAACGCCCGGGCGTCACCGGCGTGCTCGCGACCGCCGACATCATCGACGACCTGCTGCTGCTCGGCGCGCTGGACGGCAAGACCGTGATCGGGTCGATGAACCGCACCGGGCTGGCCGGGTCGAGCTTCGAAATCGACGACCGGTTCGCCTGCTACGACGCGGAAACCATCGCGCGCATGCGGTTCGACGGCGGCAAGACGCTCACCCGGATCTGCTTCTCCGACCCGGCCACCCCGAGCGTCCTGGAGAACACCGCGAAAGCGATCGGCGAACTCGCCGACCGCAAGCTGATCGCGATGGTCGAGCCGTTCGTGTCCGAATGGGTCGACGGGAAGGTCCGCAACGATCTCTCCCCCGAGGCCGTCATCCGGTCCGTCACCATCGCCTCCGGCCTCGGCCGCTCGTCGGCCTATACCTGGCTGAAGCTGCCGGTCGTCGCCGACATGGCGCGGGTGCTGGCCGCGTCTACGCTGCCCGCAGTGCTGCTCGGCGGAGAGGTCAAGGACCCCGACGCGGCGTTCGCCGCCTGGCAGGAAGCACTGGCGTTGCCGACCGTGCAAGGGCTTGTGGTCGGGCGCTCGCTGCTGTACCCGCACGACGGCGATGTCGCCGAGGCCGTCGACACGGCGGTGGGGCTGCTGTGAAGCGCTATCACGAAGCCGGGAGCACCGCGGACGGTCCGTTCAGCCTCGTCGTCACGCCGGAATCGGCCGGGTGGGGCTACTCGGGCCTGCGAGTACTCGAACTCGACGGCACGGAAACCGTCGCCACGGGCGATTCGGAAGCGCTCGTCCTCCCGCTGTCCGGCAGCTGCACGGTCGAGGTTTCCGGGGAGAAGTTCGAGCTGGCGGGCCGCACCGGCGTGTTCGACGCGGTGACCGATTTCGCTTACCTGCCCAGGGATGCCTCCGCGGTCATCACCGGTCGCGGCAGGTTCGCCCTGCCGTCGGCGAAAACGGAGAAACACCTGCCTGCCCGGTACGGACCGGCGTCCGGCGTGCCGAGCGAGTTGCGCGGCGCGGGGATCTGCAGCCGCCAGGTGAACAACTACTGCCTGCCGCACACCTTCGAAGCCGACCAGCTGCTGGTCTGCGAGGTGCTCACCCCCGGCGGGAACTGGTCGTCGTACCCGCCGCACAAGCACGACGAGGCCCGCGAAGGAGAATGCGAACTCGAGGAGATCTACTACTTCGAGGTCGCCGACGGAGGCATGGGCTACCAGCGCGTCTACGGCACCGAAGAGCGGCCGATCGACGTGCTCGAAGAGGTCCGCAGCGGCGACGTCGTGCTGATCCCGCACGGCTGGCACGGCCCGTCGATGGCCGCGCCCGGCTACGACCTGTACTACCTCAACGTGATGGCCGGCCCCGGCCCCGAGCGGGCCTGGCTGATCTGCGACGACCCCGCCCACGCGTGGGTGCGCCAGACCTGGGAATCCCAGGACGTCGACCCGCGGCTGCCCTTCGGAGGCACGAAATGAGACTGACCACCGCGCAAGCCCTGGTGCGTTTTCTCGCCAGCCAGCACTCCGAGCGCGACGGCGTCGAACAGCGGCTGATCCCCGGCTGCTTCGGGATTTTCGGCCACGGCAACGTCGCCGGGATCGGACAGGCGCTGCTGCAGGCCGCGCGCACCGGAGAAGCCGACCTGCCCTACTACCTCGCGCGCAACGAGCAGGGCCAGGTCCACGCCGCGACCGCGTTCGCGAAGATGCGCAACCGGCTGCAGACCTTCGCCTGCACCGCCTCCACCGGGCCCGGCTCGACCAACATGATCACCGGAGCCGCGCTGGCCACCACCAACCGGATCCCGGTGCTGCTGCTGCCGAGCGACATGTTCGCCACCCGGGGGCCGGACCCGGTGCTGCAGCAGCTGGAGGACCCCCGGGCGGGCGACGTCTCGGTCAACGACGCGTTCCGTCCAGTGTCCAAGTACTTCGACCGGATCAGCCGGCCGGAACAGCTGATCCCGGCCGCGCTCGCCGCGATGCGGGTGCTCACCGACCCCGTCGAAACCGGCGCGGTCACCCTCGCCCTGCCGCAGGACGTGCAGGCCGAGGCCTGCGACTGGCCGGAGGAGTTCTTCCGCCGCCGCGTCTGGCACATCGACCGTCCGGTCCCCGAACCGGAAGCGCTCGCCCGCGCGGTGGAACTGCTGCGCAGCGCGAAAACGCCGTTGATCGTCGCGGGCGGCGGGGTCGTGTACTCCGAAGCGGAGCACGAACTGCGCGCGTTCGCCGCCGCCACCGGCATTCCGGTCGCGGACACGCACGCGGGCAAGGGCGCGGTGCCGTGGGACCATCCGAGCGCGGTCGGCGGCATCGGCTCCACCGGCACCTCGGCGGCCAACGCGCTCGCCGCGGAGGCCGACGTCGTCCTGGGCATCGGCACCCGCTACAGCGACTTCACCACCGCGTCGCACACCGTGTTCGGCAATCCGGCGGTGAAGTTCGTGAACCTCAACGTCGCTCGGCTCGACGCCGCCAAGCACTCGGCGGAGATGGTCCTCGCGGACGCGAAACGCGGCATCACCGCGCTGCACGAAGCCCTCGCCGGCTGGCAGGTGGACGACGCGTACCGGACCCGCGCCCGGCTGCTGGCGCAGGAGTGGAACCGCGCCGCCGACGAGTGCTTCCGAGTCGGGAACCAGCCGCTTCCGGCCCAGACCGAGATCCTCGGCGCGCTGAACGACGAACTGGACGACCGCGACGTGGTCATCAACGCGGCCGGTTCGATGCCGGGCGACCTGCAGATGCTTTGGCGGGCGAGGGATCCGAAGGCTTACCACGTCGAGTACGCCTACTCCTGCATGGGCTACGAGGTCGCCGCGGGCGTGGGCGCGAAACTGGCCGCGCCGGACCGGGAAGTGGTCGTGCTCGTCGGCGACGGCTCGTATCTGATGATGGCGCAGGAAATCGTCACCATGGTCGCCGAGCGGCTCAAGGTGATCATCGTGCTGGTGCAGAACCACGGCTTCGCCTCGATCGGTTCGCTGTCGGAATCGCTGGGCTCGCAACGGTTCGGCACCTCGTACCGCTACCGCGCCGATTCCGGCCTGCTCGAAGGCGACATCCTGCCGGTCGACCTCGCGGCCAACGCGGCCAGCCTCGGCGCGACCGTGCTCCGCGCGTCCACTGTGGACGAATTCCGGACCGCGGTGAAGCAGGCGAAGGCGAATGCCACGACCACCGTCGTGCACGTCGAAACCGACCCGCTCGGCCCCAACCCGCCCGGATCGGCGTGGTGGGACGTGCCGGTCAGCGAAGTCTCCGACCTCGACTCCACGCGCGCGGCGCGCGAAACCTACGCCGAAACCAAGCGACAGCAACGGCCTTACCTGTGACTAGGAGCAGCGTGAACACCATCGAACACTGGATCAACGGCACCGCGACGCCGGGCGGCTCGACGCGCACCGCGCCGGTCTACGACCCGGCGACCGGCCGGCAGCAGTCGGCCGTGCTGCTCGCCGAGTCCGCGGACGTGGACACCGCGGTCGCCGCCGCGAACAAGGCTTTCGAGGCCTGGAGCGATTCTTCGCTGACCCAGCGCACGCGCGTCCTCTTCGCGTTCCGCGAGCTGCTGGTCAAGCACGAGGACGAGCTGGCGCGGATCATCTCCAGCGAACACGGCAAGGTGATCGACGACGCGCGCGGCGAGATCGTGCGCGGCCGGGAAGTCGTCGAATACGCCTGCGGCATCGCCGACGCGCTCAAGGGCAGCTTCTCCGACCAGGTCTCGAACGGCGTCGACGTGCACGACTTCCGGCAGCCGCTGGGCGTGGTCGCCGGCATCACGCCGTTCAACTTCCCGATCATGGTGCCGCTGTGGATGCACCCGGTCGCGATCGCCACCGGCAACGCCTTCGTGCTCAAGCCCAGCGAACGCGACCCGTCCGCGTCCAACCTGGTCGCGCAGCTCTACGCCGAGGCCGGGCTGCCCGACGGCGTGTTCAACGTGGTCCACGGAGACAAGGTCGCGGTCGACGCGATCCTCGACCACCCGGACGTCGCCGCGGTGTCGTTCGTCGGCTCCACCCCGATCGCCAGGTACGTGCACGAACGCGGCACCGCGGCCGGCAAGCGCGTCCAGGCCCTCGGCGGGGCGAAGAACCACGCCGTCGTGCTGCCCGACGCCGATCTCGACTACGCCGCCAACCACCTCACCGCCGCCGCGTTCGGCTCCGCCGGGCAGCGGTGCATGGCGATCTCCGTCGCGGTCGCGGTCGGCGACGCGGGCGACCGGCTGGTCGGGGTGCTGGAACGCAAGGCGAACGAGGTCAAGGTCGGCCCCGGCTCGGACTCCTCGAGCGACATGGGCCCGGTCGTCACCGCCGCCGCCCGCGATCGCGTCGTCGCCGCGGTCGCCCGGGGCGCGGAGGAAGGCGCCACCGTCGTGGTCGACGGACGCGGCCGTTCGGTCGAAGGATACGAGGAGGGCTTCTTCGTCGGACCGTCCCTTCTGGACCACGTGACGCCCGAAATGCAGGCCTACCGCGAGGAAATCTTCGGACCGGTGCTGGCGGTCGTCCGCGTGTCCACAGTGGACGAGGCGATCGCGCTGATCAACGCCAACCCGTACGGCAACGGCACCGCGATCTTCACCGGCAGCGGCGAGGCGGCGCGGCGCTTCCAGCGCGGGGTGAAGGTCGGCATGATCGGCGTCAACGTGCCGATCCCGGTCCCGATGTCGTACTACTCCTTCGGCGGCTGGAAGGACTCGCTGATCGGCGACAGCCCCATCCACGGCCCGGCCGGAGTCCGGTTCTACACCCGGGCCAAGGTCGTCACGACCCGGTGGCCGGAGACGGAGGCGCACGGGGCGGCGTTCACCTTCCCCACCGCGAACTGACCGATACGAAAGAGGGGCGCGTCCAGCCGGACGCGCCCCTTCTTCGTGGCTGCGTTCAGAGCTTCCCGGCACCGAAGTGCTTCTCGATCAGCCCCGTCGCCTTCTCCCGCTGCCGCACCGAAATCTCCTCCGCCCGCTCCTTCCAGCCGAACACACACGACGACACCACCCCGTCGAACCCCACGTCGGCGAGGGCGGCGAACACCTCGTCGAAATCCACCTCGCCGCGGCCGATCTCGGCGTGCTGGTGGACCCGGACGGTCGAGCCGGGCGGGTTCACGATGTAGCGCAGGCCGTTCGACGCCGTGTGGTCCAGTGTGTCAGCCAGATGCACGTAGGTGACTTTCTCCGCGGCCTCGGCGATGATTCCGCTCGCGTCGTTGCCCTGGTGGAATGTGTGCGGGGTGCAGTAGAGGAACGAAATCCAGTCCCGGTTCAGCCCACGCACGAGCCGCACGGCGGCGTGGCCGTCCTCGACGAAGTCGTCCGGATGCGGTTCCAGCACCAGCTTCATGCCCTCGCGTTCGAACACCGGGACCAGCTCGTCCATCGAGCGCAGGAACTGGCTTTCGGCGAACTCGGCGGCCTCCGGACGGCCGTTGAACTCCGAATTCATCGTGTCCACCCCGAGGTCGACGGCGATCTGGACGGCCCGCTTCCACGCCCGGACCGCCGCCTGCCGTTCCTCCTCCCCCGGCCCGGACCAGCGCTGCACCGGCAGCACCGACGCGATGCCGACCCCGGCGTCCGCGGCGCGCTTGCGCAGTTTCGCCACCGTGGCGTCGTCCGCGCGCGGGTGGGAGAAGAACGGGATGAAGTCGGCTTTCGGCGACAGCTCCATCCAGGAGTAGCCGGTCCGCGCGACGACGTCGGGCAGGTCGAGCACGGAATGGGTCGCGTAGAACATCTGCGGGTCGAGAGCGAGTTTCACGGTTTCCTCCGGAAAAATGGGACAGGGCGGCCGGAAAGTGGTCCCGGCCGCCCCGCGTCTAGGTGGTTTCACAGGTCGCGCACGGCGGCGTGCAGGTTCTTCGCCGCCAGCGCGAGCCCTTCGGTCTGCGAGTACGCGGCGTCCTCGTGTTCGATGTTCACCGCGATCTCCGGATCGACTTCGGCCAGCGCGCGGAGGAATCCGGTCCAATAGGCCACATCGTGCCCGAGACCGACCGCGACGAACTTCCAGGCCGGGTCCTCCGGCCAGGCGGAGCACCAGTGGCCGATGCCGGTCGGGACGCGTCCGGGCGCGCCGGCCGGCACCCGGGAGAACGACGTGTCGAGCACGCCGCGGATATTGACGCCGGGACAGAGCGTCGCGTCCTTGGCCGCGGCGTGGAAGACCAGCGGCCCGAGCCACCGGACGCACTCGGCCACGTCCATGCCCTGCCACATCAGGTGGCTCGGGTCCAGTTCCGCGCCGAGATTCGTCGCGCCGGTCTCGTCGACCAGCCGTTTCAGCGTCACCGGCGAGAACGCCAGGTTGTGCGGATGCATTTCGATCGCGACCCGCACGCCGTTCTCCCGCGCCAGCGCGTCGATCTCGTTCCAGAACTCGGCCGCGACGTCCCACTGGTAGTCCAGGACGTCCAGGTACACGCCGTCCCACGGGTTCACCACCCACGACGGGTACTTGGCGTCCGGGTCCGACCCCGGCGTGCCGGACATGGTCACCACGTGCCGCACGCCGAGCTGCCCGGCCAGCCGGATGCTGCGACGCAGGTCCTCCGCGTGTTTCGGCCCGACACCCGGCAGCGGGTTGAGCGGATTTCCGTTGCAGTTCAACGCGGTCAGCTCCATGCCCCGTTCGGCGAACGCCGCCAGGTACTCGCGACGCGCGGTGGCCGAGGACAGCAGCAGGTCGACTGGGCAGTGCGGGGCGGGCAGGAATCCGCCGCTGTTCACCTCCGCCGAGGTCAACCCGTTGGCGCGCAGCACCTCGAGCGCCTCGGCCAGCGTGCGGTCGTGCAGGCACGCGGTGTAGGCACCCAGCTTCACCGCGCGCCCTCCGCGTAGAACGCGGGCCGGTCCTTCATCGTCACGCCGACGACCCGGCCGCTCTCCAGCGCCTCCACGGTCGCGTCGGTGATCACCGTCGCGGCGTAACCGTCCCAAGAGGACGGTCCGGTCGGCTCACCGCCGACGGCCAGGGTGTCGATCCATTCCTGGAACTCGACGTCGAACGCGGCGCCGAAGCGTTCCTTCCAGTCCTGGGGCACAGCGACGCGCGTCGCCTCGCCGCTGCGGACGGCGAGCCGCGCCGGCTCCGGCAGCCGGGCCAGGCCGGTCTCCCCCACCGTCTCGCACTGGATGTCGTAGCCGTATTGGCAGTTGACGAACACCTCGAGGTCGATCCGCACCCCGGCGGCGGTTTCGAACAGCATGATCTGCGGGTCGCGCAGGTGCTCGAACCGCCTGGCGGTCGGCCGCGGCGTGAGCACCTGCGCCGACACGATCTCGTCGGACAGCAGCCAGCGCAGCACGTCGATCTCGTGCACCGCGGTGTCCTGCGCGGCCATCTCGGAGTGGTAGCTCTCCGGGACGGTCGGGTTGCGATGCGCGCAGTGCACCATCAACGGTGTGCCGATCTCCCCGGCGTCCAGCACCCGCTTCAGCTCGCGGTACCCGGCGTCGTAGCGGCGCATGAAGCCGACCTGGACGAGCCGCCGCCCGTATGCGATTTCCGCTTCCACGATGCGCAGGCAGTCCTCCGCCGTGGTGGCGAGCGGTTTCTCGCAGAACACCGGCTTCCCGGCGGCGATCGCGGCCAGCACGTGCTCGGCGTGCGTCGGCCCCCACGACGTGACCAGCACGGCGTCCACATCGGACAGTCCGATCAGCTCTGCCCCGTCGGCCGCCGCCCGGGTGCCGACCGCCGCGGCGACCGTCGCGGCCCGCTCGGCATCGAGGTCGGTCACCGCGGACACCTCCGCCCCGTGCACCACCTCGGTCAGCCGGCGGACGTGGTCCTGGCCGATCATCCCGGCCCCGATCACTCCCACGCGTACGGTCACGGCGGGATCTCCCTTCTTCTCAGCGTTCAGCTGTTTTCACAGCCAGGACAGGCACTTCGGCGCCGAGCAGCAGCCGCTGCGCGACACTTCCCAGCACGAGCTTCCCGACCGGCGACCGGCGCTTCACGCCGATCACCAGCAGCTCGATTTCCCCGGCGCGCTCGTCGAGCAGATCGAGCACGTGCTCGGCGATGTCCACTCCCGGGCGGCGTTCCAGGACCTCCGCCGCGCCGGGCGCCTCCAACGGGCTCAGCCGCAGGTTGGCGACCAGCAGTTCCGTGCCGCGCAGCTCGGCTTCGGCGACGCCCCGGGCGAGGGCGAGCTCGCCCTCTTCGGAATCGGTCACGGCCGCGAGGACGGACATGGTCAGCGCTCCTTTCCGGCCGCGGCCGGCTCGGACCGGCCGAATCGGCTGTGCAGCTCGACTTCCAGCGTCTCCAGCGAACGCCCGCGGGTCTCCGGGACGTACTTCGCCACGAACGTGATGGCGACGACGCCGAGCCCGACGAAGATGAAGAACGTCGTCGAGATGTGCAGCGCGGCCACCAGCATCGGGAACGTCAGGCCGATCGCGAAGTTCGTCAGCCACAGCACCAGTCCCGCGATGCCCATCCCGAACCCGCGCAGTTTCAGCGGGAAGATCTCCGACAGCATCAGCCAGGTGACCGGGGAGATCGCGCCCTGCTGGAAGGCGAGGAACGTGACCGTCAGCGCGAGCACGACGTACGCGCGGCCTTCCCCGGCGGGCAGCAGCAGCGAGAACACGCCGATCAGCAGCAGCGCCGCGGTAGTGCCGAGCTGGCCCGCGATCAGCATCGGCCGCCGGTTCACCTTGCCCAGCAGGTAGATCCCGACGAACGTGGCGAGCACCGAGATCACGCCGTTGGCGATGTTCGCGGTGAGCGCGCTGTCCGCGGAGAATCCAGCGTCGGTGAGGATCTGCGTGCCGTAGTACATGATCGAGTTGACGCCGGTGATCTGCTGGACGATGGCGATCCCGATGCCGACGAGCACGAGCCGGCGGATCCACGGGGTCGCCAGGTCGCGCAGGCCGCCGGTCTGCGACTGCTTGTCCTCGATCGCCAGCTGCCGCACCTCGGCCAGTTCGGCCTCGGCCCGCCGCGCGGAGCGGACCTGCCGCAACACGGCCAGCGCGTCGGCGAACCGGTCCTTCGAGGCCAGCCAGCGCGGGCTTTCCGGCATCACCAGCATGCCGAACCACAGCACGACCGCGGGCAGCGTCGCGATGACGAGCATCCAGCGCCAGACCCCGCCGGTTTCCCCGAAGGAGTTCCCGATGATCGCGTTGAACGTGAACGCCAGCAGCTGGCCGGAGACGATCATCAGCTCGTTCTGGGTGACCAGCCGCCCGCGCCGCTCGGCGGGCGAGACCTCGGCGAGATACGTCGGCACGGTGACCGACGCGCCTCCGACTGCCAGCCCGAGAACGAACCGGCTCAGCACCATGATCGCGGTGACCGGCGCGAGCGTGCAGCCCAGTGTGCCGATCAGGAAGATCACAGCCAGCATCAGGATGTTCCGGCGGCGGCCCCTCCGGTCCGACAGCCGCCCGCCGACGACCGCGCCGAGCGCGGCGCCCAGCAGCAGCGAACTCGTGACGAGTCCTTCGGTGAACGGCGACAAGCCGAGGTCGGTCTTCATGTACGGCAGCGCGCCGTTGATGACCCCGGTGTCGTAGCCGAAAAGCAGGCCGCCGAAGGTCGCTATCACGGTGACCAGCCGCAGCCGACGGGAATGCGGTCCCTTTTCGTCGAGCGGCACGGCAGGCGGCGTCGTTGCCCGGACCTGATTCATGTGGGTGCTCCATTGCCCCGTGCGCCAGACCCCGCTGGCGCGGATCAGTAAGTTTCCCCGTGGTTCCCCGGAAAGCGTCAGCCCAGACGCGGGCGGGTGCTGCCGCTGAGCCCCTGGGCGGCGAGGTACTCGCGCGTGCGCACCGCGATCGGCAGCGGAACCTCCGCGGCGCACGGGTAGAGATCCTGTTCCACGATCACGAACAGCTCGGCGTCCAGTGTGGACAACGCGTCGACGACCGAGGCGGGATCGGGCACCCCGGCGGGCGGTTCGACGCAGACGCCGCGCTTGACCGCCTCGCCGAACGAAAGCCCTTCGGCGGCGACCTGTTCGAGCACAACCGGGTCCATCTGCTTGATGTGCACGTACCCGACGCGCTCGCCGAACCGGCGGATCAGGTCGAGGTTGTCCCCGCCGCCGTAGGCGACGTGGCCGGTGTCGAGGCAGAGGTTCGCGTACCGGGAATCGGTCTCGTTCAGGAACCGCTCGATCTCCGGCTGGGTCTGGATGTGGCTGTCCGCGTGCGGATGCAGCACCAGCCGGACGTCGTGCTCCTCCAGCAGGATCCGGCCCAGTTCGTTCGCGCGGCCGCCGAGGGAGTTCCACTGCTCGGCCGTCAGCCGCGGGTCCTCGGTGTACGCGCCGGTCTTCTCGTCGCGGTACATCGGCGGGATGAAGACCAGGTGGTGCGCGCCCGCGGCGGCGGTCAGCTCGGCGACCCGGCGGGCGGTCGCGACCGTCTCCGCGAACGCCTCCGGGCGGTGCAGCGCGCCGAAGGTGGTGCCCCCGGAAACCCGCAGGCCGCGCGCGGCGGCGGCGTCGGCCAGCTCTCGCGGGTCGGTGGGCAGGTAGCCGTAGGGGCCCAGCTCGAACCAGCGGTAGCCGGCGCGGGCCAGCTCGTCGAGGAACCGGGTCCACGGGACCTGGTGCTCGTCCTCGGGGAACCAGATCCCCCAGGAGTCGGGCGCCGAACCCAGGCACAGGTTTCCGGCGGTGATACGGGACATCGTCGTCACGGCGGGTCCTCCCGGACTTCAGGGGAAAGGGACGGTCGCGGTCGTCTAGTGCGCTCTACTAGCGCGCTCTAGTGCGGTGAACTATGCTGGCTGTCACAGCGGGCTGTCAAGAGCCTGGAAGAATCCCGCCGGAACGCCGACGAGAGGAGGGACGCCGTGCCCGAGCAGCCGCCCGGCGAGGAAACGGCCGGCAAACCGCGCCGTCCGACGATGGTCGACGTCGCGGCCAAAGCCGGCGTTTCCCGCGCGCTCGTGTCCCTGGTGTTCCGCAAGCAGCCCGGTGCCAGCGAGGCCACCCGCCAGCGCGTTCTCGCCGCCGCGGACGAGCTGGGCTACCGCCCGGACAACGCCGCCCGGCTGCTGGCCCGCGGGCGCAGCCGGACGCTCGGCGTCGTGCTGACCGTGCACCAGCCGTTCGACGCCGACCTCGTCGAGGGCGTCTATCCGGAGGCCGAACGGCTGGGCTACGACGTCCTGCTGTCCGCGACCGCGCCCGGCCGCGACGAAAGCAAGGCAGTGGAAGCGCTGCTGAGCCACCGCTGCGAATCGGTCATCCTGCTGGGTTCCCAGTCGGAGCAGGCGTATCTCGCCGAACTCGGCCGGCGCACCGTCGTCGTCTCCGTGGGCCGCCGCGTCCCGGGAGCGCACCTGGACAGCGTGCATACCGCGGACACCGTCGGCGTCCGCCAGGCCGTCGACCACCTGGCGGAGCTGGGCCACCGCGAAATCGTGCACGTCGACGGCGGGAAAGGTCCTGGCGCCCCGGACCGCCGTCGCGCCTATCGCGGCGCGATGCGCCGGCACAAGCTCCCCGCGCGCGTCCTTCCCGGCGAGTACTCCGAAGAAGCCGGGATGGCAGCGGCCCGGCAGCTGCTGGACGAAGACCGGCTGCCGACCGCGGTGCTCGCCGGGAACGACCGGTGCGCAGTGGGCCTCATGCACGCCTTCGCCAGCGCGGGCCTGAACGTGCCGAAGGACATTTCCGTCGTCGGCTACGACGACAACCACCTGTCGCACCTGTCCTACCTCGACCTCACGACGGTCCGCCAGGACGCGAACCGGATCGCCGAACAGGCGGTACGGCAGGCGGTCGCCCGGCTCGAGGACGAAACCCGCGAACCGAGGGAAACCGTGCTGGACCCGAAACTCGTGGTCCGCGGCACGACCGGTCCCCCGGCCGTCCGCTGATTTCGGACCCGCTCGCCACTGGTTTCGCGAATTCGCCCAGCGTGGTTCCGGCGACCGGCAGCGAAGACCGGCCGGGCTATTTCCCTTGCTGCTGCTTGCCATACGCGGCCAGCAGGTCTTCCAGGCCGCGCACCATGAACCGGTAGTAGTCGCGCATGTCGGTCAGGCGCGCCCGCTGCGTGGCGTCGAACGCTTCGCCGCGCTCGTGGCCGCGTTCGGCGAGCTTCAGCAGTTCGGCGGTCTGGTCGAGCTGGTGCCGCAGGCAGCCGATCCACGCGTCGTCGCGCCAGCGGTAGACGAACTGGCGGCTGCCCGGTTCTTTGAACCGCTCGACGGTGCCGTTGACGATCAGCAGGCGTGTGATCTCCGAGACCGAACCCTTGCTGGCGTCGAGCCGCTGCTGCAACTGCGCCGTGGTGAGCGGTTTTTCGCTGAGCATGAGCAGCGCCGCGGTCCGGCCCGCCATCGGCGGCCATCCCATGGCGCGGCCGATGTGCACGCCGAAGTCCTCGACGAGCTCGTCCTGTCCGGCCGGCACGGCCACCTCCGTTCATTTTTAAGTGAAAATTCATTCTTGACTGAACTCAAGGCGTGGCGCACAGTTTAGTCCGTCGAGCGACTCCGGAGGACGGCATGGCTGCAGGCGGCTGGGATCTGATCGTGGTCGGCGCGGGATCGGCGGGAGCCGCGCTCGCGGTCCGGTCCGCCGAGCAGGGCAAACGGGTGCTGCTGCTGGAAGCGGGCGCGGATTGCCGATCGGCGGAGACGCCCGAGGAGTGGCGCTCGCCCAACCCGGCCGTCGCCCTGATGCACCCCACCGCCGCGGCCGGCATGGTCTGGGAGGGTCTCGACGCCACCCGCACCGAGAAGCAGCCCGCGGCGCCTTACTGGCGCGGCCGGGGCACCGGCGGCAGTTCGGCGATCAACGGGCAGATCGCCATCCGCCCGCCGATGGCGGATTTCGCCGACTGGGCTTTGCCCGGCTGGTCTCCGCGGGAGGTGCTGCCCTGGTTCGCCCGGCTCGAAGACGACGAGGAGTTCGGCGACGAGCCTTACCACGGACGCGGCGGGCCGACGCCGATCCACCGCGTGCCGCGGGACCGCTGGGGCGGCGTCGACGCGGCGCTCGCCCGGTCGGCGCTCGCCGCCGGCTACCCGTGGGCGGCCGACGTCAACGCGCCCGGGGCGACCGGCGTCTCGCCCTATCCGATCAACTCCCGCGCCGGGCGCCGCGTGTCGGTCAACGACGGCTACCTCGAGCCCGCGCGCGGCCGGGAGAACCTCGCGATCCGCGGCGACGCGCTCGTGGACCGGGTCCTGTTCCGCTCCGGCCGGGCGGTGGGCGTCCGAGTGCTCGCCGGCGGCACCGCCGTCGACGAATACGCGGACACCGTCGTGCTCAGCACCGGCGCGATCCACTCCCCGGCGATCCTGCTCCGGTCCGGGATCGGCCCGGCGCGGCAGCTGGCCTCGCTCGGCATCGAGGTCCGCCAGGACCTCCCGGTCGGACAGGGTCTGCAGGACCATCCGATGGCGCTGGTCTCGCTGCCGCTGACCGAGGAGTCGGCCGTCAAGTCCCCGCACGACCGCCACACCAACGTCTGCGTCCGGTGGACCAGCGAGGGCGGCGAGTTCGCCGACGACCTGATGTTCGTGTCCCTCAACCAGAACGTGCTCGCGATGGCCGCCGCCGACCCGGGTGTCCACAGCGGAGCGTTCGGGGTCTGGCTCAACCAGAACCACTCTCGTGGCGAGCTGACCCTGACGTCGGCGGATCCGACGGCGCAGCCGCGCGTCGCCGAGCGGATGCTCTCCGACGAACGCGACCTGGCGCGGCTGCGCGAAGGCGTGCGGAAGCTCGTCGAACTGGCCCGCAGCGCCGAGACCGCGCCCGCATTGGCGTCCACTGTGGAGGGTGCGAACCCCGAGTTGTTCGAAGTCCTCGACCACGACGCCGAACTGGACGACTACCTCCTCGCGACCGTGGTCGACGCGCAGCACGGAACCAGCACGTGCCGGATGGGCGAGGTCGTCGACCCGGCGTGCCGGGTGCTCGGCGTGGACGGCCTGCGGGTGGTCGACGCCTCGGTCTTCCCGTCCGTCCCCCGCGCCAACACCAATCTCGCCACGATCATGCTCGGCGAGGCGATGGCCGACCGGCTTGACTGAGGGGGAATCGTGCCGGCCCGGCGCGATCTGGCCGGTGCCGACCCGCTTGCCCCGGCACCGGATTGTCTTTGAGCTGCCGGGAAATCGAGAGTGCGAGCGTCCGCAGGTCGTCAGGCAGCTGCCGCGGCGGGCGAGGCGGCCGGGCGACGGACCAGGGAGCCGAGCGCGACGGCGCCCGGGCCGGTGAAGACGAGCAGCAGGAATGCCCAGCAGAACAGGGCGGAGGACTCGCCGTGGTTCTGCAGCGGGAGAAGCCCGTCGGGCTGGTGGACGACGAAGTAGGCGTAGGCCATCGAACCGGAGGCGAGGAACGCCGCGCTGCGGGTGCACACCCCCGCCGCGACCAGCAGGCCGCAGACCAGCTGGATCACCGCCGCGTACCAGGACGGCCAGGCCCCGGCCGCGACGGTTCCGCCCTGGGTGCCGGCCGCTCCCCCGAAAATCCCGAAGAGCGAGGCGGCGCCGTGGGAGGCGAAGAGCAGGCCGATGACGATGCGGAACAGGCCGATCGCGAAGGGAGCGGCTTTGTCGGCAGTCGAACTGGGCTGGGGCATGGCGGCAACTCCTCGGCACTAAGTTAGGTAAGGCTCACCTACCGTAAGGAGCTTCCACGGAACCGTCCAGAGGCTGTGATGCGGGTCAACCCGGGACGGGCCCGGCAGGTGATCTTGACCGGACTGGTCGCGACGCCGTTCCGGATGCGCCGGCCTGCACGAACTCCGGGCCACGGGAGTCCACAGCAGAGGGTGGAACTTTCCGGACATCGGCCCGCGAACCACCCCGCCCGGGCAAGCCGACGGTTAAAACTGAGGACCGCCTCTGTTAGGGAAGGCTCAGCTGAGGTTACGGTCCTGGCGCTCCGCCCCCTTCGCAGAACCGGGAACTCCCATGTCTTCCGCTCAGATCGCGCTCCTCGGCGGCATCGCCGGGCTCACCATCTTCCTCGGCCTGCCGCTCGGCCGGCTCCGGACGCCGTTGCCCCGGATGAAAGCGCTGCTGAACGCCACCGCGACCGGAATCCTGATCTTCCTGCTGTGGGACGTGCTGGCACACGCGTGGGAGCCGATCGACTCGGCGCTGTCGCACGACCGCGCCGGTTCGGCCGCGGGGAAGGGCGCGGTGCTCGCGGTCGCGCTGGGCATCGGCCTGCTCGGCCTCGCCTACGTCGACGAATCGGCCGCACGGCGCGAAAAAGCAGCGCGCTCGTTCGGCCCGGGCACCGCGGCGGCCGGCGAACTGAACGGTGCGACCGCGCGCGGGCCGGCGGGGCGGCTGGCGCTCACCATCGCGATCGGCATCGGACTGCACAACTTCGCCGAGGGACTAGCGATCGGCAACTCCGCCGCGGGCGGCGAACTCAGCCTCGCGGTGCTGCTGGTGATCGGTTTCGGGCTGCACAACGCGACCGAGGGTTTCGGCATCGTCGCGCCGCTCACCGGACAGCGGCCGTCCTGGGGCTATCTGGCCCTGCTGGGCCTGATCGGCGGCGGGCCCACGTTCCTCGGCACCCTGGTCGGCCAGAGCTTCGTCAACGACACCCTCTCCATCGCGTTCCTCGGGCTCGCGGCGGGCTCCATCCTGTACGTCGTGGTCGAATTGCTCGCGGTGGCACGGAAATCCACGCTCAAGGTGATCACCACGTGGGGCCTGTTCCTCGGCCTGGTCCTCGGGTTCGCCACCGACGCGATCGTCACCGCCGCCGGAGCCTGACCGGCCCGCGCGGAGCCTGCCGCCAGCGGGCGGGACGTCCGGTTCCGTCCAGGCCCCGCACCGTTTCCGGGCGCCGCGACCGCGGGATCACCGGGTTCCGGAGTTGTCGGGCGGCAGGGTTGGCCGCGGATTGGCCTGCGCGCCCGGCACGCGGAGTGCGGCGAGGTTGTCGACGGCGGGGTGCGCGCGGCCCGCCGGGCCTTGTGCGTAGGCGTTCAGCAGCCGGCTGGTGATCGCCGCGATCGCGGTGTTCGCCGTGCGGTCCCCGTGGTCCTGGGGGCAGCCGGGGTCCAGCGCGCAGATCCAGTATTGAGTGCCTGCCGAGAACACCGCCGCTCCGCTGGGAGCGCGGTAGTAGCTGGTGTCGGCGAAATCGGGGTGTCCCCCGCAGGTCACCGGCGAGTGGAAGAGCACCTGGATCGGCCTCGGGGTCGGGACGGACAGGTCGACCCGTTCGTACTCGTTGCCCACCAGCCCGGCGAAGGTCTGTCCGTTGTGGACGATTCCGGACAGCAGCCAGCTGGAGTCGTCGGCGGCGACGAGTGCCGCCTGCACCGGATTGCAGTGGTAATAGTTGCCCAGCAGCACGCTTTCCGGGCGCGGGAACGGCGGCGAACGCCACTCCGGCGTGGCTTCCGGCGGATCGGTCAGGTGGTACGGGTCCTCGGCGAAGGATTTGTAGTCGACCTCGAGCCGGTCGGGACCGAGGGCGGTCGGCGCGAACCGGATGTGCCGGTAGATCTCGTTGCCGCCGAAGAAGGCCAGGTTCACGCCTTGGTCGCGGGCCGCGGTGGCGTGCTGGCGCATCGCGGCGGACCAGTACTCGTCGTGGCCCAGGGTGACGAGCGCGCGTGCTCCGTCGAGCACATGCGGGTCGGCGTGCAGGTCGACGTCGGTGGCGTAGCCCAACGGCAGGCCGCTCGCTTCGGCGAAACGCAGGAACGGCAGTTCGAAGTAGAGGAAATCGCCCGCGCCTTGCATGTCCGCGGCCTGGTAAGGCCGGTCGAAGGACACCGCGCGGGAGCGTTGCGCCTTTCGCCCGCTCGGCGAGTCGTAGAGGCTGTAGCCGCCCCATTGGTTGTACGCCTGCCACGTCGTGACGGCGTTGACCACCACGATTTTTCCCGCGTTCGAACGGCTGCGGACCGTGAGCGGCACGAATTGCTGCGCTCCGTTGTCGCCGTCCAGGCGGAACAGGTAGTCCCCCGGCTGCCACCCGTCGGTCCGCACCTCCAGCGAGGGCCGCCACGGCGCCACGACCGTGCTGGTCGGCGGCTGGACGACCGGGCGGGGCTGGACCGATCCCGCCTCGCGCGGCGAGGTCCAGACCCGCAAGGCGGGCGAGCCGCGGTAGCCGCCCATGCGAAACGCCGTCACCGTGTAGTGCGCGGCCGTGGTGCTCACGAACAAGTGCACGGCCGCGCCGGGCAGCACGCTGGTCCGGTCGGCGAAGCCTTCGATGGCGTGCTCGCGCCCCGGATGGGTGATTTCCCACCCCAGCGTGCCTTCCTGCTGCGGGGCCGGCTCCGGCGAGGGAACGGCCGGCGGCGCGCCCCGGTCCGGCGGCGCACTGCAGCCGGCGATCAGCAGCACCGCGGCCGCGACGGCCCAGAACGACGACTCTCTCCGCACTCGCACACCGGCAAGTGTCGGCCTGCTCACGCGGTTTCGCACTTCCGCCACGCGCAGCGATCGGCACAACCCGCGGCGGCCGCCCTTTTCCCTGCCGGGCGCGGACAATTCAGGGAAACTTCAGCTCGGATTCCCGGGTCCGCCGGAAACCGTTCCCGGGCTTCGAGTTCTCAGTCTCCTCACAGCGAACGGTTCATAGCCTGCCCCGGCAATCGATCCCGAAGCACCCGCACCTCAGGAGAACACCGTCATGACGCCCGTTTCCCCGGCCGCGGAGAAATATCCGGACTGACCGGGAAAACTCGGCGAATACGGCGGTACCGGAATTCGGCCTGGGACCGCCGCCGGCCAGGACGGAAATCTCCCGGAATGTGCCTCCGCGGACCGCTCGCCGACGGCGCGGCGCCGCGCCCGTCCGCGAATTCCCCCACCGCAGAACGGAAAGCCAGTTGAGCGAGGACTTGTCGATTTCCGTCGAGGACACCGCGCGCCTCGGCACCGTGCCGCTCCGGGCTAAGCAGCCCACCAGGCTGCACGAATTCTTCGAACGAGCCTGTGCGGAAATCCCGGATTCCATCGCGCTGGAATGCGGACCGCACCGGCTCACCTATCGCCAGCTCGACGAGCGCGCCAACCGGATGGCCCAGGTGCTGCTGCGCCGGGGTGTTCGCGTGGGCCAGCGCGTAGGCATCCTGGTGCCGCGCTCGGTGCCGATGTACACGACGCTGCTCGCGGTCCTGAAAACCGGTGCGACGTTCGTCCCCATCGACCCGGCCGCACCCGCCGACCGGGTGCGCTACGTCGCCGAAGACGCGGCGCTGGACCTGCTCGTCGTCAGCGCCGGGCTGGAGGCCGCCGCCGCGGGCGTCCGCTGCCCGGTGCTGCGGCCCGAGCAGCTGGCCGCCGAACTCGGCCGCGTCCGCCCGGACCGGCCGCGCCTGCCGCCGCCCGGGGCCGAGCCCTGCTACGTCATCTACACCTCGGGTTCCACCGGACGGCCCAAGGGCGTCGCGGTCGGCCACGCGAGCATCTGCAACTTCGTCGAGGTGGTGGCGGGCATCTACGGCGTCCGCCGCACCGACCGCGTTTACCAGGGCATGACGATCGCCTTCGACTTCTCGATCGAGGAGGTCTGGCCCACCTGGGCGGCGGGCGCGACGCTTGTCGCCGGACCGACCGGAGCCGACCGCATCGGCACCGGCCTCGCCCGTTTCCTGCGGCACCACCGCATCACCGTGCTGTACTGCGTGCCGACCGTGCTCGCGACCGTCGACTGCGATCTCCCCGGCATCCGCACGCTCCTGGTCGGCGGCGAAGCGTGCCCGGCCGAACTGGTCCAGCGGTGGAGCCGGCCGGGCCGGCGGATGCTCAACACCTACGGCCCCACCGAAGCGACCGTGACCGCGACCTGGGGCGAGCTGCTTCCCGGGCGGCCGGTGACGATCGGCCGCGCCCTGCCGACCTACCGGATCGTCCTGCTGAACGAGCGGCTGGAACGGGTCGCGGACGGCGCCGTCGGCGAGATCTGCATCGGCGGCCCCGGCGTCGCGCTCGGCTACCTGAACCGGCCGGACCTGACCGCGGAGCGATTCCTCGACGACCCCCGGATCACCGGCGGCGGACGGCTGTACCGCACCGGAGACCTCGGCCGGGTGCTCCCCGGCGGCGAGATCGAATACCTCGGGCGGGCCGACAGCGAGGTCAAGATCCGCGGCCATCGCATCGATCTCCAGGAAATCGAAAGCATCCTGCTGGAGGACCCGCAGGTCTCCGGCGCGGCCGTCGCGCCGCACCCGGACGCCCCCGCGCAAGACCTGGTGGCGTACCTGACTTTCGCCCGCGGTGCGCGCGACCGGCAGGCCGTCCTCGGGCGGCTGCACGGGATCCTGCGGCAACGGCTGACCGCGGCGATGATCCCCGGCTACGTGGAAACGCTCGACGAACTCCCGATGATGCCGAGCGGCAAGGTCGACCGCGGGCGGCTCCCCCGGCCGTCCGGCACCCGGTTCCGGCCCGGGACCACGGCCGCGGTGGCCGCGGCGACCCCTGCCGAACGCGCCCTCGCCGCGGTCTGGGCCGAGGTGTTCGGCACGCCCGCGGCCGAGGTGTCGGTGACGGACGATTTCTTCGATCTCGGCGGGCATTCGCTGCTGGCCGCCCGTGCCGTCTCGATCCTGCGGGAACGCGGTGTGGCGCCCGAAGCATCGGTCGCCGACATCTACGCGCATCCCACGATCCGGGCCCTGGCACGCACTTTGGCGGAACGGGCGCCCGCGCGCCGGGACCCGAGCCAGTCCCCGCCGCGGCGCACCGGCACGGGACGCGTGTTCGGGTGGGGCGCGGCGCAACTCGGCGCGCTTTCGGTGTTCCTCTTGCTTCTCGGCGCGCCGGTCGCGGTGATCCTCGGCCAGTCCGCCGGAGTGCTGTCTCTCGGCTCGGTATGGGCGCTGGTCGCCGTCGCGCCGGCGGCTTACGTCGTCGCGCGATTCCTGCTTCCCGTCGCCGGCGTGCGCCTGCTGTCGCGCCGGATAGCGCCCGGCGAGTATCCATTGTGGAGCGCCGCGTACTTCCGGGTGTGGCTCACGCAAGGCCTGCTCGCGCTAGCCCCGCTCGGCACGATGAGCGGATCCCCGTTGCTGCCGTGGTATTTGCGCCTGCTCGGGGCCCGGGTCGGGCGCCGCTGCCAGTTCGCGAGCGCGAACCTGTCGCTGCCGTCGCTGCTGACCGTCGGGGACGACGTCAGCGTCGGGTACGGCGCACACGTGCAGGCCTTTCACGTCAAGCACAACCGGGTGCACATCGCGCCGGTCGTGCTGGGCGCGCAGTCCTTCGTCGGCGCGAACGCGGTCGTCGAACCCGGCGCGGAACTCGGTGCCGGCGCGGGACTCGCGGAAATGTCGGCGGCGGCCGCCGGGCAGCGGATCCCGGCCGGGCAGTACTGGTCCGGTTCCCCGTCGCGGCAGTGCGCGCACGCCGACCCGCTCATCACCGCACTGCGCGCCCGCCCGAGCCGCGACTGCTCCCGCCCGATGCGGGCCGGGTATCTCGCAGCGTGGCTTTTCGTCGAACTGCTGCCGCTGATCTTCCTCGCCCCGTCCATCGCGCTCGGCAGCTGGGCGTACCTGACCTACGGCGCTTCCGGAGGCTGGCTCGCCTGCCTCGCCGCCGGGCCGGTTTCCGCCGCCGCCGCCTGCCTGGTGGTCTTCCTCGGCAAACGGCTCGTCCTGCCGGTCACCCCGCCCGGCATCCACCCGGTGGCCTCGCCGTTCGGCTTGCGCAAGTGGATCGCGGACAAACTCCTGCAGGCGAGCCTGGCCGCGACGAATTCGCTCTACTCGACGCTGTACACGCCGGGCTGGCTGCGGAGCCTCGGCGCCCGCATCGGCCCGCGGTCCGAGGTCTCCACCGCGTCCCACCTCGACCCGGGCCTGCTGACTCTCGGCGCGGAAAGCTTCGTCGCCGACATGGCCGCTGTCGGCGGCGCCACCTACTGCCACGGACAGGTCGCGCTCGGCCCCACCACCGTCGGCCGTCGCTCCTTCATCGGCAACGCCGCGTTCCTGCGCTCCGGCACGACCGTCGGCGACGGCTGCCTGATCGGCGTGCACACCAGCGCGCCGAACGACGGCATCCCGGACGGCACGTCCTGGCTCGGCACCCCGCCGATCCGGCTGCCCCGCCGCCAGGACAGCGGCGAGCACTCCGACGAACTCACCTTCCGCCCGAGCCGGCTTCGCGTGTTCGAGCGGTTCGTGATCGAATTCTTCCGCATCGTCGTGCCCGGCAGCCTGCTGGCCGCCGGCGGTTATCTCGTCCTGCTCCTGCAACTGTGGACCGCCAAGACCGCCGGTCCGCTCGCGACGGTCCTGGCGACTCCGCTGTCCGCGTTGCTCGGCGGGCTCGCGGTGGTGCTCGCGGTGGCCGCGGTCAAGTGGATGGTCGTCGGCCGCTACCGGCCGCGAGTCGAGCCGCTGTGGAGCCGGTTCGTGCGGCGCACCGAATTCGTCACCGCGCTGTACGAGACCGCCGCCGTTCCCGCGCTGCTCGGGGCGCTCAGCGGAACGCCGCTGCTGGGCCCGGCATTGCGCCTTTTCGGGGCCAGAATCGGGAAACGCTGCTGGATCTCCACCACGTTCCTGACCGAATTCGACCTCGTCCGGCTCGGCGACGACACCTGCGTCGGCGCCGCGACCTCGTTGCAGACGCATCTCTTCGAGGACCGGGTGATGAAGATGTCCGCCATCGACGTACGGGCCGGCGTCAGCATCGGCGCGCGCTCGGTCGTGCTCTACGACAGCGCGGTCGGCGACGGCGCCACCGTCGAGGCCATGTCGCTGGTCATGAAGGGCGAGCACCTCCCCGCGGGCACGGCTTGGCAAGGAATCCCGGCGCGCGGCGTCCAGCGGCGGGTCGCGTCCGCCCGACGCGAGGAGGCGAGGCATGCCCGCGCCCGCTGA
>NZ_ASXG01000099.1 GCF_000411975.1 Amycolatopsis orientalis DSM 43388
CGATCGGCGGTCGTGCTGCACGCCGTGATCACCTGGACCAAAGCTTTGTCAGACACGCCCTAGGCCACGTCGCACCGGCCTCGCCGCGGCACCAGCGCGTTCCGGCTGCCGTGCCGCCGGGGTCCGAAGCGCTTGGCCTCCACTGGTCCAGACCTCCGCGGAGGTCCTCCGCCAGCCACCACAGTTCGCACGAGCAAATACCTCCGTGTCGTTTCGGCCGATCCGGGCTTACGTTCGGGCGATGGCGAACGAATTGACCATTCCGCTTCTGCCCTGTCCCTCCGTCGACGAAATCGCGTCGTTCTACGAAATGCTCGGCTTCGGGATCACCTACCGGCAAACCCGGCCGAACCCGCACGTCGCGCTGCGGCGGGAGGACATCAATCTGCACTTCTTCGGGATGGCCGGCTACGACCCGGCGCAGTCGTACAGCACCTGCCTGGTCATCGTGGCCGACACCGGCGAGCTGTTCGAGGACTTCGCCGCGAGAATGCGTTCCATGCACGGAAAACTGCTCGTCTCCGGCATCCCGCGGATCACCCGGCCGCGGCTGCGCAACGACCGCTACACCGGCTTCACCCTCGTCGACCCGGGCGGCAACTGGATCCGGATCCACCAGGCCGGCCAGGCACCGGAAGCGCGGACCAAGCTCGCGAAAGCCATGGAAAACGCCGCACGGCAGGCAGACGCGCACGGCGACGAACGCCAGGGGCTGAAAATCCTGGAAGGCGCGCTGAAGCGAGCGACCGGCGACGAACCCGAGTTCCAGGCGGCTCGGGAGTACCGCGACGAACTCCTCGAACGCGTCCAAGGGAACCAGCCGCCTCCCCTCGTCTGAGCACGGCCCGGCACGACGGCGCTGTCCGGCGAGGTGAAGCTCGCCAACAGCCAGAGCTTCCCGGCCGGCTCCGCGGTCACCCTCGGACAGTCGGCATCCGCCACAGCACCGCGGACCGCTCCTGCCTGTTCGCGCCGCGGCGTTCCAGGACGAGCCACCCCACGCCGACCAAGGCCAATACCACCAGGCCTCCCCAGCTCAGCAGCGTGAAAAGGTTGGCCTGCAAGGGAGTCGGCTGGACTTGGTAGCCCTGTTCGAGCAGCCAGGACTGCGTCGGCGTGCCGGTGAGCAGCAGTGTGAGGGTCAGCGCGATGCCGTGCATGGAATCCCACAGGGCGTGCAGCACCGAGACGCCGAGGTACGACAGGAGCAACCGGCGCGTGAACGCGAAATGCCGGTGGTCGCTGGCGGAGAACAGCACTCCGCCGAGGATCGCGGTCCACAGCCCGTGGCCGACCGGGGCGAGCAGTCCCCGCAGGATCTCGGTCTGCACCAGGTCGACCAGCGAGAGGCCGTGTTCGGTGAACAACGCGGTGAACGCGTAACCGGCGGATTCGAAGGCAGCGAAGCCGAACCCGACCGCGGCGCCGAGAATCATGCCGTCCAGGGCGAATTTGCGGGTCAGGCGGCGGGTGAGGAAGGCCAGCGCGGCGAGTTTGACGGCTTCCTCGACCAGTCCGACGCCGAAGAACAGGCCCGGCGAGGGATGCAGCAGGTACGTCTCCAGCAGGGAGGCCCCCAGCACGCCGAGCACGCCGCCGGTAATGAACGTGTTCAGCAGCAGTTCGGCCGTCACCTCGCCGCTGTGCCGGCGGCCGAACGCCCAGGCGACGAAGGTGACCGGCACGAGGAAGCTGCCCAGCAGGACGAGCGTGGGCACCAGGTTCGGATTGCCGGTCGCGAACGTGACGACGACCGTCAGCAGCCACAGCAGCAGCCCGACGCCGAGAATCCGGAGCCAGGACCGGCGGGGGCGGCTCGGCGCGGAGCCGGTGGACTCGTAGTGCATGTCGTCTCCTCAACAGGTCGATGCGCGGCCGGAATTCCTTGCGGGGAGCCAGTTACTGCCCGCTCGGGTACGTCTCGGGCTCCCTGGGGGCCAGTTCCTCCTCGAGCGGATGCAAGGGAGTCAGCGCACTGCTGGAATCACAGTGCACGAAAGCGTCGTAGCGGCGGGCCGGAACGGTGGGCACGTAGTGCCCGAAGTCGGAGTCCGGGCGATAGACGACGCCGATCGCCCGGTGGCCGCGAAGCTGGTCAGCCCATCCGGAAGGCTTGCCGGGGAACAAGAAAAGCGTGTCGGCGTCGGGAACCGCTTGGTGCAGCAGCCCTTCGAGGCTGTTCTCCCGCGCCGGGGGAACCTCCACCCGGGCGGGCGACGCGCCCCAGCGCTCGCCGGCGATCACCGAACCCCGGTGACTGCCGAACCCGACGGCGACCACGCCCTCTCGCTCGTGCCGCTGGCGCACCAGCTGGCCGAGGTTGAGCAGCCCGGCCGCGGCCATGTCGGTGGCTCGCGCGTCCCCGATGTGGGTGTTGTGCGCCCACACCACCGCCTTGGCCTGCGGTCCGTAGGCCCGCACGAGCCGGTCGAGAGTGTCGGCGAGATGCCGGTCGCGGACGTTCCAGGACCGCCGGTCCCCGCGCACCAGCTCGCGGTAGTAGCGTTCCGCACCGGCCACGACCTCGGCGTTCTGCCGGGCGACGAAGCCCGGGTCCAGCCCGGGCGGCGACGAACCGTCCTTCCCGCGGCGCAGCTCCGCCAGCAGCGCCACGACCTCGTCCCGGCAGCCGTCCGGCACGATCGCGCTGGCCCGCGCGTACCGCTGCGGCTCCCCCGAATACGGCTCGAAACAGCGCCACGCGGCCAACGCCCGGTCCACGTGCTCCGGCCGGTGTTCCCGCAGGTAGCCGAGCACCGCGCGCAGGGAGTCCCAGAGGCTGTAGACGTCCAGCCCGTGGAACCCGACCGGCGGGCGCCCGGCCGAGCGGGCCGCGTTGAACTCCCGCAGCCAGCGCGCGAACTCGGCGACCTCCTCGTTGGCCCACATCCACCGCGGCCACCGGTCGAACTCCCACAGCACCTGGGCCGGGTCCTTCGGCACGCCCGGCGCGCCCGAGACACAGCAGTGCAGCCGGTGGCAGTCCGGCCAGTCGCCTTCCACCGCGACGAACGAGAAGCCCTGTTCGGCGATCAGCCGCCGGGTGATTTCCGCGCGCCACCGGTAGAACTCCGAGGTGCCGTGCGACGCCTCGCCGAGCAGCACGTACCGGGCGTCGCCGATCCGGTCCAGCAACGGCTCCAGCTCCCCCGGTTCGGGCAGCGGCACCGCTGCCCGGCGAACCTCGTCCACCTCGTCCATCCGGCCCTCTTCCTCGAACGGCGCCTCGACCCTCCCCGGATATCCGCTGTGGACGGTCGGCACACCTGCCGCGTCCGGTGCGGCTGCCCGCGGCTCAGGCGGGCGCGGGCTGCGCGGGAGCGGGCCACGGCTCGAGAATCCGGGCGGACTCCAGCAGGGTCTCGGCGAGATCGTCCGGACCGAGGCGGCGCTCGATGGCGGCCAGCCGGTCCGGCGTCGTACGGGTGGCCGCGCGCGGCGGCGCGAGCAGGGAGCAGCAGTCCTCGTCCGGCAGCACCGAAATCTCCGCGGTGCCGATCCGCCGCGCCTCGTCGATGATCTCCTCCTTGTCCCAGGCGAGAAGCGGACGCAGCAGCGGCAACGAGCATCCGTGCTCGACCGCGGCGAGATTGCTGAGCGTCTGGCTCGCGACCTGGCCGAGACTGTCGCCGGTCACGACGGCTTCCGCCCCGATCCGGCCGGCGAGCCGCTCCGCGATCCGCAGCATCAGCCGGCGCTGGGCGGGGATCTGCTCCGGTCCGGCACCCGCCGTGGCCAGCGCGCGCTGCGCCGTTCCGATCGGCACCACATGCAGCCGGGCCTCCCCCTGGAACCCGCCGAGCACGCGGGCCAGGGCGTACGCCTTGTAGACCGAATCCGGTGCGGCATAAGGCGCACCGGTGAAATGCACGAACTCGCAGCGCAGGCCGCGGCGCATCGCGCGATAGCCCGCCACCGGCGAGTCGTACCCGCCGGACAGCAGCACCAGCGCCCGGCCGCTCGCCCCGACCGGCAGGCCGCCCTGGCCGCGATGCCGCTGGACCGAAACGAGCGCGTCGCTGCCGTCCACTTCGACCTCTACCTCGACCTCCGGGTCCCGCAGATCGACCGGCCAGCCGAACTCCCGGCGCACCCGGCTGCCGACGACCGCGGCGAGTTCCGCGGACGTCAACGGGAACCGCTTGTCCCGCCGCCGGGCCCGCACCGCGAACCGCGGCGCGCTTCCGGCCGCCGCGCGGTCGCGGACCAGCTCGACCGCGGCGTCTCCGATGGCTTCGGGCGTCCGGGCCGTGCGCAGCGCGGGCTGCACCACACTGATCCCGAACACCCGCCGGGCCCGCTCGACGATCTCCTCGCGCGGCAGCCCGGACGTCAGCACCAGCACCCCCGACCGGCGGCTGATCCGCAGCACGTCCGGCCCGCCCACGACGCGGTGGATGCTCTCGAGCAGGCACCGCTCGAACATGCCCCGGTTGCGGCCTTTGAGCATGACCTCGCCGTACTTGAGCACCACGCACCGCCGCGGCATCCCGTCAGCCTCCTTACCTCTCCGTCCGGTGTGCGCGCCACGCCCGCGCCGTACCGCCGGAGCCTCGTCCCACTGCGGTGCGGTCGACCGGCCGCCAGCCGGATGCGGTCAGCTGTCGCGTTCGTCGAGGCGGGCGCGGAGGCCAGTGATGGTGTCGTGGGCGTCGGCGAGTTCGTCTTCCAGCCCGATGATCCGGGCGGCCGAGGCGAGCGAGTGGCCCTCGTCGAGTTGCTCGCGCAGCCGCAGCACCAGCGACAGCTGACGGCGCGAGTAGCGGCGGTGTCCGCCTCCGGAGCGTTGCGGCCGCACCACCTCCGCGGTGTCCAGGCTGCGCAGGAACGCCTGCCGCACCCCGAGCATCTCCGCCGCCTGCCCGGTCGTGTAAGCCGGGTAATCGTCGTCGTCCAGATTCTCCAGTCCGGCCACGCACACCCCCTTCCTCGGGATCCCGCCTCTCGCACTGCCGACTCGAGGTTATCTCGACCGACCGCTTGACACAATCTCCAGTCCGCGCTATAGAAATAGGCAGACGCGAGAACTGACCTGGGTGCCGACACGACGTAGCCGGGGAGTGATCGACGATGCCGGACACCGCCCGCCGCGAGGACGCGACCGCCCGCGCGTTCGCCGAGCTGGTCTGCGCCGATCCGGCCTGGCTGCACGCCGAATTCGCGGCGATCGTCACCGCCGGCTTCCCCGACCCCCCACCGTCCCCGGAGCCCGCCGACGACGCGCGCCCCCAGCACCCCGGACGCGCCCGCGCCGGGCAGCCGGTCGCGGCGAGCAGGTGGCGGGCGTGGACCCGCGAACGCCGGGAGCGCTCTCCTCCGTCCCCGGCACGGGAACCCGACAGCCGTGACTTTCGCCCGGGAGGTGATAGCCCGGCGCTACCGGACCCGAGCGGGGAGGTCTGCCTCCCGCACCAGCCGGAGAGGCTCGTCCAGCCCCGGCAGCGCGTCTCGCGGCGCGATCCCGCGACCGCCCCGCCCCCTTCGGCAGCGCCAGCACGACACACACGAGCACGGTTGCTTTCTCCCTGAACTGGTCCCGGCCCCGCCGCACCTCGGGCGGGGCCGGATCTCCGCATCACCCCGTAGTCACCACTGAAGAAAAACTACAGCCGCGGGAACAAATAACCCGCACTGGTCGTTGACAGAAGTGCAGACGAAACGCCCGCCCCCCTCCGGCGGGCCCCAGGAAGGAGAACAAGGAGGCGCATGGTCATGCTGATGCGAACCGACCCGTTCCGCGAACTCGACCGGCTGACCCAGCAGTTCTTCGGCGGCAACGGCACCGCCACCCGCCCCGCGGTCATGCCCATGGACGCTTACCGGTCCGGCAACGACTACGTCGTGCAGTTCGACCTGCCCGGCGTCGCCCCGGACTCCATCGACCTCGACGTCGAACGCAACGTGCTGACCGTCAAGGCCGAACGCCGTCCGGACTACGGCGACGACGCCGACGTCCAGGTCACCGAGCGGCCCCGCGGCGTCTTCTCCCGCCAGCTGTTCCTCGGCGACACCCTCGACACCGACAGCATCAAGGCCGACTACCACGCCGGCGTCCTCACGCTGCGGATCCCGATCGCCGAGCAGGCCAAGCCGCGCAAGATCGCCATCGGCAGCAGCGGCGACGCGAAACAGATCAAGGCCTGACCAGCTCAGCGTGCCCCGGCTCGCGTACGGCCGGGGCACCGGTCCCCATCGTCCCCGTTCGCGTAACCAGCCCGTTCGGAGAACAGCGATTCCGATGCCCCGCACCCGTCCCGCTCCGGATCTCGCGCGCACCCTGGCCGGCGCCGCCCGCTCCGTCCGGCGCGAGATCCGCGCCCCCGACCTCACCCGGCCCCCGGAAGTGGCCGACCTGCGCGAAACCGGCTGGCAACTGGCCCAGCTCGTCGCCGATCTGTCCGAGCTGACCGCCCTGCTCGCCGAACACACCGGCGCCCACACCCGGCACCCGGACCGGATCCGCCGCGCCGACGGCTCCCCGGCCGCCCGCGAACTGGCGGCCGCGTGCCGGGACCTGACCGCCCTGCGCCGCGCCTTCGACAACGCCCACGCCGCCGCCCGCGACTACTACGCCAACCTGACCCACCTCAACCCAGCGCCGCAGCCCGAGCGATCCCCATGACCCGCCCGTCCGCCGACCCCCACCGCGTCCTCGGCCTGTCCCCCGACGCCACCGAAGCCGAAATCACCACGGCCTACCGCCGCGCGGTCCGCGCCTGCCACCCCGACACCGCCCACCCCGACCTGGACCGGCTCGCCGCCGTGCTCGAGGCCTACCGGCAACTCCGCCCTCCCCCGACCCGCGAAAGCAGTGCCGCACAAGAGATTCCGGTTCGGCGGCACCGTCCGGCGCCCCGCCGGCCCGACCTGCGCGCCGGGCCCGTGCGCCGCCATCCGGACACCCCCTGACTCCGGCGTTTCCCTTCCGTCGGAGAATCCAGTCCGGAAAACGGGGCGGCAATCAAACCGCCTCCGCCGACGCACGGGTGACCTGCCCGTTCACCGAGACGGCCGGTCCCCGCCCCGGGATTCCGCAACAGGCACCAGCTCGGCGAAATCCGCGACCAGAGTCCTCGGCAACTCGTACGAGCCGACCTCCTGCAGCAGCACTCCCGACACCCCGGCCTGGCGCAATCCGGTCAGCCGCCCCGCGATCTCGTCCGCCGTGCCGTACAAGCAGAACCGGCGGGCGAACAGCTCCGCCGCGTCATCGTCCACAAAGGACTCGCACGCCCGGATCGCGGATTCCCACGACTCGGCGTGCAGCAGATCGGGCGACAGGTCCGGCAGGCGTTCGGGCACGCGCACCCCGACGCCTGCCTTTTCCAGGAACTCAGCTCCGCCGTTCGCCGCGATGCTGAGGCAGACCGGTTTCAGTTCCCGGGCGTCCCGACGCACGGTGCCGGTGATCCGGCAGAACGCCGACACGGTGATCGGCACGGCATCCCGGCCGACCGCGCCGTCCGCCACCTGGCGCATCGCGGCCGCCAACGGATCCGGTGCCACCCCGGACAGGAGAATGGCGCCGTCCGCCAGCTCGCCGGCCAGCCGCAGGTTCCGCGGTCCGCTGGCCGCCACGTGGATCGGCACCGGAACCGGATCGCGCAACCGCGTCCGCGCGTCGCCGAAGCCCGTTTCCTCGCCGGAGAGGAGGCGGCGGATCGCGGTCAGCCCGGCGCGCAACCCGGACCGGGTCGACGGAGCGAGGCCGACCGGCGCGACCGAGCTGTTGCCGACCCCGACGCCGAGGACGAACCGGCCCGGCGCGAGTTCGGCCACTGTCCGCGCCGCGCCGGCTACGACCGACGGGTGCCGGGTCACGACGTTCGTCACCGCCGTGCCCAGGCCGATCCTCGACGTGCCCGCGGCGGCCGCGGCCGCGGTGGCGAAGACGTCTCGCCACAGCAGCTGCGAGTCCGGGAACCACACGTCGTCGAACCCTCGGCGCTCGGCCTCCTGGACGAACTCCACCAGCTCGGGCAGAGGCGCGCACGGCGGGACCCGGACGCCGACCCTCATGCCGCCGGGGCCCCGGACTCCTGGCGAAGACCGTCCGGCTGCGCGGAACGGGCCTGCCGGATCAGCAACCCGGCGACCAGGCTGACCGCCGACGCGGCCGCCATGTACACCGCGATGGAGACCCAGGTGCCGGTCGATTCGAGCAGCGACGCGCTGATCGCGGGCGCGAAAGCGTTGCCGCCGATCGTGCCGAGCGTGAACCCGATCGCCATGCCGCTGAAGCGCAGCGAAACCGGGAACGCCTCGGAGAAGTACACCGGGAACATCGCGTAGTTGCCCGCGTATCCGGCGAACAGCAGCGCGAACCCGAGCAGCATCAGGCCGAGGTTTCCGGTGTTCAGCAAGGGAAACCAGACGAACGGGAGCACGACCATCGACGCGGCGGTCGCGGTGAAGACCGTCCGCGCGCCGATGCGGTCGGCGAGCTTGCCGTACAGCGGCGCGGCGATCACGACCACCAGCAGCCCGGGCAGCAGCGCTCCGAGCATCTTCGACGTGCTCAGGTGCAGCGCGGTCTTGCCGTAGGTCAGCACGTAGACCGACGTCACGGTGATCATGATCCCCGCGCCGACGGTCGCCAGCGTCACGACGAGCACCGTGCCGCCGCATTTGCGCAGGACGTCGACCAGCGGCAGCTTGTGCACCGAACCGGCGCCCTTGACGTCCGCGAACTCCGGGCTTTCCCGCAGGCCCAGCCGGATCACCAGCCCGGCGACCACGAGCAGCACGCTCACCAGGAACGGGATCCGCCAGCCCCACGACAGCAGCGCGCTGTCGGGAAGCTGTGCCACGAGCAGGAACATGACGTTCGCCAGGATGGTGCCGACCGCGGTGCCGGTGTTGAGGATCCCGCCGAAGAAGCCGCGGCGCTCCTTCTCCGCGTGCTCGACGGTGAGCAGCACCGCGCCGCTGGTCTCGCCGCCCAGCGAAATCCCCTGCACGATGCGCAGCGCCACCAGCAGCACCGGCGCGGCGAGGCCGATCTGCCCGTACGACGGGAGCAGGCCGATCGCCGTGGTCGCGAGGCCCATCATGATCAGCGTGGTGACGAGGATGGACTTGCGGCCCATCCGGTCGCCGAGATGCCCGAACAGCAGCGCCCCGAACGGCCGCGCGACGTAGCCGACGCCGAAACTGGACAACGAGATCAGCGTGCCGACCACGGGATCGGCGGCGGGGAAGAAGATCTTCGGGAACAGCAGCGAAGCGGCCAGGCCGTAGACGGAGAAATCGTAGAACTCGATGGTGGTGCCGAACCAGCCGGCCAATGCGGCCCGGGCCGATTGCCGACGCGGTGGTGTGCCAGCGGACATTGCTGCCTCCGGAAATCCGGTTGGGTGGACGTAGGGTTGGGCAAGAGCGGGACCGCGGCAACGCCGGGGTCCAGTCAGCGGACCGCGGCTAGCCGGCCACGCCGATGCGGTGCGCGAACTGGTCGGGATCCAGGTCCAGCCACCGGTAGCCGATGCTGTTCCAGAGACCGCAGTGCTGGGCCGCGGCGAACGTTTCGGCGCTGACCGTGGAG
Organism: Amycolatopsis orientalis DSM 43388; assembly: GCF_000411975.1. Taxonomy (GTDB): domain Bacteria; phylum Actinomycetota; class Actinomycetes; order Mycobacteriales; family Pseudonocardiaceae; genus Amycolatopsis; species Amycolatopsis orientalis_D. The sequence continues at coordinate 9,545 of NZ_ASXG01000099.1, forward strand.
CTGCCGCCGGTTTTCAGCACCATCGCCCGGTTCTGCCGGACGCTCGGCCACTCCGCCTGACCCGCGGCGTCGGGCGAGCCGGTGCGGACGAACGCGCCCCAGTACCGGACCATTTCCGCGGAGAGCCGGAGTTTGTCGCGGTCGTAGACGCTCGTCGGAGTCGGCCACAGGTACGCCTGGTCGGCCGCGTGGGAGGCGCCGGGGTCGAACCCGGCCGGAGCGGGCGACGGGCTGGGCGCGTCGAAGCGGTAGAGGAAGGTTTTCGGCTCGTACTTCGCGAACGTGCGGGCGAGTTGCGCGTATTGGCATCCGCCGAGTCCGTAGAAGACGCTGGAATCCGTCCACACCGCACCGAGGGCGTACGCGGCGGTGTCGCTGGAAGGGTAGTTCCGCAATGGATACTGCTTCAGCACGTCGGCCGCATGGTCGCCGTAGAGGTATTCGAGGCTCTTCTCGTACTGCGCGGGAGTGGCCTTCGCGAAGGGCCGCGCCCAGGCTCGTACCTCGTCCCGGGTGCTGCCGATCAGCAGCGGGACTTTGGCGAAGCGGCCGGTCTGGATGGCGGTCATCGGCGCGACCGGCAGTTCGGGGACTCCGGCGGTGGGCAGCGGCCCGGAAAGGATTCCGCCGCGGAATCCCGCGCTCGCGCTGAGGACTCGGGAGGCCGGTTCGGCTCGCAGGCAGTCCGCCGGGTCGGCCGCGGCACCGCATCCGGCGTCGTTCGAGAACCGCTGGCCGGCCGCGCGTGCTTCGGCGACGGTGTGGCTCGGGCATCCGCCGCTCTGGATGATCGCGCCGTCGACCAAGCCGTGCGTCATCGGCGAGGCGAGCAGCGAGCAGACGGAATGGCCGCCGGCGGAAAGGCCGGAGATCGTCACGGCATCGCGGTCGCCGCCGAACTGGCCGATGTTCTGCTTCGTCCAGCGGAGCGCGGCGATCTGGTCGAGGAGGCCGTAGTTTCCGGCACCGGACTGGCTGAGTCCCGGCAGGTTCAGGAAACCGAAGACGCCGAGCCGGTAATTGACGGTCACGACGACGATGTTGTTTGTTTCGGCCAGCAGCGAACCGTCGAACTCGTCGCCGGAGCCGCTCGAAAAACCGCCGCCGTGGATCCAGAACAGCACCGGAAGACGCTGCCCGCTCGGCCGCGCGGGCCGGTAGACGTTGAGGTTGAGGCAATCCTCGTTGACCGTCGAGCGCGACGCTTGCGGGCAAGCGGGGCCGTAATCGGTCGCGGGCCGGACGCCGGTCCATTTCGCCGCCGGCTGCGGCGGTTGCCAGCGCAGGCTTCCGACCGGAGGTGCGGCGTACGGGACGCCCAGGAAGGAGTCGACCGCACCGGTCGTCTTGCCCCGCAGGCTGCCGGTGTCCGTCTGCACGGTAAGCGAGTACGGGTTTTCCCCGCCCGCCGAAGCGGTACTGCCGGCGAGGACCGGCAATCCGGCCGCTAGCAAGGAAACGACAACGCCGAGCCAGGCGAATCTGTTTTTCATCTGCGCTCCTCGGTGGTGGGCGAGGCGAAGGGCGGGAATTCGGGTCAGCGGGCGAATCGCCGCAGGAACGGGAGCACCGCGGCGGCCACGTCGTGCGGCTTGTCTTCCATCAGCGCGACGGTTCCGCCCGCGATCACCGTCTGTTCCACGGACTCGGCCGCCGTCAGATGCGCGGCCAGCGGTTCCAGCGCGGGCAGGGAGAACGGGTCGCCGTCCGCGCCGAGCAACAGCACCGGTGCCCGCACGCGGCCGATCCGGTGCTCCATTTCGTAGCGTGCACAGGCGAGATGGCCTTCTCGCGGATCGACGCCCGGAGCGAGCGCGTCCCGGACGAACCGGTCGAGCAGCGCGGTCGCCGCGGCCGGGTAGTACGGCCGTCGTTGTTCCCACCAGGCGAGCAGGTGCGCCCCGCCCGGATCGCGGCGGGCGTCGTCCACGCCGGGACCGTCCACATGCGACTTCCGGTAGACCGCGTCCGCCCAGGGCGTCGAGGACAGCACCACCGCGGCGACCCGTTCCGGTGCGGCGGCGGCGATCTGGACCGCGACCGCGCCTCCGGTGTGGTGCCCGACGATCGCGGCTCGCTCCACGCCCAGCGCGGCCAAAGCGGCGAGCGTGCCCTCGGCGTAGTCCTCGATGCGCTGCGGGGCCGGGAGCGGCGTGCTGTTGCCGAAGCCCGGCAGGTCGAGCGCGAGCACTCGGTAGCCGACGGCGAGAAGCGGCTGCAGCTCCCGGAATTCGTCGAGCGAACGCGGGGTCTGGTGCAGCAGGACGACGGCCGGGCCGGCGCCCTGCTCCGCGTAGTGCACCTGTCCGCCGGGCACTGAGACGTACCCGTAGCGGGCCGGACCTGTCGTAGTCACCCTTCGACCTCCACCGGGCTGGCGTTCGGGCCCGCGACGCCGCGAGCAGTGCCCGGGAGTGTTCGCCTTCCGTGCCGCCGGGCCTACTCTCCCGGTCCGCCCACCGGACCCGGGCGCGACCGCGCGGCAACGACGGGGTGACCGGCGCTGGACTTGGATCTTGCCGCCTGGTGATAATCACGGCTCGTTCCCCGACCGCCGAGGAGGCGCCATGACAGCACCGGACGGCGGGCGCCCGAGTTCGGTGCTCGGCAAGGCGCAGCTGCTGCTCGGCGCGTTCGAATCGGGCGCCTACCAGCTGGGGCTCACCGAGCTGAGCCGCCGCTCCGGCGTGCCGAAGGCGACCGCCTACCGGCTGGCGCAGGAGCTGACCGAATGGGGCCTGCTGGAACGCCGCGGCGACCTGTACCAGCTCGGCCTGCGGATCTTCGAACTCGGCCAGCGGGTGCCGGCGTCCGCGGTGCTGCGGGCGGTGGCCCGGCCCGCGCTGACCGACCTGTTCGCCGCGACCCGCGCCACGATCCACCTCGCCGTGCTGGACGGCGTGCACACGCTGTTCTTGGAAAAGGTCGCCGGCGAAGCCAACATCCACTCGCATTCCCGCATCGGCGGACGGCTGCCCGCGGCGGGCACCGCGACCGGCAAAGTGCTGCTCGCGGCCGCGCCGGACCTGGAAGCGCACCTGGCCCAGTTCCGCGAATCCGGGCTGCCCCACCTGACTTCCCGCACTGTGTCCACGGTGGACGATCTGCGCAAGCAGCTGACCGCGGTGCGAGCACAGGGTTTCGCGCTCGAGATCGAGGAAACGATGCCCGGCGTCGGCAGCCTCGCGGTCCCGGTGACCGGCGCGGACGGCACGGTCCACGCGGCGGTGTCGACCACCGGCCCGGTGCCTCGCCTCGCGCCCCGCCGCCTGCTGCCCGAACTGCGCTCCACCGCGGCGACGATCGCACGCGCACTCGACCGGGCGCTGCTGACCGCCTCCGAGGTGCGCAACGAACGCACCTCGACCGCGCTCACCCCAATCCGGCACGCAGCGGGCTGATTGTCCGCGCTGGCGCCGTGAGTTGATGCCCTTGCCGACGGACCACCCATCCGCGGATCGATCGACCCGCTTGGCCCTCTCTCGTGCCCGCCCGACGGTCGCGCTCATCCCGCTCCGGCAGGCAACAGGTTGACCGTCCGCGCACCGGCCCCGATCCACCGGCGGATCGGTCCGCTCACCGATCCACCTGCTTGGCCCTCCCCCATCACCGCCCGACGATCGCCGCGTGGACGAGACCCAGCCGCGCACCCTGCCCGACCTGCTCACGCTCCGGGCTCGGCAGGACCCGGACCGTGAGCTGATCCGCTTCGAAGACGGCCGCGGCCTGCGCGTCGGCGACGTCGAAGCCGGATCCCGGACGCTGGCCGCCCGGCTCGCGCTGCCGCCCGGCACTCGGGTGCTGACCTGCCTGCGCCCCGGCCGCACCGCGGTCGAGCTGCTGTTCGGCCTCGCCCGGCTGGGCGCGGTGGAAGTGCCGCTGGCCCTGGACATCACCGCGCCGGCGGCGGAAGCGCTGCGGCATTCCACCGGCGCGGCCCTGCTGATCGCCGGCACCTCCGCGCTCGCCGCCAACCCGGCGGTGGCGGCCCTGCTCCCCCGGACGAACCGGGTCGTGCTGGTCGCCGAGGACGACGACGGGCCGTCCGGGCACCCGTTCCTCGACGAGCTGCCCGCGACCGCGGCCGGCGAGCACCGTCCCGCCGCGGAAGACCTGCTCGTCGTCCTGTCGACCTCGGGCACCACCGGCCGGGCCAAGGCCGCCGAACTCCCGCACTTCGCGGCGATGCGGCACGCGCGCCGGGTGGCCGCGACGATGCGATACGGCCCGCAGGACGTGCTGTTCAACGTGTTCCCGTGGAATCATGTGAACGTCCGGCACACCGCGCTGCTGCCCGCGTTGCTGACCGGCGCGCGGCTGGTCGCGCACCGGCGTTTCTCGGCGTCGCGGTTTTGGGAAGTCTGCCGGGCCGAAGGCGTCACGGCGTTCAACTTCATGGGCGCGATGCTGGCGATCCTCGACCGGCAGCCGCCGTCCGTCCGCGACCGCGACCACGCGGTGCGGCTCGCCTACGGCGCCCCGGCACCCGCCGAGCTGGCCGCGAGATTCCACGAGCGGTTCGGGGTGCGGGCGCTGGAGGCCTACGCGAGCACCGAACTCGGCGACGTCGCGGCCAACACCCCGGACGACTGGCGGCCGGGGACCGCGGGGCGGGTGGTCGGCGAGTACGAGGTCGCGATCCTCGACGAAGCCGGCCGGCCTCTCCCGCCCGGCCATACCGGGCAGATCGCCGCGCGCGCCCGGCTGCCGCACCAGCGGTTCCGCGGCTACGCGGGCGATCCCGCGGCGACGGCGGCGGTCCTGCGCGACGGCTGGTTCCGCACCGGCGACCGCGGCCTTCTCGACGCCGACGGGTACCTGGTCTTCGCCGGGCGGCGCGGCGACGTGATCCGCCGGCGCGGGGAGAACATCGCGACCTGGGAGGTCGAGCAGGTGCTGCGGGCGATGCCCGGGGTGGTCGACGCCGCCGCGGTCGGAGTCGAATCCGATCTCACCGAACAGGAGATCCTCGTCGTGCTCGCCACCTCCGACCAGGCTCTCGACGGGCCCGCGGTGCACGAGTGGTGCCGCTTCCGGCTGCCCCGGCACGCCCGCCCGCGCTACGTGCGGATCGACCGCGAGCTGCCGCGCAACGGCAGCGGCAAGATCGTCAAGCAGCTGCTTCCGTCCACAGTGGACGAGTCCACGTGGGACGCCGAACGCCGGTCCGCTGGGTGAACCGGAACCCGGCTTTCCCGCCGGGGCGCTGCCTACGGTCGGCAGATCATTCCCGTTCCCGCCAGGAGGACCCGGTGCGCGTACTCGACCTGACCGACGAATTGGCGCGGCAGGGCGCCCGGCTGCTGGTCGGCCTCGGCGCCGACGTGGTGCGGGCCGACCCGGACGACCAGCTGCCGGAGACCGCGCGGATCCATTGGCACGCCGGGAAAAAGCTCGCCACGGGGACCGCCCTCGACGCGCTCGCCGCGGAAGCGGACGTGGTGCTGGAAAGCGGACCGGCCAACCGGTTGCGCGGGCTCCGTCCCGACGGCTCGTCGCGGTGGCCGCACGCGGTCCACGTGGCGGTGACCCCGTTCGGCCTCACCGGCCCGCGGCGCGGCTGGGTCGGCGGCGACCTCGTGCTCGCCTCGGCCGGCGGGATGACCTGGCTCGGCGGGAAACCCGGCGGACAGCCCAAGCCCCCGCCGCGGGAACAAGCCCTCCAGCTGGCCGGGGCGCACGGCGCGATCGCGGCCCTGCTGGGCGTACTCGCCAAGGACCGCACCGGCGCCGGGCAGCTGATCGACGTGTCCGCGCAGGAAGCAGTCGCCGCGACGCTGGAAACCGGGGCGATCTCGTGGATCCACGCCGGACGTTTCCCGGTCCGCAACGGCGGCGTCTACGACCATGTCGCGCACCGGATTTTCGCGGCCGCGGACGGCTATGTCGCGGGCGGCTATTCCGGCAGCGAACGCATGTGGACCGATTTGCTGGCCTGGCTGGCCGAGGAGGGCGAGGCGGCCGATCTGCTGGACGAGCGGTTCGCCGACCCGGTCCTGCGCTGGGCGGAACGCCCGCACGTAGACGAGGTGATCGCGCGGTTCGTCGCGAAACGCACCGCGCGGGAGGTCGCCGAACAGGGCCGGGCCCGCGCGCTGCCGTGGGCCGAAGTGACTCCGCCGAGCCAGTTGACCGGCAACCCGCAGCTGCGCGACCGGAAGTTCTTCGTTTCCGTCGACGGGATCGAAAACGCCGGTTTCCCCTGGAACGCACCCGCGCTGCCCCGGCCGGTCGCGCTGTCGCGGCTCGCCGAGGGCCGGTGGAGCAGCGCACCGCGCACGCCGCGGGCCGCGAGCGGCAGCCGGGCCCTGGACGGGGTTCGCGTCCTCGACCTGACCTGGGTGCTGGCCGGGCCGTACGCCACCAAGATCCTCGCCGAACACGGTGCCGACGTGATCAAGGTCGAGTCCCGGCACCGGCACGACCCGACCCGGTTCTCGCCGTCCATGCGGCTGCGGCCGGACGCCGGACCGGACGACTCGGGCTACTTCCTCAACTTCAACCGCGGCAAGCGCAGCCTCGCGCTCAATCTCCGCACCGAAGCCGGCCAGGCCGTCCTGCGCGACCTGGCTGCCCGCTGCGACGTCGTCGTCGAGAACTTCAGTCCCGGGGTGCTGGCGAAGTGGGGCCTGGACTACGAGTCGCTGCGGAAGCTGAATCCGCGGGCGATCCTGGTGTCGATGTCCGGCGTCGGGCACACCGGTCCGTGGCGGAAAGCGGTGACCTTCGCCGACACCCTCGCCGCGATGTCCGGGCTGTCCAGCGAAACCCGCGACCCGGGCGAGCCGCCCCAGGGCCTGGTGTTCGGCCTCGGCGACATGGTGGCCGCCAACGCCGCCGTGCTCGGAGCGCTCGATCTGCTCGCCCGGGGAGAGGGCGGGCACGTCGATCTGTCCCAGCTCGAAGCGATGGCCGCCACCATGGGTCCGGCCGTCCTCGACGACGGCCGCGACGACCCGCGCACGGCAGCACACCCGAACCGCTCGCCGCACGCGGTCCCGCACGGCGTCTACCCCGCCGCAGGCGACGACCGGTGGATCGCCATCACCGCGCAAGACGAGGCGCAGTGGGCTGCATTGCGCGATATAGCCGGACTCCCCGGCGACGGAGACCTCGCCCAGCGCCGAGCGGCCGAGGACGAGATCGACACCGCGCTCGCCGCCTGGACCCGCGACCAGTACGCCGCCGACCTCGCGGCCCGGCTGCAGGCCGCCGGAGTCGCCGCCGCACTCGTCGCCACCGGCCGCGACCTCGTCGAAGCCGACGAACACCTCGCCGCACGCGGTTTCTACCCCGCGCTGGAACACCCGATCGCGGGCCCGGTGCGACACGAGGGGATCGTCGCGCGGCTGACCGCGACTCCAGGCGCACTCGGCTCGCCCGCTCCCCTGCTCGGGCAGCACACCGAAGAGGTGCTGACCGAGCTGCTGTCTCTCGACGACGACCGCATCGCCGCATTGCGCGCCGCCGGGGCGACCGAATGAGACCCGTCGGTGCGACACGAAGGCATCGTCACCTGGCTGACCGTCGCCCCGGTCGGCCAACCAGCGCCCCGCGAACCACCCCATCACCACCACAACCACCCGCCGCCCCGCACCCCGCCGGGACGACCGGAAAGAGAACCACCGCAGGCCCGGCGCAACACGAAGACAACGTCACCCGACTGACCGCGACCCCACGCGGCCAACCAGCGCCCCGCGAACCACCTCATCACGCCCCCCGGCACGCCGCCAGGACGACTGAACGAGAACCACCGCCCACCTCGCAGAACCCGCTCCGAGCACCCACGACAGGCACGGCGCGCCACGAAGACACCCGACTGCCCGCCCAACCAGTGCCCCAGCGAACCACCCCATCACCACGACAACCACCCACCGCCCCGCACCCCGCCAGGGCGGCCCAAGGAGAGGAGTGCGCATGCCGGTCCTGACCATCACCCGGGACTCGGGGGTGGCGACCATCCGGATCGACCGTCCCCCGGCCAACGCGGTGAACCCCGGGATGATCGAGGAATTCCTCGAAGTCCTGCCTCAGCTGCTGGCCGACCCCGCCGTGCGGTGCCTGGTCGTCACCGGCACCGGCAGGTTCTTCGTCGCCGGTGCCGACATCGCCGTCATGCGGGATCTCTCCGACGCCAACCAGGCGAAGATGCGCCGCTGGATCGACGTGCAGCGGCTGCTCGAGCGAGCCGCGAAACCCGTCGTCGCCGCGCTCAACGGGCATGCGCTCGGCGGCGGCGCGGAGTTGTCGCTCGCGTGCGACGTGCGGATCCTGTCCGCGACAGCCAGTTTCGGCTTTCCCGAGATCGCGCTGGGGCTCTTTCCCGGCGCGGGCGGCAGCCAGCGCCTTCCCCGGCTGGTGGGTCCGCATCTGGCGAAGCAGCTGATGATCGACGGAACCCGGCTGACCGCGACGCGGGCGCTGGCGCTGGGCCTGGTGGACCGGGTCGTCGAGCCCGGCGAGTTCGAGGAAGCGGTCGCCGAAACCGCACGCGGACTGGCCGCCAAACCGACCGCGGCGATCGGGCTGCTCAAACGGGTGGTCGACGAGGGGTACGGGCTGCCGATCGAGGAAGCGTTGCGGCACGAGGAAAAAGGCGTGCTGGAATTGACCCGCACCGCGGACGCCGCCGAGGGACTGCAAGCGTTCCTGGACAACCGCCCGCCGGAATTCACCGGGCAGTGAACGGAAAGGCGGCACCGAACTCCTCGGCGCCGCCTTTCCGTTCAGTACTGCGCCACCATCGGCGTGTCCACTCCGAGGTCGCCGACCGTGCCCGCTCCGCCGGGAGAGCCCAGCGGAGTGTCGCGGCCGGGAAGCGGTTCCTCGAAGAACGCGATCGAGTCGGTCACGAACACCGCCTTGCTCTCGTCGCCGCGCGCCTTGCGGTCCACGAAGATCGCGTCCACCGGGCATTCCGGTTCGCAGGCGCCGCAGTCGATGCACTCGTTCGCGTTGATGTAGCTCTTGCGGTCGCCGACGTAGATGCAGTCGACCGGGCAGACGTCCAGGCACGCCCGGTCGGTGACGTCGATGCAGTTGGCTCCGATGACGTAGGCCATGATTTTCCTTTCCGGGTCAGGAGTTTTCGGTCGAATGACCGGGGAACAGCGACAGCTCCGGGTCGAGCGCGACCGCGGCGTTGTTCACCGCCGTGGCGACCTCGCCGAAGCCGACGGACATCAGCCGGACCTTGCCCTCGTACTCGGTCACGTCCCCGGCCGCGTAGACGCGTTCGAGGTTGGTGCGCATCCGCGAGTCGACGACGATCGAACGGCCGCGCAGCCGCAGGCCCCAATCGTTGAGCGGTCCGAGATTGCTGACGAATCCGAGCGCGGCGACCACACTGTCCACTTCGAACACCCGAGGCGCGTCGTCGCCGCGTACGCGAACGTGGGCGCGCCGCAGCGACTCGTCTCCGGTCAGCGCCTCGACCTCCGCGTCGGTGACCACGGTCGCGGTGCTTTCGGTGACCGCGGTGACGTTCGCGGCGTGCGCGCGGAACGCGGACCGGCGGTGGACGAGCGTGACCGACCGCGCGATCGGCTCCAGCGCCAGCGCCCAGTCGACCGCGCTGTCCCCTCCGCCGACGACGAGCACGTCCTGCCCGCGGTGCACGCCCGGGTCGGCGACGAAATAGCTCAAGCCGCGGCCGAGGTAGTCCTCCCCCGCCGGGAGTTTGCGCGGGGTGAACGTGCCGATGCCGGCCGTCAGGATCACCGCCCCGGCCCGGATCGCCTGACCGTCGGCCAGCGTGACCTCGGCCCGGCCGTCGGTGGCGTAGTCCAGCGTCACGGCCTGCCTGCCGAGCAGGTACTCCGGCCCGTACTGCCCTGCTTGGTCCAGCAACGCGGCAACGAAATCCCGGCCGCGCACCCGGGGCAGCCCGGCGACGTCGAGGATCTCCTTTTCCGGGTACAGCGCGGAAATCTGGCCTCCCGGCTGCGGCAGCCCGTCGACCACCACGGTGCGCAGCCCGCGAAATCCCGCGCAGTAGGCGCCGTAGAGACCGGTCGGGCCGGCCCCGACCAGCAGGATGTCGGTTTCGATGGGCGCAGTGGGCATGAGCCGACCTCCGTCGATGCGATGTGTCTGAAGTGGACAGACTGTGTCCGCGGCTGACCGGGACGGTAAGCCGGAGCCCGGTCCGGGCGGGCGCCGTGCGGACCGGTGAGCGGACCGCGGACCGGATTCCGGACCGGGGTCCGGTGAGCGGACCGGAGGCATTGGCGGCACGGGCTCGCGGTGGTGGACTCGCGACCGGCTTCGGCACAACGAACTTGGAGCGGTCATGAGCGTGCAGAACGGGGAGAAGACCGGCACCGCGCCGCGCGGGCGGAACCCGCGGCCGGGAAGGCTTCCGGGCCGGCAGGACTGGTCGAGCTGGCCGCACTACCAGGCCGCGGCGGCCGGGTTCCGCGGCTACTGGTACCCGGTGGGCCACGCCTCGCGGTTCACCGGCAAACCGCGGCAGATCACGCTGCTCGGCGAGAAAATCGTGCTGGTGCGCGACGGCGGCGCGGTGTACGCGCTGAAAGACCGGTGCCCGCACCGCGGAGTGCCGCTCTCCCAAGGCAACCAGCAGTTCCCCGGAACCATCTCCTGCCCGTACCACGGCTGGACTTTCGACCTGAAGAGCGGCGCGTTGAAGGCGGTGATCACCGACGGTCCCGGGTCGCCGATCTGCGGCAAGGTCACCCAGCCCGCCTACCCGGTCGAAGAACGGCTCGGCCTGGTGTGGGTCTTCGTCGGCGACGGCGAGCAGGCCCCGCCGATCGACGAGCAGCTGCCGGAGGAACTGGTCGGGAACGCCGCGGTGGTCGGGTCGCGGATCCAGCCGCGCGAGGGCAACTGGCGGTTCGCCTGCGAGAACGGCTACGACGAGGGCCACGCGAAATACCTGCACCGCACCGCGTTGTGGCGGTTGTTCAAGCCGATGCCGGTGTGGAACGAGACCTCGATCGTGCAGCGCGGCCGGTGGATCTACCGGGTGCAAGACAAGCAGTACTGGACCGCCGACTTCCCCGGCCTCGGCAAGTGGGACAACCAGGCGTGGTTCAAGCTGCGGCCGCCGAAGGAGGTCGGCAACATCGGCAACACGAGCACGCACCGCGAAACCAACCCGGTGATCGCCGCCCAGCAGTTCCCCGGCTTCGCCTCGGTGAGCATGCCCGGCGTGCTGCGCATCGTGTACCCGACCTTCATCCACTACGAGTTCTACGTCCCGGTCGATGCCGGCAACCATCTCTACGTCGGCGTGCTGGCCAGCTTCCAGCGCGGCTGGAAAGCCCTGCCCTTCTACGCCAAGTACCTCGGGTTCGTCCGCTGGCTGTTTCACGGCCAGTTCTCCGGGCAGGACAAGTGGATGGTCGAGGTGACCGACGCGCCGCCGGAGAAGCTCTACCGCCCGGACGATTCGCTGCTCAAATGGCGCAAGCTCGCCGAGGACACCTGCGAGGACCGGGCCGAGCGGCTCGCCGCGCAGGGCATCGCCGTCCCGGCGCCGGAGGTGCGCTGATGGCCCGCGTCGTGCTCGGGGTCGGGGCGTCGCACTCGACGCTGATGAACACCCACTGGGACAAGGTCGTGCACACCGGCCGCGCCGAACGGTTCCGGGACGCGCTGCGCGAAGCCCGCGACGAGATCGCCGCCGCGGAACCCGACCTCGCGATCATCGTCGGCTCCAACCATTTCCGCGGCTTCTGGCTCGACCTGATCCCGCCGTTCACCCTCGGCGTCGGCGAGGTCATCGGCTCCGGGGAAGCGAAAACCCCGTCCGGACCGCAGAAAACGGCCCCCGAATTCGCGCAGCGGCTCGCCGGGGAGCTCATCGAACGCGGCACCGAGGTGGCGATCTCGGCACGGCTGCAGATCGACCACGGCCAGACCCACGCGATCCAGTACCTGCTCGACGGGCTCGCCGTGCCGGTGGTTCCGTTGGTGGTCAACGTTTTCGCCGCCCCGCTTCCGCGCCCCGACCGGTGCGCCGAGCTGGGCCGCAACCTGACCGAGGCGATCGAAGCGCTGCCGGACGACCTGCGGGTCGTCGTCATCGCCTCGGGCGGGCTTTCGCACCAGCTGCCCTGGCCGGACGACTGGCGCGCGCCCGACGGCGAGGACGAGGAGTTCCTCGTGGAAGCCTGGCTCAACGGCCGCGGCGACTGGGAACGCTACGACGGCCGCCGCCGGAGCATCACCACCGCGGCCCGCCCCGTGCTGTTCCCCGAATTCGACGAGGCGTTCCTGGCCGACCTGGAACGCGGCCGACTGGCGAAGTACACCTCGATGACCACTGAGGAAATCGGCAAGGCCGCCGGCAACGGCGGGCAAGAGCTGCGCACCTGGCTCGTCATGGCCGCCGCGCTCGGATTCGCCCCGGGCCGCGCGCTGGCCTACTCCCCGATGCCGGAGTGGCTGACCGGGATGGGGGTGGCGGTGATCCGGCCGTGAGCGACCTCGACGCCGTCCTCGAGCGCGTCACCGAAGACCGGCTCCGCGCGGCCGCGCACGCGGTCACCGACATTCCCAGCCCGACCGGCCGGGAAGCGCCGCTGGCCCGGCTCCTCGCCGCCCGGCTGTCCGCCGCCGGTTTCGCGGCACAGCCGCAATACCTCGACGAGTTCCAGGCCAACGCGGTCGGCCGGCTGCGCGGCACGGGCGGCGGCGAGGACCTCCTGCTGTACGCGCCGATCGACACCCTGACCACCGGACAGTCCGAATTGGACGTTCCGTGGATCGGCCCGGAGCTGCGCCCGGACATGCTCGCGGAAGCACGCGACGAAGGCCCGTTCGTCTCCGGCCTCGGCGCGAGCAACCCGAAGGGGCACGCCGCGTGCATCCTGGTGCTCGCCGAGGCGCTGGGCGAGGTCCGGCCCGACTTGGCCGGGGACGTGGTGGTGGCCTTCGGCGCGGGCGGAATGCCCACCAACGCCGTCGACGCGCCCGGCTATCCCGCGCGCGCCAACACCGGCCAGGGCGTGGGATGTTCCTTCCTGCTGGAACGCGGATGGCACACCGACCACGCGGTGATCGCCAAGCCCGGCGATTTCGTCGCCCACGACGAGGTCGGGCTGTGCTGGTTCGAGATCACCGTGCCCGGGATCCACACCTACGCCGGAAGCCGACACCGGCTGCCCTACCGCAACCCGATCGTCACCGCAGCGGACATCGTGACGCGCCTGGAGCGGTGGCTGGCCGACTACCCGGCCCGCCACCGCACCGCCACCGCCGCGCCGCAGGGCGTGGTCGGATCGATCGCGGGCGGCTGGGAACGGATGCTCGCGGTCACCCCCGCGGCGTGCCGGATCCGCCTGGACGTCCGGATCGCGCCGGGGACGAAACCCCTTGCGGTCAAAAGGGAACTCGCCGCGTTCCTCGCCGGCGTCGACCCCGCGCTCGACCTGGAGATGGTCCTCGCGATCCCCGGCACCAGCACGCCGCCGGACTCGGCGATCGTCCGGACCGCGATCGAGGCGTGGGAGCGGACGTCGGGCCGGAGCCACGATCCGGCGCCGGACAACAGCGGCGCCACCGATGCCAACATCCTGCGCGCCCGGGGCATCCCGACCGCCCGCGTCGGCATGCCGAAGGTCGCCGCCGCCGAGTTCGACGTCGATTTCAGCCGCGGCATGAACACCGTCGACGTCCGCGCCATGCGCCGGCTCTGCGAGGTGCTGGCGCGCACCACCTTGTCCATCACCGGGAAGGAAGCAGCATGACCCCACCGCCCGAAAGCCGCTTCGCGGACGCGGACGGCGTCACCTACCACTACCACGATCTCGGGTCCGGACCGGACACCGTGTTCCTGCACGGCGGCGGCCCCGGCTGCACCGCATGGAGCGACTTCGGCCCGGTGGCCCCGCTGTTCGCCGCCGACCGGCGCTGCCTGCTCGTCGACATCCACCAGTACGGCAAGTCGGCGAAAACCCCGATCACCGGGCCGATGTGGGACCACCACGCCGCCAAGACCGTTGCCCTGCTCGACACGCTCGGCGTGGAGCGCGCGGACTTCGTCTGCAATTCCTGGGGCGGCACGATCGCGCTCAACCTGGCCGCGAAATACCCGGACCGGGTGCGGTCGCTGGTCGTGACCGGCAGCATGCCGGTGTTCTACGGCCCGCTCGCCCCGCTCCCCGAAGGCGCGCGCCGCGGCCGCAACGCCCGCGACGCCTACTACGGCGGCGAAGGCCCGACCCGGGAGAAGATGCGGCACCTGATCACGAGTCTCGAGTGGTACGACGGCGAGAAACTGCCGGAGGAGACCCTCGACCTGCGCTACGAGCAGAGCCTCGACCCCGGCGAACGCGAACTGGCCGGGATGTCGGACTCCCCGCGCGGCGACTGGCAGGACCTCACCGGCGAACTCGGCCGGATCCAGGCTCCGGCGCTGTTCATCTGGGGCATGCACGACGCGTTCCTCACCCCGGACTACCCGCTGATGCTGGCGCGCATGGTCCCCAACGGGAACCTGCACGTGATGGACCACGTCTCCCACCACCTGCAAGAGGAACGCCCGCACGCCTACCACGCGGTCGTCGACGGGTTCTTCCGTTCCCTGGCCGGAAACGAGGTGCCCGCGTGAAAACCGTCCTCGCCCTGCTGGCCGCCGCGGCCGCGGCCGTCGGCCTCCGCAAGCTCGCCGCCCGCAGCAACACCCAAGTCCACCGCATCAACACCAAGGAGCACGCGTGAGCATCTGGACCGAACTGAGCCCGACCCCCTACCGGGTCGAATACGTCGACGCCGCCGGGGTCTCGACGCGCACGCTGCGTGCCGGGAACCCGGATGCCGCGGCGGCGGTGTTCCTGCACGGCACCAGCGGGCACCTGGAAGCCTTCGCCCGCAACATCAGCGCGCACCGCGAGTTCGACGTGCACGCCATCGACATGCTCGGCCACGGCTACACCGGGAAACCCGCTCACCCGTACGAAATCGCCGACTACGTGAAGCACCTTCTCGACTACTTCGACGCTGTGGGCATCGAAGCCGCGCACATCGTCGGCGAATCCCTCGGCGGCTGGGTCGGCGCGCGCGCCGCGATCGACCACCCGGAGCGCGTGCTGAGCCTGCAACTGCTGTGCGCGGGCGGGACGGTGGCCAACCCCGAGGTCATGGACCGGATCCGGACCAGCACGAAGAACGCCGTCGCGACCGACGACGTCGAGCTGACCCGCAAGCGGCTGCGGCTGCTGATGGCCAGCGAAGCCGACGCCACCGAGGAACTGGTGCAGGTGCGGCACGCGATCTACCACACGCCCGAGTTCGTGTCCAATGTAGACAATCTGTTGTCGTTGCAGGACATGGAGCGCCGCCAGCGCAACCTGCTGCGCCCGGAACACCTGGCCCGCATCACCCAGCCGACGCTGATCGTGTGGGGCAGGCAGAACCCGTTCGGCGAGGTCCCGGAAGCGGCGAAGATGCACGAGAACATCCCCGGCTCGCGGCTGGAGCTGTTCGAGGAGTGCGGGCACTGGCCGCAGCACGAACAGGCCGCCCGGTACAACCCGCTGAGCCTGGAATTCCTCCGCAAGGCCGCCGCGTGAAGGCGGCCCGCTTCCCCGCCTGGGGCGCCGACCCGGTCGTCGACGAGGTGCCCGAGCCGGTCCGCGGAGACGGCGAAGTGCTGGTCGACATCCAGGCCGCGGCGGTGGCGCACCTGGACGTCACCGTCGCGAGCGGCACCTTCGGGCTGAAACCGCGGCTGCCTTACATCGGCGGGGTCGAAGGCGCCGGAATCGTCGTGGCGTGCGACGAGGACTCCGGGCTCGAACCGGGCTGCCAGGTGATGCTGCGCGGCGGCGGGCTGGGCCTGAAACGCGACGGCACCTGGACCGAACGGGCCAGCGTCCCGGCCAAGGCGGTCACCCGGCTCGCCGCGCCGCTGGCTCCCGAGGTCGCCGCGACCTTCTTCGTTCCCGCGACGACCGCGTTCGTCACCCTGCACGACGTGGCGAAGCTGGGCGCCGACGAGGAGGTGATCGTCGTCGGCGCGGCCGGCGCGGTCGGCGCGATGGTGGCGCAGCAGGCCCGGCTCGCCGGCGCGAAGGTGACCGGCGTCGTCGGCCGCGCCGAGCAGCTCGCCGACGTGCCGGACGGCGTCGTCGGCGTCTGCCTCGACTCGGCGGAGGACACCGAACGGCTCGCGCGGGACCGTCCGGCCTCCCTGCTGGTCGACACTCTCGGCGGAGACGGGCTCATCACCCGCAGCCGCTGGGTCCGCCCGGGCGGACGGGCCGCGGTGATCGGCTACGTGACCGGCGCCGAAGCCAAGGTCGACCTGCCGTCCTGGCTCCTCGACGACGTCGCGCTGCTGCCGGTCAACATGATCCGCCGGGAGCGCGAGGCCCGCGAAGCCTGCGGCGATCTGATCAAGAAGCTGTCCGAGGGCGAACTGGAAGTGCGCGTCCAGCGCTACCGCCTCGCCGACGCGGGCGCCGCGCTCGCGGACCTGAAGGCCGGTCGCGTGCGCGGCCGTGCTGTCCTCGTCCCGTGACCGGGTCCGGTCAGCGGACCGGTCCGTTGGCCGGACCCGTTCCGCTGACCGAACCTGGTTCCATGACCGGCGGTGACTCCATGAACAGCGTCCTCGGCAAGGTCCAGCTCATCCTGGAAGCCTTCGGACCCGACGACGAGCACCTGAGCCTGACCGAGCTGTCCCGGCGCTCCGGCGTCGCGAAGGCGTCGGTGCACCGCCTGGCGCAGGAACTGCTCGCCTGGGGCCTGCTGGAACGCCGGGGCAGCGACTACTGGCTCGGGATCCGGCTGTTCGAAATCGGCCAGCGCGTGCCGCGCCAGCGCATCCTCCGCGACGCCGCCCGCCCGTACATGGAGGATCTCTTCCAAGCCACCGGAGAAACCATCCACCTCGCCGTCCCGGACGGCCGCGAGGTCCTCTACCTCGAGAAAGTGTCCGGCCACCGCCAGGTGACCACCCCGTCCCGCGTCGCCGGACGAGTGCCGATGCACTGCACGGCGACCGGCAAGGTGCTGCTCGCGTTCGGCCCGCGGAACCTGGTCGAGGAAGTGCTCGCCTCCCCACTCGAACGACGCACCCCGCACACCGTCACCGCACCCGGCGTCCTGCTGAACGAACTGGCCCGCGCGAAGGCGAACGGCTACGCCGTCGAGTACGAACAGACCCGCGTCGGCTACGCGAGCGTCGCCATCCCGCTGACCGGAGCGACCGGCCTGACCACCGGCGCCCTGTCGATCACCGCGCCGACGGTCCGGGTGGACGTGGACAAATACACCGGTCTGCTCGCGATGGTCAGCCACCGGATCACCAAGACGCTCAGCGCGATGCGATCTTCGGCGGAGGTGCTTTAGGCACCGAGTGCTGGTCAGAGCACAGGGGACACCCGCCCGGTGCGCGGCAGGTGGAGTTGAGTGGCCTTAGGGTTCGCGAGGATGCCAGCCCAGAAGGCACGCGCCCGGGAGCACAAGCCGCCAGGCGTCAAGCCCCGGGCTGCGCGGTACTGATCGCGGCGCGTTCTCGGTGAGACCGCGGCGGCTTTGGTGCGCAACGCGGCACCGCTCCCGACGTTGCACATCCGGCACGATAGGCAGATGCCAGGCGTCGCGAAGCGAGTCGGTGAAGACGGTGGCGGGCGGCCCTCCCTTGCCGCCCGCCACCGTGGGTTGTCCGCGGGACAACCTTCCTCCGGTCCCCGACCGGAAGCTCTCAGCCGCCGAGGATGCTGACTGCTCCGCCCGCACCCGGCATGGCGGCGATTGCCGCGGCGATCGCGGACGCCGCATCCCGATAACCGTTGTCTCCCAGCACTTTGCCGACCGCGGCGCGGATGTCGGCTGGCGTGGCACGTTCGCCGTCGAGCGCGATTCCGGCACCCCGCTCGGCGAGGTGCGCGGCCAGAGCCGGTTGGTCGGCCGCTTGGTTGGGAAGTCCGACCACGGGCACCGCGTGCCGCATCGCCGCGGCCACTGTGCCGTGGCCCGCGTGGGTAACCACGGCGGCCGCCTCCGGGAACACCTTGGCGTGCGGGAGGAACGGCACGACGGCGGCGTCACCCGGCACGCGGACTCGCCGCGGGTCGACCATGCCGGCGGTGACCAGCACCCGGTGCGAGCCGTCGTCGAGCGCGTCGAGGGTGCGTTGCACGCGGCTGGTCTGGTCCCATGCCGGGCCGGTGGAGAAGCTGGCCACGATCAGCGGGCGCTGGTCGCCGGCCGCCCACGGCGGCGTCCAGGCGGACGGCTCGACCGGCTCTTCGACCGGGCCAACGAAGGAGAACTCCGCGGGCAGCCGGGCGGCCAGCGGATCCAGCTCCGGCACGCTCGTGCACAGCGTGCGGAAGGGAGTCCAGGCGTCCCACAGCCGCTCGAGACGCGCGCGACCCCCAGCCGCGCGCGTCTCGTTGACCGCGGCCAGGACAGACTGCTCAAACGGACCGTGCGGGGGCGCCAACGCACCCGGGCAGCTGTGCACCAGCACCGCCGCCGGGATCTCGGCGCGTTCGGCGGCGGCGAGCGCGCCGAACATCAGGCAGTCGACGATCAGCCGGTCGGCCGGCTCGTCGGCGAGCAGCTGTCCGAGGTCGTCCAGGTGCTCGCGGCACGCCCACACGGCGTCGGCCAGGACCGGCATCCAGTCCCGCGGCGGCCGCGCCGGCCACCGCCGCTGGGCCGCGGGCAGCACGCGGAACGCGAACCCGAGCGCGGCGAAACGTTCCCGCTGCGCCTCGTACCCGGCGAAGGTCACCTGATGCCCGGCGGCCCGCAGCGCGGCGGCGATGCCGATCGCGGGCACCTGGTTTCCCGCGCCGGGCCAGGTCAGGAAGAGGAATCGGCTCATTGCCTGCTCCGCACGATCGACTCGATCATCAGCCGCATGGTCGCTTCTGCCTCGGTGCGCGAGCGGCCGAAGTCCCGCCGCAGCAGCTTCCAGGTGTAGACGTCGGAGGCACAGACCAGCGCGTCCAGGACGCGGGCCCGCTCGTCCGCCTGCCGGGTGGTCAGCAGCGGCCCCAGCAGGTGCTCGACCCGTTGCCGGTGTTTGGCCCTGCCGACCTCGACGATCGGGCTCACCGCCGGATCCGTTTCGTCGGCCAGGGTGCGGACGACCACGTCGCCGAACTGCTCGTAGTGGTCGAACCAGGTCCGCACGGCGGCGTCGACATCACCCGGCTCGGCACCGTACAGCTGCTCGGCGATCTCCGCGAGGAGGTGCTCGAAAGCCACCTGGAACAGCTCTGTCTTGCTGCCGGCCACCCGCAGCACGGTCTGCACCGTCACCCCCGCGCCGGCCGCGACGTCCTCCAGCCGGATGTCGGCGCGCAGCCGCTGCCGCAGCAGATCGGCGGCAGCGTTGAACACACGCCGCCGGGTGGCCTCGGCCGCCTCCGCTCTCGCGCGCATCCGGTAGGGCCGCCCAGAATTCATGTTAGTCAGATTAACACGAAATTGGCCGCCGAGGGAACGGAGCGGGACGACCGGTGGCCTCCGCCGTCCGCACCGCCTTCGAACACAGCGAACAAGCGGACCAAGACCGACGAGTCCGAGGCAGCGCCATAGTCACCGGCACGAGGTGCCGCCCATTCGCAGGCATGCCCCGCGGAGCCGCACGACGCGATACGGAGGAACCGGCGGTCAAGACACCGCCATCGCCCCGGCCGCAAAGCGGGTGCGGAGCCACTCCCCCATTTCCGCGCCGGCCAGCGTCGCCCCGGAGGTCATTCCTTCCCGCAGCGGAGCGCCGAAATGGCGGCCGGGCACCCGCACGTGCGTGATGTCCGCGGCGCCGCTCAGGTCGCGGAACCGCTGGGCGTCGGCCGGGAAGCACGCCTGGTCGCCGGTCAGTTCCACGAGCAGCGTCGGCACCGTCACGTCGGGCAGGCACGCCGCCAGGTCCGCGTTGCCCGAAATCGCCGACCAAGTCGACAGCCACGAATCCGGGGTCGTCAGGCGCCCGAAGCCCAGGACTCCGTAGTTGGTGAGGTCCGGGCGGCGGCCGAACAGCGAGCCGTACGGGCGGTCGTTCGGGTCCAGGGACAGGTCGACCGAGCGCAGGTCGGCATCGGTGCGGTAGACGGTCAGGACGCCGGTGGCCAGCGCGGTCCGGCGATCGGCGGCGTCCCGGGTTTCGCCGTACCTGCGCCGCGCCGCCGCGGACTGCTCGGCGAGTTCGCGGGCCTGTGCGTCGATCCGGGCGATCCGGTCGTACTGTGCCTTCCGGTAGGCCGCGACGAACTCTTCCGAGTACGCGGACGAGCCGGGCGGTTCGGCGAAGCCGTTGGGCGGGAGGTACGGGTCCAGGTCCGGCGCGGCCGAGCGCGGGTCCCGCTCGTCGACGACCGACGGATCGATCAGCCGCAGCAGCAGCGCGCCCTGGCCGGGGTGCGGGGCCATCATCAGGAACCCGTCCGCGAGCGGCATTTCGACCTCCCCGAGCGGAACCGGCTTCCCGCTCGGGGCCTTGCGCAGCCGCTCCGCGGCCGGGCGGGCGGCCTGCTGGAGGTAGAACGCGGCCAGCGCGGCGCCGCCGGAGTGTCCGATGAGGACTACCCGCGAGAATCCCTTGTCCCGCAGGAAGACGTTCCCGGCGGCCAGGTCGAGCAGAGCTTGCTCGTGCAGCAGGGTCAGGTCGTTGCCGACGGTCCGGGTGCCCTGGGTCCACACCGCGTATCCCTGGCTCAGCAGCTCCGGCACCAGCACGTGATGCGAGAAGTCCTGCCGCGGATGCATCAGCACCGCCACCGTGGTCGCGCCGGGGACTGTCCTCAGCAGACCGTTCACGGTCGCGCCGTCGCTCGTGGAGAGCTGGTGCGCGGTCGTGGTCGTCGCCTCGGGCAGCTCCGCCGGGGCGAGATACCGGCCGGCGCCGAGTCCGTTCTCAGCCATCGGACCGCCTTTCGACCCGCAACGCGTTCTTGTCGTGCTGAGTGATCACGGATCCTTCCAGCCCGGCCACCGCGCTGTACCAGACCGCGTGCCGGCACCCGGTCGCGCGGCGGTCGATCACGATGGTTTCCGGTGCGGTGACGCGGAAATACGGCCCGATCCGGTCGACGGTGGTGTGCTCGTCTTGGCGCGCGACGTCGACCACGCCGACGTTTTCGGGCACATCGAGAACGTAGAACCGGGCCATGTCAGACCAGCTCCTTCCCCGCCGGCTCCCACGACGCCGCCCGCTCGACGATCAGCTCCGCCTTGCGGGTCAGCAGCTGGTCCATCGACGGCGCGTCGCCGGACACGACGTCGCACAGCGCCTGCAGGGTCAGCTCCGCGTCGAGGTCCTCCTGCGGCGTGACCGGGCGCAGCGCGCGGGTGATCTCGACCATGTAGCCGTTCGGGTCGTGCGTGTAGATGGATTCGATGGTCTCGTGCATCACCTGCATTTCCACCGGCCATTCGGATTCGTCCAGGCGGCGGCGGTACTCCAGCAGGTCTTCCTCGTCCGCGACATTGATCGCGAGATGCCTGCTGTCGGCGAAGAACTTCGGCGTGCCGTGCGGCAGCCGGGCCCAGGCGTCGCCGGGCGCGGTCTGGTCGCCCGCCGGTTCCCAGCCGAAGTAGTAGAAGAACGCCAGCCGGTCGCCGCCGCCGATGTCGAAGAAGAAGTGGATGAAGTCCGGGTGCCGTTCCGGACCCCAGCCGGCCGCGCAGATCGAGTGCACGATCGGGAACTTGAGCACGTCGCGGTAGAACCGGACGGTGGCGGCCGGGTCGAAGGTCGGGAACGCGGCGTGGTCGACCCCGCGCACCCGGTGCACTGGCTTGTCAGTCATCGGAACTCCTTGTCAGACCTGGACGTTGGCGTCGGCGCGCAGCAGCGAACCCGCGCCGGGAAGATCGACGGGCAGGCCGAGGCCGCGCAGGATCGAGTACGCGCCCGCGGTGGCCGCCGACAGCACCGGCAGCCCGAACTCCTCTTCCGCGGGCTGGACGAGGTCGAGCGACGGCATCTGGACGCAGCACGAAATCACCAGCGAGTCGCTGTCGCTCAAGTCGAGTTCGCGGGCCGCGGCCAGCACCGTCTCGCCGGGAATGCAGCCGACTTCGGCGTTGTCCGCGACGCCGAGCGCGCGCCAGCCGGTGATCGTGAACCCTTCGGCTTCAAGGTATTCGACGACCGTGCGCGCCACGGATTCGGTGTAGGGCATGACCAACGCGACCCGCTTCGCCGCGAGGTCGCTCAACACCCGCACCAGCGCGCCCGCGCTGGACAGCACCTTCGTGTCCGATCCGCCGAGTGCGAGCTGCTCGGCGATCCGCAGCTCGGCGTCGCGGTGCTCGCCCGCACCCATGGCCATCACCGCGACGAGACAGGCGTAGAGCAGCACGTCCGTCTGCGCGTCGCCGATCTCCAGCACGCATCGCTCGCGCTGCGCGTTCATCGCGCGCAACTGTTCGGGCGTGACGGCGTGCATCCGCATCCGGCTGGAGTGGAAGGAAAACTCGACACCGTCCACGCGCCGCAGCAGCCGCGGCAGCTCGGTCTCGACAGTCACGTTCGAGCTCGGCACGATCAGCCCGACGCGCCGGGAATTGCTGGTCACGAATCCTCCTGGGAGACAGTCACGAAATCGGCCCGGCCGGCGCCGACCGAAGTGGCCGCGAAGGCCCGCGCGGACCGCGGCAGGTCCACTCCGACCGTCCGCTGGGTCTGCAGCCGCAGCCGCTCGGCGAGGTCCACCCGGGCCCAGAACTCCCCGGGTTTCCCGGTCACCAGCACCGGCCCGGCGCCCGCGGCGAGCCGCGCGACCGTCCGGTCGGCGGCCTCGCCCCACACGTCCGGCTCGGTCCACGCGACCTCCTCGACCGGCTGCCCGAGGTCCGCTCGCGGGACCGCCCGCGCGGGCAGCTGGATTCCGTTGCCGCGCAACGGTTGTGCCAACACCCACTCCGCCGGGTCGCCGGACGGCGCGGCGCCCAGCCACTCCAGCGCGGTGCGCACGACCTCGGGTTCCGAGGCGGCGTAGTCGGCCATGGTGAGGTTTCCGGAGCGGGTCATGTAGGACAGGCCCAGCCGCTCGGCCGGCCAATCCGCCCGCCAGCGGTAGGAGTCCCACCACCGCTGGCTGCGGCCGGCGAGCTGCTTGAACCGCTCGACCGCCGGCCGGCGGGCCCGCTCGTACGCGGCGAAGGCGGCCGTCGCCGAGCTTTCCCCGGCAAGGGCGTCCGCCAGCGCGATCGCGTCTTCCAGCGCCAGCTTGGTACCCGAGCCGAGCGTGTAATGCGCGGTGTGCGCGGCGTCGCCGAGCAGCACGACGTTCCCGACGTGCCACCGGTCGAGGCCGAGGTTGACGAACCGGCTCCACCGCGTGCGGTTCGCGAGCAGTTCCCCGCCGCGCAACTGGTCCGAGAGCACGTTTTCGAGCAGCCGCACGCTCTGCTGGTCCGTTTCGCCGGGCGCGGTCGCCGCGTCGAACGCGCCGAGGCCGGCGTCGGTCCAGGTTTCGTCGTCCACTTCGATCAGGAACGTGCTGCGGTCCTCGGCATACGGGTACGCGTGCGTGACGAAGAGCTGGTTCCCGCGCCGGACCGACGCGAAAAACGCGGACGAGGCGGCGAACGGCGCGCCGCACCAGACGTACCGCGTCCGCCCGAGGCTGGTGCGGACGCCCAGTTCGGCGCTGAGCTTGGCGCGCGTCCCGCTGCCGACGCCGTCCGCCGCGATCACGACGTCGCCGTTCACCGAGCCGAGATCCGCGCGGGACCCGGCCCGGTACTCGACGCCGACCTCGGTCGCCGCTTCGGTCAGGACTCGCAGCAGCGCGGCGCGGCCGACCGCGAGGTTCCGCGCGCCGTGCAGGCACACGGACCGGTCCTCGGCGGCGAACCGCAATTCGTGGCCGACGTAGCTGACCTCCCGGACCCGGTCCGCGGTCTCCGGATCGGCCTGTTCGAGATTGCGCATGGTGGCCTCGGTCAGGCCGACGCCGAACCCGAACGTGCCCTGCGCGCCGTCCATGCGTTCGTGGACGACCACTTCCAGAGCCGGCTCGCGCAGTTTCAGCAGCCGGGCGGCATACAGCCCGCCGGGGCCGCCGCCGAGCACGGTCACCCGCCGGGTCATCGCGCGCTCCCTTCGGCCAGTTTCGCCCGGACGTCCTCGCGCAGCCGGTTCTTCGCGACCTTGCCGACGTTTGTCAGCGGCAGCGCGGGCACGACCTCGACGCGTTCGGGCAGTTTGTATTTCGCCAGCCCGCGGGCGAGCAGGTGCGCGCCCAGCGTTTCGACCGTCAGCGGCGCCGCGCCGTCCTCCAGCACGAGATACGCGCAGGCCCGCTCGCCCAGCACCGGATCGGGCATCGCGACGAGCGCGGCGGTGACCACGTCCGGATGCGCGACGATGATCTCCTCCACCTCCTCGGCGAAGATCTTCTCGACGCCGCGGTTGATCACGTCCTTGATCCGCCCGTCGATCGAGTAGCTGACGCCCTCCGCGGTGACGTGCCGCCGCGCCAGATCGCCGGTGCGGTAGAAGCCGTCGGGCGTGAACGCGGTCCGGTTGTGCTCGTCGGCGCGGTAGTAGCCGCGGATCGTGTACGGCCCGCGCGCGGCGAATTCGCCGACCTCGCCGTCTGGCACCTCGTCCTCGGACACCGGGTCGAGGATCCGGATTTCGTCGGCCGCGGAGATCGGCGCGCCGACCGTGTGGTGGCGCACCGCCTCGTTCGCGCCGGCAGGCGTGAGCAGGAACATCCCTTCCGCCATGCCGAACATTTGCCGGATCCGGATGCCCAGCTCGTCGCGCAGCCGCTCGGCGACCTCGACCGGCAGCCGCTGCCCGCCGACGACGAAATCGCGCAGGCCGGAGAAATCGGTCCGCTGCGCGCGCGCCGATTCGAGCAGCCGGACCGCGAGTGCGGGCGGGACGAGCGGCAGGACGTCCGGGTGGTGCTCGGCGATGAGGTCGAGCAGGGTGTCGACGTCCGCCGACGGCGCCAGCACGAGCGTCGCGCCGGCGAAGATCGACGGCTGGAGCGCGAGCGAAATCCCGGCGTTGTGCATGAGCGGCAACGGATACAGCAGACGGGAGCGCTCGTCCATCTCCATCGCGGCGGCCCAGGCGCGGGCGTTGTAGGCGTATTCCTCGTGCAGCCGCGGCGCGACCTTCGGCAAGCCGGTCGTGCCGCCGGAAAGCTGGAAGACCGCCGGCCGGAGAAGGTCGGATTCGAGATAGGGCAACGGTTCCCGGACCGGTTCGCGCACCAGCCGGGCATAGGCTGGTGCCGTGCCGATCGGTTCGCCGCGGCACGTCACGACCTCGGCGACCGCGCCCTCGGCCAGAAGCCGTTCGGCCTGAGCGCGCAGCCGCCCGTCGCGGAAATCCGCCTGCACGAGGAGCGTGCGGGCGCCGACGTGCGCCGCGAGCAGGCCGATCTCGCGCGTTCCGTGCTGCGGCAGCGTGCACACCGGCGGCGCGGCGGCGAACAGGCAGCCCAGGTAGGCGACGACCGTCTCGGCGACATTGCCCATCTGGAACATCACTGGCTCGCCCGGCCGGGCCGCGCCGGAGCGAAGCAGCCCGGCCGCGAACCGCTGGGCTTCGTCGAACAGTTCGTCGTAGGTCCACGCGCGGCCCTCGGCCAGCAGCGCGGTCCGCGTCCCGTGCCGGCGGGCGGAGTCGAGCAGTTCCGCCGGCAGCGACCGCCCCGCCCAGAACCCGGCACGCCGGTAGGCAAGCACGCTGACCTCGTCGTACGGGGTCGTCGGTGGTGCAGGTGGAGGCAACGTCATGCGAATGACGGTAAGCCGGTCCGAGCGAAAGTTCAATAGCTATGTCGAAAGTTCGACACTCATGTCATGAGACCGGGCCAGCCGAGGATCCGAACCGGGAACCCCGCCCCGGACATGCGAAAAGGCCGTGCGGCGCGGAGTGCGCCGCACGGCCGGAGCAGGAACCCGGTCAGCCTTCGAGACGGTCCAGGAGCACGCGGATCTGGGCGATCGTCTTGGCGTCCTGGCGTCCGCGCCCGGCACGGTCGCCGGCGGCGAGCATCGACGTCGCCAGGCCGGTGATCGTCGCGACGACCGCTTCGACGTCCGAGCCGGGCCGGAACCACCAGGCGACCCAGTTGCACATGCCCAGCAGGGACAAGGCGGCGGTGCGCGCGTCGACCGGGCGGAACTCGCCGGTTTCGATGCCCGCCTCCACCAGCGCGGTGAACTCGCGCAGGACAGTGCGCTTCGCCCGCAGGTGCTCGCCCGCGAGCGGTTCCGGCAGGATCGACTCGGACCGGTCGAGAATGCGGAACTGGTCGGAATGCTCCGCGCGCTGCCGCACGATCAGCCCGACGACGTCGGCGATCTTCTCCGACGGCGCGAGATCGTCGCGCGCCTTGAACTGGGCGAGCACCTCGGCGAACCCGTTCGTGACCTGTTCGACGAGCATCGCGAGCAGGTCTTCCTTCTTGCTCACGTAGTGATACAGCGCGGGCCGCGAAATGTTCAGCGCGTTCGCGATGTCCAGCAGGCTGGTCGCCTCGTAGCCCTTCTCCGCGAACAGCCGGGTCGCGGTGTCGAGCAATTCCGAAGTCACCAGCGTGCGGCGCAACTCGCTGCGTTTTCCCTTACCCCGCTCTGCTGTGGACATGATCCGCAGCTTACCCGGGCGCTCACCGCACGCCGTGGATGCCGTGCGCCCCGAGCCAGCCGACGATCTCGTTCAGGTAGTCGACGCCGCCGTAGCCGAGCAGCGTCGCGTGGCCGGTGTTCTGCACGATGTATTTGGTGAACATGCCCGGCCGGTAGTAGCCCGGCTCGTTCGCGGACATCGGATCGGTGTCGCAGTCGTCAGTGGTGCCGCACCAGATCTTGTCGTACTGGCCGGGCGACCACAGGATCGGCACGTCGATGTTCTTGGTCTGGTCGGTGT
Organism: Amycolatopsis orientalis DSM 43388; assembly: GCF_000411975.1. GTDB lineage: Bacteria > Actinomycetota > Actinomycetes > Mycobacteriales > Pseudonocardiaceae > Amycolatopsis > Amycolatopsis orientalis_D. Next base: position 36,384 of record NZ_ASXG01000099.1, read on the forward strand.
AGGTGCGCAGGGTGATGTCCGCCAGTTCAGTGGCCGACATCGTGTCCTTCGTCGCGTCCTCGACGGTCAGCTGCTGGGGGTCGAAAGTGGACGCCGGACCGTAGAAAATGGTGCGGCGGCCCGGAATGCTGGTGAGATACGCGGGATCGGCCGCCCACGGCTGCCCGGAGAACTTCGGGTCCAGCAGCGCGGGATAGGCGAAAGTGCCCAGCCGCGCGGTCGAAGCCGGGGTCAGCAGCCCGTGTCCGACGGCGTGCACCATCAGCGCGTCGACGTCGTGGAAGGTGCCCGCCTCGACCTGCGAGGTGAGGCCGCCCATCGAGTAGCCGTTCAACGTGACCGTGCCGAACGACGCACCCAGGCCGCCTTGGCGCAGGTATTGCACGATCTGATGCGTGGTGTTCGCGGCGACGTCGAAGTTCAGGCTCGCGCCGAGCGGATGGTCGCTGTGGCCGTATCCGATCCGGTCGAGGTTCAGCGTCGTGAAGCCGCGCTGGGTCATGTAGCGGACGTAGTTGTAGCGGTCCGGCTGATACGGCCAGTCGTAATAAGTGTGGTCGTAGGTCCCGCCGTGGATCAGGACCTGCACCGGCTGTTTGCCCAGCAGCGCCGGGTCGGACGTGCACAGCTGGCCGAATTCCTTGAGCACAGCGGAACTTCCCGGTTCGGTGACCGGGAAGAAATAGTCGCGGCACTGCGCACCGCTCGCCGAGGCCGCGTCCGGCAGGTCCGCCTCCGCCGGGGCGCCGGGCAGCCCGGGCACCGCCCGCGGGGTCAGCGGCCAGCCGTCGGCCGCGCTCGCGACGGCCGCGGCACCGGCCAGCGCGAGCGCCGCGGCGGACGCCACCGCCGCGATCCGGGAAATACGTCGTTGCACGCTGCGCACGGTGGTCTCCCTTCGACGGGCGGGCCCCATTGCCCGCCCTCTTACATGAGTGTCATGTTATCGACACACGTGTTGAAGTCAAGGGTCGGCGCAGGTGAAAGCGCTGCGTCCGCCGGGAAGGCGGCGCAGCGACCCGTCGAGAACGCGGGCGTCTTCTCCGAATTTCAGCGGGTTCGCTCGGGAGACCACTGCAGCAGGAACCGCAGCGCTTCCTCGCTCGGCGAGCCCGGTTGCGCCGTGTAGGCCACCAGCAGCTGCTCCGGATGAGTGTCCACTGTGAACTGTTGAACGTCGAGCTCGAGCTCGCCGGCCACCGGATGCCGGTACCCCTTCGACAGCGCTCGCGGCCCGCGGACCTGGTGATCCGCCCACCACCGCCGGAAATCCGGGTCCCGCACGCTCAGCTCGCCGACCAGTGTGTTCAACGCCGGATCGTGCGGTGTCCGGCCGGCTTCCATCCGCAGCACCGCGACGCATTCGCGCGCCGCCCGCGGCCAGTCCGCGTACCGCGACCGGAACGATTCGTCCACAAAGGTCAGCCGGATCAGATTTCTTTCCGCCGCCGGCAGCAGCCCGAAATCGGTGAGCAAGGCGGCGCTCCCCCGGTTCCAGGCCAGCACGTCCATCCGGCGGTGCAGCACCATGGCTGGCACGTCGCGCATCGTGTCCAGCAACTGCCGCAACCGGGGCGCGACCTCGGGCCGGGCCGGGAGACGCGGCGAGACCGGCGCGACGTCGGCGACCGCGAAGAGGTACGCGCGTTCGTCCGGCGCGAGGCGTAGGGCGTCGGCCAGCGCGTCGAGCACAGACCGGGACACGCGCTTCGTACGACCCTGTTCGAGCCGCACGATGTAGTCGATGCTGAGGTGGGCGAGCTGAGCCAGCTCCTCGCGGCGCAACCCGGGGACGCGCCGCCGCCGTCCGTCGTCCGGGTACCCGGCCTGCCGCGGATCGAGCGCCGCCCGGCGGGCACGCAGGAAGTCGCCCAGTTCGTTTGCCATGCCTCCAGTGTGCGGGGTGCGCCGATCCGCTTGCCTGGTACTGGGATGCATAGGCAGCACTGTCCCTGGTCGCGGCCGTGGACCGCGCCGAAGCTGGAGGCATGCGAAACGACGTCTCCTTCCCCAGCAACAACCTCCGCATCGCCGCCCACCTCTACCTCCCGGACGCCCCCGGCCCGCATCCCGCGCTGGTCGTCGGGCACCCGGGCACCGGCGTCAAGGAACAGACCGCGGGCACGTACGCCGAACTGATGACCGCGCACGGCTACGCCGCTCTCGCCTTCGACGCCGCCTACCAGGGCGAAAGCGAAGGCCTGCCGCGCGGACTCGAAGACCCGGCTCAACGAGTCGAGGATTTCAAAGCCGCCGTCAGCTGCCTGGCCGGCCGCGAGGACATCAACCCAGCCCGTATCGGCCTGCTAGGCATCTGTGCGTCCGGCGGCTACTCGCTGACCGCCGCCTCGACCGACCGCCGCGTGCGAGCCGTCGCCACGGTCAGTGCCGCCGACGTCTCCCGCCAGCTGCGCCTGGGCGCCGACGGAACCCAGGACCCGGCGGTCTTCGACGGAATGCTGAACGCTTCGCGGACCGCTTCCGGCGGCTTGCCGGTCTTCCCCGCGAACGAACAGGAAGCCCGGACCGCCGGCGAGCACGCCCACGAGGGCTGGGAGTACTACTGCACCCCGCGCGGCGCGCACCCCCGGTCCGCCACGACGCTGACCTGGGACAGCATCGACCGGCTCGCGTTCTTCGACGCTTTCGCACCGCTCTCGCTGCTCGGCCCGCGGCCGCTGCTGACCATCGTCGGCGAGCGCGCCGAGACCGCGTGGATGAGCATCGAGGCGTTCCAGCGGGCGACCGGCCCGAAGGAGATGTTCCGGGTGGCCGGAGCGTCCCATGTGGACCTTTACGACCGGCCGGCCGCGGTCGGCGCGGCGACGGAGAAACTGGCCGAGTTCTTCGGCAAGCACCTCTGACCCGGCGGGCGCGCGGGCTACAGCGCGTCGCGGCCGCGCTCGCCGGTGCGGACCCGCACGACGGTCTCCACCGGCGTGACCCAGATCTTGCCGTCGCCGATCTTGCCGGTGTGCGCGGTCTCCAGCACCGTGCGCAGCACGGTATCGACCTGGTCGTCGTCGAGCAGGATCTCCAGCCGGTACTTGGTGATGAAGTCGACCGCGTACTCGGCGCCGCGGTAGACCTCGGTGTGCCCCTTCTGCCTGCCGTAGCCGCGCACCTCGGTCACCGTCATCCCGGCGATGCCGAGATCCTGCAGAGCCGTCCGGACATCGTCGAGCACGAACGGTTTGACGACGGCGGTCAGCAGCTTCATCGAGTCTCCTCGCGCGCCGGCCGGGACGTCCCCGGCGCACCGGCGGGCGCGCTCCCCCGGCGTCCGGACTGGATTGCCAGCTCGTACGCGCCTTCGGCGTGCTCGGCTTCGTCGACACCGTCGATCTCGGCCTCGCGGTCGATCCGGAATCCCAGGACTTTGTGCATGACCCAGCCGATCAGGAGGGTCACCGCGAACGAATACCCTAGTACCGCCAGCGTTCCCGCCGTCTGGCGCCACAGCTGGCCGAATCCGCCGCCGTAGAACAGGCCGTTCGCGCCCTGCGGATTGACGTCCGCCGTCGCGAACAAGCCGATCAGCAGCGTCCCGGCGAACCCGCCGAGCCCGTGCACCGCCACGACGTCCAGCGAATCGTCGAAGCCGAACCGGTACTTCAGGCTCACCGCGAACGCGCACGCCACACCCGCGACGGCGCCGATCGCGATCGCGCCGAGCGGTTCGACGAAGGCGCACCCGGGCGTGATCCCCACCAGCCCGGCCACCGCGCCGGACGCCGCGCCGAGGGTGGTCGGCTTCCCGTCGCGGATCTGCTCGACCAGCAGCCAGCCCACCACCGCGGCCGCGCCCGCGACGGCGGTGTTCAGGAACGACGTCGCGGCCAGGTTCTTCGCGGCCAGCGCGGAACCGGCGTTGAACCCGAACCAGCCGAACCACAGCAGCCCGGCGCCGAACATCACGAACGGCAGGTTGTGCGGCCGGACCGCCTGCCTCGGCCAGCCGTGCCGGCGGCCGAGCACCAGGGCCAGCGCCAGCGCGGCGGCGCCGGAATTGACCTCGACGACGGTGCCGCCCGCGAAGTCCAGCACGTGCAGCTTCGCCGCGATCCACCCGTCGGGCGCGAAAACCCAGTGCGCCACCGGCAAATACACCAGCGTCACCCAGACGACGGAGAACAACGTCCAGGTCCAGAACCGGGCCCGCTCGGCGATCGCGCCGGCGAGCAGCGCCACGGTGATGATCGCGAACATCATCTGGAACGCGACGAACGCGTAGAGCGGCACCACGGCCCCGCCGAGGGTGACGGTCTGCTCGGCGAGCCCGCGCAGCCCCGCGAGCCGCAGGGTGCCGAGCAGGCCGGCGAGCCAGTCGGAGCCGAACGCGAGCGAATAGCCGTAGGCCACCCAGATCAGGCCGACCGTGGCGAGACAGACGAACGTCATCGCCATCACGTTCAGCACGCTCCGCGCGCGGACCATGCCGCCGTAGAACAGCGCGAGACCGGGCGTCATGAGCATCACCAGCGCCGCACTGACCAGCAGCCACGTCGTGCTTCCGGTATCGACCACGCTGGAACTCCTCGCTTTCGGCTACTGGCCGCTGCAAGTTAACCGCGCGGTGTTACGGGAATGTTTCCGTTGTTTTTCAGCAGGCCGCCCCCGATGGGGCGAAACCGGCGAAGCGGAAGAAACCGCGCAGCGGGACCATTCTCGTCCATTGTGGACGGTTCATGCGGATCGGCCGCCCGGCCGCGCTCGCCGCGCCGGGGTGTCGCGATCACCTCGAAGGGAGTCGTGCGCGGCACTCGGTCCGGACTCGAGCAGTCCGTAGCGTCGCGGACGCAAGCGAGGGCATCCGAGGAGAGGACTTCCGATGACCGACCTTCCCGATCCGACCACGCCGTACCTGGAGCCCGAGGCCAGGCAGCTCACCGAGGACACCGATCCGCACCCGCGCATCTACGAACTGCCGCCCGAGGAGGGCCGCAAGATCCTCAGCGACCTGCAGCGCGGCGAGGGCGTCGAGCGCCCCGACGTCGACGAGGAGTGGGTCGACGTCGACGCGGGCGAATGGGGCGCCGTCCGCACCCGCGTCATCAAGCCCAAGGGCGCCGCCGGCCCGCTGCCCGTCGTGTTCTACATCCACGGCGCCGGCTGGGTTTTCGGCGACGACAAGACCCACGACCGGCTCTTCCGCGAACTCGCCGTCGGCGCCGGCGCGGCCGGTGTCTTCCCGGTCTACGACTGGGCGCCCGAGAAGGGGTACCCCACGCAGGTCGAGCAGAACTACGCCGTCGGCCAGTGGCTTCAGCGGAACGGAGCGGACCGCGGTCTCGACACTTCCCGTGTCGCCGTCGCCGGCGAGTCCGTCGGCGGATGCATGTCCGCGGTTTTCGCGCAGATGAACAAGGACCGCGGCGGGCTCGAGCTCAAGACGCAGATCCTGCTCTACCCGGTGACCGGACCCGACTTCGACACCCAGTCGTACCACCAGTTCGCGGAGCACTACTACCTCACCCGCGACGGGATGAAGTGGTTCTGGGACGCGTACACGACCGACGAGAGCAAGCGCGAGGAAAAGTACGCCTCGCCCCTGCGGGCCACTCTCGAAGACCTCAAAGGACTGCCGCCCGCGCTGGTCATCACCGCGGAAGCGGACGTCTTGCGGGACGGAGGCGAGCTCTACGCCAACAAGCTCCGCGAGGCCGGCGTCGAGGTGACTGCCGTCCGCATCAGCGGGACTGTCCACGATTTCCTGCTGCTGGACAGCCTGCGGGACACCCCGGCCACGAACGTCGCCCGGAAGCTGGCGATCGACACGCTGCGAGAGGCGCTGCGCCAGAAGTGACCGTGCGGGACCGTGGGGGCAGACTCAGCACAGGTCTGTCCCCGCGCCGGCCACGGACACCGAGGAGACGACGATGAGCCCGACCGCCACCGGTCCGCACGTCGACGAGACCGGCGCGCGGATCGTCGGCGAGGTCGGCCTCCTGGAGTACGAGGACTGCCAGGTGTCGGCGATCCACGGCCTCCGGGACATCTTCCGCGTCGCCAGCGAGTACGCCGTCGAGTCAGCGGATCCGCCGAGCGTGATCCGGGTCAGCACCTGGACCGTGTCCGCGACCGGCGCCGGCCCGGTCCTTGCCTGCACCTCGGACACCCATCCCGAACTCCAGCACCGGCTCAGCCACCTCGTCATCCCGCCGAGCCTCGTCGTGCCCGAGCTCATGAGGCCGGTCAGCGAGCTCGCCGGCTGGCTCGGCGGGCTGCGGGCGGAGGGCACGACCCTGTGCGCCGTGTGCGCCGGGGTCTTCGTCCTCGCCGAGACCGGTCTGCTCGACTCCCGGGACGCCACGACCCACTGGGCGTTCGCCGAGGAGCTGGCCCGGCGCTACCCGAAAGTCCGGGTGGACGCTTCGCGCATGGTGATCGACGACGTCGACATCGTGACGGCCGCGGGGATCCTCGCCTGGGTCGACCTGGGCCTCACGCTGGTCGACCGGATGCTCGGCCCCAGCGTCATGCTGCACACCGCGCGTTTCGTCCTCGCCGACCCGCCCCGTCGGCGGCAGTCGCTCTACCGCGAGTTCACGCCTCGGCTCCAGCACGGCGACGCCGACATCCGCGAGGTGCAGATCCGCCTGCACGCCGCCCTGCACGAGCCGCACTCGGTCGAGGACCTCGCCCGGGCCGCGGCCATGCATCCGCGCACCTTCCAGCGGCGGTTCAAGGAGGCCACCGGACTGACGGCGACGGAGTACCTCCAGGCGGCGCGCATCGCGAAGGCCCGCGAGTCCCTGGAGCTGACCACCGAGCCGGTCGCGCGGATTTCGCGCAGCGTCGGCTATCTCGACGTGTCGAACTTCCGGCGGCTTTTTCAGCGCGCCACCGGCGTCACGCCGTCGGAGTACCGGAACCGGTTCGGCATCGCGGCACGCGCCGGCAGCCAGCCGGACGACCAGGCGGTCAGCCCGCGAGGATCCGCTCCACTCCCTCCCGGTACGTAGTGACCCGGAAGCCGGGGAACCGGGCAGCGAACTTCGAGCTGTCGAAGATGTTGTCGCCGCGGTAGCGCACGAGCAGCTCGTACATCTCGTCGAGCGGCTTGACGAAGCGCCGCCCGATGCGGAACGCGAGCATCGGCAGCACCGTGTAGCCGAGCTCGCGGCCGACGGTCTCGCCGGCGATCTCGACGAGTTCGGCGTAGGTCTTGCGGTCGGGGTCGATCGGCAGATGCCACGTCTGGCCGTAGGCGTCCGGCGTGTTGCCGAGCAGCGCCAGCGCCCGGCTCGCGTCGGGGGTCCAGATCAGCGAGCGCTTGGCGTGGGCGTTGACCGGGACGAACGGCCGTTTGCCCGCCTTGATCCGGTCGAACACCAGCGAATTCGTGTAGCTCTTCGTCGGACCGGGGCCGTAGAACTCCGGGGCGCGGCCGATCAGTCCCTCCACCCGGCCGGTCCGCATGGCCTCGAGCAGCATGGTGGCGAGCTCGCCGCGGACGCGTCCCTTGCGACCGCCCGGCGCGAAGGCCGTCGACTCGGTCTGGGGCTCCGGCGTCCCGGGATACATGTAGGTGTTGTCGAAGAAGACGAGCTTCGTCCCGTGTTCGGCGCAGGCGTCGATGACGTTGCGCATGATGACGGGGAACTGCCGCTCCCACAGCTCCGAATCCAGGGGCAGGCCGACGGTGAGATAGGCGATCTGGCTGCCCGCGACGGCCCGGCTGGCGGCCTCGGCATCGGTGAGGTCCGCGGCCACGAGTTCATCGGTGTCGTGGACCCGCGCCGGCTTGCGGCTGACGAGGCGAATGTCCTTGGTGTGCGTGCGATGGAGCTCTTTCACGAGCTCGTCGGCGATCGGTCCGCCGGCGCCGAGGACGGTGTGCATTCGGTCTCCTTGAAGTACGGGGGTCGGCGGCCGCTCAGCCGCGAGCGGCGCCGGGCCACCAGCGGACAATGCGGTCGACCACCGCGGCCGGGGTGCGGACCCAGCCGATGTGGTCGTTGGTCGCGCCCGGGGGCGCCTGGTCGCGGGGGTAGTGCCAGCGCGTCACCGAGTCCGGTGCGAAGAGTCGCTCGGCGAGGTCGTCGACGGCCCCGACCGGGGACAGCCGGTCCTCGCCCAGGCTGATGACGAGGGACGGCGTGGTGATCGGCTGCTCGACCGGGTAGGGCGGCCGGCCGGTGAGGACCATGCGCGCCCATTCGCGCATGAACGTACGCGCACCGGGGCCGCCGAACGCCGGCTTCGGGAGGTAGCCGAAAACCGCGGTCGCCACCGGGACGACGAGCGCCGCCATGACGGCGAGATGGAGACCCCGGCAAGCGAAATGCCGATAGCGCGGGATCGCGCCGCCGACGGTGATCACCCCGTCGGCTGGCGGCCGGGTGAGCTCGTGCCCGGCGACGAGCTGGCCGCCGAGGCTGTGCCCGAGGAGGAGCACTGGCCGCGCCGGCGACTCCGCCCGCGCGGCGGCGACTGCGTGGGCGATGTCGTCGATTTCGTCGCGGTAGGCCCAATCCTCGTGTCGGCTCGCCCGCGGCTCGCCGCGCTCGAACCCTCGCCGGCGCAGCGCTCGGGCCGGCCACCCGCGTCGCTCGAACTCCGCGACCAGCGGCCGGTAGTAGCCGGAGCCGACGGCCATCGCCGGCGAGATGAGGACAATCGGCGCGCTGGCACCGGTTTTCTCAGCGTCCGTCATGAGGTGCCGCCGTCGTGGTGATCACGGTGAAGGCGATGCCCGCGTCGCGAAGCCGGCGCAGCAGGTTCTCGCCCATCGCGGTCGCGGTGGTGACCTGGCCGGCGGTGGGCGGGTTGTCGTCGAAGGCGAGGCACAGCGCCGACTCGGCCAGCATCTTGGCGGTCTCGGTGTAGCCGGGGTCCCCGCCGCGGACCTGGGTGTGCACGGTCTGACCGCCGCTCTCGCCGACGAAGTCGACGGTGAACCAGGCGCGCTCCCGGCGCTCCGCCGCCGGCCCCTCGCCTTGCGGGAGGCGTCGGCCGATGGCGCGGCGCAGCGGCGGGACCTGCACGGCGGCCAGGGCGGCGGCGAAACCGGCGACTGCGCCGGCGACGGTCGCGACGCGCCGGACCCCGGCGTAGTGGGAGTAGGCGAAGTCGGGTCCGTAGTCCGGGCGAGCGAGTGCGGACCGCCGGACGACCTCGGGGTCGATCGTGGGCAGCGGGATCAGCCAGGTTCCGAGCACCCGGTCGCGACCGGGGAGGCCGAGGCGAGTGCGGACCCGCCGTCCCCGCGGCCGCGGCTCGAGCCGGCGGCGGGCGGACGCGGCCCGCACCATGGCGCGCGGTCGCGACAGCTGGCCCAAGCCGGAGTGCAGCGTCCCGCCGGAGATGGCGGCGTTCGTGCGAACCACTCCCCGGAGGGTCACCGGCGCCCCGGGCGGCAGCTGCTGGACGGTGAAGAGCGCACCGAGATCGTGCGGGATCGAATCGAAGCCGCACGCGTGGACGATGCGCGCACCGGTCCGCTCGGCAGTCGCGTGGTGCTCGGCGTACATCCGGTCCACGAACTCGGGCTCGCCGGTGAGGTCGACGTAGTCCGTGCCGGCCGCGGCACAGGCGGCCACGAGCGGTTCGCCGTGCTCCAGGTAGGGGCCGACTGTGGTGATCACGACGCGCGCGGACTCGGCGACGCGGGACAGCGACTGGCGGTCCGACGAGTCGGCCTGGAGGAGCGCGAGGTCCTCCAGCTGCGGGTTGCTCCGCAGGAGACGGCCGCGGACGGCCTCCAGCTTCGCCGGGTTGCGTCCGGCCAGAGCGAGCTTCGCCTCGGACGGGAGGCGGGCGGCGAGGTACTCGGCGGTCAGGCCGCCGGTGAAGCCGGTGGCGCCGAAGAGCACGACGTCGAAGGGACGCGCGTTCGTGCGGGGGGACATCGGGTCTCGGCTCCTCCGGACATGCGGTATGTTTACAGTGCTAACACCACCGTAGAAGGGCAAAGTAAGCGATGTCAACTTCCGAGAAGGGTGGCTACCATCACGGCGACCTGCGGGCGGCGCTGCTGTCGGCCGCGATGGAGATGCTCGAGGCCGGCGAGCCCTTCTCGCTCCGTGCCGTCGCGCGCCGGGCCGGGGTGTCGCCGACAGCGCCGTACCGCCATTTCAAGGACCGCGACGCCCTGGAGTCCGCACTGGCCGCCGAGGGCTTCCGCGACCTGCTGGCAGACCTCGGCGACGGACGCGAGCCGCCCGCCTCGCTCGCGGACCTGGCCGAATTCGCGGTCGCCTACGTCGCCTTCGCCCTGCGGCGCCCGGCGCTCTTCCGCGTGATGTTCGGCAAGCCGTGCGACGACGCGGACGACGACCGGGTCAAAGCCGCCGACGCCCTGCACGAACTGCTGGCCGCCGCGCTCGCCCGGGTCTCCCCCGAGGCGGACACCTCGGCACTGGCGTCGGCCGGCTGGGGGCTCGCGCACGGGCTCGCCTGCCTGTACCTCGACGGAAAACTGCAGGCGGCGTCAGACCAGGAGATCGCCGAGCAGGTGCGCGGCGCGTTCCTCGCGATCGCGTCGATCGGCCCCTGACCCGGGCGCGCGACCGGTGTTGACAGTGCTCACATGCCGTGTCATCCTCGGTGTTAGCACTGCTTACATCAGAGGAGAGAGTCCATGGCATCGACCGGCACGAAACCCGGCCGGACCGTAGAGGTCGACCTCGGAGGCCGGCTCGTCCCCGTCCCCGAAGGCGGCCTCTACGACCGGTTCCGGATGGACACCGACCTCGACGAGGTCGCCCGGGACCCGAGGGTCAGCAGCGTCGACTTCTTCCGCCGGATGCCGAAGACCCGCGTGGACTCCCGCATCGGGCCCACGCTGACGCCGAACTTCTACTACCGCATTTCCACGGCCCGGCTCACGATGCTCGCGCCGGCGAAGGCGATCCGCGCCCGCCTGCCGAAGGAGCTGGACCCGCTCGAGCTCGCCCCGGGGCTCGGGATCGTTTCGGTGATGGCCTTCCGCTACGACGTGTGCGACATCGACTTCTACACCGAGGCCGCCGTCGGCATCGCCGTCAAACCGGCCCGGCACGGCGGGCTGGGGTTCCTCGACCTGGCCGCCGGGCTCAAGAACGACTCCCTGCACTCCTACGTGCTCTCGCTTCCGGTCAACACCGAGATCGCGCAGGTGCGCGGCCACGACGGCTACGGTTTCCCCAAGTGGGTCACCCAGCTCGACGTCGACATCGACACCGACCGCACCTCGTTCCGGGTCGCCGACGACGAGGGCGGCCTCGACCTCGCCCTCGCCGCGCCCACCCCGAAGCAGACCGTCCGGCGCACCGGCGAGCACGTCTCGACCCTGACCTCCTACACCACGATCGACGGCGCCTGGCACTCCACGACCAGCCAGATCAACCAGCTGGCCGCGGGCGCCACGCGGTTCCCCCGCGGCCTGGACCTGCGGCTCGGCAAGGGCCGGATGAGCGACGACTTGCGCTCGCTGAAGCCGGTCCGGACGATCCAGCTCGACGTCGCCACCGAAGCACAGCTGGCCCTGCACATGCCGGTGCCCACCTCCGTCCAGGAGCGGAGCTGAGAACGAAATGCCCGCCACCCGTCCGGCTCCGCTGACGCCGGCCCGAATCGAGCGACTGGCCGGCCGCAAGCGCGGCCCGCGGCCCAGCCAACCGCTCCGCACTAAGGAAAATCAGCCATGACCAAGCGCATCCTCCATGTCGTCACCAACGTCGGCCACTACGACGACCCGTCCCACGCCACCGGGCTGTGGCTCTCCGAGCTCACGCACGCCTGGCACGTGTTCGACGAGGAAGGCTTCGAGCAGACCCTGGTCAGCCCGGCAGGCGGCGCCGTGCCGCTCGAGCCGCGGTCGCTGAAGTTCCCCAACTACGACAAGACCGCCAAGGCCTGGCGTGCCGACCCCGCGAAAATGGAACTCCTCGCGACCACGAAGAGCCCCGAGGAGATCGACTCCGCCGCCTTCGACGCCATCTACTTCACCGGCGGCCACGCAGTGATGTACGACTTCCCCGGCTCCGAGGGCCTGCAGCGCATCACCCGCGAGATCTACGAACGCGGCGGCATCGTCTCCTCGGTCTGCCACGGCTACTGCGGCCTGCTCGACACCCAACTGTCCGACGGCAGCTACCTCATCGACGGCAAGCACATGACCGGCTTCGCCTGGCAGGAAGAGGTGCTCGCCCGCGTCGACAAGCTGGTGCCGTACAACGCCGAGGACCGCGCGAAGGAGCGCGGCGCGCTCTACGAGAAGGCCAAGCTGCCGTTCGTCTCCTACACGGTGACCGACGGCAACCTCGTCACCGGCCAGAACCCCGGCTCGGCCAAGGCCACGGCGCGAAAGGTGGTCGAGGCTCTCGCGGGTGCCACGTCGCACTCCTGAGATGCGTTCGTTTCCCGCACATTATCCGAACCGTGGCAGCGCGATCGCTCGCAGCTTCCGCTCCTTGCGATCGTCCGGGGTGGCGGCCGACTGGGCGTTCGAGACCGGAGCCGGCGAGCCCCAGTCTCGAACGCCCTTGCGCGACGCCGATCAGAATGGCCAAACGGCGTTCTGGCCGGCCTCGAGCAGCGAGATCATCCGGAACGCGGTGTCGGTCAGCCCGCCGAACGTGTGCCGGTTCCGGCCGCCGCTGGGGGCGTGGCCAGTCCGGTAGCCCGCGAGGTTCCACGTGTACAGCGGCATGTTCTGCGGGACCGCGGAGCCGACGTCGCCGAAGCCGGCCTGCTCGTCGGTCAGGAGCACGACTCGGTCGTGGAAGCCCGGACGCAGGTGCCGTTGGATCGCCCCGGCGGTGTCGGTGCCGCCGCCGATGAAGTAACCGCCGCTCTTCCAGCGGTCGACCGCGCGGAGCAGGGATTCGCCTCGCTTCACCGGAAACTGGACCGAGGGCGGCTGGTTTCCCCAGTCGCTGGAGAACGACACCACGTCGGCGTGCTCGCAGCGCGCCCCGAGCGCGATCCCGAAGACCGCGGCCGCGTCCCACCGCAGCAGAGTGCCGTCCTTGCTGAACCTGCTGTTCATCGAGCCCGAGGTGTCGACGAGCACCAGAGTCCGGCCAGTCAGTTCGGGCACATTCGCCAGCGACAGCGTGATCGCTTGTTCCAGCGCCCATGCCCACCGCAGTGAAGGCGCCGCCCGATACGCGGACAGGAACCGCATCGGCATCTGGCGAGACCGGGCGACCTCGTCCGGGTCGGCGAGCTTCGCCGCGACCGTCGCGGCGACCTCGTCCGAGACACCGGCCTCGTCGAAGTTGCGCAGGTTCCGCAGCAGCGCCAGGTAGCCCATCGAAGGGATGATCGCCTCCCACACCGCGGCGGTGAGCGGACTTCGCAGCCATCCGGCGAGCGCTTCCCAGGTCATCCCGGCCTGGCGCAGCCGCGACCGCGCTTCGTCCAGATTTCCTGTGGTGAACAGCTCGCGCCGCTCCTCCACCGGCCACGCCATCAGCTCCGCGCGCGAACCGAGGACTTCGAGTTCGGCGGGAATCTCGCGGTCCGGGTTGAACCGGACGTCGAGGATGTGCGCGAACAGCGCGTTCTGCCAGTCGGCCCGGGTGTCGGGATGGGTGATGCCGAGGACGTCCGCGAACCGGAAGCCCCGTGCGGCCGAGTCCCACTTGAGGAACGACTTCTCGTTGTAGAGCCGCTTGACGGCGTCGGCGACGCCGCGCTTCACCGGCTTGGGCACGGTCCGGCCGTGCACGCTCGTCCAGTAGCCGAGCATCTCCCCGGGCTCGTCGGCGCGCTGGAGCACACTGTCGACGACGTTGCGCGACATGCCGTTCTCGCCGGCGTCCAGCCGAGCCCTCGCGAATTCCGCGCCGCCGACGATGGCCGCGGTGCGCATGTTCGCGCCGCTGCGCAACCAAGCGAGAAACCGGGCAGTCCACTCGGGATCGGCCACGGTCGCCGCCCGGACGAGTTCGGCGTAGCGGATGTCGCGCTCGTCCGCTGTCTCGTAGAACGTGTTCTCGCTGACCAGGTTCGTCACGGCGAGCAGGAACAGTTCGCTCTTGGTGTCGCGCGCGTAACCCGCGCCGCCTTCATAGGTACGGCCGGACAGAGTTCGCGCGGTGACGACCGGCGACGAAACCGCCGCCCGAAGGCCGGCGATGTTGAACTTCGGCATGTCCCCCAACCCCTCGTTGTGCCGAGAGGAGTCGCAATCTCCAGATGCGGCCCGAGAAAAAGTCGGCGACGGTGACAAAGCTGCTCTGCCGATTGAGCTACCCCGCGGTTTCCCGCGGTGACGGGACTCGAACCCGCAACCCGCCCATTAACAGTGGAAGTAACCATTGCCTGCGCACCGGGCGCATCTGAAGTTGTGGCTCCCGAGAAAAAGGTTGCCCTGCGGTGGTTTCCGGACAGTGAAGTAACCGCGAGGCTTCGCACCGGGAGTGCTCTGCCAAGCTAGCAGGCCGGCGTCTGCTGCCGCACCTGGTTTTGTCGCCTCCCGCCCGACCCCGGAGAAAACCCGTTGCACTGCCTCGTTTTCGACGCACCGAAGCCGCGCACATCTTTCTGATTCTTGCCGACGTGAACAACCGTTTCGGGCCTGATGACGCGCGGAAGGCGCAGAACCGGCGCGACGCGGTGTTGGACCGCCTTCACCCGCTGCCTGGCGTCAGCGAGCGCCAGAACTCGGCAGGATGTCGGGCCGGGGCGGTGCGGATGATCTCGATTTCGGTGCTGACACACTGCTGCCGCTCGGCGGCATCCCCGACGTAGCGCGGACCGGCGACCGCGAACAGTTCCAGTGCGCGCAGCAGCTTGCCGGCCGCGCGTGCCGCCTGCGGTCCGACGCCCATCTTGGCCAGCCGCTCGCCCAACAGCTCCAAGTCGGCCTCGCTGACCGTTCCCGGGCGCGAACCTGCGACCCAGCCCAGAAAGCGCTCGCTCAACCGTTCGCCGGCGGGTCGGCGGGCCATCGCCAGCACGGTGGACCCCGGCATGCGCGTGACCCGGCAGAGCCGCCGGGAGGACAACCCGGCCGCCGCGGCGGCAGCCACCGCGGCGGTTACCGCGTCATAAAAACCGAGCATGGCGGCGGCCGCGGCCTGGTGCGTCTCGTCGACGACGGCCACGGCCTCCTCCATGTCCCGCCGCAGGCCGTTCATCGTTTCCACCAGAAACCGCCCGATCACCCGGTCCGCCTGCCAGCCGGGCGGTGTCCGCTTCGGCAGCCTCGCGTAAACCGCGTGGGCGACCGTGGGCGCCGAGAGCCGCAGATAGGCGCCAGTCAATTCGATGGCAGCCGGTTCGGACAATGCCGGGTCAGCCGCGCGCAGCGCCGTGAAGGCGAAACTCGCCCACTCCTTTCTGGTCTCCCAGCCATCGACGGCTCGACGCATCGCGTCCAGCGCCGCGCAATAGGCGTCGACCGCCGCGGCCGGGGTCACCGCAGCCGCCCTGATCGCCGCCGCCAGGTCCCCGCTCGCCGTCATCGCAGTGCGCCCTCCCGCGCTCGTCACCACCGGCTTTCGGCGTCCGAACCAGCCTGGTCCAGTTATACGCCGACTCGGCACCAGTTCGACCTCGTCGGCATCGAACCCTTCGCCGTCCGGGACGTCGTCCCCGCAGATTTGCGATAAGCCCAGTAAAAGCAGGCTCGATCGGCCCGGAAATACGCGATCGCACGCCGCGTATTCACCTTCAGGCTTGCTGTCAATTCCCATTTCGTGGCCGACGATGCCGAAATGCCCATCGAGGCCGCCAGTCCGGAGGTACGAAGGAAAGCTTTGTAGGTTACCTTCATACCTGCTACCGTGAACCACGTGACCGACACTGCAGACCTGGCCCAGTCGCTGCGCGAGGTTCTCGGCAGAGCCCAGCGGGCGCTGCGCGAGCAGGGCGGCCGGAAGGGGTTGACCGCCAGTCAGACCGAGGCCTTGGGATATGTCTTGCGGGAGGGGCCGATGACGATCACCGTGCTGGCGAACCGGCTACGCGTCCGGTCCCAGTCCATGGGCGCGACGGTCTGCGTCCTGCGCGAGCGCGGCTTCGTGACGGTCACGCCGGACCCGAGCGACGGCCGCCAGAAAGTCGTCGCCGCCACGGACGAGGCCAGGGCCTTCGTCGCGGAAGCCCGCAGCAAGCGCGCCGATTGGCTGGCGAAACAGCTCGAGACGCTCACGCCCGCCGAGCGGCAAACCCTCACCGCGGCGCACAAGGTGCTCGATCGACTTTTCCCGTAAGGAGCCCGATGCCCATTACCGCCCTCGACCCCAGAACGGCCCTGATCGTCATCGATCTGCAGGCCGGCAGCGTCGGCATGGACCTGGCGCCGCACGCCGCCTCCGACGTCGTCGCCCGCGCCGCCCGGCTGGCCGACGCCTTTCGCAGCCGTGGCCTGCCCGTTGTCCTGGTCAACGTCGCCGCGGCGCCCGGCGTGCGCAGCGACCGGAATCCCAGCGGAGCACCGTTCGAGCTGCCGGCGCAGGCGTTGCCGGTCGTCGCCGAACTGGGCGCGCCCGACAAGCTGATCACCAAGCGCACCCCTGGCGCGTTCACCGCCACCGACCTCGAGCGCTATCTTCGCGAACAGGGCGTCACCCAGGTGGTCGTCACCGGTGTCGCGACCAGCGACGGTGTCGCCGCCACCGTGCAACAGGCCTTCGAACTCGGCTTCCACGTGACCACCCCGACCGACGCGATGGCCGATCCCCTCGCGGACCGGCACGAGTTCGCGGTGACCCACCACTTCCCGCAGCGGGCCGAGACCGGCAGCACCGACGACGTCCTCGCACTGCTCGCCACCAACTCCCGATGACACCGGCGACGCCGTCCGAGACGGTTGCGCAGCGCCCTTTCTCGTGGCGGTTCACCACGCCGCTGTACCTCGCCTCGGTCCTCAATCCCGTCAACAGCTCGCTGATCGCCACCGCGCTGGTCCCGATCGCGCACGGCATCGGCGTCTCGATCGGACAGACCGCGGCCCTGGTGACAGCTCTGTACCTGGCCAGTGCGGTGGCGCAACCCACGGCGGGCAAGGCCGCGGAGGTCTTCGGCCCGCGCCGCGTCCTGGTCGCCGGCATCGTGGCCGTGGCGGCGGGCGGACTGGTCGGGGCGGTCGCGCACGACCTGCTGACCCTGGTGATCAGCCGTGTCCTGATCGGCCTCGGAACCTCGTGCGCCTACCCGACCGCGATGCTGCTGATCCGCGAACGAGCCAGCGAAGCCGGCCTGGAGCAGCCGCCCGGTCTCGTGCTCGGCGGGCTCCAGATCGCCGGCGTCGCGACCGCGTCGCTGGGTCTGCCGGCCGGAGGCCTGCTGGTCAGCGCCTTCGGGTGGCGAGCGGTCTTCCTCGTCAACCTTCCGGTCGCGCTCGTCACGCTCGTCGCGACCCTGGCTTGGATCCAGCCCGACGGACCACGGGAATGGCGCGGCCTGCGCGACGTCGCCGCCCGGCTGGACCTGATCGGCATCCTCGGCTTCGCCACCGCGATGCTCGCCCTGCTGGCCTTCCTGTTCGAACTCCCCACCGCGCATTGGTGGCTCCTGGCGCTCTCGATCGCGCTGTGGATCCTCGACGTGCTCTGGGAGCTGCGGGCGGCCAGTCCCTTCCTCGACGTGCGCCTGCTGGCCGCGCGCCCGGCACTGACCAACACCTACGTGCTGTTCGGGCTGGTCATGCTGTGCCAGTACGTCGTGCTCTACGGAGTCACCCAGTGGATCGAAGCGGTCCGCGGCTACAGCGAATCCGCTTCCGGCCTGTTGCTGCTGCCGATGACCCTGATCTCCGGGATCGTCATCGCGCTGGTCTCCCGCCGCAACATGGTGCGCGGCCCGGCCATCGCCGCCGCCGCGACGGCCCTGGCCGGCTCCGCCGGGGTGCTGCTGCTCGACTCCAGCGTGTGGATCGGCACCGTCGCCATCCTCACGTTCCTGTTCGGCGCTTCCACTGGCTTCGCCGTCGCCGGCTACCAAACCGCCCTCTACACCCACGCCCCGCCCGAACAGCTCGGCACCGCGGCCGGCCTGCTGCGGACCTTCGGCTACGTCGGCTCCATCGCCTCCTCCGCCATCACCGGCATGGTCTTCCACCACCAGGTCAGCGACAGCGGAATCCACCTCATCGCCTGGATCATGATCGGCATCAGCCTCGGCCTGACGGTCCTCACCCTGGCCGACCGAACCCTGCGCACCCGGTCCCATCCATAGCGGACTCCACTGAGCAGGCCCGGAAGCGTGCCGGAGATCATTCCAGTACATACGCGGCGACGGTCGTGAGTTCGTCGCGCGTCCTGTTCCGGTAACGCAGCGGCGCCTACTCCCCCACGACGGCCGGCTGCGCGCCGGGACCGGCGAGTTCGACGAGCGCGAGCTGGGTCTTGCCGCGGACGACGGCGATCTCGCCGGGATTCTGCTTGAGGGCTTCGGCGACGCGGTATGCCTCGCCGGTTGCGGGTCCGCTCGGGATCGCGGCATGACGTTTCGGCCCGTCGCGTTTGAAGAGCCGGAACAGGGCCCACACCGTGACGAACGGCCAGGTGACGGTGGAGGCCACATCCACCAGGAACTCACCGATCTCCACCAGGCACCCGCGCGGACCGTCGTCGCGCGCGGCACCGCGTTCCCGTTTCCCGCGGCGGTCCCGTCGCGAGCCAACCGCGACCCGGCCCATCCCGGGGACCCTTGCCGCCTGGCTACGACCCGACGAACTAACGGGCGCAACCACTAGCTGCCGTCTCGGTGGAGTCCGCGGCCTCCTGGGAGCTTGAGAATCGTGCGCGCTTTCTCTGATGGGTTAGCGGTTCCCTGGGCCATCGAGTGGAGAATTCCGTTGTACACGAGATCCCACATTTTCTGATTCGCCTGCACGTCCTTCAGTTTGAGAGATCCGATATCGCGGCCCGCTGTGTCCTGAAGACGCAACATCATGTTGACGCCGCTGGCGTGTACGTCGACGGCGGTCAGGTTGTAGGTGTTGACCCACTTGTCCTTGTTCTGCACCCAGCATGCGCCAGCCGCCAACCAACTGCCCCGCATGATCAGCCAGATCAGCACTCCTGCGAGTGCGATGAACGGCCACCAATACGGTGTGGCAGCCCAGGAAAACCCCTGTGTCTCCACCGTAGGCACGACCGCGACGATAACGGCCGCAATAACGCCCGACTGCACCGCTCCGCGTCCACTGTCCTGCCGCCATTCCAATACCGGGCCTTCCGCGTCCGGCGTTGGCGGATGCTTACGCGGGGGCCGGTCCGTCGGCGTCGACTCGTTCGCCGCAAAATTTGTCGGTGCGCGCGGCGGACGCGGTTGTCCAGTCTCGAGGTCTGGCTGAGGGGGCAAGCCGGAAGCAGTCATGGTCGGTCGTCTTTCCCGTCAGAAGATCGAGGAGAAGAAGTGGCCAACTGAGTGCGCAGCACTGGACACGCCATGACCGATGTCGGACGCCGTGTTCTCGGCCCAGTGTGAAACCTCCGGCCAGTGATTCACCACTTCCCCAACTCCATACGCCACCCCCACGCCGACGCCGACTGCGGCCAGGGTCACTGGACCTCCCGCCAGACCGACTGCAGCGAATCCGGCGAGAGTACCTTCTGTGGCCAGGGATCCCGCGACGTAACCGCCAAGGTCCGCGCCCACGGCCTTTGCCACGTCGCCAGGGTTCTTTGCGTTCCGGCTGTCCCATGCCGTCTGGCCTAGCGCGATGACGCCACCTACGACTGGAAGCTTTTCGGCGATTTCCGGCAGCTTGGAGCCAATGCTTGGGATGTCTTTCAGACTTGCCGAAAGGACGTCGCCAACTTTTATTCCGGAGAGCCCTTCGGCCCACTTCAAGTTTCCGTCGAGTGCGGCTTGCGCTTTTGTCGCTCCTGGTTCAAAAACTCCAGCGGCGCGGGCTGCCGCCGCCTCTTCGAAGGGATCCTCCGCGTTCGCGGCGATGCGCTTGAACAGTTCAACCTGCGCGTTGCGCGCAGATGCGATCTTTCCCCACTTGTCGGCTTGGCTGATCGCTGTGCCGACCATGCCGGTGACGGTGCCGGCGGCGATCCAGCAACGCTGATCGGCGGCGTCTCTGAGCATGGTGTCCCATGCATTCATTTTTTGTTCAAGCGTGTTGTGCGCGTTCTGTTCCAGCTTGCGCGCGTCCGATGCGGTCTCTTGCGCTTGCTTGAACGCCGCCTGCTTGCGCTGATAATCCTGTTGCGCCTGGACGGCACCGGGGTTCGGCGCGGATGAATTGCCACCCGGCGCACTTGGTTGCGCCGGAGGTGACGGCGGGGCGACGGGATCGGCGATCGTATCGCCATTTACTGTCAACCCAGCGCTCGCTGCGATATTGCGCGCCTGAGCCATCCGCGCCTTGACCGTAGTCAAGTCATCCGCAAACGCGTGGAGATTCCGCGCAGCGGTGCGGCTGCTGTCGGCGACATCGTCGGTCTTCTCACCGGCCGGTTGCATCCGTTCGCGGAACGCGTCTCCTGCCTGGCCCGTCCACAAGGTCTCGGATTCGCTGCGAGCCGTGTGAAACGCTGTTCCGCCCTGCGTTATCCCGTCTGCGAGGCTCATTAGTTGATCGGCCGCGCTACGGCACGAGTTCTCGTCACCAACGACCTTCAAATCAATCGGCATCAGAGCGCCCTCCGTGTGCCGTTCATGGACTCACGGGCGTTGTCGTCAGCAGACTGATATTCCTTCGCTCCCGCCTGGGCGCGATCGGCAGCGCCGGCGGCCGTTTGTACGACCTTTGACATCACGTCGCCGAGAGCCGCCAGGCAACTTCCAACTGCGGCCGTCGATGTGCCGGCGTCGGGTATCGTCGGCGCTTTTCCTGCCAGACCTTCCAATTGTTCTGCCCCCTGAGCGAGCGTCCCGGCCAAGCGGTTCAGGTCCTTGATATCGAAGCCACCGCTCATCGGACGTCACCTTCTGCTGCAGAACCCGCCACGCGCCACTCTTCAGGTACGTCGACGTCGACAGCGACCACGTCAAAGCCGACCAACTGCTGCAAACCGACCAACTGCTCACTTGGGACGGCGATCCAGCCCTGTTCCGGTCCGCAGCCTGCCACGAGCAAGTCTTTCGAGCTGTACGCAAGAAGAGCCGTACGACCGTCCTGCATGTGTCGCAGCTGAACTTGCGCTTGGACATCGCCCGGCATCACGGGGTTGGTCGGGACAAACACGGCTCGGGCAAGTTCTTGAACTCCGGACGACTCCCCGCTCGACTCGTCTGTCATGTCGGTTCTCTCCCCGCAATCACAACCACCCCTGCCGCGAGTGGCCCACTCCTACCCTCAGTTCTCGAATGGCTTCGTCAGGTGACACTAACAGAGACATACCGTTAGCGAGCGCGATTCCTGAGCGGTCCGAAGTCGCCTGGGGAGGTCGGCGCCCATATCGTTGCCAGGCTGCTTGAACCACATGGTTGCACCATGGGGCAAATTGATCGCGGGTGCCCAACTTGGTGATGACTTTCCATACGTCTTTAAACCGCTCCAGCAAGTCGCGGATGGACATGCACCGCAAAGGCGACAGCCCGGCACCTCTGTTTCGCGCCGGGGCCGGACCCTCCTGGCAACTGCGACAATCGTGCCGCCGACAGGCGTGTTGATAGCGTGTGAATTTATGCAGAGCTATCATATTGCGCGCAATCTTAATTGCGCGGTGTGCTTCCCCGCTTGCCGAGAGGATCTTCACGGATTCAGCCGGCATCAACCCGCTGCGCGCCCGATCCCCGCTGATGGTCTTGTTGAGCAGGTCGGCAATGGTGTCCGCGGGGTTCAGCAGCGGGGATCAGGGTTCCGGGTTGACGCCGACCGAGCCTGTTAAGACGCAGCAAGGATCGCGGGAATGGCGGGCCCCGCAGCGCGACAACGGGGCTGCCCCGCTCACGCCGGGCCCGGTTCCAGCGCTCGATCAGCAACTCGAAGCCGCCAGGGCGTCGCCTGCACGCACCGAGCAACGAATCGACATATCGAGCGGGGCCGTCACACCAGGAGCGGCAGCGGCCTTCCCAGTGTCCGCTCCACGCCCCGAACTGCCACCCGGCTGCCGCAGCGTGCCACCGGCAGGCCGACCGCCTGGACGACCGTCAAAATCGACAGTGAATCGCCCCCGCTCCCGGGCAACGAAAAAAGCCCAGGTCTAAGACCTGGGCTTTGGCTCCCCCGCTTGGACTCGAACCAAGAACCCTCCGGTTAACAGCCGAATGCTCTGCCAGTTGAGCTACAGGGGATCGTGCTCTGCCGGTCCGGATCACTCCGGGCTGACAGGAAGAACTTTAGCCCATGCCGTTCCGCCCTCGCACAGGGGGGTGGGTTTTCGGCGGCTCCGCACGGGAGGCGGTTGTGTTGGACAATGGACAGTCGGAAGTCCTGCTGAGGAAGAGGTGTGGCCGTCGATGAAGAAGTTCCTGCTGGGCGTGGGCCTGGGATACGTGCTGGGCACCAAGGCCGGCCGGGGACGGTACGAGCAGATCGTGCGCACCTATCGCAAGCTGGCCGACCATCCGATGGTCCAGGGGGCCGCCGGGGTGGCGCGGGCGAAGCTCGGCGAGAGGTTCGGGCGCGGGAACGGCTGAGAGGTCCCGGTTCAGGCCGGTTTGCGCCAGGTGAGCGAGTACCGGCGCAGCACGTGTCTGCGGTAGCGCACTCCGGGCAGCACGCGCGCCGCGGACGTGCGGACTTCCCGGTAGCTCATGCTCGGCCGCATCGCCGGCATGCCTTCCGGGCCGCGGGCGCGGCGGAGCGTCTTCACGATGCGCACGATCGGTGCGGCCGCGATCGTCGCTGCCCGGTCCGCCGCGGTCGCGTCGCGGGCCAGGCCGACCACCACCAGGGCGCCGCCGGGGTTCAGGAGGTCTCGCATCCGGGTGAGGGCCGCTTCGAAGTCCAGGTGGTGGATGGTGGCCACTGAGCAGATGAAGTCGTAGGTGCCCAGGTCAGCGGAGAGAAAGTCGCCTTCGATGAAGGTGTCGGAGGACCGCGAACGAGCCTGGGCGACCATCTCCGGCGACTGGTCGATGCCGGTGACCTCGGCCGCCGCGAGAGCCAGTTTCCGTACCAGCAGACCGTCTCCGCAGCCGACGTCCAGCGCCGTCGAGCATCCGGCGGGCACCGCGCGCAGGATGCCGGGATGGCGGGCGACGTTAGTGTTCCAGTACGGCATCAGCCGGGGATCTTGGCGACGAAGAAGATCCGCCGGAATTCGAACCAGGTCGTGCCGTCCGGGCGCGGCGGGTAGGCCTCGTCCAGGAGCGGGGCGAGGTCGTCCTGGAAGGCCGCCCAGTCCTCGTCGCTCAGGGCCGCGCGAATCGGGCGCAGTGCGGTTCCGGTGATCCACTCCAGCACCGCGCGCGGGCCGGAAAGCCGTTGCACATAGGTGGTTTCCCAGGCGTCGACCACGCATCCGGCATCGGCGAGCAGGTTCGCGTAGTCGCGGGGTTCGCCGACGGCGTCTTCCGCCCGCAAAGTCACCGACGAGAGGCGCGAGGCCCAGGCCGGAGAGGCCGCCAGCTGACGGCTGATGGCGTGCGAAGGGGCCGAGAAATTGCCGGGGACCTGCACCGCCAGCACCGCGCCGGCGGGAAGTTCCGCGGCCCAGCGGCGCAGCAGGTCCTCGTGCCCGGGCACCCACTGCAGGACGGCGTTCGAGACGACCACGTCGGTGTCCGGTTTCGGCGTCCACGTCCGCACGTCGCCGACCTCGGCGGCCACCCCGCGTTCGCGGGCCGCGGCGACCATCTCCGGCGAGCTGTCCAGTGCCTCCAGGACCGCGTCGGGCCAGCGCAGCGCCAGGTCGAGGGTCAGGGTGCCGGGGCCGCAGCCCAGGTCGACCACCCGGCGGGGCGAGTCCGCCGAAATGCGCCCGATCAGGTCGTAGAACGGCCGGCCGCGCAGGTCGGAGTAGTCGAGATACTTCGCCGGATCCCACATGAGCAGCCTCCCGCCAGTAACAGTACAGACGTACTGAGTACGAGCGTACTGCTACTCCGCGCGCTTGGCCAGCTTCTCCGCGACCTCCGCCGCGACCGCCTCGACCAGCTCCGGATCGGTCCCCGGATCCGGGCGGACCTGCAGCTCCACGCCGTCGCGGCCGGGAACCTTGCGCTGCACGAACCACGCGCCGCCTTCGGGGAACTCGTGCCGGTGCCTTCCCCGCACCGAGCCGTCGACGCGCAGCCGCACCTGCTGCGGCACCTTCCCCGGCCGCGGCAGCCGGAACCGCACTGGCTGGCGGTCGGCCAGCACCGCGACCGCGCCGGCCCGCCCGGTCTCCTCCGATTCGGTCAGCGTGAACACGCCGTCGCCCCAGGTCGCCTTGCCCACCAGGTGCCAGCCGACCCGCCGCGCGCCGTCGCCGGACGGGATCCACAGGCCCAGCGACGTCACGACCAGGTGCCCGCCGGATTCGACCGGCGCGACCGCGACCGGCTCCTCGCCCTCGGCCAGCTCGCCGGGGAACCCCTCGGGCAGCCCGCGGCCGAAGAACCGGTTCAGCAGTCCCACGTCACTCCCACCCGCTCGCGGCCTGCTCGCGCAGCGACTTCCGGTACTGCTCCAGCGCGACCAGGTCGCCGAACAACGCCCGGTAGTCGTCCGGGGCCTCGACCGGCGACAGGCGCTGCAGCTTCGACTTGATCTCGCCGATCTGCCTGCCGACCAGGTTCTCCTGGACGCCCGCGAGCACGCCGGAGATGTAGCGCGAGTCCACTTCTCCCAAGGCGCGCAACGGTTCCACCGCCAGTTCGCTGAGCACGCGGCGGACCGTCCCTTCCGGACAGTGCGCCGACGCGGCGTCCAGCAGCGCGGGCCCGGTGAGCCCGGAAGCCGCCCCGCCCGCCTTCAGCACGGCCTGGTGCACCGCGATGTACACCGGGTGCGTGAACGCCTCTTCCG
This sequence comes from Amycolatopsis orientalis DSM 43388, assembly GCF_000411975.1. Classification (GTDB taxonomy): domain Bacteria; phylum Actinomycetota; class Actinomycetes; order Mycobacteriales; family Pseudonocardiaceae; genus Amycolatopsis; species Amycolatopsis orientalis_D. Next base: position 61,186 of record NZ_ASXG01000099.1, read on the forward strand.
GCAGCGAGTCGTACTCCGGACCGGCGATCGCGGGCTGCTGCAGCGCGGCCTTGAGCGCTTCGCGCTGCCCGACGAACCGCGGGTCGTTCGGCGCGGGACGCGGCAGATCCTGCTTCTCCGGCTCGGGAGCCGGGGCTTCCTGCCGGGCCGCGGACCGCCGCGGCTGCGGTTCGACCGGGCCGCGCCGCGCCGCCGCCCCGGCCGCGCCGCGCACCCGGTTGACCACCTGCGCGACGTCCTGCCAGCCGACCCACCAGGCGAGCTTGGACGCGTACCCGTCCCGGCTCGCCCGGTCCTTGATCGCGGCGACCATCGGCACGGTCTTCTGCAGCGCGGCGACCTGTCCGTCGACCGAATCCAGGTCGAACTGCTTCAGCATGCTCTTGATCACGAACTCGAACAGCGGCGTGCGCCGGGCCACCAGGTCGCGCACCGCGGCGTCGCCCTTCGCGATGCGCAGCTCGCACGGGTCCATCCCGTCCGGCGCGACCGCGATGTAGGTCTGCCCGGCGAACGTCTGGTCGCCCTCGAACGCCTTGAGCGCGGCCTTCTGCCCCGCCTCGTCGCCGTCGAAGGTGAAGATCACTTCGCCGCGGAAGGCGTCGTCGTCCATCATCAGCCGGCGCAGGACCTTCATGTGGTCCTCGCCGAACGCGGTGCCCGAGGACGCGACCGCCGTCGGCACGCCCGCCGCGTGCATCGCCATCACGTCGGTGTAGCCCTCGACCACCACGACCTGGTGCCGTTGCGCGATCTCCCGCTTGGCCTGGTCGAGGCCGAACAGCACCTGCGACTTCTTGTAGATCTGCGTTTCGGACGTGTTGAGGTACTTCGCCGAGATCCGGTCGTCGTCGAACAGCCGCCGTGCGCCGAAGCCGACGACGTCGTTGCCGAGGTCGCGGATCGGCCACACCAGCCGCCGGTGGAACCGGTCCATCGGCCCGCGCTGGCCCTCTTTCGACAGGCCGGACGCGAGCAGTTCCTTCACCTCGAACCCGCGGCCCAGCAGGTGCTTGGTGAGCTTGTCCCAGCCGCCCGGCGCGAACCCGCAGCCGAACTGCTTGGCCGCCGCGGCGTCGAACCCGCGCTCGGTCAGGAAGTCCCGGGCCGCGCGCGCCTCCTCGGTGCCGAGCTGCTCGACGTAGAACTCGGCGGCCGCGCGGTGCGCCTCGATCAGCCGGGACCGGGTGCCGCGGTCGCGCTGCACCGACGCGCCGCCGCCCTCGTAGGTCAGCCGGATCCCGACCCGGTCGGCGAGCCGCTCGACCGCCTCCACGAACGACACGAGGTCGATCTTCTGAATGAACTTGATGACGTCGCCGCCCTCGCCACAGCCGAAGCAGTGGAAGGTCCCGTGAGTGGGGCGCACGTTGAACGACGGGGTCTTCTCGTTGTGGAACGGGCACAGGCCCTTCAGGCTGCCCCCGCCGGCACGGCGCAGCGCGACGTACTCCCCCACGACCTCGTCGATCCGGTTGCGCTCACGCACCTCCGCGATATCGCTCTCCCGAATCCGTCCTGCCACGCGACCACAATAGTTCTCCCTCCCGCCGCGCCGTGCGGCACACTCGGGACATGAGCACCACGACCGCGCTGGAGGACCTCGCCGCCGAGTTCGACGCGCACCGGCCGCACCTGATCGCCGCCGCCTACCGGCTCACCGGCACCCGCGCGGACGCCGAGGACGCGACGCAGGAGGCCTGGCTGCGGCTGTCCGGGCTCGACGACGCGGGCCGCGCCGGGATCCGCGACCTGCGCGGCTGGCTGACCGCCGTGGTCGGCCGGATCTGCCTCGACCGGCTGCGGTCGGCGGCCGTGCGCCGCGAGAAGTACGTGGGCGAATGGCTGCCCGAACCGATCGTCACGCCGTTCGGCGCGCCGGCGAGCGAGGATCCGCTCGAGGCGGCGGTGCGCGACGACGGCCTGCGCATGGCCGCGATGGTGGTGCTCGACCGGCTCACGCCCGAGCAGCGCGTGGCGTTCGTGCTGCACGACGCGTTCGCGGTGCCGTTCGCCGAGATCGCCGACGTCCTGGGCTGCAGCCCGGCGGCCGCGCGCCAGCACGCCTCCCGCGGCCGCCGCGCGGTCGAGGACGCCGACCCGCCCGCCCGGATCGACCTGGCGCAGCAGCAGCCGGTGCTGGAGAAATTCGTGGTGGCGCTGCTGGCGGGCGACCTCCGAGCGGTCACCGAACTGCTGCACCCGGACGTGGTGATGATCGGCGATTCCGACGGCCGCTCGCGCACCAGCCGCCGGATGATCGTCGGACCGGACAAGGTCGCCCGCTTCGTGCTCGGGGTGCTGGCGAAATACGCGCCGGGCACGATGGACCACGGGCGGCCGGTGCTCGTCAACGGCGACCTCGGCCTGTGGCTGCCGCGGCTGCCCGCGGTCGACGGCTATCTGGCCCTCGACGAGCGCGTGCAGACGTTCAGCGTGCGCGACGGCCGCATCGCCGGCGTCTACGACCAGGTCAACCCGGAGAAGCTCGCCCGGATCACCCGGCCGGAGCAGTAGTCTGTGAAGGGCTCCTTGAGGGAATCAGATTCCCTCAAGGAGCCCTTCACGGACCTTTCCGGGGTCAGGGAATCGGGACGCGGCAGGCGTCGCCGGAGGTGAAGCCCTGGTCGACGATGCCGAGCGCGCTGTTCATCCGCGCCCGCGAGTTCTCCAGGCCGATCTGGTAGGTCAGCTCGACGACGCCCTTCTCGCCGAATTCGGCCACCAGCTCGGCGATCTGCTCGTCGGTGACCGTGACGGTCGGGCCGGACATCGCGTCCGCCAGCGCCAGCGCCAGCCGCTCCTGGCGGGTGAACAGCGGCGACGTCGCGTACTCGTCGATGTGCTTGAGCCGGTCGATGTCGAGGCCGTCGTGGCGCTGCAGCATGGTGCCGAAGTCGACGCACCACGAGCAGCCGATCTGCGTGGCGACGCGGTACACCGCGAGCTCGCGCACGTTGGCGGGCAGGTGCTTGGACGCCTTCTCCGCCAGCAGCTCGTGCGCGATGCTGGTCCGCAGCAGCCCGCGGTGGTGCGCCACGACGGCCATCGGCTCCGGCACCGCGCCGTACCGCTTGCCGGCGATCCGGTAGAAGAGCTTGAGCACCGGGCCGCCGTCAGCGGCTCGTTTGACCGGGATACGAGGCATGTCGGGTCCTCCTTCTGAGTCGTTCGACAGGAGGAACGGGACAGCCGCGCGGGATGTGACAGCGTCAGCGATGCCCGGTGATCGGGCGCACATCCCAGATCCAGACGCCGTCGATGTACTGCGCGGGTTTGCGCAGCAGGAGGTCGACGGTGGCGCGGTAGGCGTCGCTGTGCTCGCGCGGGATCAGCACGAGCACGCTGGCGTTCCAGTAGCGCAGGTCCTCGATCGCCTGGTTCCGGTCGGCGTCGGTGACCGGCTGCGCCTCCTTGGTGTCGCGGACCCGGTCCAGCAGCGTCGAGGTCGGCCGCTGGTAGGAGCCGTAGCGGCCGCGTTTGTCGTTCGGGCCCTGCGGTCCGACGAAGTAGCCCTCGGGCATCGCGTACCGCAGGCCGGCGTCCATCTGCCAATGCAGCGGCTCCGACTCCCCCGAGCTCGGCAGCGGCACCGGCACCACGGTGCCGCCGGGCGCGACGTAGCTCTCCCAGGTGCCGTCGGCGAAGAACGCGGGCGTCGGCGGGCGTTGCTGCACGAGCAGCTGGGTCGGCGCGATCGGCAGCAGCACGGCCGCGACCGCACCGAGCCAGATCAGCCGCACCGGCAGTTTCGTCTCTCCCTTTTCGGCGGCGGTGAACACGCGGTCGGTGGCGATCGCCAGCAGCGCGCCGATCGCGGGCACGCACGCCATCGCCAGCCGGGATTCCAGCAGCGATTCGAACAACGGCAGGCCCGCCAGCAGTTTCCACGGACCGGGCACGCCGGTGTTCTCGTGCAGCACGGTGATTTCCGAGCCGAGCGAAAGCCAGGCCATCAGGAACATCGAGATCGCCAGCGAACGGGCCACGACCTCGCGCCACAGCCACGCCGTGACCACGACCATCAGCACGATCAGCGGCCAGCCGAAGAACGCGTTCTCCTCGGTGCGGTTCAGCGACACCGCGGCCGCCGCCTCCGGCTGCCCGGACACCGACTGGGTCGCGAACCGGGTCATCGCGGCGGTGTCGTTGCCGACCTGGCCGTGCTCCAGCCCGGTGTAGCTGTCCGGGCCGAAGAACTGCCACCACAACGGGAACGCGACGACCACCAGCGTCAGCGCGACCGCGATGCCGCCGCCGAGCAGCACCGGCCGCACCATCGCCTTGACCTCGCGTCGTCGCGAAACGCAATACGCGACCGCGAAGATCAGGAAGCCGAGCGCGAAGATCAGCAACGGCTCTTCGCCGAGGAAAATCTGGTACGCGGTGAGCACGCCGAGCCAGATCCCGTTGCGCACCGGGCGTTGGCCCTGCGCCAACTGGATCACTTTGAGCGCGATGAACGGCAGCAGGAACCACGCGACGAAGTTCGGATGCGCGTTGGCGTGCGAAATCATCGGCGGCGCGAACCCGGCGAAGGCGCCGCCGATCGCAGCGGACACCCGGTGCCGCACGAGGTGTCGCGAGAACACCCAGTACCAGGCCGCCGCGCTGCCGGCGAGGCTGCCGGTGAGCACGATCGTCCAGGTGACCGTGGGGCCGAAGGCGAGCGTGATCGGGGCGAGCGGGATGCCGACGCCCAGCATGGCCGTGTTGGCCATCATGTTCACGCCGAGCGGGTAGTTCTGCAGGCTGCTGGTGAGCGGGTTTTCCAGGTGCTGCACCGATTTCGCGGTGACCGCGAAGAACCATTCCCACAGGTTCTGGTCCGACGCGCTGTTCCACAGGTAGCCCTGGCCGAGGTCGGCCCACAGGCCGCCGAACAGGAGCACCGAGAACGCCAGGTACGCGCCGATGATCCCGGCGTCGGCCCAGGACTGGCGCATCCGCGGTTCGGCGGCGACCGCTGGTTCGCGCGGCGGTGCTTCGCGTTTCGCGTCGGGGTTTGCTTCGGGCCGGAACACGCTCACGCGGGGCGCACCACCCGGGCGAAGAAGTACACCGCGCCGGTTTCGGCGTGCCGCACCAGCAGCAGGAACGGCCGGTCGAACCGGACTTCCAGCGGTTCGCCGGAGATGAGCGACATCGTGCGCATCTGGACCGCGGTGGCGGCGGCACCCTCGAGGCCTTGTTCGTCCAGCCGGAGGACGGCCTGGTGCAGGATGCTGTCCACCCACAGCGGACGGTCCGGCGTCAGGCCGGTGAGATCCGCGTCCTCGGTGAACAGTTCGCGCACGCCGAGGCCCTGCAACGCCCGTTCGAGATCAGTGCGTACGTCGAGGGAGATCTTGGGCAGCGACAGCTTGATTTTGTGCTGCTTCGGGCTTTCCACGAGCGCTCGCAACGACGGTCCGTCGAGCGCGGATTCGGCGCTTTCGAGGTCGTCGTCGGGCAGCAGGAGCACGGTTTCGACGCCGCCCTCGGCCGCCAGCCGGACGACCTGCCAGCCGTCTTCGTGGGCGTAGCCGACGGATTCGTCCAGGTGCATCGTCGGCACCTGGCGCACGCCGTCGGGAGTGTGGAAGTCGGCGTCCGCGGTGGCGTGCTCGGGGAACGGGTGCCGCCAGGCGGTTTTCAGGTAGAGCGCGTTGACCAGGCTGGCCCGCGTGTTCGGGTGGATCGCGCCTTCGGGCAGCAGCTCCGGGATCAGCCCGTGAGTGGTCTGGTCCACGTCGGCGTTGATCCGCCCGCGCGAGCCCTCGGGATCGGTCTCGAACGGCGCGGTCTCGGCCTTGCCGCCGGGCCAGCGCAGAAGGGCTGTCCGGAAGCTGTCCTCGACGGTGATCCGGTCCGAAGCCCAGAGCGTGTTCGCGACGGCCAGCCGGACGTCGTCGCCCAGCTCCGAGGCGGCGTGCAGCAGCCCGCTCTGGTCCCGGCCCAGCACAGCGGCCAGCTCTTCCGCGGTGCGCCCGCGCGCGGCCTGCTCGGCGAGACCGAGCGCGCTGGCCGCCGAGTAGGGCGAGAAGCACGCGTCGCTTCCCGGGGTCGCGGTCGCACCGTGCAACGCCAGGGTGAAGGTCAGGTGGCTGTCCAGGGCCATGCGGCGACCGTACCGGAACGGGTGGTTCCCCTGCTCCCGGTTCGGCAGGTGCTGCTGTTTGGTGCCGTCGGGTGGGTCCGGTTCGGCACCACACGGGTCGCTGGACGGCACCACCACGCACGGCGTTGCGCGGCCCGGGCTCGGCGAGCAGCACCGCTCGACGCCGCCCACTTCCCCGGGCACCGCACCGCACCGATCACCGGACAGCACCGCGCCCGCCCCCAGGCTTCGCATCCACCTTCAGCAGGCGGCATCGCTCCACGCCACGTTCCGCCGCGCAGGCTCCGCAAGAAGCACCGCTCCACGCCGCCCACCTCCCCAGGCCCCGATCACAGGGCAGCACCGCGCCCGCCGCCAGGCTGCGCACCTACCGTTCAGCAGGCGGCACCGCTCCTACCGCCCGCCGCGCCGCGCTTCACACCGCACCGTTCGGCAGATGGCATCGCTGCACACCACGTTCCGCGGCCCCGTTCGGCAAGAAGCACCACTCCCAACACCTGCCGCACCAAGGCCCGTACCTCGCCCCGGTCGCCAGGCACCGCCCCTCGCACCCCGCCGTGCCCCAGCCGCACCCAGGTCCGTACCTCACCCAGCCACGAGGCTGTGCGCACCCCGCCGTTCCCCTAGGCGACCGTCCCGCGTCGCCTGCCGCGCCAGGCTCCGCGCGCAACCGTTCAACGGGCGGCGCCGCTCTAGACCACCCGCCGCAACCACGGCCCTCTCACCGCTCGGCAGGCGGTGCCGTGCCGTGGCGTCCGGTGTGCCAGCGATGCCATTCGTAGGCCTGCGCGTCGGTGAGCGAGGCCACCTGGTCGACCACGACCCGCAGCCGGGCCGCGTCGTCCGGGGCCGCGTTCCATGCCGGGGCCAGCAGCGGGTCGAGGGCATCCGGCGCGCGCCGGCACAGCGCCGCGACCAGTTCGGTGATCACCTCGCGTTGCCCGTCCTGCATCGCCAGCCGGCGGCGGTCGCTCATCACGTACCGCAACGCCAGCGCCTTGAGCAGCGCCACCTCCGCGCCGACCTGCTCCGGCACCGCCAGCCGCGCGGCGTACCGGGTGAGCGGGCCCTCGCCGTAGCCCGCGCGCGTGCCGGTGACCGCGGCCGAGGCGAACCGGCCGACCAGTTCGCTCGTGAGCCGTTTCAGCGCGACCTGGGCGCGCAGCGAACCGTCCGGCTCCGCCCGCACCAGTTCGGCGACCACCGGCAGGTCGAGCAGTTCCTTCGCCGCACCCTCCAAAGTGGACACCGACAGCGTGGAGAAATGCCGCGCCGCCGCCTCGGCGACCGCCGCGCGTTCCTCCGGATCGGCCAGCACCCGCAACCGGATCCGCCCGGCCAGCACCCCGTCCTCGACGTCGTGCACCGAGTACGCCACGTCGTCCGCCCAGTCCATGATCTGCGCTTCCAGACACCGGCGCAGGCCCGGCGCGCCCTCGCGGATCCAGCCGAACACGGGGAGGTCGTCCGGGTACACGCCGTATTTCGGCTCCCCGGACCGGCGCGGCCACGGGTACTTCGTGGCGGCGTCGAGACACGCCCGGGTGAGGTTGAGCCCGGCCGTCGCGCCGTCCGGCCCGACCGCCTTCGGCTCCAGCCTCGTGAGGATGCGCAGCGTCTGCGCGTTGCCCTCGAAGCCGCCGCACGCTTGCGCCGCCTGATCGAGCGCGCGCTCGCCGTTGTGGCCGAACGGCGGGTGCCCGATGTCGTGCGCCAGCCCCGCGGTGTCGACCAGGTCCGGGTCCGCGCCCAGCTCCTCGGCGATGCCGCGGCCGATCTGCGCGACCTCCAGCGAATGCGTGAGCCGCGTGCGCGGCGCACCGCTGACCTCCGCGCCCTCGCCCGGCCCGACCACCTGCGTCTTGCCCGCCAGCCGGCGCAGCGCGGCGGAATGCAGCACCCGCGCGCGGTCGCGGGCGAACGCGCTGCGCCCGTCCGGCCGCGCACCGGCCAGCGCCGCGCCCTTGGGTTCCTCGGCCAGCACGCGGGCGCGGTCGTGCTCGCGGTAGCCGTCGCTCACCCCGCCAGCTTAGGCGCGGGGACCGACAATTCAGCCCATCGTCGTGCCGAACAGGTCGTCCGCGGGCGACTTGGTGAGCTCGTAGAACAGCAGCGCGCCGGTTTCGCGGAAAATGTAGCGGACCTGCGTCGAGCGTTCCTGCACGATCGGTCCGCTGTGCGTCGGCGCGGTCCACGCCTCCAGCCCGAGGTCCTCGGACATCGTCCGCGACCGGTAGGAATGCCACGGATCGCTGACCAGCACCACCGAACGCCAGCCGCGCGCTTTCACCTGATCGGCGACCGCGCGGAGGCTGCGCAGGGTGTCGTTGCCCTCGCCGACCGGCAGCGTCGCGGCTTCCGGCACGCCGTGCTTGGTCAGCCAGCGCGCCCCCGCGGTCGCCTCGGTGTAGTTGTCGCGGCTCTTCTTGCCGCCCGCCGTGATGACGGTCTTGGCGACCCCTGCGGCGTAAAGCTGCCGCGCCTTCTCCAGCCGCGCGGTGAAAATCTCCGAGGGCTTGCCGTTGTACTGAGCGGCGCCCAGCACGACGATCGCGTCGGCCGGCGTCCGGTCGTTCTCGCGCGCGACCTGCCACACGCGGAACGCGGTGCCGCCGATGACCGCGACCAGGGCCAGCACCGCACCGAAAACGATGCGGCGCACCCAGTTTCCCGCAGCAGGACCTGTCCGCGCCTCCATGGCGGCCATCCTCCCAGAGCCGCCCTCCGGGGACGGGAAGGCACCCCGAAGCCGCTTTGGTTCTTCCACTCCGACGCGGCACGAAGTGCGTCCAGCGCTTCCTTCGCGGCCGCTGCCGACGGACCCGGCACGATCTCATCGGGTCCTGCGGCGCGGAACCCTTAGAGCCAACCGCGTTCCTCCGACAACCGCACCGCCTCCGCGCGCGTGCGCGCACCGGTCTTCCCGATCGCCGACGACAGGTGGTTGCGCACCGTTCCGTCCGACAGGAACAGGGCTTTCGCGATGTCCGCGACCGTGCTGCCGTCCTTGGCCGCGCTGAGCACGTCGCGTTCCCGGGCGGTCAGCGGGCTGGTTCCGGTGGCGAGCGATTCCGCGGCGAGCGCCGGATCGACCACCCGCAGTCCACTGTGGACTCGGCGCACCGCCTCGACGAGCTGTTCCGGCGGCGCGTCCTTCACGACGAACCCGGCCGCGCCCGCGGCCATCGCCCGGGCGAGGTAGCCGGGGCGGCCGAAGGTCGTGCAGATGATCACCCGGCACGCCGGAAGCGCGGTTTTCAGCTCGGCCGCCGCGGTGAGGCCGTCCATGCCGGGCATCTGCACGTCGAGCAGCGCGACGTCCGGCGCCGTTTCCTTCGCCGCGGCCACGACCTCGTCGCCGGTGCCGACCTGGGCCACCACCTCGATGTCGGCTTCCAGGCCGAGCACCGTGGCCAGCGCGCCGCGCACCATCGCCTGGTCGTCGGCCAGCAGCACCCGGATCACGCCAATCCTCCCGCGGGTTCGGCCCGCACCGCGACGGCGGACCCGTCCGGCTTCGGCTCCGGGACCTCGGCCCGGACCACCCATCCGCCCCCGGGCCTCGTCCGCGTGGTCAGCGTGCCCCCGATCGCGGCCAGCCGTTCGGACAAGCCGCGCAGGCCGTTGCCCGGCACGACGTCCCCCGCGGCGCGGCCGTTGTCCTCGATCTCCAGCCAGTCACGCCCCAGCCGGACCTTCACCTGTTTCGCCCCGGAATGCCGCAGCACGTTGGTGATCGCCTCGCGCAGCACGTAGCCGAACGTGCTCTGCAACTCCGTCCGGACGTTGTCCACCGCGTGCGGCAGATCGGCCTCGACCTCGGCCGCGCGCAACGCCGCCCGCGCCCCGGCGATCTCGGCGGGCAGCGAAACCTCGCGATACTCCGACACCGTGGCCCGCACATCCGACAGCGCCGACCGCGTGAGCCCCTCGACCTCGCGGATCTCCTGCACCGCGCGGTCGAGGTCGCCGGAGCTTTCCAGCACCCGCCGCGCCAGCCCCGCCTTGACCGTGATCGTGGTGAGACTGTGCCCCAGCAGGTCGTGCAGATCCCGGGCGACCCGCTCGCGTTCGTTGGCGACCGCCAGCGTCCCGATCTCCTGATTCGCCAGCTCCAGCCTGCGGATCACCCGGATCAGGTTGGACATGAAGAACATCGCCGACGTGACCGAGACGACCGTGATGACGTCGGAGACGTGCTCGGCCAGATCCCCGCGCAGCCACAGGACCAGCACGAGCACGCTCAACGCCGTCCCGTTGAAGATCAGCGACCAGGCGGCCGGGAACAGGAAGGCCAGCGTCGCGGTGGCGTAGAGCAGGATGTACGGGCTGGCACCGGCGATCAGCGCGCACAGCAGGCCCAGCGCCAGCATGACCCCGCCGAACCAGAACCGCACCGGCCGGGGCTTGCCGAAAACCACCGGAAACACGACATAACAGAGCGCGTAGACGGCGATCAGCGCGAAAAGCAGGATCCGGATCCACAGCGGCCCGGGGTCCTGAATCAGGCCGCGGGTCGCGGGGATCAGGTACGGCAGCAGGAAGCCCGCTGCGAAGATCGGCCACCCGACCCGGTGCGGACCGCGGCCCGGGCGCGCCGGCGGGTCCTCCCACCAGGACGCCCGGTCCTTCAGCCCGAACCGGTGCTCCGGGGCCCCGCCGGGCACGGCCTCCCGTCCGAGTGGCGACACGTCGTTCTTCCCTCCCCACCCGGTCAAACCCGGGCGCTGTCCTTACGGTATCGCCTGACCACGACAATCCCGAGCACGAGCGTCCAGGCGCCCAGCACCCCGAGCGCGGTCGGCATGCTCACCAGCAACTGGTTCGCCACGACCGGCCGGACAAGGCCGAGGACCCAGTAGGTCGGCATGAGCTGCGCGACGTCGTGCATCCAGGACGGCATGCCCTCCAGCGGAATCCAGAGCCCGCCGAGGAAACCCATGCCGAGGGTGACGATCATGCTGATCGGCTGCATCGACTCCGGAGTGCCGAACTGGCCCAGCAGCAGCCCGAGCAGCACCAGCGGAATGGTGCCGAGGAAAATGCCGAGGACGATGCGCAGCCAGCCGGCCGGGTCGAGGTGCACGCCCTGGGAGAACGCGGCGATGGCCGGCACGAGGATCAGCGCGGGAAGCCCGGCCAGCATCCCGGAGAGCGCTTTGCCGCCGAGGTAGCCCGCGCCGGACAGCGGGGTCAGCCGCAGCTGCCGCTGCCAGCCGCCGGCCCGCTCGATGGCGAGCCGGCCGCCGTTCGTGATGGCCGCCGCGAAGGAGCCGAACGTCATCATGTTGACCATGAGCACGCCCGCGACCGCGACATGGTCCGGCGCGGACGGGTTGGTGAACACCGTGGCCTGCAACAGGAACATGAGGACCGGGAAGGCCACGACGAAGATCAGGAACCGGGGCGAGCGGAACAGCCTGCGGGTTTCGACGACCAGGTAGGCGGGGTTCATCGGACTGCTCCTTCCGTTTCGTCGGAGGTCAGGGAAAGGAAGGCGCCTTCGAGGCCGACCGCGCCGATCTCGATGTCGCGCACGGCCGGAACGGCGGCGAGCAGGGCGCGCAAGGTGGTGTCGGAGTCCGAACTGGACAGTGCGACGCGTTCGCCGCGCAGTTCGAAGGAGGTGACCGCGGGCAGGGTCGAGACCAGGTGCTCGCTGACCCCGCCGGGCAGCACGGCGCGGATGGTGCGGCCGCCGGCGAGCGCGCGGACCTCCGCGACGGACCCGTCGGCGGCGATTTCCCCGGCCCGCATCAGCACGACCCGGTCGGCGAATTCCTCGGCTTCTTCCAGGTAATGCGTCGCGAACAGCACCGTCCGGCCGGTGTCGGTGAACGAGTACATCGACTTCCAGAACTCGCGCCGGCTGCCGACGTCCATCGCCGCGGTCGGCTCGTCCAGCACGAGCAGATCGGGATCCGACACCAGCGCGACCGCGAACCGCACGCGCTGTTTTTGCCCGCCGGAAAGCTTGTTCGCCCGCCGGTCGGCTATGTCCTCGACGCCCGCGCGGCGCAGCGCGTCGCGCACCGGCATCGGACGGCGGTGCAGTTTCGCGACGAGACCGACGGTTTCGCGCACGGTCAGGTCGTCCAGCAGCGTGCCGCCCTGCAGCATCGCGCCGATCATGCCCGCGCGCACGGCGTCGGCGGGCGTCCGGCCGAACACCGAAACGGTGCCCTCGTCCGGTGTGGTGAGCCCCAGAATCATGTCGACGGTGGTCGATTTGCCCGCCCCGTTCGGGCCGAGCAGCGCCACCACTTCCCCCGGCGCGATGGTCAGGTCGACGTGGCCGACCGCGCGCACGTCGCCGTAGCGCTTCGCGATGCCGCCCAGCCGGATCGCCGCCCCCGCCGCGATTTCCTGTGTGTTGTCCATGGCTTGAAGCGTGCCGCGCCGGGGCGGTCCGCACGCAGGCCGAGCGTCACGACCCGACCGTGACAGGTGTCAGGGGCGCCAAGGGCGGAAACGCCGGACGGCCCTCCCCGGCGAGGCGGGAAAGGGCCGTCCGGAACGGATCGCGCGGCGGTCAGCAGCCGAGCAGGCGACCGGCCAGGTACGACTCGACCTGGTCGATCGAGATGCGCTCCTGCTTCATGCTGTCGCGCTCGCGGATGGTCACCGCGTCGTCCTCGAGCGTGTCGAAGTCGACCGTGACGCAGTACGGCGTGCCGATCTCGTCCTGGCGGCGGTAGCGGCGGCCGATCGCCTGCGCGTCGTCGAAGTCGACGTTCCAGTGCTTGCGCAGCCGCGCGGCCAGGTCGCGCGCCTTCGGCGACAGGTCGGCGTTGCGCGACAGCGGCAGCACCGCGGCCTTGAACGGCGCCAGCCGCGGGTCGAGGTGCAGCACGGTCCGCTTGTCGGTGCCGCCCTTGGCGTTCGGCACCTCTTCCTCGTCGTACGCGTCGACCAGGAACGCCATCATCGAACGGCCGACGCCCGCGGCCGGCTCGATCACGAACGGCCGGTAGCGCTGGCCCGAGGCCTGGTCGAAGAACGACAGGTCCACGCCCGAGTGGTTCGAGTGCGTGGTCAGGTCGAAGTCGGTGCGGTTGGCGATGCCTTCCAGCTCGCCCCACTCCTGGCCGGCGTTGAAGGAGAACCGGTACTCGATGTCGACGGTGCGCTTCGCGTAGTGCGAGAGCTTTTCCTTCGGGTGCTCGTAGTGGCGCAGGTTCTCGGCCTTGATGCCGAGATCCTCGTACCACTCGGTGCGCGTGTCGATCCAGTACTGGTGCCAGTGCTCGTCCTCGCCCGGCTCGACGAAGAACTCCATCTCCATCTGCTCGAACTCGCGCGTGCGGAAGATGAAGTTGCCCGGCGTGATCTCGTTGCGGAAGGACTTGCCGATCTGGCCGATGCCGAACGGCGGCTTCTTGCGCGACGCGGTCTGCACGTTGAGGAAGTTCACGAAGATGCCCTGCGCGGTCTCCGGTCGGAGGTAGTGCAGGCCTTCCTCGGACTCGACCGGGCCGAGGTGCGTCTTCAGCATCATGTTGAAGTCGCGCGGCTCGGTGTACTTGCCCCGGGTGCCGCAGTTCGGGCACGGCACCTCGGACAGGTCGTCCTCGGTGGTGGTCTTGCCGGTGCGCGCCTCGAAGTCCTCGGCGAGCTGGTCGGCGCGGAACCGCTTGTGGCACGAGAGGCACTCGATCAGCGGGTCGGTGAACACGTTCACGTGCCCCGAGGCGACCCAGACCTGGCGCGGCAGGATGACCGAGGAGTCGATGCCGACCACGTCCTCGCGGCCCTGCACGACGGTCTTCCACCACTGGCGCTTGATGTTGTCCTTCAGCTCGACGCCGAGCGGCCCGTAGTCCCACGCCGACCTGGTGCCGCCGTAGATCTCTCCCGACGGGAAGACGAAGCCACGGCGCTTGCACAGACTGACGACGGTTTCGATGGTATTGGCGGGCACTCCACGCTCCGGACGCATGCGGGGACGGTTATCGGACTTGAAGGTCCAGCGTATCCGGCCCGTCCCCGGGGCCTCCGCGCAGGTCGGAGGTCACGAACGGGTGACCGGCGAGGCGGTCGCGACCCGGTTGTCGTCGTAGCCTTCCTGGCCGCCCACGTAGTCGCCGCCGCACGTGACGAGCACGAGCCGGTGCGGTCCGTCGGGGTCGAAGAGTTTCGCGGATTCGGCGGCCAGGTCCGTTTTGTGGATCGTGCGCACCTCGTCGACCCGGTACTGCCACTGCTTGCCCGTGGTGTCGGACACGGTGACGACCTGCCCGGGCTTCATCCGCCAGAGCTCCTGGAACGGCCCGGACCTGCCCGCCCAGTTGACGTGCCCGGACAGCAGCGCGACGCCCCGCGCGGCCCCGAGCCCGGAGCCCCACCAGGCCGCTTCGGAGAGACTCTTCGGGATCGGCAGCGCGCCGTCCGCGCCGACCTCCTCGGCGATCAGCTTCGCCTGCCCGCCGCCGGGCAGCTTGACGGTGCCGGGGGTCTGTCCGGGGTCCGGCTGGGCGTTCCCGGCTTGGCTGTTCCCGGCCTGGCCGGTGCCGGCCTGCGCGGTGCCGGTCGGCTGCTGCGGCTGCGCCGCGGTGTCCTTGCCGGCGAAGAAGATCAGCATCGCGGCGATGACGGCCGCGACTGCCGCGACGGCGGCCACGACGATCAGTGCGCCGCGTTTGCGTGCTGGTTGGGCTTGTGTCCCCTGCATCGTGCTCCCCTGGTCCGGAGGTTTCTCCAGGGAGACATGCCGCGGGGCGGCGGCGGGGTTGCACGGATTTCGCGCGGGCTCCCGTGGCTTGCCGGAGGAGGACCGGCCGGGTTCAGTCCGGCCGCGAGACCAGGTCCGCCGTGACGATCCGGTTCTCGTCGTAGCCCGCGGTGCCGCCGACGTAGTCGCCGCCGCAGGTGACCAGGACCAGCCGGTGCGGGCCGGTCTGGGCGAACCAGCCGGGGGCCTGCGCGGGCAGCTGGTCCTTCGGGATCGTGGTCGCGCCGGTGACGCGGTAGAGCCAGCGGCCGCCGGAAGAGTCGACGATGCTCACGTTGTCGCCGGTGCGGACGCGCCACAGGTCGTCGAAGGGCCCCTTCGTGCCGGCCCAGTTGACGTGTCCGGACAGCACCGCGGCGCCCTGTGGCGCGCCGAGCCGGGCGCCCCACCACGCGGCGTCGCCGAGGCCGCGCGGGATCGGCAGGATGCCGTTCTGGGTGATCTCGGTGCGTTTGAGCCGGGCCTCGGAGCCGTCCGGAAGCCGGATGCTGCCGGGGCGTTGCAGGCCGATCGCCTGGCCGTCGGAGGGCAGTTCGGCAGGAGCGCCGTCCTCGCCGGGAAGCGAACCGGGCGGCGGGTCGGCGACGGCGGCCGGCGACGGGGCGGGCACCCAGGTCAGGACGATCACGCCGGCCGCGATCGCCAGGACGGCGATCACCGCCGACGCGACCGTCAGCACGGTGCGCGGCACGGCCTAGTCGCCGCGGGTGCGAACGGCCCGCGCCGCCGCCCGGCGCCGGCCGAGAACGATCGCGACGGCCCCGAACAGCAGCCCGCCGCCGAGCAGGCCGAAGCCGAGCGGCAAGCGCACGTCGTCGGACGGCGCGGCGGCCTGCGGGCCGAGGTAGCCGGCCGGGACCTCGGTGGGCACCGACGGCTGCTGCACGGTGCCTCCGCTGCCCGAGCCGTTTCCGGCCGCGGCGACGAAGTTCTTCGGGATCGAGCAGCTGACGCCGCCGAGCACCATGCTGGTCTGCACGTCGCTCAGCTTGGCGTTGTTGGCGTCGCGCGCGTGCGTGGTGATCTCGACGCGCCAGCCCGCCTGGGCGGTGACGTCGCCGGAGCGCCAGCCGTCCTGCTTGATCAGCTGGTCGAACGACGAAACGCGGGACAGGGCGAGGTCCGAGGTGGTCTTGCCGGGGTCGCTCTGCGGCACGGAAGTGGGCGAGCCCATCTTGAGGCCGGTGATGTTCAGGGTCCCGCTGGCGGGCATCGGAACCTGCTTCAGCGCGTCGTCGTCGCCGCGCACCCAGACGCGCGCGGCCGTGGTGGTGCCAGTGGCCTTGCCGGGCCCGGAGCAGTCGACCGAGCTGCGCGCGCCTTCGAGGACCAGCATGGTGTTGTCGACCGGCTTCGGCTTGCCGCGGCTGTTGTCGCGCAGCGCGTAGTTGGTTTCCGCGACGGCGGTGGGCACGTGGGTGGTTTGCAGCGCGGCGACGACCTGGTGGTCGCGGCTCGCGATGCCCGCCGGGTACGGGCTGGCGGAGGCGTCCGCGTACTTGCCGAGGTCGATCTCGTAGTTGGGGCCGAAAGTGTTGCGCTCGCCCTGGTCCTTCGGCACGGCGACCCGGTCCGTGCCGAGCTGCGACTGGCCGGGGGTGAGCGGGGACCGCTGGGTCTCGGTGATCAGCGCGCCGCCGTGCTGCGGGTCGCCGCCGAGCCGGACCGAAGCCACGTTGGCGAACGAGACCGGACCGGTCTTCTCGTCGACCGCCTGCCCGGCCTGTGTCTGCGCCGCAGCGGCCGGGGCCAGCGCCGGCAGTGCCACCAGGGCCGCGACCGCGGCCTTCGTCACGAAACGAGTCATGTCTCCCCACTGCCCTCCGGCAACCCCGAGCGGCCCGCCACTGTCCGAGACGCGACGGAGCGCCCCCGCGACAACCTTGCACCGTCCGCCACGCCTTGCGAAGCCGACAAGCCAAATCTTCACGAACTCACCCGATCGGGTCAATCCGGATCGCCGGTCCCCCGCGCCCCGGCGATCACCGAGCCCGGCGATGGGAACACTACGATGGCGGCGAAGGTTATCGGCAATGACATCCGGCTTCGGAACCGCCACCCTCCTTGGTTCGCCGGCCTTGGGACCTTGGGACAGGGGCGGGACGAAGCGGGCGGCGGGACGCGAGTGGAGGCAACGATGACGTCGGCACCTTCGAGCGCCCTGTCCGACGGCCTGGGGACGGGATCCGCGGGCGAGGCCACGGCCGGGTCGGCTGGGGACTTCGCGTCGTCTGGGGGGAGTGCTGTGGCCAACGAGGCGGGTGCGATCGGTGGGGGCTCCGCGGCGGCCGGGAAGTTCGCCCCCTCCGGGAACAGCGTCGCGGCCACCGACACGGGTGCGACGGGACCGGCCAGTCCGGGTCGCGCGGCGGTCGGGAACGCTGAGGCATCCGCGGTGAATGACGTTCCTGCCGAGGCCAGCTCGGTGCCAGCCGGAGCCGCCGAGACGCCTGTGGTCGCGGCCGGGCACGTCGCTTCGGCTGAGTCGGACGAGGCAGTCGCCGGGCAGGCGGAGCTGCCCGCGGACCCGCCGCATCCCGTCGGCGCGGATAGCTCTGCTGGGGGGCCCGGACCTGCGGTTTTGCCGCCGGGCGTGCTGGCCGACGCGGGAGAACTGCTCCGGGCGCTCGCCGCTCCGGTGCGGATCGCTATCGTGCTGCAGTTGCGGGAGGCGGACCGGTGCGTGCACGAACTCGTGGACGAGCTCGACGTCGCCCAGCCGTTGATCAGCCAGCACCTCCGCGTTCTCAAGACCGCGGGCGTGGTCCAGGGCGAGCGGCGCGGCCGCGAGGTCGTCTACCGGCTGGTGGACGACCACTTGGCGCACATCGTCGTCGACGCGGTCGCCCACGTGCAGGAAGGGAAGTGACGATGTCCTCGGTCCCCAAACCGGCCCCGGTGCCCGGCCGCCGGTCCACGAAGCAGCGCGCGGCGGTGGTCGACCTGCTCAGCACCGTCGACGACTTCCGCTCGGCCCAGGAACTCCACGACGAACTTCGCAAGCGCGGCGACGGCATCGGCCTGACCACCGTCTACCGGACGCTGCAGTCGCTCTCCGAAGCGGGCGAGATCGACGTCCTGCGCACCGACTCCGGAGAGGCGATCTACCGCCGGTGCTCGTCCCACCACCACCATCACCTCGTGTGCCGCGTGTGCGGGCGCACGGTGGAGGTCGAGGGTCCCGCGGTGGAGCGCTGGGCGGAGAAAATCGCGGCGGAGCACGGGTTCACCGACATCAGTCACACGGTGGAAATCACCGGGACCTGCGCCGAGCACTCGAGCTGACCTGCGCCTGGCCAGCCCGCGCCGCGGCTGAGCGGAGGGCTGCCGAGCGTGCGCGCTGGCTGTCATTCCGGACGTCGGTCGCACCGTGCTTGGCCCGCGCACGCCAGGCTGGGCGAGCCCCGCGTTGCGGGTGAGCGGAGCGTTTCTGGCCGCCGAGCACGCGCGCTGACCGTCGTACTGACGTGGGCCGCCGGGTGCCAGGCCGCCGAACACGCGAGATGACTTGGGCTGGACGAGCGCCGCTGGCTGAGCGGAGCGCTCCCGGTCACCCAGCACGCGCACTGACCGTTGTCCAGACAACGGGCCACACGGTGTTTAGCCCGAGTGTCGGGCGCGCCGAACACCCGAGCTGACTTGGGCTGGACGAGCGCCGCTGGCTGAGCGGAGCGCTCCCGGTCACCCAGCACGCGCACTGACCGTTGTCCGGGCGTGGGCCGCACGGGCGTTTAGCCCCGGTGCCAGGCGGGCAGGGCACGCGAGATGACCTGCGCCAGGACGAGCCCCGCGCTGTGGCTGAGCGGAGCGCTCCGGGTCGCCAAGCACGCGCGCTGACCGTTGTCCGGGCGTGGGCCGCACGGGCGTTTAGCCCCGGTGCCAGGCGGGCCGGGCACGCGAGGTGGCCTCCGTCCGGCGCGACCTGCTGCGGGTGGGCCGAGCGGTTCCGGCTCGTCGAGCGGTTGGCTCCGGAATCTCGCGGGCTGCGGAGCGAGGAGCCACAACGCGCACAGCTGCCGGGCGGGCTTCGGCTCAGCCGGGGTCGTGGACCAGGACTGCGGTGCCAACGATGGCCTGCTCCGGCGGCGGCTGGAGCGGTCCGGTCTGTTGGACATCTGAACCGGGCTCGGTGTGTGGTGGCGGGCCGTTCCGAGCTGGCTGGCGGCGCGTGGTTCATCCAGGGTTCGACGGGCAAGCGGAGCTGCGGCGAGCGTCTGGCTGCGGGGTTTCGCAACTCTGAGCGGACTCGGGCCGATCGCGATCCAGGGGCGGTTCGGGCACGTCTCAAGCGACGGGCTTGAGCGGGCACGCGAAGCCGGGCTGCTTCGGGCGAGGGAGCTCAGGTGCACCGGGCGGGTTGGCTCGGCGGTCCGCGCTCCGAAGGGGTCGGGGCGTAGGGGTCGAGAGCGCCGGTCCGTTCAGTATTCATACGGGTCCTTCGGCGCGGTGATCCGCTCGACGGTCGCTGGGATCAGGTCCGGCGTGTAGCTGTTGGCTTCGGTCGCGGTGCCCGGCACGATCTGGCCGGCGACGCGCAGCCAGGTGTCGCTCGGGAAGCGGTCGGCACCACCGCCCTTTAGGTGCACGGTGACGGGGGCCGCGTCGGCGGCGCAGCAGCTGATCACCATGCGGGCCAACAAGGTTTGGCCTCCGGTGTGCACGACGAATCCGGAGATTTGAACCGTGCGTCCGTTCATGGTTCCGTTGGCGTCCCAGCCCGCGCGCGTGACGACCTCGTTCATCGCCATCGGCACCACTGCTCCGGCGGGGAGCGGCGGGAACGCGGCGGCGGACGTGGTCGCGGCGCTGGCGGGCAGGCGTGCTTCGGTGCGGGTGACCGAATCCGCGCCGAGTGCGGGCGGGGCGACCAGGAATACCGCCAGTACCGGAACGACCAGCAGCCAGGCCGAGCGCGCCGGGTGATGGTGGTGGCCGTGCGCGTCTGGATGTTCGGTGTGTGCTTCGGACTCGTGGACGGCTTTTGCCGCGGCGCGCGCGGTTGCGATGTCGCGGATGATGGCTGTCGCGCCCAGCAGCAGCATCACCGCACCGCCGGCGATGATCCATGGTTGCTGGGCTGGTTTTACGTAGCGCAAGTAGTCGCCGTTGAGCGCGATCTTCACGAGGGCACCGCCGAGGAGAATCAGCAGCACGTTCTGGGTTTCGCGCCTCATCGGACGCCTCCGAGGAAAATCACGCCCGCTACGGTGCCGCAGGCGATCGCCACCACGAAGGTGACCGGGGCGAACCGCGTGGCGAAGGAGCGGCCGAAAGTGCCTGTCTGCAAAGCGAAAAGCTTGACGTCGATAGCCGGGCCGACCACCAGGAACACCAGCTTCGGCAGCAACGGCACCGCGGTGAGCGAAGCGGCGACGAACGCGTCGGCCTCGCTGCACAACGCGAGGACAACAGCCAGGACCGCCATCACCACGACGCCGACGATGATCTGCCCGGACAACACTTCGAACCACTTCGCGGGCACGAGAACGTTGAGCGAGGCGGAAATCAGCGCGCCGAGGACGAGAAAACCGCCGGCTTCCACGAGATCGGTGCGAGCGGTTTCGGCGAAGACGCGCCATCGCTGTCCCGGTTGGACGTCGGGCAAACGGCGCAGCGCCCGCTCGGTGATCCAGGAGAGCTTGCCCCAGCGGGCCCAGATCCAGCCCATCGCCATCGCGGTGGCGAGCGAGCCGGCGAACCGGGCGAACACCATTTCCGGGCGGCCGGGGAACGCGACCGCGGTGGCCACCAGCACGACCGGGTTCACCGCGGGTGCGGCGAGCAGGAACGTGAGCGCGGCTGCAGGCGCGACGCCTTGGCCGATCAACCGGCGTGCCACCGGCACCGACGCGCATTCGCAACCGGGCAAGGCGACTCCGGCCAGCCCGGCGACTCCGACTGCGGCCGGCGCTTTCTTCGGCAGCACCCGTTCCAGCGCGCGGGCGGGCACGAACGCGGCGATCGCACCGCTGATCAGCACGCCGAGCACGAGAAACGGCAGCGCCTGCACGCACACCGCGACGAACACGGTGGATCCGGTGCGCAGCGCGGGCACGTCGAAGAGATCCTGAAGCTTGCTCTGGCCGAGGACGGCGACCAACAGCACGGCGCACAGGATTTCGACGGAGCTGATCCGGAACCGCCGCGTGCGGGGGCGCTTCTCGGCGGCGTTGCTGGAAAGAGTTTCCACGACGGCGATGATGCCAGCCGGGTCCGACAGAACCCCAGCCGCCGGTGTCGCGAAGGGTCCCCTCGCGCCGGTTTTGCGGAATGTCACCCGATTGGGAGGGAGAAACGGGGCGGAATCGGGCGCGGTGGAGAAGGGAACGCGGCGTGGATCTCTTGACTGGAAGAGGTTGGCGGCGCATCGAGGGAGACGAGCAGGCTCAGGCGCGAGCGTCGGAGGCGGTCACGAGAGGTCCTCGGCGATTCCGACGGCACATCACAAAACCGGACGGACCTCGCGCGGGGATTCCGCCGCAACAGCGAAGCTACCGACGAGACGCGCCCGACCAAGCGGGCCGCAGCAACCGCGCAGAAGCAACCGCCGCGAACTGCAGAGCCAGCAACGAGAGAGCCGCACGGGCCGTAATTAGAAGCCGAACGCACGCCGAGCAGAAGCATCCACTGCGAACTGCAGAGCCAGCAACGAGAGAGCCGCACGGGCCGTAGTCAGAAGCCAAACGCACGCCGCGCGGCAACACCCACCGCAATCGGAAGCGCCGACAGCGAGATGTCCACGGCGATGCAGGCGCAACCAAGCACCTACCGGACGGGGCTTTCGCCGCGAGCAGCAAAGGCGGTAACCAGAGGCCGCAGCCAAGCAGACCGCGATCAGCGGGGCGACGGCGAAACCGGAGACCCCCGAGCCGGTGCGGGAAGAAGAGCCGCTCGCGCCGCCGGAGCGGCCGCAGCCCAGCACGCCGCCGACCAACGAAACCGAACGCGCACCAACTGAACCAGACCCGAGAGGTCCCCAGCCAAGCAAGCGGCAAGACGGCGGAAGCGAGCGGCCGACCGGCCAAGAACGCGAAGCGAGCCCCAACCGGAAGCAACTGGCCAACTCGCGAAAACCCGGCCAACTGCACCGCAGGAAGCGAACCCCCACGAACAGCCTCAGGCCTCCACTCCCGGCAACTCCGTCCGAAGCTGCGAAGCAGTCGAAACCACCAGCATCAGCAACGTCCCCAGCGGCGAAGGATCCATCCCTTCCGCCGGGAACGCGTATCGCAGCGTCACGTCCATCCCGCGCTCCGTGTGGCCCACGCCCAGCGTCCCGAACAACCCCTGTCCGGCCCGCTCGGCGACCGCCGCGGCGAGGCCTGGGTCGTCGGGCTGGTCCCAGGCCACCACGCAGGTCAGGCTGAGCACCGTCAGGCCGTCGGCGAGGCGGGTGGCCTGGATGACGCACGGGACGTCCGCGTGGGAGAACGTGATCGCGCCGTCGTCGTCGACGTGGACTTCCAGGTAGCGTTCCAGTGCTTCGCGCGCCCGGGCGAGCAGTGCGCCGGTCTCGGCGGCTTCCGCGGTGCTCATTTCGCGCTCCCTGCCTGGTCCACCGCACCGCCGAACCGGCGATCGCGTTTCGCGAAGTCGAGGCACGCCTGCCACAGGTGGGTCCGGTCGAAGTCCGGGAACAGCGTGTCCTGGTACACCATCTCCGCGTATGCCGACTGCCACAGCAGGAAGTTCGAGGTCCGCTGTTCCCCGGACGGCCGCAGGAACAGGTCCACGTCCGGCATTTCCGGCTGGTACAGGTACTTCGCGACGGTGCGCTCGTCGATCTTGTCCGGGTTGATCTTCCCCGCCGCGACGTCCTGGCCGATCCGGCGCATCGCGTCGCCCAGTTCGGCGCGGCCGCCGTAGTTGACGCACATCGTCATGTTGAGCTTGGTGTTGTGCTTGGTTTTCTCTTCCGCGATCTGCAGTTCCTTGATCACGCTCGCCCACAGCTTCGGCCGCCGCCCGGCCCAGCGGATGCGCACGCCGATCGAGCCGAGGTAGTCGACCTGGCGGCGGATGGTGTCGCGGTTGAAGCCCATGAGGAACCGCACTTCCTCGGGGCTCCGCTTCCAGTTCTCCGTCGAGAAGGCGTACACCGACAGCCACTTCACGCCGATTTCGACCGCGCCGCTCGCGACGTCGATCATCACGGCCTCGCCGCGTTTGTGGCCCTCGATCCGCGGCAGGCCGCGCTGGTTGGCCCAGCGGCCGTTGCCGTCCATGACGAGCGCGACGTGCTTCGGCACCAGGTCCGGCGGGATTTCCGGCGGCTTCGCGCCGGAGGGATGCGGATCCGGCGCCCGCAGCTCGTACCCGGTCGAGCGGGTCTCCCGTCCCCTGCGCAGCACTCGCGGCCTCCTGAAGAATGGACTTCCTACCCGGCCGACCCTACTGGGCCCGGCCCGGCGGCCTCCCGGGCACGCCGCTCCACGAGCGGGAGCGACCGCAACTGCCGCTCCAGATGCCACTGCAGATGCGCCGCGACCAGGCCGGACGCGTCCCGGCGGGTGATCCCCGGCGCCGCTTCCGCGACCGCCCACTCCCCCTGCAGCAGCGCGTCCAGCAGAGTCAGCACCTCGGGTGCGGGATGCACCGAACCGGCGATGCGGCAGTCCGGGCACATCGAGCCGCCCGCGGCGACGTTGAACGCGGCGTGCGGGCCGGGCAGGCCGCAGCGGGCGCATTCGGTGATCGCCGGGGCCCAGCCGGCGTAGGCCATGGCCCGGAGGAAGAACGCGTCGAGCACCAGGGACGCGTCCCGCTGTCCGCCGGCCAGGGCCCGCAACGCGCCCACGACCAGCAGATACAGCTTCAGAACCGGTTCGCCCTCTTCAGCCGAGAGCCGGTCCGCGGTTTCCGCGATCGCGCTCGCCGCGGTGTAGCGCTGGTAGTCGGCCACCAGCGGCAGGGCGAACGCGTCGACGGTCTCGACCTGGGTGATGACGTCGAGCGACCGGCCCGGATAGAACTGCACGTCCACGTGCCCGAACGGCTCCAGCCGCGCCCCGAACCGCGACGACGTGCGCCGCACGCCCTTCGCGACGGCCCGGACCTTGCCGTGCCGCCTCGTGAGCAGGGTGACGATCCGGTCGGCCTCGCCCAGCTTGTGCGTGCGCAGCACCACCCCGGTGTCGCGGTAGAGGTTCACCACCCCGACATCGTCGCACTTCGCCGTCGATGCCGGGGCGGGACACCCTGGATCAGCAGTAGCTGCCGGTGCAGTAGTAGCTGTGCACCTCGGACGCGGCCGTGATGCCGATGATGATCATGATGATCGCGACGAGCCAGCCCAGCGCCCCGAGGATGGTGGCGATCAGGCACAGCGTCTTCGTCGTCTGCGACGCCTGCTGGGCCATCGCGTAGTTGCCCTGCATCTTGTACGACTGGACCTCGTTCGACTTCATGATCGCGAAGATCGCGAGGATCCACATCAGGAAGATGCAGCCGATCGCCCAGCCCTTGTAGTCCTTGATGGCGTTCAGGTCGCCGCCGGGCGCGCCGCCGAAACCAGGCTGGCCGTACGGCGCGGGCTGGCCGTAGGGCTGCTGCGGGTACGGCTGCGCGGGCGTCGGGCCGGACTGCGGGTACGGCTGCTGGCCGTAAGGCTGCTGCGGCTGGCCGCCGTAGGGCTGCTGGGGCTGGCCGTAGGGATTGGTCATCTGGGTTCCCCCGAGTTCCTCGTACTTACCGTGATCCGGTGCGGATCAGGACTGGGCCGGACCGGGCTTCGGCGTATCCGGCTTGATCATCTGCGTCGCTTCCGGCTCGCCGGCCGGCGGCACGACCTGGGTGCGCTCGGCGGAGCCGGGCGCTTCGGACGGTGGCTGGGGTGCGGGCGGGCGCACGACCTGCGTCGGCTCGGGCTGGTCGAACGGCGCGGGACCGGGCGGCTGCGGCGCGGCGGGCGGCTGCCCGAAACCCGGCTGCGGCTGACCGGGCTGGCTGAACGGCAGCTGCGGCTGGCCGGGCTGGCCGAACGCGGGCTGCGGCTGGCCGGGCTGCCCGAACGCGGGCTGCGGCTGGCCGAATCCTTGCTGCGGCGGGGTTCCCGGGACCGGCGGCTGGCCG
Source organism: Amycolatopsis orientalis DSM 43388 (assembly GCF_000411975.1). Classification (GTDB taxonomy): domain Bacteria; phylum Actinomycetota; class Actinomycetes; order Mycobacteriales; family Pseudonocardiaceae; genus Amycolatopsis; species Amycolatopsis orientalis_D. The sequence continues at coordinate 86,088 of NZ_ASXG01000099.1, forward strand.
AAGCCCGGCTGCGGGGCGGCGAATCCGGGCTGCGCGGCGGGAGAACCGGGGTGCGGCTGGGCGGGGAACCCGCCCGAGGCGGGCTGCCCGAATCCCGGCTGTCCCGGGAGTCCGCCCGGCTGGCCCGGCTGCCCGAATCCGCCGGGCTGACCGGGAAATCCACCGGGCTGACCGGGTTGGCCGGGCTGGCCGAAACCACCGGGCTGCCCCGGGAATCCGCCGGGCTGCCCCGGCTGACCGAACCCGCCAGGCTGGGCGGAATACCCGCCCGGCTGGCCGATGCCGCCCGGCGCGCCCGCGGGCTCGGCGGGCACCACGATCGTGCTGAGGATCTTGTCCGAGAACGTCTGCGCTTTGTCGTCCCACAGCGGCCACAGGTAGCCGAGGGCGAACGCCATGCTGTCCAGCGCGTGCGCGACGTCGCGGACGAACGCCATCCCGGCGCCGATCGGTTCGCCGGTGGCCTCGCTGACGAGTTTGATGCCGACGATCCTCTTGCCCAGCGACTGGCCGGTGTTGCCGCCGTTGATCCAGCGGTTGAAGACCGTCCAGGCGAGATTGCCGAGAATCGCGAGGGCGTAGACGATCGCGCCCGCGATGCCGGACGCGATCGACACGAGCAGTGCGACGATGATCCCGCCGAGGAGCGGGGCGAAGTCGATGAGGTAGGCGCCGGCGCGCTGGCCCCAGTCCGCGTAGACCCGGGCGGGACCGTACGGCTGGGGGTAGCCCGGCGGCTGCTGTCCCGGCGGCGCGCCGAACGACGGTCCGCTTTGCGGCGGGCCGCCGGGCTGGCCGTAGGGATAGGTCATCGAGTGTCCCCCTCGTCGCTGCGAACTGGGCCTGGCCGGGTCCACGGTGGACACGTCAGTGCGCGGGAGCGTACCTCGTGCGGCGACGCGAGGCCGAGCAGGTGTCCGCTTCGGGTGACTCGTTGGACGCGAAGACCGCCGAATCGGTTCCAGGGACAGCGAAAACGAGGCGAACTCACACGAACAGGCTGGTGAACGGCGCGAACGGAAGGTTGCGCACCACGAACCACACGACGAACACGACCGCGACGACGTGCGGTGTCCAGCGCCAGTGCAGCCACGACCGCACCATGCGGCCGCGCAGCCGTCCCGTCGTCCAAGCGAGGCCGCTCCACGCGAACAACGCGACGAACGCCAAGGCCACCGCGTTGTAGTGCAGCGCCGCGGAAAAATCGCCGTGCAGCACGCTGTAGGCCATGCGCAGGCCGCCGCAGCCGGGGCAGTCGATCCCGAAAAGCAGCTTCGTCGGGCACACCGGGAGCGGGCCGCCGGGAGTGGTCGGATCGCCGAACCACACCGCGACGCAGCCGAGGCCGATCCCGCCCGCCGCGGCCGCGGGACCGGCGAGAGCCCTTGCCACCGCACGGGTTCCGCGCGCCGGCAGTCCGGTGTAGACGGTGTTCAGTGCCACCAGAGCACGTTCCCGGCGACCAGCAGCACGATGAGCGCGACGAGCACGTACAGCCCGATCAGGATGGCGACGCTGAGCGCCGACCACATCGCCCACTTGCGCGCCTCGTCCGCCGCGCGGTGCGCTTCGGCCGCGTATCCCTGGTACCACAACGTGTTCACCTGGCTGGCCTTGACGATCGCCACGATGCCCAGCGGCAGGCAGCAGAACACCGTCGCCAGGATCGCCCACACCAGATTGCTGTCCGGCGGCGGCGGGTACTGCGGCGGATAGCCGTACGACGGAGGGTACGGGCCCTGCGGCGGATACGGGCCGGTCATGCGGTCCCCCTGGACAATTCGGGTGCGGTCCGGCCTGACGCTACCCGCCCGCGCCGCCGGGCACGATCACTACCGGTCAGAAACCCAGCCGGCGCAGCTGCTTCGGGTCCCGCTGCCAGTCCTTGGCCACCTTGATGTGCAGGTCGAGATAGACCTTCGTGCCCAGCAGCCGTTCGATGTGCTTGCGCGCGGTCGCGCCGACCTCGCGCAGCCGTTCGCCCTTGTGCCCGAGGATGATCCCCTTCTGGCTGGGGCGTTCCACGTACAGCAGCGCGTGGACGTCGATGAGGTCGTCGCGGTCCTCGCGCGGGAGCATTTCCTCGACGGTCACCGCGATGGAGTGCGGCAGTTCGTCGCGGACGCCTTCGAGCGCGGCTTCGCGGATCAGCTCGGCCACGAGGGTCTGCTCGGGCTCGTCGGTCAGTTCGCCGCCTGGGTACAGCTGCGGGCCCTCGGGAAGCCGCTGCACCAGCAGGTCGGCGACCGTCTGCACCTGGAAACCGTCCACAGCGGACACCGGCACGAGGTCGGCGAACTCCATCACGTCTTGCAGCGCGACCAGCTGCTCGGCGACCTGCTCCGGCTTCACCAGGTCGGTTTTGGTGACGATGCCGATCACCGGGGTGCGGCGGGCGATCTTCTTCAGCTCGGCGGCGATGAACCGGTCGCCGGGGCCGATTTTCTCGTTGGCCGGCACGCAGAACCCGACGACGTCCACTTCGGACCAGGTCTCGTGCACGATGTCGTTGAGCCGCTGGCCGAGCAGCGTGCGCGGGCGGTGCAGGCCCGGCGTGTCGATGATCACGAGCTGCGCGTCGTCGCGGTGCACGATGCCGCGGATGGCGTGCCGGGTGGTCTGCGGCTTGCTGGAGGTGATCGCGACCTTCGTGCCGACGAGCGCGTTCGTGAGCGTCGATTTGCCCGCGTTGGGGCGGCCGACGAAGCAGGCGAAACCGGAACGGTGCGGTTCGGTCACGAGTGCAGCACCTCGACCACGGCGCCGGACGGGTCGGCGAAGATGATCGGCGCGGCCTTGGAGACGTCGCGGACCGCGTGCACGGACGCCTCGGCGACCAGCGCGTCGGCGGTGACCACGGCGGCGGCTTCGAGGCCTTCCGCACCGCTGGACAGCGCGGCGGCCACGGCGGCCTGCACGGCGGTGAGCTTGAACGACGGCTGGTCGACGGTGGCCGCGGCGTAGGTGCGGCCGTCGCTGTCGCGGACCGCGGCGCCTTCGTCCGCGCCGGTGCGGGCGCGGGCCGAACGGGCCAGCGTGACGAGCTTCTGGTCCTCGGCGTCGAGGTCAGGCATGTTCGACTCTCCTGTCGTGTTCTTCGGGCTGGGGCGGGCGGGTGCGCGGGCGCGCCGACGACGGCCGGACGACCACGGACGTGATGCGCATCCGGCCGCGGCGGTCCTTGCCCCCTTCGGCGAACAGCCGAAGGCCGGCGACCTCGGCTTCGGCCCCCGGCAGCGGGACCCTACCCAGTCGCTCGGCGAGCAGCCCGCCGACGGTCTCCACGTCATGGTCTTCGAGGTCGATGCCGAACAGTTCGCCGAGGTCGTCGACGCCGAGCCGGGACGACACGCGGACCGAACCGTCCTCGAGCTCCTCGATTTCGGGGCGCTCGTCGGCGTCGGATTCGTCGGTGATCTCGCCGACGATCTCCTCGAGGATGTCCTCGATGGTGAGCAGGCCGGCGGTGCCGCCGTACTCGTCCACCGCGATCGCCATGTGGTTGTGCGTGCGCTGCATTTCCTTGAGCAGCTCGTCGAGCCGTTTGGAGTCGGGCACGAAGCTCGCCGGGTTCATCACCGCGCCGACGACCGTGCTCGGCCCGTCCGGGCTCATGTACTCGGGCATCAGGTCTTTGATGTTGACCACGCCGACGATGTCGTCCACCGAGTCGTCGATCACCGGGACGCGGGTAAAGCCGGTGCGCAGCGCGAGCGCGAGGGCCTGGCGCACGGTTTTGGTGCGTTCGATCCACACGATCTCGGTCCGCGGCACCATGACCTCGCGCGCGACGGTGTCGCCGAGTTCGAACACCGAGTGGATCATCTCGCGTTCGGAGTCCTCGACGACGCCGCGTTCCTGGGCGAGGTCGACCAGTTCGCGCAGTTCGACTTCGGACGTGAACGGGCCTTCGCGGAAGCCGCGGCCGGGGGTGATCGCGTTGCCGAGCACGATCAGCAGCCGCGACAGCGGGCCGAGGACGGTGCCGAGGGCGCGGACCGGTCCGGCGACGATCGTGCCGACGCGGTACGGGTGCTGGCGGCCGATGGTGCGCGGGCCGACGCCGATGAGGACGTAGCTGACCACGACCATGACGACCGCGGACACCAGGATCGCGAGCCACAGCCGGTCGAACCAGGCGACGAAGGACACGGTGACCAGCACCGTGGCGGTGAGTTCGCAGGCCAGCCGCAGCAGGAGCAGCAGGTTGATGTGCCTGCGGCGTTCGGCGACGACCGCGGCGAGCTGGCGGGCTCCGACGCGGCCGTTGCGGACGAGGCCGTCGACTCGGGCTTGCGACACCGTGCCGACCGCGGCGTCCGCGGCGGCGAACACGCCCGCGAGCAGCACCAGCGTCACCGCGACGACGACCTGTGCCGGGGGGTTTCCCATCGTCGGAGCCTAGGGCGTTTCCCCGGGCCGCGGCGCGTCGAGCCCGGCGATGCCGAGCACGCGGTCGTCGACGTCGCGCTGCACGTTGCGCGCCTCGTGCGCGGCGACCGCGGCCTGGAATTCGCCGAGGATCCGCTTCTGCAGCCCGAACATCTCGCGTTCCTCGGCGGGTTCGGCGTGGTCGTAGCCGAGCAGGTGGAGGCAGCCGTGGACGGTGAGCAGGTGCAGCTCGTCGATCAGCCGGTGGCCCGCGGTTTTCGCCTGGTCTTTGGCGAAGGCCGGGCAGAGCACGATGTCGCCGAGCAGCGCCGGGGAGGAGTCGGGCGCGTCGGGGCGGCGGGAGGAGTCGAGTTCGTCCATCGGGAAGGCCATGACGTCGGTGGGCCCGGGCAGGTCCATCCAGCGTTCGTGGAGGTCTTCCATCACCTCGAGGGTGACGCACAGGATGGACAGCTCGGCGAGCGGGCTGACCTCCATTTTCTCCAGGGTGTAGCGCGCGGCGGAGACGATCGACGCCTCGTCGACGTCGACGCCGGATTCGTTGGCGATCTCGATGCTCATCGGCGGCCGCCTTTCCAGCCGCCGGTCTGCTGCTCTTGCGCGTCCTGCACGGCCTGCCACTTCTCGTACGCGTCGACGATGTCGCCGACCAGTTTGTGCCGGACGACGTCCTGGCTGGTGAGCTCGGCGAAGTGCAGGTCCTCGACGCCGCCGAGGATGTCGCGCACGACGCGGAGCCCGCTGCGCTGCCCGCCGGGGAGGTCGATCTGGGTGATGTCGCCGGTGACGACGATCTTGGCGCCGAACCCGAGGCGGGTGAGGAACATCTTCATCTGCTCGGGCGTGGTGTTCTGCGCCTCGTCGAGGATGATGAAGGCGTCATTAAGCGTACGGCCGCGCATGTAGGCCAGCGGGGCGATTTCGATCGTGCCCGCCTGCATGAGCCGCGGAATCGACTCCGGTTCGACCATGTCGTGCAGCGCGTCGTAGAGCGGCCGCAGGTACGGGTCGATCTTCTCGTTCAGTGTGCCGGGCAGGTATCCGAGCCGCTCCCCCGCTTCGACCGCGGGGCGGGTGAGCACGATCCGGGTGACCTGCTTGGCCTGGAGCGCCTGGACGGCCTTCGCCATCGCGAGGTAGGTCTTGCCCGTGCCGGCGGGGCCGATGCCGAAAACGATCGTGTGCTTGTCGATCGCGTCCACGTATCGCTTCTGGTTGAGCGTCTTGGGCCGGATGGTCTTGCCGCGCCGCGACACGATGTTGAGGCTCAGCACCTCCGCGGGCGATCCGTCGCCGCTGGAGAGCATCCCGACGGTCCGCCGCACCGTGTCCGGGCCGACCTGCTGCCCGCCCTCGGCGAGCTGCACCAGTTCGGCGAAGACCCGTTCCGCGAACGCCACGTCCGCGGGGGTGCCGGTGAGCGTGACCTCGGTGCCGCGCACGTGCACGTCCGCGGCCAGCAGGTCCTCGGCCACCCGCAAGTTTTCGTCCCGGGACCCCAGCAGGCTCAGCTGAGCCGCCTCCGGGATCGGGAATCGAGCCTGTGCCTCGGCAGACACCCGATTGTCAGGTCGGGCGGCTCCGCCCGTCTCAGTTCCGGCCACGTGGCCTCGGTCCTGCTTTCTGCGCACTTCGCAAGTCGACGTACAGGGACTCTTGAATGCTACTTGCCCTGCTCCCCGGCCCGCAGCCCGGTTTCAGTGCACCCCGGCCTGCGGCCGCCCGAACAATCCGAGCTGTTCCCCGCCCAGGACGTGGGCGTGCACATGGAAGACCGTCTGCCCGGCGTCGGCGTCGGTGTTGAACACCACCCGATACCCGCTCTCGGCGATCCCCTCGAGCTCCGCCACCTTCCGCGCGGTCAGCAACACCGCGCTCAGCAGCTGCGGATCCGCCTCCGCCAGCTCCCCGACGTTCCGGTACCTCTTCCGCGGCACCACGAGCACATGCACCCGGGCCTGCGGATTGATGTCGCGGAACGCGAACGTGGCGTCGTCCTGGTACACCACGTCCGCCGGAATCTCCCCGGCAATGATCCGCTCGAACAACGTCTCGGAAGCCTCGCCATCGCTCATGCGCCCACCCTACAAACACCACCCAGCAAGCACCCAGGCGAGAGACGAACGAAACGCAACCACCCCACGCACCCACGCACCCACGCACCCACGCAACGGATGAACGAGACGCAGCCACCGCACCGTGGGGGTCCGGGGGGCTCGGCCCCCCGGGAGCAATAGCGAAACCAGCGGCGGCGAAGAATCGCGCCAGCGATTCGAAGACGCCGCGGCGCGGTGGAGCCTGGGGGTCGCTCCACCGCCGCCGCGGCTCCGCCGGACCGAGGGGGGAGGTGCCCGGCGGGGTTCGGGTTCGCGTACTCGAGGGTAATGCCCGGCTGCGGGCGGCCTGAAACCCTCGGGTTCGCACGTTGCGAAGCAGAGTAGCTGGCGGGGGTGCGGCGCGCCATCACCTGGCGTGGATGTTGGGGGTTTCGCGGGGTGCGGCGGTCAGTGCCAGCGGCCGGTGAGGACGCCCAGCGCGCCTAGTGCGACAGCGGCCGCGGTGGAGGTGCGCAGGACGGTGGGACCGAGGCGAACCGGTACGGCTCCGGCGGCTTCGAGGGTGGCGAGTTCGTCGTCGGTGATGCCGCCTTCGGGGCCGACGACGAGGAGGAGGTCGCCGCCGTCGGGCAGTTCGAGGTCGGTGAGTTTGCTGGTGACGCCGGATTCGAGGACGAGGGTCGCGGACATCGTGGCGGCGAGTTGCGCGAGTTCGCGGGTGCCTGCTGGTTCGGCGACGGCGGGCACGTGGGCCCGGCGGGCTTGTTTGGCGGCTGAGCGGGCGGTGGCGCGCCAGCGGGCGAGGGCTTTTTCGCCGCGGGGTCCGTCGTCCCAGCGGGCGACGCTGCGGGCGGCGCGCCAGGGCACGATCGCGTCCGCGCCGGCTTCGGTGGCGAGTTCGACGGCCAGTTCGCCGCGGTCGCCTTTGGCGAGCGCCTGGGCGACGTGGACGCGCAGCGCGGGCGGTTCTTCGTGCCAGCGTTCGAGAACGGTGAGGGTGACCGAGGCCGCGCGGCCCGCTTCGACGGCGTCGACGGCGCAGCGGGCCATCGCGCCGGCGCCGTCGGAGAGCACGAGCTGCTCGCCGACGCGCAGCCGGCGCACCGTGGCCGCGTGCCGGGCTTCCTCGCCGTCGAGCAGTGCTCGGCCTTCGGCGGGCACTTCCGGGGCGAGGAAGACCGGCAGGGTGGTGTCCGGCACAGTCAGCGGTTCTTCGCGCGCAGCTTGGAGAACAGGCCGCCGTGCTTGCTGCCGTTGGCGGCGAGCGTCGGGACCTCTTCGCCGCGCTGCTGGGCCAGGTCGACGAGCAGGTCGCGCTGGGCCTCGTCGAGTTTGGTCGGCACCACGACGTCGATGTGGACGTGCAGGTCGCCGCGGCCGTCGACGCGGCCGGACGAGCGCAGCCGCGGCATGCCCTTGCCGGTGAGCACCAGTTCGGTGTTGGGCTGGGTGCCGGGCTCGATGTCGAGTTCGTAGTCGCCGTCGACCAGGGTGGCGATCGGGACGGTCGCGCCGAGCGCCGCGGTGGTCATCGGGATGCGGAAGTTGCAGTGCAGGTCGTTGCCCTCGCGGACGAACACCTCGTGCGGGGCCTCGTCGATCTCGACGTAGAGGTCGCCCGCCGGGCCGCCGCCGGGGCCGACCTCGCCCTGGCCGGACAGCCGGATCCGCATGCCGTCGCCGACGCCCGGCGGGATCTTCGCGGTGACTCCGCGGCGCGACCGGATCCGGCCGTCGCCGCCGCACTGGCGGCAGGGGTCGGGGATGACCTCGCCGAAGCCGCGGCACACCGGGCAGGGGCGCGCGGTGACGACCTGGCCGAGGAACGACCGCTGCACGGACTGGACCTCGCCGGCCCCGCCGCAGGTGTCGCAGGTTTTGGTGCTCGTGCCCTCGGCGGTTCCCGCGCCGCGGCACAGGTCGCAGACGATCGCGGTGTCGACGGTGATCTCGCGGTCGACGCCGGTCGCGCATTCCTCGAGGGTGAGGCCGAGCCGGATCAGCGCGTCGGAGCCGGGCTGCACGCGGCTGCGCGGCCCGCGGCCGCGTCCGCCGCCTCCGCCTGCCGCGCCGAAGAAGGCGTCCATGATGTCGCCGAGCCCGCCGAAGCCGGCGAACGGGTCGCCGCCCCCGCCGCCGCGGCCGCCCGGGTCCATCGGGTCGCCGCCGAGGTCGACGATCTTGCGCTTCTGCGGATCGGAGAGCACCTCGTACGCGGTGGTCACCTCGCCGAAGCGGTGCTGGGCGTCCTCCGACGGGTTCACGTCGGGGTGGAGCTCGCGGGCCAGCTTGCGGTACGCGCGCTTGATCTCCTGATCGCTCGCGTTCTTGGCCACCCCGAGGATCCCGTAGTAGTCCCTCGCCACGTTGCTCTGCCTTCTCCTTCGTGTTCCGCCACGTCCCCGGCCTGCCGCCGGTCAGCGGCCGGACAGGATCTGCCCCACGTAGTTGGCGACCGCGCGGACCGCCGCGATCGTGCCGGGGTAGTCCATCCTGGTCGGCCCGACGACGCCCATTCCCCCGAGCAGCATGTCGTCCCGGCCGTAGCCGATCGACACGACCGAGGTGCTGCGCATCTGCTCGTCCTCATTTTCCTCGCCGATGAGCACGGTGACCGCACCGGGGTTGCGGGCCGCGGCGAGCAGCTTCAGCACCACCACCTGTTCCTCGAGCGCTTCGAGCACCTGGCGCAGCGACCCGGGGAAGTCCGCGACGTTGCGGGTGAGGTTCCCGGTGCCGCCGAGCACGATCCGCTCCTCCGGGTGCTCGACCAGCGATTCGACCAGTGTGGTGCAGATCCGGGTGAGGTGGTCGCGCAGGTCCGGCGGCGCGCCCTCGGGCAGTTCGGCCACGTTCGCCGCCGCGTCGGACAGCCGCCGCCCGGCGAGCGCGCCGTTGAGCACGGTGCGCAGGCGCAGCACGGTCTCCTCGGTGACCACGTCGCCGAGGTCGACGGTGCGCTGGTCGACCCGGCCGGAGTCGGTGATCAGCACGAGCATGAGCCGCGCCGGCGTGAGCGGGACCACTTCGAGGTGGCGCGCGACGGTGTTGGTGAGCATCGGGTACTGCACCACCGCGACCTGGCGGGTGAGCTGGGCGAGCAGCCGGACCGACCGGCGCAGCACGTCGTCGAGGTCGGTGCCCGAGTCGAGGAAGGTGGTGATCGCGCGCCGCTCGGCCGCGGACAGCGGCTTGATCTCCGACAGCCGGTCGACGAACAGCCGGTACCCCTTGTCGGTGGGGATCCTTCCGGCGCTGGTGTGCGGCTGGGCGATGTAGCCCTCTTCCTCCAGGGCGGCCATGTCGTTGCGCACAGTGGCGCTGGAAACACCGAGGTTGTGCCGCTCGACGATCGTCTTCGAGCCGACCGGCTCCTGATTGGCGACGTAATCGGCGACGATCGCGCGCAGCACCTCGAAGCGACGCTCTTCCGTGTTCGCCACCGGCACCTCCTTCGCGGTCCTCCTGCTCCTCACAACGAGTTTACGGACCCGTCAGTGCCCGGCGCGCCCTCCGGTCCCGCCGCCCCCGGGTAAAAGGGAGGCAAACAATTTTCAATAGCGACGAACCGGGCAACTCGGATCTTCGCTTGCACGGGGAACCGAGAGCCGGTTTTCTGCCTCGGAAAGACTATGAACCGCCCCAGCCGAAAGCAGTGGCCGACATGAACGCACTTTCTCCCGAAATCGCCGAAATCCGGCAGCGGGCCGCCGAGGCACAGGAACGGCTGAAGCACGTGTCGGCGACCGCGACGAGCCCGGACGGCGCGGTCACCGCGACCGTCAACACCGCCGGTGCGCTGCAGGAACTCCAGTTCGGCTCCCGCGCCGACGAGATGCCGCGCGCCGCCCTCGCGGCCGCCGTGCTGGCCACCGCCCGGCGCGCCCAGGCCCAGGCGGCGCAGCAGCTGACCGCGATCATGGCCCCGGTGATCGGCGAGCACAGCGACGCCATGAAATTCCTCGAGGAACAAATCCCGGAACCGGAGGTTCCGGAGGAAACGGCCCCGCCTTCGCCGCCGCAGCCGCAATTTTTCGACGCGCAGGACGATTCCGCTCCGCCCGCCCGGCCCGCTCCGCCGTCCCGGCCCGCCCGCCCGGCGCCGGACCCGACGGACGACGACTACTACGGCGGCGGCTCGATCCTGGGGAGGAACTGATGGCGGACGGGTACCAAGTCCACCTCGACGCGTTGCAGCAGCACAAGAGCGACGTGCAGGACATCGCGCAGGGCGTGCACACCGCGGCGCAGGCGTGCGCCGCGGGCCAGGCCGTGGGCGACCTTTCGTTCGGCATCATCGGGCAGCCCTTCGCCGCGGTGATGGAGACGTTCACCGGGTCCGCCGGCATCTTCATCGGCCAGGTCGCGGCCGCCGCGGACGACATCGCCGACCGGCTGCAGAGCGCGCACGACGCCTACGACACCCACGAGCAGCACGCGAAGAGCACGATCGACGGCTTCGGCAAGGAGATCCCGGCATGAGCGGCAACCCGCTGGTCGCGACGGCCGAAGCGCCGTCCGGGGCCACGACGAACATGGGTTCCTCGGACAACGAATGGAACAACCTCAACGCGCAGACCTCCGGGTCCGGGATCTTCAACGACGTGGCGGCGACGATCACCGACGCCCGCGCCGGGGACTGGGTCAACCTGGGGCTGGACGCCGTCACCGACGGCCTGGACCTGCTCGGGGTGGCGATGGACCCGCTCGGCGCGCTCGCCAGCGCGGGCGTGGGCTGGCTCATCGAGCACATCAGCTTCCTGAAGGACGGCCTGGACAAGCTCGCCGGCAATCCCGAAGCGGTCACGGCCAAGGCCACGACCTGGGAGAACATCGCCAAGCAGCTCGAGAAAAGCGCGGGCGAGTACGAGCAGGCCGCGGCGAAAGTCCGGCCGGACTTCCAGGGCCAGGGCGGTTCGGCCTACCAGAACACCGCCGCGGGGTACGTGGCGACGCTGAAGGGCGCGTCCGGGCAGGCCAAGGGCACCTCGGCAGGCATGCAGGTGGCCGCCGCGCTGGTCGGGACCGAGCGGGGCATCATCCGCGACATGATCTCGTCGTTCGTCGGCGAGCTGATCGTCAAGGGCCTCGCCGCGCTCGCTGCCTCGTGGTGCACCTTCGGCGGCACGATCGCCGCGTTCATCGCCGACACGGTCGTCGAGGGCGGGATCCTGGCCGAGAAGATCTCCAGCCGGATCGCGAAGGTGGTCGAGCAGCTCGACAAGCTCGCGCAGAAGGCGGGCAAGGCGAAGAGCGCGATCGAGGACGCGTCGAACGCGCTCAAGAAGATCGGCAAGGGCGCGGACAAGCTGACCGACAAGAGCGTGGACGTGGCCGCGCGCGCGGAGCAGAAGGGCCTCGACGCCAAGAGCGCCGCGCGCGACGCCGGGAAGTCGCATGTGGACGAGTCGGTGCCGGACAAGGCCGAACGGTGGCACGACGCGTGGAAGGACAAGATCCCGGGCCAGGAAAAGCTGGAGGACCACGTCAAGCCCTACACCGAGGACGGCAGGCACGCGCTCAGCCCCAACAGCTGGAACGACCCGGCGCAGGCCGGGAAGCCGGCCTGGAACCGGGCCGACACCATCGGCGTGGTCACCGAAGGACGCCGCCAGGAGAACGAGCAGATCGACCGCGCCCGCGAGTCCGCGGAGTCCTACGAGAAGGAGCGGGCGAAGGAAGAGCGCGGCGGCGAAGGCGAGCCGAAATGACGGTGGAGGCCGATCCTCGGGAAGTAGCCGCCGCGAACCTGAGCGGGCGGCTGCATCCCTCGCAGCGCGGCGAGATCCTCGACATCATGTTCTGGATCATGCTCGGCATCGTGGTGGTCTTCGTCGCGCTCGCGGTCGTCCTCCCGCTGACGACCGGCATGCTGAGCGGCCCCAATGCCGGCCAGAGCTGGGCGGCGGCCCCGTTCTGGCTCGCGCTCATCGTGGCCGGCGTGGTGCTGTGCGCCCGCCGGTACCGGGCGCTCAGCGACCCGGTCGTCGTGATCACCGGGTGGACCCACGATTTCGACAGCGAGAAGCCGCCTGACCGGCCGTACGTGATCGCTAAGGGCCTGGATAAGGACCGGTACGGCAACAAGACCAACCGGAAAATCGCCGTCGGCGGGAAGCAGTACTGGGTCAGCCGCGCGATGTACGCGCAGATCCAGGGCGACCGGAACAACACCGTCTGCGTCGTGCCCCGCGCGACGAAGCTGCTGAACGCCTTCCCTGCCGGGTAGGCGGCCCCGGGCTTTTCAGGAGTTCTTCGGGAAACCCAGGTTCACCCCGGCATGCGAGGTGTCCGGCCACCGCGAGGTGACCACTTTGGTGCGGGTGAAGAAGTGGAATCCTTCCGGCCCGTACGCGTGCGTGTCGCCGAACAGCGAATCCTTCCAGCCGCCGAACGAGTAGTAGCCGACTGGCACCGGGATGGGCACGTTGACGCCGACCATGCCGACTTCGACCTCGTTCTGGAAGCGGCGCGCCGCCCGTCCGTCGCCGGTGAAGACGGCCGTCCCGTTGCCGTACGGGTTGGCGTTGACGAGCGCGAGCGCGTCGTCGAAGCTGGTCGTTCGCGCGACGGACAGCACGGGGCCGAAGATTTCGTCGGTGTAGATCGACATACTGGGCGTGACGCGGTCGAAAAGCGTGGGGCCGAGCCAGAATCCCTCGTTCGCGCCGTCTGCTTCCACGCCCCGGCCGTCCATCACCAGTTCCGCGCCTCCGGCGACTCCGGCGTCCACATAGGACGAAACACGCTCGTGGTGCGCCCGGGTGACCAGCGGACCCATCTCCGACGACGGCTTGCGTCCGTCCCCGACGCGCAGTTTCCGCATCCGGTCGGCGATTTTGGAGACCAGTTCGTCCGCGATCGGCTCGACGGCGACCACCACCGAGACCGCCATGCACCGCTCCCCCGCGGAGCCGAAACCGGCAGATACGGCGGCGTCGGCGGCCAGGTCGAGGTCGGCGTCCGGCAGGACGACCATGTGGTTCTTCGCCCCGCCGAGCGCCTGGACGCGCTTGCCGCGGCTGGTGCCGGTTTCGTAGACGTAGCGGGCGATCGGCGTCGAACCGACGAACGAGATCGCCTTGACGTCCGGGTGCGCCAGCAGCCCGTCGACGGCGACCTTGTCGCCCTGCAGCACGTTGAACGCGCCGGGCGGCAGGCCCGCTTCGGCGAGCAGTTCGGCGATGAACAGCGCGGCGGACGGGTCCTTTTCGCTCGGCTTGAGCACCACGGTGTTGCCGCACGCCAACGCGTTCGGCACGAACCAGAGCGGCACCATCGCGGGGAAGTTGAACGGCGAGATCACGCCGACCACGCCGAGCGGCTGCAGGATCGAGTAGACGTCGACGCCGGTGGACGCGTTCTCGCTGAATCCGCCCTTGAGCAGTTGTGCCGCGCCGCACGCGTATTCGACGTTCTCGATCGCGCGCGCGACCTCGCCCGCGGCGTCCGATTCGACCTTGCCGTGCTCGCTCGTCACGATCTTGGCCAGTTCGTGTTTGCGCGCCTGAAGCAGCTCGCGGAAGGCGAACAGCACGCGCGTGCGCCCGGCGAGCGACGTGTCCCGCCAGCCCGGCAGGGCGGCGGCCGCGGCGGCTACGGCCTGGTCCACCTCGGCCGGTCCGGCGAAGTCCACCTGTGCGCTCACCTGGCCGGTAGCCGGGTCGTACACGTCGCCGGTGCGGCCGGAGCCGACGACCGGCTTGCCGTCGATCCAATGGCTGATGCGGTCGGTCACGACGTCCGCTCCTTCCGGTCGGGTGTCCCCGAGTCTCCGGGCGAGGCGCGGGGGTACGCCATCGACAACGTGTACGGACTACCCCTCTCCGCCGTACAGTCTGTGCCTGCCGGCCAGCAAGGGGGACCGATGTACCCGACCGTCGCCGAGACGCTCGCGCTGCCGGTGCTGCGCCAGGGCTGTCCGCGCGTCGTCGCGGGCAGCACCGGGCTCGAACGGCGGGTGCGCTGGGCGCACGCGGCCGAGGTGGCCGACATCGCGCACCTGCTGCGCGGCGGGGAACTCGTGCTCACCACCGGCGTCGCGCTCCCGGACGACGACGCGACACTGACCCGGTACGTCGCCGATCTCGCCGAGGTGGGCGTCGCGGGCCTGGTGGTCGAGCTGGTGCGGCACTGGAACGACCGGCTGCCGCAGGCGCTCGTCGCGGCGGCCGAGCAGCGCGGGTTGCCGCTGGTGACGCTGTCGCGCGAGACGCGTTATGTCGCGGTGACCGACGCAGTGAACGGGATGATCGTGGACGCGCAGCTCGCCGAGCTTCGGGCGGCGGAGCGGGTGCACGAAACGTTCACCTCGCTGACCGTCGCCGGCGCCGAACCGGCTGCGGTGCTGGCCGAGGTAGCGCGGCTGACCGAGCAGCCGGTCGTGCTGGAAACGCTGGAGCACGAAGTCCTCGCCTACGACACGGCGGGCACGGATCCGGGCGAGCTGCTGATCGGCTGGCCCGCACGGTCCCGCGTGGTGCAGGTCGGCGAGCGCACCGGCTACCACTCGGCGGCGGGCTGGCTGGTCACTGTGGTCGGCGCGCGCGGACACGACTGGGGACGGCTGGTGCTGGTGTGCGCCGAACCGCCGCCGCATCGGTACCAGGTGGTCGCCGAACGGGCGGCGTCCGCGCTCGCAGTGCACCGGCTCGTCACGCGCGACTCCGACACTCTCGAACGCCAAGCACACCGCGCGGTGCTGGCCGAGCTGCTGAATTCGCCCGCGCCCACCGCGGAAATCCTCGCGCGTTCTTCTGCGCTCGCGGTGCCGCTCACCGGACGACAGCTGGTCGGCCTCGCGGTACGGCCGCGCATCACTGCGACAACCCGACCGATGCTGTCCACGCCGCCGCTGTTGCGCGAGTTGGCCGAAGCGACCGCGCTCGCGACGCGCCGGGCGAAGGTGTCCGCGCTGGTTTCGACGGACGAAACTGCCGTACGCGCGCTTCTCGCGCTTTCGCCGGAAGCCAACGCCGACGCCGTACTTCAGCGCCTCGCTGCCGACATCCACGACGCGCGCGCTTCCGCTCCCGCCGCCATCGGCGTCGGCACGACCGTCACGGGACCTGCTGAGGCGCAACGCACCTTGGTCGAAGCCGCACATGTCGCTGCCGCAGCCCTCGACGAGGACGACGGACAACCGTTGCACCGTCTCAAAGATGTGCGGCTACGCGGCCTGCTGCACCTTCTCGCCGACGACGAGCGCGTACATGCCTTCGCTGCGCGCGAGTTGGGCCCGCTCCTCGAACGCGACGCGGCTTCCGGCAGCCGGCTCGTCTCGGCACTGCGGCACTACTGCGCACACGGCGGCAACAAGTCCGCCGCGGCCGTCGCTGCGCATACCTCGCGGACGGCGTACTACCAGCAACTCGCCCGCATCGAACAGGTGCTGGGAGTGCGACTGGAAGATCCGGAGTCGATGTTGTCGCTGTACGTGGCGTTGCTCGCGCACGACCTCGGCGCCGCCACCCGTCCGAGCGAGGAAAACCCACCCGGACGAGGAGCACAGTGATCGGGTTCGCCGTGCCGATATCCCTCGTATGGTGTTCTCTTCCTTCGCTCCGGTCGCGGCTGCCTTGATCGGATTCGGCGGCGTCGCCGCTCCGCACGTCCCGGAGTCCATGCTGCAGCTGACGATGCACGAGACTTCCGGGCGCGTCACAAGCGCGTCCCTCACCTGCGATCCCACCGGCGGCACGCACCGCCACCGCGACGCCGCCTGCGCCACGCTCGCCGCGGTCGACGGCGATTTCTCCCGCATCGCCCCGCGCCGGCAGAAGTGCACGATGATCTACTCGCCGGTGGACGTCACGGCGGTGGGCAGCTGGCGCGGCACCCCGGTGACGTACCGGGCGACGTACCCGAACAAGTGCGCGGCGGACAGTCAGTCGAACGGAGTGTTCGCGCTTTAGCGGCGAACCATTCGACGGGCATGGTCGCGCGATCCGTTCTTCGCCGAGACCGCGGGCGGCCCTGGAGGAGTCGTTCCTCCGCCGTGACTGCCTGACCTCAGGTGCCTGCCGGTTCCGCGTCGGCGCGAACGTGGGCCCCGCCGAGGAAACCCGTCCGGTACGGCCAACTGACCCGGTGCGACCTGGTTCCGTCGCTGCGCCGTGCCGAGCCCTTCCGGAGGGCGAAACGGCTCGCCGTGCCACGGGACTGAACCGTCACGCACACGGCTTCGCCTTGACGATCTCCCGAGCCCGGGAACGGCTCGCGTTCCAGGCGGGCCAAGGATCGTCGGCCAGCGAACCGGCGAGCGGGCGCAAGAGGCACGGCGCGTCGGGCCGGCGTTCCGCCACGACCGGGGCCACGTCGGCGGAAAACCGGCTCAGGTAACGGAGGTCGAGCGGCTTGCCCTGCGCCGCCCGGTCCAGGTTGGCGGTCGCGATGGCCGCCTCCGGGTTCGCCGCGGCCAGCCCCAGCAGCGCCAGGGCGGCGGTCGCGATCGCGGCGCGGGGCAGCCAGCTCGCGCGGAGCGTGCCCAGCGTCGCGCCGAGCAGGACGAACACCACGCCCAGCCAGATCTCGCACACCTCCACCAGCAGGCGCAGCACGGTGAATCCGTAGGCCTGCTGGTAAGTCCACATGCGACTCAGCGCGGACAGCACCACGACCAGGCTCAGCACGGTCAACACGCCGAGCAGCACTCGCAACACCGTCCGGTCGGCGCGGGTGGCGTTCGGCGCCCAGCGCAATGCCGCGGCGAGAATGCCGAGGGTCAGCACTGTGCAGACGCAGAGTTGCCAGAAACCGCCGCGCGCATAATTGGCCGAAGTGAGGCCGCCGGTGCGGAGGACGTAGTCCGTGCCGCCGAAAAGAGCACTCGCTTGCACCCCGACGTAGGCGGTGAACAGCACCGCCAAGGTGCCCAGCAAGGAAGTCCACGACAGCCGGTCGCCGACCGTGGTCTTCCGGTTTTCCCAAACCGGCAGGGGATCCGCGGAGATCAGGAAGACCGCGGCCATCGCCGCGAAGCCGACCACGAACGCCAGCGTGGCCTGGACGACCGAGACTGGACGCACCTCCGGGCCGAGATCGCGGACGAACTGCGCGAAGCGCGGATCCGCGCTGCTCAGCAACGGCAAGAACACCACCAGGACCAGCCCGGACAGCAGTACCGCCCCGAGCACCCGCCCCTGGCGCCGCCCGGGGCGCGGACTCCGGCGCAGCAGCCACGGCACCGCGCGGAACGTTTCGAGCGGCACGGCGAGAGCGTCGTAGGTCGTGCCGTGCACGGTTCGCTTTCCCACGACAGCGAGCGAGGCCGCGACTGCCGCCGCGACCGCACACAAGGCGAACAGCCATTCAGCCGCCCGCACGGCTCCGACCGCGAGCAGCGCGATCGCCAGCAAAGCCCACGCTGCCTGCCGCCAACGCCCTTTTCCTTGTCCTCCACCGGACAGCCGCGCGCACGCCAAGAGGACCGCGACCGCGATCACCAGCGCGAGCACCCAGCCGATCCCGGGCCGATCCACCGGCACGACGACCGCCCCGGCCAGCGCGACCGCCAGCGCGGCCGGCTTCGCGCCGCGAGGAACCGCGGATCCGGCCCGCTCGAACAACGGCCGCGGCCCCGGCTCCCGGACGACCTGCACCAGCCAAGGCGGAACCGCGTGCGCGGGACGCTTCTGGACCTGCTCGGACATGGCACTCCTCTTCGCGATAGCAAATCTCTGGTCTGGGGCTGATCCGGGGAAGAACTGGACGACGCGATGCGGATTTCTCCGCGGTGGCGCGGACCCGGCGAGCGCGGGATTCTCGCCGCCGTGGTGCCGAGCAGCGGCGCCAGGATCAGGAATCCCGCCCTCGAACAGACACCATCCGGATTCGCCGCCCGAGGCCCGGACCAACGACCGCACGGCCCGAAGCCCGCCGTCGAACAGGCAGCGTCAGCCTGTTCCGTCAAATCCGCGGCCCAGCCGGGCAATCGCCTGCCTGTCAAGCGGGAACATCGACCGGCTCCGGCAACAGCTCAAGCCGCGGCCGCGCCCGAAAGCCAAGCAGGCAACACCACCCGCCTCCGGCGACCCCACCGCCGCGCAGGCACCACCACCCCA
Source organism: Amycolatopsis orientalis DSM 43388 (assembly GCF_000411975.1). Classification (GTDB taxonomy): domain Bacteria; phylum Actinomycetota; class Actinomycetes; order Mycobacteriales; family Pseudonocardiaceae; genus Amycolatopsis; species Amycolatopsis orientalis_D. Next base: position 104,599 of record NZ_ASXG01000099.1, read on the forward strand.
ACCCGCCACCCCCACCAAGCCGAACCACGACCCGCCCTCAAGCAGGCAGCGTCACCCGGATCCGGCACCCCGGCCCGCCGCCCCCGGTCGGCCGGTCTCCGCCGCCGGGCAGTGCCCCGGCCGGTTCCGGGTCGACCACCGCGACGGTTCCGCCGTGCAGTTCCACCACCCACCGCACGATCGCCAGGCCGAGTCCGGTCCCGCCGCCGCCGGCGCGTTCTCCCCGGGTGAACCGCTCGAACACCCGGTCGCGGTCGGGTACCGGGATGCCCGGGCCCTGGTCGTGCACCTCGATCCGCGCTTCCCCGCCCTCGACGCGCGCCCGCACCGCCACCTCTCCCCCGGCCGGGCCGTGCCGGGCGGCGTTCTCCAGCAGGTTCAGCACCACCTGGTAGAGCCGTTCCCGGTCGGCGGGCACGGTCGCGCCGGACGGGGTCACCGAGACCGCGAACCGGACTCCCCGCCCGGCCGCCGCGGCCATGGCTTCCGCCTCCGCGGCGACCTCGGCCAGCAGGTCCTCGAGGTCGACCGGCGAGCGGTCCAGCGGCAGCGTTCCGGCGTCGATCTGCGACAGATCCAGCAGTTCGGCGACCAGCCGGCCCAGGCGTTCGGTCTGGTGCAACGCCGTGCGGAGCGTCGCGGGGTCCGGCGATGCGACGCCGTCCACCAGGTTCTCCAGCACGGCGTTCAACGCGGTGATCGGCGTGCGCAGTTCGTGCGAGACGTTCGCGATCAGTTCCCGCCGCTGCCGGTCCGCGGTGGAGAGGTCGGCGGCCATCTGGTTGAACGCCGCGGCCAGCGAGCCGACCTCGTCCCGGGCGGTGGCGCGGATCCGGCGCGTGTAGTCGCCTTTCGCCATCGCCCGGGCGGCCGCCGTCATCTCGCGCAGCGGCCGGGTCATGCCGTGTGCCAGGAGCTGCGACGTCAGCAGCGCGATCACCACCGCGGTCACCGTCGTGCGCGGCGGCAGCCAGCCGATCTGGTAGCGGAAGAACGCGAACGCGATCCCGCCGGACGCGACCATCAGGATCGCCAGTTTCAGCTTGATCGACCGGATCCCGTCCAGCGGCCGCGGCAGCACCTCGACGGCCTTCGCGAAAAACGGCTTCACGCGGGCACCTCCAACGCGTACCCGACGCCGTGCACCGTCCGGATCAAATCGGCGCCCAGCTTCCGCCGCAACGCCTTGATGTGGCTGTCCACCGCGCGGGTGCCCGCCCCGGTCGCCTGCACGTCCCAGTCCCACACCTCGCTCAGCAGCCGTTCCCGCGGCTGCACCGCGCGCGGCCGGCGCGCGAAATGCACCAGCAGGTCGAATTCGATCGGCGTCAGCTGCGCGGGTTCGCCCCCTCGGCGCACCCGCCGTTCCGCGATGTCGATCTCCAGATCCCCCAGCACGATCCGCTCCTCCGCCGCGGCCGACGAACGCTCCACCCGCCGCAGCAGCGCCTGGATCCGCGCCGAAAGCACGCGCATCGAGAACGGTTTCGTCAGATAGTCGTCCGCGCCGACGCCGAGGCCGACCAGCAGATCGGTCTCGTCGGCGCGGGCGGTGAGCATCAGCACCGGCACCGGCCTCCGCGCCTGGATCCGGCGGCACACCTCGAGGCCGTCGAACCCGGGCAGCATCACGTCGAGAACCACCAGGTCCGGACTGGTCGCCGCCTCCGCCTCGACCGCGCTGGGGCCGTCGTGCGCGACCGTCACGGAGAACCCTTCCGCGCTCAGCCGGGCGTCGATCGACGCGGCGATGGTGAGGTCGTCCTCGACGACCAGCACCCGTCTTCCCCCGTTGTCCATGCCGCCGACTCTAAGCAATCGCCGTGGAGGCCATCCGGGTGAGATGTGGAGATCCGGTGGAGATGTTTCCGCCGTTTTGCCCCGCGATGACGACCGGGTTGTGACGCAGGTCATGCACCTCGGCGCGGTCCGGCGCAATCGACAGACTGCGCCAAGGGCGTCGCAACAGTGAACAGACTGTCTCTGCCCCCGGCCCCCGCCCGGCGCGCAGGATTCCGCAATGGAGCCGACGACACGTGAGCACAGCCGGGTGGACCTCGGCGACGTGCGGGCGCTGCGAGGCAGCCGGTTCTTCAACGACGAACTGGCCCCGGTCCCGGTCGAGAAGCGGACCTGGACGACTTACAACTATTTCGCGCTGTGGATGGGCATGGCGCACAACATCCCTTCGTACGCACTGGCCGCGTCGCTGATCGCGCTCGGCATGAACTGGCTGCAAGCCCTGATCACGATCACCATCGGCAACCTGATCGTGCTCGCGCCGATGCTGCTCAACAGCCACGCCGGCACCAAGTACGGCATCCCGTTCCCGGTGTTCGCCCGCGCGTTCTACGGCCTGCGCGGCGCGAACCTCGCCGCCCTGCTGCGCGCGTTCATCGCGTGCGGCTGGTTCGGCATCCAGACCTGGGTGGGCGGCGAGGCGATCTACGTGATCGTCGGGCGGCTCGCCGGGTCCGGCTGGCGCGATTCGGCGGTGATCGCCGGCCAGCACTGGACGCTGTGGCTGTCGTTCGCGGTGTTCTGGCTGGTCCAGATGCTGATCATCTGGCGCGGCATGGAGGCCGTCCGCAAGTTCGAGAACTGGACCGCGCCGCTGGTGTCGGTCGGGTTCCTGATCCTGCTCGGCTACGTGCTGGTGAAGGCCGGCGGGCTCGGGCCGATCCTGCACGACAGCGGGAAGCTCGGCTGGGGGCCGGGGTTCTGGAAGGTGTTCGCGCCGTCGCTGATGGCGATGATCGCGTTCTGGTCGACGCTGTCGCTCAACATGCCGGACTTCACCCGCTTCGGCGGCAGCCAGCGCAAGCAGATGCGCGGCCAGATCCTCGGGCTGCCGACGACGATGACGTTCATCGCGATCGTCGCCATCCTCACCACGTCCGGCGGGCACGTGCTCTACGGGCAGGACATCTGGGACCCGGCGCAGCTGGCGGACAAGTTCTCCAGCCCGATCGTGGTCGTCGTCGCGCTGATCGCGCTGGTTCTCGCGACGATCTCGGCCAACCTGGCGGCGAACGTCGTCAGCCCGTCCTACGACTTCTCCAACGCCTTCCCGAAGCGGATCACCTTCGCGCTCGGCGGCCTGATCACCGGCGTGATCGGCATCCTGATCCAGCCGTGGCGGCTCTACTCCGACCCGGACATCTACATTTTCGCCTGGCTCGGCTTCTACGGCGGCCTGCTCGGCGCGGTCGCCGGAGTGCTGGTCGCCGGGTACTGGGCGGTCAAGCGGACCCGGCTGAAGCTGGCCGACCTGTACCTGCCGAGCGGCGAGTACTGGTTCACCGCGGGCTGGCATTGGCGCGCGCTCGTCGCGACCCTGGTCGGCGCGGTGCTCGCGGTCGGCGGCGCCTACGGCGGTCCGTTCCCGGCGGACGGGCTGATTCCCGTCCTGAAGCCGTTGTACGACTACAACTGGGCAATGGGCTTTGTCGGCGCGTTCGTCGCCTACGTCCTGCTCAACCTTCCTGTGAACGCGAACCGGAACGAGGAGGAAACCAGTGTCTGACACGGTCCGAGCCGGCTTGATCCAGCAGCGGTGGACGGGCGACAAGGAGTCGATGATCGCCAACGCGGTCGACGCCATCGGCAAGGCGGCTTCGCAGGGCGCGCAGGTGGTGTGCCTGCAGGAACTGTTCTACGGCCCCTATTTCTGCCAGGTGCAGGACGCGGATTTCTACTCCTACACCGAGGCGATCCCGGACGGCCCCACCACAAAACTCATGCAGGAGGTCGCCGAGCGGCACGGCGTGGTGCTCGTGGTGCCGATGTACGAACAGGAACAGCCGGGCGTCTACTACAACACCGCGGCAGTCATCGACGCCGACGGGAAATACCTCGGCATGCACCGCAAGAACCACATTCCGCAGGTCAAAGGATTCTGGGAAAAGTTCTATTTCAAGCCGGGCAACCTCGGTTATCCGGTCTTCGACACCGCGGTCGGCCGGATCGGTGTGTACATCTGCTACGAACGGCACTTCCCGGAAGGCTGGCGCGCGCTCGGGCTCGCCGGGGCGCAGATCGTGTTCAACCCGTCGGCGACGAGCCGCGGCCTGTCGGAATACCTGTGGCGGCTGGAGCAGCCCGCCGCGGCAGTGGCGAACGAGTACTACGTGGGCACCATCAACCGCGTTGGCGTGGAACCGTTAGGCGACAACGACTTCTACGGTCAGTCGTACTTTGTGGACCCGCGCGGCCAGCTCGTCGGCGAGGCGGCTTCGGACACCGACGAGGAGATCGTGGTCCGCGATCTCGACATGGGCAAGCTCGCCGAAGTCCGGAACCTGTGGCAGTTCTACCGGGACCGTCGCCCGGACAGCTACGGTCCGCTCGCGGAGGCCTGATGACTACTCTGATCCAAGGCGGGGAAGTAGTTTCGCCGTCCGGCGCGATCACCGCCGACGTGCTGGTGGACGGCGAAACCATCGCGGCAGTCGGCGCCCCCGGCACGCTGACCGGCGACGAAACGATCGACGCGACCGGCAAGTACGTGCTGCCCGGCGGAATCGACGCGCACACGCACATGGAAATGCCGTTCGGCGGCACGCATTCCGTCGATACCTTCGAGACCGGCACCATCGCCGCCGCGTGGGGCGGGACGACGACGATCATCGACTTCGCCGTGCAGGCCAAGGGCACCTCCCTGCTGTCCACCCTGGACAAGTGGCATGCCAAAGCGGACGGCAACTGCGCGATCGACTACGGCTTCCACATGATCATGTCGGACGTCAACGACTCCACGCTCAAGGAAATGCGAGCGTGCCTCGACGGCGGCGTCGGCAGTTTCAAGATGTTCATGGCCTACCCCGGCGTTTTCTATTCCACTGACGGGGAGATCCTGCGCGCCATGCAACAGGCGCGCGAGATCGGCGCGACGATCATGATGCACGCGGAAAACGGCATCGCGATCGACGAACTGGCCGCGCAGGCGGTCGCCGCCGGGCACACCGAACCGGTGCAGCACGGCCTGACCCGGCCGCCCGAACTGGAAGGCGAGGCGACTTCGCGGGCGATCCGGCTCGCTCAGGTGACCGGATCCCCGCTGTACATCGTGCATTTGTCGGCCGCACAGGCGCTCGCCGCGGTCGCCGAGGCGCGGGACAACGGGCAGAACGTCTTCGCCGAGACCTGCCCGCAGTATCTGTATCTGTCCATTGAGGACCTGGCGAAACCCGACTTCGAGGGGGCCAAGTTCGTCGCCTCCCCGCCGCTGCGGGAGAAATCGCACCAGGCCGACCTGTGGCGCGGGCTGCGCACGAACGACCTGTCCGTGGTGTCCACCGACCATTGCCCGTTCTGCTTCAAGGACCAGAAAGAGCTGGGCCGCGGCGACTTCCGGGCGATCCCGAACGGGATGCCCGGCGTCGAGCACCGGATGGACCTGCTGCACCAGGGCGTCGTGGCGGGCGAAATCTCCCTGGGCCGCTGGGTCGAGACGTGCTCGGCGACGCCCGCGCGGATGTTCGGGCTGTATCCGCGCAAGGGGGTCATCGCGGCGGGCTCGGACGCGGACATCGTGGTGTACGACCCTTCCCCGCAGCAGACTCTGTCGGCCGCGACGCACCACATGAACGTGGATTACTCGGCATACGAAGGATTTTCGCTCACTGGGAAGGTCCACACGGTACTGTCACGCGGCCGCATTGTGGTGTCGCCGGACGGATTCCACGGCAGCCCGGGGCATGGCAAGTTCCTGTCTCGCGAACTCAATCAGTATTTGAATTGAGCCGGAAAGAACAGAGCGCGGCGAAGCCGCTCCGTTGAGGGCGGCGGAGGGGAAGAAGGTCGGATGGATTTCGGGATCGTGCTGCAGACCGACCCTCCCGCGGTGGAGGTCGTGCGGATGATGAAGGCCGCCGAGGACGCCGGGTTCCGGTACGGCTGGACGTTCGACTCGTGCGTGCTGTGGCAGGAGCCGTTCGTGATCTACTCGCGGATCCTCGAAGCGACTTCCGCGCTGGTCGTGGGGCCGATGGTGACCAGCCCGGGCACTCGGGACTGGTCGGTGATGGCGTCGACCTTCGCGACGCTGAACGACATGTTCGGCAACCGCACGGTGTGCGGCATCGGCCGCGGCGACTCCGCGCACCGGGTGGTCGGCCGTCCGCCGTCCACTTTGGCCACCGTGCGGGAGTGCATGCGCGTGGTGAAGGATCTCGCCGAGGGCCGCGAGGTCACGATGAACGACACCGCGGTCCGCATCCCGTGGATCCGCGGCGGGCGGCTGGAAATGTGGATGGCCGGGTACGGCCCGAAGGCGCTGCGGACCGTCGGCGAACACGCGGACGGCTTCATCCTGCAATGCGCCGACCCGGCGATCGCGCGCTGGACGATCGGCGCGGTCCGCGACGCGGCCCGGGCCGCCGGCCGCGATCCGGGCGGGATCACGATCTGCGTCGCGGCCCCGGCGTACGTCGGCGAAGACCTGGCGCACCAACGGGAACAGCTCAGATGGTTCGGCGGAATGGTCGGCAACCACGTCGCGGACCTGGTGGCCCGCTACGGCTCGTCCGGCCCGGTGCCGCACGAGCTGACCGACTACATCCGCGAGCGCGAAGGCTACGACTACTCCCACCACGGCCGCGCCGGCAACCCGTCGACCGCGTTCGTCCCGGACGAGATCGTCGACCGGTTCTGCCTGCTCGGCCCGGCGGCCGCGCATATCGCGCGGCTGGAGGAACTGGCGGAACTGGGGGTGGACCAGTTCGCGCTGTACCTGATGCACGACGAGCGGGAGGAGACGATGGCCGCGTACGGGACGCAGGTGATTCCTAAGCTGACTGCCTGATCAGTCCAGCATCGCCTGATATACGAGCTGCCGCAGCTGCTGCCGGATCGGATAGGTCGACGACGGCAGCAGCTGCGTGTAGAACGCCACCGTCAGATCCTCGTCCGGATCCACCCAGAACGCCGTCGAGGCCGCCCCGCCCCACGCGTATTCGCCTGGCGTGGCAAGGGTTTTCGCCTTCACCGAGTCGATCAGGACCGAGAAGCCCAGCCCGAAGCCGTACCCGTCGAACGGCATCTCCGCGAACAGCGGGCGGCCATAAGCCTCCAAGTCGACATGACCCGGCAGGTGGTTGGCCGTCATGAGGTCGACCGTGCGCGGGCTCAGCACCCGGACGCCGTCGAGTTCGCCGCGGCGCAGCAGCATCTGCGTGAACCGGTGGTAGTCGGCCGCCGTCGAGACCAGGCCGCCGCCGCCCGAAAGGCAGGTCGGGCGCGACCTGCCCAGTGCGCCGAAGACGTCGTTGCGCACCAGCTGTTTCGTTTTCGGCGCGGGCAGGTACAACGCCGCCAGCCGGTCGGTGTCCGACGTCCAGAACCCGGTGTCGGTCATGCCCAGCGGACCGAAGATCCGCTCGGCGAACACCTCGTCGAGCGGCTTGCCCGCGAGCACCTCGACCAACCGGCCGAGGACGTCGGTCGCCACCGAGTAGTTCCACTCCGCACCCGGCTGGAACACGAGCGGGAACCGCGCCCACGCCTGGGTGCACTCCGCCAGATCGAGGCCGCGCGGCGTCCCCCATTCGTACCCGGCGGCCCGGTAGATCGCGTCGACCGGGTGGGTGTGGTGGAAGCCGTAGGTGAGGCCCGCGGTGTGCGAGAGCAGGTGCCACAGCCGGATCGGTTCGGTCGCCGGCTCGGTGACCGGGGCCAGCGCCGAACCTTTCGCGTACACCCGCGGCTCGGCGAATTCCGGCAGCCACCGCGAGATCGGGTCAGTGAGGTCGATCAGGCCCTCCTCGACGAACGTCATCGCCGCCACCGAGGTGATCGGCTTCGTCATCGAGAAGATCCGCCAGATCGTGTCGGTCTCGACCGGGGCGCCGGCCTCGACGTCCCGCGCGCCGTGCGACGCGACGTGCACGATCCGGCCGTGCCTGCTCACCACCGCCAGGAATCCCGGCAGCAGGCCGTCGTCGACGTACCGGGCGAAATGCCGGTCGATCCGCCGCAATCGTGCCTCGTCGAAACCCGCGTCGGCCGGATCGGCCTCCACCTTCACCTCGGTCGCCATGGCGGCGACCTTACGCCGAACCGGCCGCTTTCCGCTCCGCTGCCTTTTCCTCGCGCCACGCCTCGTCGTTCTTGCCCTCGCGCCAGTATCCGGACAGCGACACCGCGTCCCGGTCGACGCCGCGCTCGTCGAACAGGTACCGCCGCAGCTCCCGCACGAACCCGGCCTCGCCGTGGACGAACGCGTGCACGTCCTGGTCCGGCCACGGCAGCGCCTTCACCGCCGCGACCAGATCGTCCGACGCCGAGCGGTGCAGCCACCTGACCTGCGCGTCGGCCTTCGTCGCGAGCGGCTGGTGCTCCGCTTCGTCCGCCACGAGCAGGAAGACGTGCGCCAGCGCCCCCGGCGGCAGCGCCTCCAGCGCGGCGGCGATGGCGAGCAACGCCGATTCGTCGCCCACCAGCAGGTGCCAGCCGGCGTCGGCGCGCGGCGCGTACGCCCCGCCCGGACCGGCCAGCAGCAGCTCGTCGCCCGGCTGCGCGCGCTGCGCCCACGGGCCGGCGAGCCCCTCGTCGCCGTGCACCACGAAATCGAGCACCAGTTCGCCCGCCGCCCGGTCGTACGAACGGACGGTGTACGTGCGCAGCCGCGGAGCGTGCTCGCGCGGCAATTCCTCGCGGATCCGGTTCAGGTCGAACGGCTCCGGATACTCCACCCCGGGCACCTTGAAGATCACTTTGACGTACGCGTCGGTGAACTCGTTCGGGCGGAACTCCGTCAACCCCTCGCCGCCGGCCACGATCCGGATCATGTGCGGCGTGAGGTGCTCCTTGCGCAGCACCTCCAGCCGCACCGCGGTCCTCCCCTTGCGCGCCGGACCTTCGGCCATCGAACACCCCTGTTTCAGTAAGGTCTACCTAAGTCGTGGCGTCCACGGTACGCGCCTTCCCCCGGTCCGCCCAGCGCCGCCGTCCCCGATTTCGGCGAGCAATGCCCGGAAACCCTGCCCGGCCCGGTCGCGGAACCCGACGAAGAACCGGTTCGCCAGCAGCACTCCCCACCCCAGTCCGGCGGCGGCGTTCCGGACGCGGTGCGTGACCCGGGAGCCGGCCGGATCGTCGGCGACCTCGTACTCGCCGCGGTACCACCAGCCGCCCTGCGCGGCGAGGAACCGGCGTTCGCGGTCCACTTCGAGTTTCACCGGATAGTCCGAAGCGGCCAACCGCTGCGCCAGCCGATCGAAGACGTCGGCCGGCGCGCCCGGAACGACGCCGGAGACCTCGACGATCGTCCTCATGCTTCCCACGGCTTCGACACCCGCGTGTTCTGGAAGGCGGTGATCCGCCAGCCCTCGTCACCGCGCACCAGCACATAGGTCAGCGAGCTCTCCCGGCCCTCGGCCGCCGGGTCGCTGCCCCCGGTCAGCGACGAACCGCCGCCGGCCACGACGACCGCGACGTCGTCGCGCAGGAAGCGCACCCGAGGGTCGCCGAAGCCGGTGAGTTTCGAGCCTTTCAGCGGCCCCTCGAACAGCTCGCGGTGCGAGTCCGCGATCGTCTGGCGGCCGACGGACCGGAGCCCGAAGAACGTCACGTAGTCGGCGTCTTCGGTGAACAGGTTCCCGTAGGCGGTGGCGTCGCCGCTGTTCCAGGCGTCGGCGAGCCGGTCGAGGACATCGAGGACTTCTTCGCGCTGCGACACGCTTTCCTCCTTAACGAACGTCGTTCGCGTACGGGTCAAGTTGTACTCACGAACACCGTTCGCGTCAAGCACGGTGGTGCTTTAGGCTTCGGGCATGACCGCACCGCCCCCGCCGTGGCGCCGCACGCCGAGCCCGCGCCGGCGCGCCGCGAAGCAGATGCTGTCGCAGGACCTGATCGTGAAAACCGCGCTCGAGATCCTGGCCGCCGAGGGCATCGACGCCGTCTCGATGCGCCGGGTCGCGCAGCAGCTGGAGACCGGCCCGGCGTCGCTGTACGCGTACGTGGCCAACAAGGAAGAACTCGACGAGCTGATGCTCGACGCGGCGCTGGGCGACGTGCCGTGCCCGGAACCGGATCCGCTGCGGTGGGCCGAACAGGTCAAAGAGCAAGTGCGGCACCAGATCCGGGCGATGATGGCGTATCCGGGCATCGCGAAGGTGGCGTGGCAGACGCCGATTCCGGTGACGCCGAATTCGTTGCGGCAGGGCGAAGTCATGCTTCAGCTGCTGCGCGCGGGCGGCTTGGATCTGAAGCAGGCCGTGTTCGCCGGGGACGCGTTGAGCACGTACGCCAAGGCATTCGCGTACGAGGCCAGCGGCTGGACGTTCGGCGACTACGACCCGGAAAAAATGAGCGAACGCGGGCGGCAGATGGCGGAGTACATGCGATCGCTGCCCACGAGTGCGTTCCCGAACCTGTTGCAGGCCGGAGAATTCTTCACCGCCGAGACCAGCCAGCCCCGCCTCGAATTCGCCTTGGATGCGTTCGTGGCGGGGCTGGCGGCGATGGTCAAACGGTGAGCACGATCTTTCCGCGGGTGTGGCCCTGCTCCAGCTCGCGGTAGGCGGCTTGAACCTCGGCGAGCGGATACGTCGCGGCGATCGGAACGTCGAGCAATCCCTTGTCCGCCAACGCGACGAGGTCGCGCATCACCTCCGCGCTGGCGCCGGCGAGGTTGCCGTCGGTCTTCACGCGGTACTTCTCGGCCGCGGCGAAATCGACCACCGTGTCGATCCGGCCGGGGTAAACGCCGAGCCGCAGGGCGAGTTCGACGTACCCGTCGCCGTAGGTGTCGATGAACGCGTGCACCTGGTCGCCGGTCAGCTCGCGGAGCCGCTCTTCGAGCCCCTCGCCGTAGGTGATCGGGACGATGTCGTGCTCGCGCAACCACTCGTGGTTCGCTTCGCTGGCGATGCCGATCACGGTCGCGCCGGTGAGCTTCGCCAGCTGCACGGCCAGCGAACCGACCCCGCCGGCAGCCCCGGACACGACCACCGTCTCGCCCTCGCGCGGGCACACCGCGGCAACCGCGGCGTACGCGGTCGTTCCGGCGACGAACAAGCCGCCCGCGACTTCCCAGGACAGCCCGCTCGGCTTCGGGACGAGATGCTCCGCCGGGACGAGCACGTACTCGGCGTGGCTGGAGCGGGTGTGCACGAAGCCGACGACCTCGTCTCCCACCTGGATTTCCTCGACGTCCGCGCCCAGTTCCGCCACCACTCCGGCCAGGTCGCTCCCCTGCCCGGACGGAAAGGTGGACGGCCAGCGCTGCGCGAGCGCCCCCACGCGGATTTTCGTTTCCCCCGGATTGATCCCCGCGGCGCGGACCCGCACGAGCACCTGCCCGGATTCCGGCGCCGGCCGGGGCACTTCGGCCAGCTGCAGCACTTCGATCCCGCCGTGTTCGCCGTATCTGACCGCTTGCGGCATACGCGTCTCCCTCGCTCGTATGGTTAGTCCAACAAACGATCGAGCGGCTTTATGCCCGGCGGGCGAAAATTCAGCCGGCGAGCCTCCGGACCACGGCGTCCGCGAGCAACCGGCCGCGATCGGTCAGCACCGCGCGGCCCCGACTGTCCAAATCGGACGCTTCGAGCAGGCCCTCCGCGGCGGCCGCGCGGGCCTGCGCGAGCCCCGCCTCGTCGAGCGCGGACACCGCCAGTCCGTCGGAGATCCGAAGCTCCAGCATGATCCGCTCCAGGTGCCGGTCTTCCTCGGTCAGCACCTCGCGGCCGGCTTCCGGGCTCTTCCCCTCCGCGAGCAGGCTGGAGTACTTGGCCGGATGCTTGACGTTCCACCACCGCACGCCGCCGACGTGACTGTGCGCGCCCGGACCGGCGCCCCACCAGTCGCCGCCCCGCCAGTAGCCGAGGTTGTGCCGGCACCGCGCTCCCTCGCTACTCGCCCAGTTCGACACCTCGTACCAGGTCAGACCCGCACCGGCGAGGACGGAGTCGATCAGCTCGTAGTAGCTGGCCAGCGTGTCGTCGTCGGGCGCGGGCAGCTCGCCGCGCCGCACCCGGCGGGCGAGCGCGGTGCCGTCCTCCACGATGAGCGCGTACGCCGACACGTGGTCGACGCCCGCGGAAAGCACCGCGTCGAGCGACGCGCGCAGATCTTCGACCCGCTCGCCCGGCGTGCCGTAAATCAGGTCGAGGTTGACGTGCTCGAACCCGGCGGCCCGGGCTTCGCGCGCGGCGTCGACCGGACGGCCGGGCGTGTGCACGCGGTCGAGCACTTTCAGCACGTGCCGGGCCGCGGACTGCATGCCCAGCGACACCCGGGTGTAACCAGCGTCACGGATGCCCGCGAAGAACTCCGGCGAAGTGGACTCCGGGTTCGATTCGGTCGTCACCTCCGCGCCCGGGGCGAGCCCGAACACCGACCGGACGCCGTCGAGCACCTCGGCCAGCCCGTCCGCGCCGAGCATGGACGGCGTCCCGCCGCCGACGAACACCGTCTCCGCCGGGGGTGCGCTGCCGAGGATCTCCGCGCCCAGCTCCAGCTCGCGCCGCAGCGCGTCCAGCCACGACCGCGGCGAGGCGGCCGAGCCGAGTTCGCCCGCGGTGTAGGTGTTGAAGTCGCAGTAACCGCAGCGGGTCGCGCAGAACGGCACGTGGACGTAGACGCCGAACGGACGGGCGCCGAGACCGGCGAGCGCGGTCTCGGGCAGTCCGGCGGGCGGACGGCGGGTGTCGGGAACAGGCACGACGTCCATTCTCCCCCGCCGGCCGCGGTCCCCCGCGCGCCCCCGCGCCGCCCGGAGGAAAGTTCGGCCGCCGAACGATGCGCCGCCCGCCGCGCACCCGGTCGACAAGCGCCCGCATCCGTCCCACGATGCGTCCGAAAGCCGGGAAAGACCTGGCAGATCGCCCGGCCAATGCACATCCGAGCCGGTTTCGCACCCCCGCAGTGAGCCTTCTCCCACCATCCGGACGCCCTTGGACGACGTTCGGCCCGCGTGGCAATCTGAGCCGGTGAGTCCTGCCGGTGTCCTTCTCGTGGCGCGCCGCCACGTCGACCTTCTGCGGGTCGCGAGCGCGCTCTGCCGGCCTGTTCGCTGACTCCCGCGCACCGCCTGCCCAGCCCACCACCTGGACCACCGGCCCCGCTCCCGCACCGACGCCGCGGCGGAGCCGCCTCGACCACCCCGCCCGGAGGATCTCCATGTCCGCACCCCCGCGTGAGACGCCCGCGAAGGCCCGCACGCCTCGGACTCGCCAGAAGCGCGGCGAGGGTCAGTGGGCGCTCGGCTACCGGGAGCCGCTGAACCCGAACGAGCGCTCGAAGAAGGACGACAGCCCGCTCAACGTCCGCGCCCGGATCGAGAACATCTACGCGCACCGCGGCTTCGACTCCATCGACCCGGGCGACCTGCGCGGCCGGTTCCGCTGGTTCGGCCTCTACACCCAGCGCAAGCCGGGCATCGACGGCGGCCGCACCGCGCAGCTGGAGCCCGAGGAACTGGACGACCGCTACTTCATGATGCGCGTCCGCATCGACGGCGGCGCGCTCACCACCGAGCAGCTGCGGGTGGTCGGCGAGATCTCGCGGGAGCACGCGCGCGACACCGCCGACATCAGCGACCGGCAGAACGTCCAGTACCACTGGATCCAGATCGAGGACGTGCCCTCCATCTGGTCCCGGCTGGAGAACGTGGGCCTGACCACGACCGAGGCGTGCGGCGACTGCCCGCGCGTCGTGCTCGGCTCCCCGGTCGCCGGCATCGCCGCGGACGAGGTGCTCGACGCGACCCCGGCGATCGACGAGATCCTCGGCCGCTACATCGGCGACCCGCGGTTCGCCAACCTGCCGCGCAAGTTCAAGACCGCGATCTCCGGGCTGCCGGACATCGTGCACGAGATCAACGACGTCGCGTTCGTCGGCGTGAACCACCCCGAGCACGGCCCCGGCCTCGACCTGTGGGTCGGCGGCGGGCTGTCCACGAACCCGATGCTCGCGCAGCGGCTCGGCGCGTGGGTCCCGCTCGACGAGGTGCCCGAGGTGTGGGCCGGCGTCGTCTCGATCTTCCGCGACTACGGCTACCGGCGGCTCCGTTCCCGGGCTCGGCTGAAGTTCCTGGTCAAGGACTGGGGCGTGGAAAAGTTCCGGGAAGTCCTCGAAACCGAGTACCTCAAGCGGAAGCTGATCGACGGCCCGCCGCCGGAGAACCCGGACACGCCGGTCGACCACGTCGGCGTGCACCCGCAGAAGGACGGGAACTACTACGTCGGAGCCGCGCCGGTCGCGGGGCGCGTGTCGGGCAGCACGCTGGTCGCGGTGGCCGACGCCGCCGAACGGGCCGGATCGCGGCGGGTGCGGCTGACCCCGCACCAGAAGCTCGTCGTGCTCGACGTGCCGAAGGACAAGGTCGCCGCGCTGGAGACGGAGCTGGCCGACCTGGGCCTGCAGTCCAACCCGTCGCCGTGGCGGCGCAGCGTGATGGCGTGCACCGGGCTGGAGTTCTGCAAGCTCGCGATCGTCGAGACGAAGGTGCGCGCGCAGCAGCTGGTCGCGGACCTGGAGAAGTCGCTCGCGGACATCAACTCCCAGCTGGACACGCCGGTGACGGTGCACCTCAACGGCTGCCCCAACTCGTGCGCCCGCGTGCAGACCGCGGACATCGGGCTCAAGGGCCAGATCGTCACCGACGCCGACGGCAACCAGGTCGAGGGCTTCCAGGTGCACCTCGGCGGCGGGCTCGGCCTCGACGCCGGGTTCGGCCGGAAGCTGCGCGGCCACAAGGTGACCGCGGGCGAACTGGTGGAGTACGTGGAACGCGTGGTGCGCGCGTACGTCGCGGGCCGCGAACCGGGCGAACGCTTCCCGCAGTGGGCGTTGCGGGCGGACGAAGGGGTGCTGCAGTGACCGCGACGACGGACTACCGGGCGCTGGCCGAGCGCGCCGAGAAGGAACTGGCCGAGGCGACCGCCGAGGAAGCGCTGCGCTGGACGGTCGAGACCTTCGGCGACGACTTCATCGTGGCGTCGAACATGCAGGACGCCGTGCTGATCGACCTCGCCGCGAAGGTCAAGCCCGCGGTGGACGTGCTGTTCCTGGAGACCGGCTACCACTTCGCCGAAACCCTCGGGGTGCGCGACGCGGTGCAGACGGTCTACCCGGAGGTCCGGATCATCAACGCCCAGGCCGAGCAGAGCGTGGCCGAGCAGGACGCGGAGTACGGGCCGAAGCTGCACGAACGCGACCCCGGCCAGTGCTGTTTCCTGCGCAAGGTGGTGCCGCTGCGGCAGACGCTCGCCAAGTACTCGGCATGGGTCACCGGCGTGCGCCGGGTGGACGCGCCGACCCGCGCGAACACGCCGATCGTCACCTGGGACGAGCGCAACGGCCTGGTGAAGATCAACCCGATCGCCGCGTGGACCGACGACGAGTTCAACGGCTACCTGCACGAGAACGGGATCCTGCAGAACCCGCTGGTGTCGATCGGCTATCTGTCGATCGGCTGCGCGCCGTGCACGGCGAAGGTCGAGCCGGGGCAGGACCCGCGCAGCGGCCGGTGGGCCGGGCAGAGCAAAACCGAGTGCGGACTGCACGGCTGAGGAAGGA
Organism: Amycolatopsis orientalis DSM 43388; assembly: GCF_000411975.1. Lineage (GTDB taxonomy): Bacteria > Actinomycetota > Actinomycetes > Mycobacteriales > Pseudonocardiaceae > Amycolatopsis > Amycolatopsis orientalis_D. The sequence goes on from NZ_ASXG01000099.1 coordinate 120,127, forward strand.
CGCATGACGACTTTGGAACCGGCGGCCGACGCGGCTGTCGACAACCTGGCCGCCCTTGAGTCCGAGGCCATCCACATCTTCCGCGAGGTCGCGGGCGAGTTCGACCGGCCGGTGATCCTGTTCTCCGGCGGCAAGGACTCGACGCTGATGCTGCACCTGGCGATCAAGGCGTTCTGGCCCGCGCCGGTGCCGTTCCCGCTGCTGCACGTGGACACCGGGCACAACTTCGACGAGGTCCTCGAGTTCCGCGACCGCGTCGTCGAAAAGCACGGGCTGCGGCTGGTCGTCGCGAAGGTGCAGGACTGGATCGACGACGGCAGGCTCGAGGAGCGCGCCGACGGCCTGCGCAACCCGCTGCAGACCACGCCGCTGCTGGAGACGATCGCGGAGAACAAGTTCGACGCGGTCTTCGGCGGCGGCCGCCGCGACGAGGAGCGGGCGCGGGCGAAGGAGCGGATCTTCAGCCTGCGCAACGCTTTCGGCCAGTGGGAGCCGCGCCGGCAGCGGCCGGAGCTGTGGAACCTCTACAACGGGCGGCACCGTCCGGGCGAGCAGGTCCGCGTCTTCCCGCTGTCCAACTGGACCGAAGCCGACGTGTGGAACTACATCGCGCGCGAGAAGGTCGAGCTGCCTTCGATTTACTACGCCCACCGGCGCGCGGTCTACCAGCGCGACGGCATGTGGCTCAGCGAAGGCCCGTGGGGCGGGCCGCGGCCCGGCGAGGAAGTGCGCGAGCTGAGCGTGCGCTACCGGACCGTCGGCGACGGTTCGTGCACCGGCGCGATCGAGTCCACCGCGTCCACGGTGGAAGAAGTGATCGCCGAGGTCCAGGCTTCGCGGCTGACCGAACGCGGCGCCACCCGCGCCGACGACCGGATGTCCGAGGCGGCCATGGAAGACCGCAAACGGGAGGGCTACTTCTGATGTCGAGCCTGCTGAGGCTGGCCACCGCGGGCAGCGTGGACGACGGGAAGTCCACGCTGGTCGGCCGGCTGCTGTACGACACCAAGTCCGTCCTCGCCGACCAGCTCGACGCGGTCACCCGCGCGTCTGTCGACAAAGGACTGTCCACTCCGGACCTGTCGCTGCTCGTCGACGGCCTGCGCTCGGAGCGCGAGCAGGGCATCACGATCGACGTCGCGTACCGGTACTTCGCCACACCGAAGCGGTCGTTCGTGCTCGCCGACACCCCGGGACACGTGCAGTACACCCGCAACACGGTCACCGGCGCGTCCACCGCGCAGCTCGCCGTGCTGCTGGTCGACGCGCGCAACGGCGTGGTCGAGCAGACCCGGCGGCACGCGGCGGTCCTCGCGCTGCTCGGCGTGCCGCAGCTGGTGCTGGCGGTGAACAAGATCGACCTCGTGGACTACGACGAGAACACCTTCGGCGTGATCGCCAAGGAGTTCACCGCGCACGCGGAATCGCTCGGCTACGACTCGGCGTCCGTCGTCGCGATCCCGGTTTCCGCGCTGGTCGGCGACAACGTGGCCACCCGGTCCGAGCGGACCCCGTGGTACGACGGGCCATCGCTGCTGGAGCACCTCGAAAACGTGCCGGCGGCCCCGGATCCGCACGATTCGGCGCTGCGGTTCCCGGTGCAGTACGTGATCCGCCCGCGCACCCCGGAGTACCCGGACTACCGCGGTTACGCCGGGCAGATCGCCGCGGGCACGGTGCGTCCGGGCGACGAGATCGTCGTGCAGCCGCACGGGATCCGCAGCCGGGTCGAGCGGATCGACACCGCGGACGGGCCGCTGGAAGAAGCGGGCGCCGGCACCTCGGTGACCCTGCTGCTGGCCGACGACATCGACATCAGCCGCGGCGACCTCATCGCGGCCGCCGAGGCGCCGCCCGCGGTCACCGACGAGATCACCGGCACGCTGTGCTGGCTGTCTTCGAAGCCGCTCAAGACCGGCGCGCGGGTGCTGATCAAGCACGGCACCCGGACCGTGCAGGGACTCGCCGCCGAGTTGCACGCCCGGTTCGACGAGCAGACCCTGTCCAGTGTGGACTCTCCGCAAAGCCTGGAGCTCAACGACATCGGCAGCGTCAGCCTGCAGCTGGCCGAGCCGCTGCCGGTCGACGACTACGGCGTGAGCCCGCGCACCGGCGCGTTCCTGGTGATCGACCCGAAGGACGGCGACACCCTCGCCGCCGGTCTCGTCGGAGAACGGTTCTCGTGACGCCTCCCCTGGTCGCCGTCGCGCACGGCAGTCGTGATCCCCGCTCCGCCGCGACGGTGCGAGCGCTGGTCGACGTCGTCCGTGCGCAGGCGCCGGGGCTGGACGTGCACGAGTCGTTCCTCGACCTGTCGGAGCCGCGCGTCACCGACGTGCTGCGCGGGCTTTACGCCGACGGGCATCGCTCCGCGGTCGTCGTGCCGTTGTTGCTGGGCAGCGCTTTCCACGCCCGCGTCGACCTGCCCGCGCTGGTCGACGAGGTGACCGCGGCGTGCCCCGGGTTCCGGATCCGGGTGTCGGACGTGCTGGGCGCCGACCCGGTGCTGCAAGCCGTCGCGCTCGAGCGGATCGCCGAAGCGCGCCGCGGCAGCGATACCGGCGTGCTGCTCAGCGCGGTCGGTTCCTCGAATCCCGAGGCCAACGCGGTCGTCGCCGGTTTGGCCGCCCGCTGGGAAAAGCAGCTCGGCCTGCCGGTGAGCGAGGCGTTCGCCAGCGCCGCCCAGCCGGACATCCCGGCCGCCGCGGCCCGGCTGCGCGACCGCGGCGCACGGCGTCTCGTGGTGGCGTCGTGGTTCCTGGCCCCCGGCCTGCTGCCGGATCGGATCGCTTCGCTGGCCCGCGAAGCCGACCCGCACGCGTTCATCGCCGAGCCGCTCGCGGACGACCCACGCGTCGCGGACGTCGTGATCGGCCGGTACGCCGCCGCGATCTCCGGCCTGCTGCGCGCCGCCGCCTGACCTTCGCACCGGGCAGCCCGCCCCGATCGCGCGCGACCGGCGCTCCGAGCCTTGGTCGCGCGCTCGCCTGACTCGCCCTCCCGGACCACCGTCGGTAGACCCGAACGGCCGATCGGACCACTCCTACCGCCACGAGGTGAGCGATATTCACATTTTCCGTCACGGTGCGCTGCTGTGAACGGTCAATCCTTGACGCGCTACTTAACTTGCCGGTAACTCTCTAATCGCTGCGCAGCTTTCTCTCTCCCCTCGTGAAACCCGCAGGTAGGAGCACACAGATGAAAGCACCTCACTTTTACCGGCTGGCCGCGCTGACGGCGGTCGCCGCGCTTCCTCTCGCTCTCGCGGCCCCGGCGTCCGCCGCGACCGCGATCACCTTCGACTGCCAGGCCGACGCGCCGGTGGTCGGCCCGCAGCAGGTGTCGCTGACCCAGAACGCCGACGTCACCGCGCCCGCGACGGTCGCGCCCGGCGCGGCGTTCGATGTCGTCATCGACCCCGCGCCCAACACCGTCCCGAGCGACGTGGGCGGCAACAAGGTCAAGAACATCAACACCTTCGCGCTGAAGTTCCCCGTACCGGCCAACTCGACCTACGTCGGCGCCGACCTCGCCGGCGGCTCCGGCCTCGGCGACACCCCGCCGACGATCAGCGTCGCCGACGGCGTCGCGACGCTGAGCTTCCCCGGCCCGATCGCCGGCGGCGCGACCTTCGAACTGCCGACCATCACCGCGCACCTCAAAGCCGGCGACTCCGGCACGATCGAGACGAAACTGTCCGGCACCAGCTACAGCGACCCCGGCCTGACCTTCAAGGCCGTGGCGAGCAGCATCATCGGCGACGTCACCGCGCCGACGGCGTGCTTCCCCAACCCGAGCCCGGTCTTCACCACGACGACCATCGGCTAACCCCGGATCGCGGCCACCCGCTGCGCCCGGGTGGCCGCGCCCGGTTCAGGGCAGCAGCAGTCCCCAGCAGACCGCCCACGGCACGAACACCAGCCCGGCCGCGAGCGGCGCGAGCACCTCGCGCCTCCGGTCCGGTTTCCGCAGTCCAGCCAGGGTCGCCGCCAGCGCCGCTACGGTCGCGACCGCCAGCACCTGCACCGCCAGCCACGGCAACGGCCGCCCGGCGAGCACCGGTCCGAGGTTCTTCATCCCGGACATCTGCGCCCAGCCGAGCATTCCGACGAACCCGGCGACGGTCGCCGTCCCCAATCCGGCGAGCCACCGGGACGACCTGGTCCCCCTTCGGCGCACCAGCGAAACCACTCCGCCGACAGCAAACCCGCCGAGCAGCAGAGCGAGCGCGATCCCTTGCGCCGCAATAGATTCCCACCAAGCGAGTGGCTTGAGCACCTCCGTCGGCCGCTGCGTGAAGGCCGCGGTTTCGACGTGCACACCCTGCCGATCCGCCAGCCACGCCCCGACTGCCTGCGGATATCCCGGCACGACCCGAGGCAGCCGGTCGAACCCGGCATCGCTGGTCGCGTACAGGTCCGGCCCGCCGCCCGCGACGAACCGGATCGCATGATTCGGGTTCGCCGCCAATGCGTCCGCGAAAATCCGGGAACTCTCGATTGGCGCGTGGTTGATGTCGAGGTCTCCCCACAACGCCAGAATCGGCTGTTTCAGCCGCCGCAGCACCGGCACCGGGTCGTAATCCGCCTCGGGAAACAACCCCGCGCCGATGGCGAACCGCGTTCCCTGAATCGGCAGCGCCGTCAGCAGCGCACCGGAAATCCCTTGATGGCGAAGGACATTCCCCCAATACCACGAGGTCTGCCGCGCACCGCCCATCCCGGAACCGCCGACTGTGATCACATACGAGATGTCCGCCGCCCGAGTCGCGGCGAGCGGCGCGACCCACGCACCCTCGCTGACTCCCCAGACCCCCACCTCGGCGGCTCCCGACGTCGCCCGCAACGCGCGGACCGCGGAGACGAGATCGTCCGCCAGCACGCCGTAATCGCGCTGAGTCTTGGAATAACCGCTGGAGCGCCGGTCGTAGACGAATGTCGTGACGCCGAGCCGGGTGAACATCTCGGCCTGCACCCGCAGATTGTCCCGCGTCCGCCAGTCCGACCCGCCCTGCAGGACGATCGCGGACTTCGCCGGTCCGCTCGGCCGGAATATCGTGCCGTGCAACGTGATTCCGCCAGCGCCAGGGAAACTGACGTCCGCGGACGGTTGTGCTTGTCCCGGCTGGGCGGTCGCCAAGAGCGAGCCCAGCACGAGGATCGCGGCGGCGAGCCGCGATTTGCCCCAGGGCAGCATGAAGTGTTCTCCTTGCTTCGGGAGATCGTGCGACGTTTTCCCTTGTTCCTGGGTGCCGAGTGGCCGCTCGGCACCCAGGGCCTTCCCGTTCAGTCCTGGCCGGCCTCCTCTCCGGCCGGCGCCGGGAACGCGAGCATCCGCGTCTCGACCCGGCGCGCCCCCTCCGGCGTTTCGCCGTCCGGCCGCTGATACCGCCGCAGCAAGGCGAGATACGCCTCGAAGAAATCCCCCAGCTCGTCCAGCGTCACGGTGATCGCGCCGCGCGAGTACGGAATCGCGTCCGCCCATTCCCCCAGGCGCGGCCGCTCGCGCTCGAACCGCTCGTACAGTTCGGTGTCGCCCGCGAGCCACAGCCGGTGCAGCTCGCCGATCGCGGCTTTCGCCGGATCGTCCCGCTCGTCCGCGGGCGGCAACCGCAGGTCCTGGGGCACCGCGCGCCACCAGCGCTCCCGGCCGCGCGCACGTTCGGGCAGCTCCTCGACGAACCCGTTCTCCGCCAGGACCCGCAGGTTGTAACTGGTCCCCCCGCTGGTCACGCCCAGCCGCTCGGCGAGCGTCGTGGAGGTCGCCGGCCCGGACGCGGAGAGCAGCTCGAGAATCCGCTGCCGCAACGGGTTCGCGAGCGCCTTGAGTGCCTTCAGATCAGCGGAGCGAGGTTCTGCCATGCCCCCACGGTAGCGATGCACGAGTTTCCGTGCACGGTTTTTCGTGCATCAACTTCGCCCCGGCTCTCGGCGAGGTGGTGTGCGAAAGTGTCAGGCATGGCTGACGAACTGGTGCACTACGAGGTGGCGGCCGGCATCGCCACGATCACCCTGGATTCCCCGCACAACCGCAACGCGCTGTCGGCGCAGCTGCGGCGCGAACTGAGCGAGTCGCTGGACAAGACCCGCGAGGACGACGCGGTGCGCGTGGTGCAGCTGACCCACACCGGACCGGTCTTCTGCGCGGGCATGGACCTGAAGGAAGCCCGCGGCGCCGGTTCGTCCGACCAGGGCGTGAACGAGTTCCCGAAGATCCTCGACCAGCTGTGGACGAGCCCGAAACCGGTCGTCGCCCGGCTGGCCGGCCCCGCTCGCGCGGGCGGCATCGGCATGGTCGCCGCGTGCGACATCGCGGTCGCGGTCCCGGAAGCGACGTTCGCCTTCTCCGAGGTCCGGATCGGCGTCGTCCCGGCGGTCATCAGCCTCACGGTGCTGCCGCGGCTGAACCCGCGCGCCGCGCACGAACTGTTCCTGACCGGCGACGTCTTCGACGCGAAGCGCGCGGTCGAGATCGGCCTCCTGAACGCTTGTGTCCCGGCCGAAGAGCTGGACAAGACGGTCGAGGGCTACCTCACGTCGTTGACCCTGGGCGGCCCGAAAGCCCTGGCCGCCACGAAGGAACTGCTGGCCCGGCCGCGCCCGGCGACCCCGGCCGAGGGCTTCGCCGACATGAACGCCCTGTCCGCGGGCTTCTTCGCCAGCGAGGAAGGACAGGAAGGCATCCTGGCCTTCGCGCAGAAGCGCAAGCCGAACTGGGTCCCGCAGGACTGACCCGGACCGGGAGGGGAGCCGAGCGGTTCCCCTCCCGGCTCGTCAGGAATCCACCAGCACCAAGGTCAGCCGCCGGTCGCCGGAGCCCATCGCCCGCTGCGCGTCCGACAGCACGCTCCGCACCGCCAGGTACGCCTTGGGCTCGGCGGCCTTCAACGCGTCCGACCCGGTCCAGATCAGCACGTGCTCGCCGGTCGGCAGCCACGACAAGTCCGTGAGCATGTCGTACAACGCGTCCAGGTTCCGCCCGAAATACGAGGGGAACGACAGCGCCTCGCCGATCGCGTCCAGGGTGGACAGCTTGTCCGTCGTCCGCGCGCCGTCGACCTGATGCGGATACGCACCCCGCGCGAAGGCCGCGTCCGCCGCGGTCCGCGCCGTTTCGCCGGCGCTCACCGCGCGGGATCCACAACGACGAACGACGCGTAATGATCCCCTGTGTAATACAACTCTTTCCCCGCTCCCGTGATCAGCCGCCGGGCCCCTCGGTCCGGGCTCCCCGGCGTCTTCACGGTGTACTCGTGGTAATAGCCGTTCTTCTCCGGGGGCAGCTTCTTCTCCCGGTTCTGGAAGACGACATCGTCATTGCGCGGATAAGGGTAAGGCCCGCCCTTTTGGATCAAGCTCCACGTGTCCTTCGCCTGGGGAGGCAGCGAGGACAGCGGTTTGACCGGCAGCTTGGAAGCCGCCCCCGGCACCTTCCCGGACGCGGCGGAAGTGCTCGACGAGGACGAGGGCGCCGGCGAATCCGAGGAGCCGGCGGTTTCCTTGACGAGCCATCCGCCGAGCACCAGCACGAGGAGACCGACGAGCGCAGCGGTGATCCGCCTACGGTTGACCATGGTGCGCCAGCTTAGGAGCGACCGGAACGCTCGTCGTCACGGGCCGTGCCGAACCAGCGGCCGAAGCGTTCGACCAGCTTGTCGATGGCCCACGCGGCGAGCAGGCACAGCGGCACGAGCACCGCCATCACCAGCACGAACTGCACCGGGAACCAGGCTTGGGCAAGCCACAGCTCGACCCCGTCCCACCAGTTGGCCAAGCCCTCGAACACGAGTGTGAGCCTACGCGCGCTCGCCTGCGTCGGGGCGGGCAGGGGAGGTAGGTTGCTGCCATGTTCGCCGTATACGCGCAGGAACCCAACGCCGAGTCCCCGCTCGATTCGCTGGTCGTCGGCGAGCGGCCGGAACCCGAGGTGCCCGAAGGCTGGGTCCGGGTGCACGTCAAAGCCGCCAGCCTGAACATGCACGACCTGTGGACCTTGCGCGGCGTCGGCATCAAGCCCGACCAGTTCCCGATGATCCTCGGCTGCGACGGAGCGGGAACGCTCGACGACGGCACCGAGGTCGTGCTGCATTCGGTGATCAACGCGCCGGGCTGGCAGGGCGACGACACGCTCGACCCGAAGCGCACCCTGCTCACCGAAAAGCACCAGGGCACGTTCGCCGACCAGGTCGTGGTCCCGGCCCGCAACGCGGTGCCGAAGCCGGCCGGCCTGACCTTCGCCGAGGGCGCGACGATGGGCACCGCGTGGCTCACCGCGTACCGGATGCTGTTCGTGAAGTCGGGTCTGCGGCCCGGCCAGACGATGCTGGTGCAGGGCGCGTCCGGCGGCGTGTCGACCGCGCTGATCGCGCTCGGCCGCGCGGCCGGGTTCCGCGTGTGGGTCACCGGGCGCACCGAGGAGAAGCGCGCGCTGGCCGAGAGCGTCGGCGCGCACCAGAGCTTCGAGTCCGGCGCGCGGCTGCCCGAGCGGGTGGACGCGGTGTTCGAGACCGTCGGCAAGGCCACCTGGGGCCACACGCTCAAGTCGCTGAAGCCGGGCGGCGTGGTCGTGGTGTCCGGTTCGACGAGCGGCCCCGACCCGTCGGCCGACCTGCAGCGGGTGTTCTTCCTGCAGCTGCGCGTCCTCGGCTCGACCATGGGCACCCGCGACGAGCTGGCCGACCTGCTCGCCTACCTCGATCTGAAGGGCATCAAGCCGCAGATCGGCGCCGAGCTCCCCCTCACGGAGGCCCCCGCGGGATTCGCCGCGATGGCCGCCGGGGAGACCGCGGGCAAGATCGTCTTCACCCGCTGATCGCGGCCGCACCGCGCTGGCCTGGGCTTTTCCTTCCCGAATGCGCCCGGGCCAGCGCTTTTACCCGTTCTCCAGTGAATCGTCAACACCCCAGCTTCGCAATCAGATAGTGACCCCCGAAGTTCCACCAGAAGTCGACCTTGGGCGGTTAACCTGGAGAACATGACCGCGACGCAGCGGCCCGCACCCGCCGACCGGGGCGGCCGGCCCCCCAGCGATCCGGCGCCCGTCCGGGAGTCGTTCCGGCGGTTCGCCGGGATCCGCACGCGCGTGCTCGAGGTCGGGCCGCCCGTCGCCGAGGCGCCCGCACCCAAGCGCACGCGCCGCAAGGGCGCCGAGAAGCCCCGCGCGCCCCGGCTCGTGCTGCTCCACGGGTATTGCGACAGTGCCGACACGTGGCGTCCGGTACTCGGAGAACTAGCGGCCGCGGGCATCGCCGCGGTCGCGGTCGACCTTCCCGGCTTCGGCGAGGCGCAACCGCTGCGCCCCGGTCCGATGCTCCCCCAGCTCGACGCGTTCACCGCCGCGGTGGTGCGCGAACAGGCCGTGCTCGGCCCGGTGGTGCTCGCGGGCAACTCGCTCGGCGGCACGATGAGCCTGCGCGCGGCGCAGAACCACCGGCTGCCGACCGCGGGCGTGGTGTCGATCGCCGCGCCCGGTTTCGTCGACTCGTGGCTGGTGCGCACGGTCGGGCGCAATCCGCTGCCGCTGCGGCTGTACTCCTCGCTTCCGTTGCCGGTGCCGGGCTTCCTGGTCCGCGCGGTGGCCGGACAGGTCGTGCCGCGGATCCTCTACGCCGACTCGAAGCACGCCGACGCGAGCCAGGTCGCGCGGTTCACCACCCTCTTCCCCGACTACCGGGCCACCACGTCCCGGCTCGAACAGGCGCGGCAGCTCGTCTCGGAGCTGGCCGACGCCTACCGGCTCGACCTGATCACGATCCCGCTGCTCGCGGTCGCGTGCGGCAAGGACAAGCTCGTGACCGCCGCGTCCGGGCGGAAGCTGCACACCCTGGTGCCGCACAGCAGGCTCGTCGTCCGGGAGGACTGGGGCCACTGCCCGCAGCTGGACGATCCGGCCGAGGTCGCGGAGCTGCTCGCGTTCTTCGCCGCGGGCGCGGTCCGCTCCGCCACGCGTCCGGCGCCCACGGTCAGAGACGTCGAGACCGGCTCCGCGACCGGGTGACCCGAGCCGCCGAGATCGTCACACTGCGGAGTCGGTGACAGGCGGAGCGCCTCCGGGTACGGTGCCCTGCCAGGGCCCGGAACCCGGGCCCGGCGAACCACCAGTCTGAGGAGACGTCGATGTCAGCTCCGCGCGGCCCTGACCTGGGCACCGGGACCGGGATCTTCCGGCGGAAGCCGATCGAAGCCATCGAGCAAACCGGCGAAAGCGGCCTGCAGCGCACGCTCGGCCTGCGGCAGCTGACCGCGATCGGCGTCGGCGGCATCATCGGCGCGGGCATCTTCTCGCTCGCCGGCGCGGTCGCGAACAAGACCGCGGGCCCGGCCGTGCTGATCTCGTTCCTGATCGCGGGCATCGCCAGCGCCGCGGCCGCGTTCTCCTACGCCGAGTTCGCCGGCCTCATCCCGCGCGCGGGCTCCGCCTACACCTACGGGTACGCGGTGCTCGGCGAGATCGTCGGCTGGTTCATCGGCTGGGACCTGCTGCTGGAGTACACCGCGATCGTGTCCGTGGTGGCGATCGGGATTTCCGGCTATTTCAACGATTTGCTGGGCTTCCTGCACGTGTCGCTGCCGCACTGGATGGCCGGCGCGCCCGGGACGGAACCGGCGGGCGTCGCGCCGGGGTCGTACAAGATCAACCTGTTCGCGGTGCTGCTCTGCCTGCTGATCGCGTTCATCCTCAACCAGGGCATGAAGAACGCGGCGCGCTTCGAGACGCTGCTGGTGTACTTGAAGGTCGGCCTGGTGCTGCTGGTGATCGTGGTCGGCGCCTTCCACATCCAAAGCGGCAACTACAGCAACTTCTTCCCGTTCGGCCTCAGCGGCGCTTTCACCGGCGCGGCAACGGTGTTCTTCGCGGTCTTCGGCTACGACGCGATGTCCACCGCGGCGGAAGAGTCGCAGGACTCGCAGAAGCACATGCCGAAGGCGATCATCTACTCGCTGGCGATCTCGATGGTGCTGTACGTGCTGGCCTGCCTGGTGCTGACCGGCATGGTGAAGTACACCGACATCAACCCGGAAGCCGCGTTCTCGAGCGCGTTCGCGAAGGTCGGCCTCGGCTGGCTGGGCGCGATCATCGCGGTGGGAGCCATCATCGGCATCCTGACGGTCCTCTTCACCTTCCTGCTGGGCGCGACGCGCGTGGGCTACTCGATGAGCCGGGACGGCCTGCTGCCGAAGTGGTTCTCGAAGACCCATCCGGTCCGCAAGGTCCCGTCGCGCATCACGTGGATCCTGGGCGTCGCTTCGGCTTTGATCGCGGGCGTGCTCCCCATCGGCGAGGCCGCGGAGCTGACGAACATCGGCATCCTGCTGGCCTTCGTGGTCGTCTGCGTCGCGGTGATCGTGCTGCGCTACAAGCGCCCCGACCTGCCGCGCACGTTCAAGACGCCGGGCATGCCGGTGGTCCCGGTCATCGGGGTCGTGTTCTCGGTCTGGCTGATCACGTTCCTGAAGCCGGAAACCTGGCTGCGCTTCGCGATCTGGTTCGTGATCGGCATGGTGATCTACTTCGCCTACGGCAAACGCCACTCCGCGATGGAACGCGGCGAGGGGACCGGCGAGTCCGGGCTCGAGTCCACTTCGGACTGATCGCGCGTTCGAGCGGGTTTCCTGCGGGGGACGCTGTGGCGGCGTCCCCCGCATTTTCTTGTGCGCCTGCCTGGCCTCGCCGGGAAAGTTCCGCGCAGGCCAACCTCCCGCCCCGCCTCAGCGCAACCGGTCGAGCCGTTCCGCCGCCGCCTTCGCCTCGGTGCGCAGCCGGGCCATGATCGAGGCCGCGGAACCGTCGCTGGCGAGCGGGTAGGTCTGCCCGGCCCACAGCGACATCGCCTCCGGATCGCCGGCCTTGGCGGCCGCCGCGCGGACTGGCTTGCTCAGGTGGTGCAGTTGCGGATACGCGGAGGGCGCGTCGGCGGAGAGGTCGCTCAGGACACGGTTCACCATGCCCCGCGCCGGGCGTCCGCTGAACGCGCGCGTGAACGCCGTGGTCCGGCCGGCTTCGGCGAGCGCGCGCCGCTGGGTCTCGCCGGTGCCCGCTTCCGTCGCGAGCAGGAAAGCCGTGCCCATCTGCGCCGCCGACGCGCCAGCAGCCAGCACCGCCGCGACGTCGGCGCCGTTGACCAGTCCTCCGGCCGCGATCAACGGCAGGCTCGTGCGCGCGCCGAGCAGCCGCAGCAGCGCGAGCAGGCCGTACTCCTCGCCGCCGGCCGGGTTGCCCGAGTCGTCGGTGAACACGCCGCGATGCCCGCCGGCTTCGAACCCCTGTACGACCAGCGCGTCCGCTCCGCGCGCGGCCGCGAGGTCGGCTTCCTCCGGGTTCGTGACGGTGACCGCGACCTTGCCGCCCGCCTCGTGGATCCGCTGCACCTCAGCGGACGTCGGCGCGCCGAAGGTGAACGACACCACCGGAACCCGGTGCCGCACGACGAGGTCGAGTTTCGCCGGGTACGCGTCGTCGTCCCAGACCGGGTCGCCGAGTTCGACGCCGTAACGCACGGCTTCGGCGAGCAGCCGTTCGCGGTGCGCGCTCAGGTCGGCCACCGACCGGCCGCCGGGGACGAACAGGTTGACGCCGAACCGCCCGCCGGTGAGGTCGGCGGCGTGCGCGAGCTGGGCGTCCAGCGTCTCCGGGCTGAGGTAGCCGGCGGCGAGGAAACCGAACCCGCCCGCGTCCGTGACGGCGCCGACCAGCTGCGGGGTCGTCGGCCCGCCCGCCATCGGCGCCACGATCACCGGGAACTCGAGATCATCGAACATGTCCCCGAGCCTAGTGCCGGACCGGAAATGCGCCGGGCAGCCGCCGCGTTGCACAGGACCATGACGGCAACCCTGGAACAGCTCCGCGCGCTGACGGTGCAGGAGAACGGCCTCGCCACCGTGGCCACGACCCGCGCCGACGGCACCGTGCACGCGTCCGTGGTGAACGCGGGCGTCCTGGACGACCCGGTGACCGGCAAGCCAAGCGTGGGCTTCGTCGCCGTCGGCGGTGCGCACAAGCTCATGCTGCTGCGCCGCAACGGCCACGCGACGGTGACCTTCCGCCGCGGCTGGCACTGGCTCTCGGTGACCGGCCCGGTCCGCCTGATCGGCCCGGACGACCCCGACCCGTCCTTCCCGGCCGACGGCCTGCCGCCCCTGCTGCGCGAGGTGTTCCGCGCCGCGACGGGCACCCACGACGACTGGGAGGAATACGACCGGGTGATGGCCGCCGAACGCCGGGTCGCGGTGTTCGTGGAGGTGGGCAAGATCATCGGGAACGCCTGAGCGCGCCCGGATAAACGCGCGAAGCCGTTCAACTCCTTCCGGCGAGCACTTCGGGCACTATCCGGACCGGGAACGGCCGCAGTGCCTCGAACGCCTCCGCTCCCGCGGCCTTGGCGACCTGGCGATAACTGCCGTCCTCGTCAAGTTCGAAGACCGTCAGTTCAGGTTCCGCCGGGTCGATCACCCAATAACTAGGTACGCGTAGCCGTTCGTAGAGCGCTTTCTTGGTGTTCAGGTCGTGAATCGACGTGCTCGGCGACAGGACCTCGACGGCGAGCACCGGCGGCACTGGGAGGTCTTTCGCGGTGAAGTCCTCGGTCCGGCCGACCAGCACATCCGGCTGCAGCTCGATCCGGTCGCCCACATGCACCGCGAACGGCGCACCGACCACGAACATGTCGTCCGGGCAGGCCGCGTAGAGCACGCCGTACAACTGATAGCTGATCGTCTGATGTCTCAAGCCAGGTGCGGGGCTCACGAGGAGCGTCCCGTCGATGAGTTCGTAACGGCGGCCATCATCCGGCATCCCCTCAAGGTCCCGCACCGTCATGGGACCGGACCCGGGCGGATTCTGGCTCTCCATCATGACCGTCATGGTGCTCTCCTTTCCCTGTTCGCGCCAGAGAATCCCTGTCGGCAATTGAGAACACCACTCGCCACCGACAAAAAACGGCGGCCCCGGAAACCCGGAGCCGCCATTCACCCGATGGTGGGCTACTTCTTGTTCTTCCCGTTGTCCTCAGTGGACAGTGCCGCGACGAAGGCTTCCTGCGGCACCTCCACCCGGCCGACGGTCTTCATCCGCTTCTTGCCTTCCTTCTGCTTCTCCAGCAGTTTCCGCTTCCGCGAGATGTCGCCGCCGTAGCACTTCGCCAGCACGTCCTTGCGGATGGCGCGGATCGTTTCGCGCGCGATGATGCGCGAGCCGATCGCGGCCTGGATCGGGACCTCGAACTGCTGGCGCGGAATCAGCTCGCGCAGCCGCGTCGCCATGCGGTTTCCGTAGTTGTACGCGGCGTCCTTGTGCACGATCGCGGAGAACGCGTCCACCGTCTCGCCCTGCAGCAAAATGTCGACCTTCACCAGGTCAGCCACCTGCTCGCCGGATTCCTCGTAGTCGAGCGACGCGTAGCCGCGCGTGCGCGACTTCAGCGTGTCGAAGAAGTCGAAGATGATCTCCGCCAGCGGGATCGTGTAGCGCAGTTCGACGCGGTCCTCGGACAGGTAGTCCATGCCCAGCAGCGTGCCGCGCTTCGCCTGGCACAGCTCCATGATCGTGCCCACGAATTCCGACGGCGCGAGGATGCTCACCTTTGACACCGGCTCGTGCACCTCGGAGATCTTGAGCCCGGTCGGCCAGTCCGACGGGTTCGTGACGACGACCTCGCTGCGGTCCTCCAGCACCACGCGATACACCACGTTCGGCGCGGTGGAGATCAGGTCGAGGCCGAACTCGCGCTCCAGCCGGTCCCGGGTGATCTCCAGGTGCAGCAGGCCGAGGAAGCCGCAGCGGAAGCCGAAGCCCAGCGCGACCGACGTCTCCGGCTCGTAGGTCAGCGCGGCGTCGTTGAGCTGCAGCTTCTCCAGCGCCTCGCGCAGTTCCGGATAGTCCGAGCCGTCCACCGGGTACAGCCCGGAGAACACCATCGGCTTCGGGTCGCGGTAGCCGGCCAGCGGCTCTTTCGCCCCGTTGCGCTCGGACGTCACGGTGTCGCCGACCTTCGACTGCCGCACGTCCTTCACGCCGGTGATCAGGTAGCCGACCTCGCCGACGCCGAGTCCCTTGCTGGCCTTCGGCTCCGGCGAGATGATCCCGACCTCGAGCAGTTCGTGCGTCGCGCCGGTGGACATCATCTTGATCTTCTCGCGCGGCGTGATCTTGCCGTCCACCACGCGGATGTAGGTGACCACGCCGCGGTAGGTGTCGTAGACCGAGTCGAAGATCATCGCGCGGGCGGGCGCGTCCGCGTCGCCGACCGGCGGCGGGACCTGGCGCACGCATTCGTCGAGCAGCTCGGTCACGCCCATGCCGGTCTTCGCCGACACGCGCAGCACGTCCGAGGGCTCGCAGCCGATGATGTGCGCGATCTCCGCCGCGTACTTCTCCGGGTCCGCCGAGGGCAGGTCGATCTTGTTCAGCACCGGGATGATGTGCAGGTCGTTCTCGAGCGCGAGGTACAGGTTCGCGAGCGTCTGCGCCTCGATCCCCTGCGCGGCGTCGACCAGCAGGATCGCGCCCTCGCACGCCTCGAGCGCCCGGGAGACCTCGTAGGTGAAGTCCACGTGGCCGGGCGTGTCGATCAGGTGCAGGACGTGGTCCTTGCCGTCCACCTGCCAGGGCAGCCGCACGTTCTGGGCCTTGATCGTGATGCCGCGTTCCCGCTCGATGTCCATGCGGTCGAGGTACTGCGCGCGCATGGCTCGCTCCTCGACGACGCCGGTGAGCTGCAGCATCCGGTCCGCCAGCGTCGACTTGCCGTGGTCGATGTGGGCGATGATGCAGAAGTTGCGGATCAACTCCGGCGGCGTGAAGGTGGTGTCGGCGAACGTCTTGGGCGCTGTCACTCGGGCTGTCCTCGGGATGGTGGGGGATGTCCGTACCCCATCGTCCCATGGACCTCCGGGTGCGGGTGGGGGTCATCCCCGATGCGGCCCCGCGCGTCTCGTGATGACCTCGAAGCATGAGCACTTCACCCTCCCCCTCGCCGCCCGGCCCCGGCGTCCTCGACGCCGCGCTCGACCGGGCGTTCGGCCATCCCAGCGGTCTGCTGGGCAGGCTCGGCGGCAAGCTGATGACGGTCGGCAACGCCGCGACCGAGCACCGGATCGTCGACCTGGCCCGCCTCGAACCCGACGAGACCGTCCTGGTCGTCGGCCCCGGTCCCGGGGTCGGCCTCGACGCGGCGAGCAGACTCGCCGGCGAGGTGATCGGCGTCGAACCCTCCCCGCAGATGCGCGAGCTCTGCACGGACCGCTGCGGCGACCGCGCCGAGGTGCGCGCGGGCGACGCGGCCCGGACCGGCTGCGAGGACGCGTCCGCGGACGTCGTGCTGACCGTGAACAACGTCCAGCTCTGGGAAGACCGCCCGGCGGCGTTCGCCGAGTTGTTCCGCGTGCTGCGGCCGGGTGGCCGCCTGCTGCTCTCGGCGCACGAGAAGTGGCTTCCGGTGACGCGGCACGAACTGGCCGGCGAAGCCGCCGCCGCGGGCTTCACCGACCTGCAGACCTGGACCTGGGACCCGCCGGGGTTCGCCGCGCTCGCCGCCCAGCTGCGGGCCGTGAAACCGGGCTAGCGCTGGTCTCGGCGCAGCGGGTGGTCCTCCGGGACCTCGACGAGCACGATCCGCAGCCCGTCCGGGTCGGCGATCCACGCCTCGTCGGTGCCCCACGGTTCGCGCCGGGCCTCGCGCACCGGCTCGACCCCGCGCCCGGCCAGTTCGGCCAGTGTCGCCGGGAGATCGCGGACCTGCAGGAACAGGTTGACGTCCGGACCGGGCCCAGCCTCGCCGGCGCCGACCACCTCGATCGACCCGCCGCCGGCGAAAAACCGAGTGCCGCCAGGGAACTCGCGCTCGATCGCGAGGCCGAGGACGTCGCGGTAGAACGCGGTGGACACCTCGTGGTCGCGGGGGTGGATCAGCACCCGGCTGCTCAGTACGTCCATGGCTCCTGCCTACCCGAGCCGCTCAGGCGACCGCAATCGCGGCGATCCCGGCCAGCACCACGAGCGATCCGGCGAGCCGGCGGACCGCGTTGCGCTCGCGGAGCACGAGCCAGGCGGCGACCCCGCCGAACACGATCGACAACTCCCGCGCCGGCGCGACGAGGCTGACCGGCGCGATCCGCAGGGCGTAGAGGACCAGCAGGTATCCGGCGGGCGACGCGAGTCCGACGATCAGCACCTCGCGCCGATGCTCCCGCCAGAGCCGCTTGATCTCGGACCGGCCGCGGGCCGCGGTCGGGGCCAGCAGAATGCTCTGTCCGAGCGCACCGCCGCCGAAGTAGACGAGCGGAGGGACCCCGAGCGAGGTCACTGAGTGCGCGTCCCAGAGCGTGTAAGCCGCGATGAACGTTCCGGTGGCGACGCCGTAGAACACGCCGGCGCGCCGGGCCTTCGCGTCGCCGGTGCTGCCGCCGAGGCTGATCACCAGGACGCCCGAGACGACCAGGAAAGCGCCGATCAGCCCGAGCACGCCGGGTCGTTCGCCCAGGACCAGCACGGCCACGAGCACCGACACCAGTGGCCCGGTGCCGCGGGCCAGCGGATAGACGATCGACAGGTCGCCGACCTCGTAGCCGCGCTGCAGCACGATCCCGTACCCCACGTGCAGCACCGCGGTGCCGAGCGCGGCGAACAGCCAGGTCCATTGTGGACGTTCGGGTTCGGCGGCCAGCGCGACCGCGATCACCGGGAGCATCCCCACGGCCGAAACCGTGTAGTACAGCCAGACGAAGCGCGGGCCGCCGCCGGAAACCTGTTTGGCGGCGAGGTTCCACGCGGCGTGCACGACCGCGGCGACGAGGACCATGGCGAGGGCTGTGGTGTTCATCCGGACCCTTTCAGGTTTTCAGCGCACGCTGAAGACCGGGTCCTCCAGGCTTTTGTCCCGTCAGATGAACGGCAGGGCTCGGTGTCCCGCCGAAGGTGCCGCTCGGACCAGTCCCGCCCGCCCTCGTTGTCTTCGCGACCCGCGGTGCGGGACCACGGGCAGGCGGCGGAACCCTAGGCACTACCGGAGCCCACCGTAACGGAGCCGCCGCCGGGGCGCCGGGCGATTTCCGGCTCCGGGGGCCTCATCGGGGCCCTCGCCGGGACTGCGAGCAGGGCTGTTAAGATTTTCGACTGTTGCCGTGCGGCATTCCGTCAGGGAGGAAACCCGGCAGTCCCCTCAGGACTGATCCGGAGCCACACGAACGCGGCAGCGACCTTCACCGAGTGAAAGAGGAACGCCTCCATGGCCAACATCAAGTCGCAGGTCAAGCGCATCACGACGAACGAGAAGGCGCGGCAGCGCAACCTGGCGATCCGGTCCTCGGTGAAGACCGCGATCCGCAAGTTCCGCGAGGCCGCCGAAGCCGGTGACAAGGACAAGGCCCTCGAACTGCAGCGCGACGCCGCTCGCAAGCTCGACAAGGCCGTCACCAAGGGCGTCATCCACGCCAACCAGGCCGCGAACAAGAAGTCGGCTCTCGCGAAGCGCGCGAACCAGCTCTGAGCGCAGTCTTCCCGGAAGGCCCGGCGGCTTCGGCTGCCGGGCCTTTTCCGTGTCCTGGATCGCAGGTCAGTTCGGTCGTTGGGGATGGTGCCGACGTTGGGGGTGGTGCCGTCGTTCGGAGCGGTGCCGTCGTTCAGCGCAACGCCGCCGTTCAGGGCCAGCACCGTCGTTCAGGGCAGCGCCGCCATTCGGGGCAGCGTCGTCGTTCAGGGCAGCACCGCCATTCAGGGCCAGCACCGTCGTTCAGGGCAGCGCCGCCATTCGGGGCAGCGTCGCCGTTCGGGCCAATGCCGCCGTTCGGGGCAGCGCCGTCGTTCGCGGCAGCGCCGTGATGCAGGGCGGTGATGCAGGGCGGTGCCGCTGTTCAGGGCCAGCACCGTCGGCGGGGCGGTGCCGTGGTTCGGGCCAGCAGCGTCGCGCTGCGCAGCACCGTCGCGTGAGCCAGCAGCGGATCGAACCCAGAACTCGGTGCCAGCCCATGGCCGCGGCTGCACCCCGCCCGGCGCAGCGGTCGCGAGGACATTCACCCCGGGCACCACAGCGGTCGAAGCTCCGCTGAGGCAGTCACGCCGATCGGGCGTCAGCGGTCCCCTTTGGCCGCGACCACGTCGAGGACCGCGCGCTGCAGGGCGTAGTTCGCATCGGCCGCGGCACCCTTGACCTCGGCGTTCAGCCGGGCCACGACGCGCATCGCGGTCGCCAGGCCGTCCTGCCCCCAGCCGCGCGACTGGCCTTGCGCCTTGCGGATCTTCCACGGCGGCATGCCCAGTTCGCCCGCCATCTGGTTCGGGTTTCCGCGCCCGGCCGCGGACACACGAGCGATCGTGCGGACCGCGTCGGCGAGCGCGTCGGCCACCAGCACATGCGGGACGCCCAGCTGCATCGCCCACTGCAGCGACTCCATCGCGGCGGCCCGGTCGCCGGCGACGGCCTTCTCCGCGACCGCGAAGCCGGTCACGTCGGCACGTCCGGTGTGGTAGCGGCGGACCGCCTGCTCGTCGACGACTCCCCCGGTGTCGGCGACCAGCTGGGTCGCCGCCGAGGACAGTTCGCGCAGGTCCGAGCCGACCGAGTCGAGCAGCGCCATCAGGCCCCCGGCATCGATCTTGCCGCCCGCGCGGCGCACCTCGTTGCGGACGAACGACTCGCGCTCGGCGGGCTTGGTGAGCTTCGGGCATTCGGTGATCTCCGCGCCCGCTTTTTTCAACGCGCCCGGCAGCGCCTTGGCCGCCTTGCTCCGCCCGCCGCCACTGTGCACGACCACGAGGACGATGCCGTCGGCCGGTGCCTTCGCGTACGCGAGGATCGCGTCGGACAGCTCCTGCGAGATGTCCTGCGCCGACTCCAGCACGATCACGCGCCCCTCGGCGAACAGCGACGGGCTCACCAGCTCGGCCAGCACCGGCGGTGTGAGATCGGACACCCGCATCCGCGTGAGGTCGGCCGTCGGGTCCGCGGCCCTGGCCGCGTCGAGGGACGCTCGCACAGCCCGTTCGATGAGCAGTTCTTCCTCGCCCGTGACGAGGTGCAGCGGCGCGGGTGCGGTGGTCACCCGGCCATCTTCTCACCCGGTCGGCGAGCCGTCCGCTCCGGTGATGTCGGCCGCCTCCGTGGCACGAGCTGATCGCGATGTCGTACGGTGTAGCCGAGGACGCGCCCGGCGGCGCTCCGACAACCGAATACCGCTCATCCAGAGGGGCAGAGGGAACGGCCCGACGAAGCCCCGGCAACCGGCGTGCAGCCTGTCATCCCGCGATCGCGGGGTAGCTGACGACCACGGTGCCAATTCCGGCCCGCTTCGGCGGGGCAGATGAGGAAAGGAACCTCGCGATGACTGCAGCCCTCAGCGCCACCTCCGCCAACAAGACGCTCGACCTCGGTCCGGCCGTCGAACTGGTGTCGAAGGAAGAAGGGCACCGGCAGCCGCTCGCTCCGGAATTCGTCTCCGTCGAAGACTTCTCGCCGCTTGAGGTCGCGTACGACTTCGGCCGCGTCCGCCGCGAGGACATCGAGGCGGGCCCGCGCAACATCTGGCGTTACAAGAAGCTCCTTCCCGTCCCCTCGACCGTCGAGGAGACTCCGAACACCGAACCCGGCTGTACCCGGCTCGTGCGCGCCGACCGGCTCGCGAAGGAGCTCGGCCTCAAGCGCGTGTGGGTCAAGGACGACACCGGCAACCCGACGCACTCGTTCAAGGACCGCGTGGTCGCCGTCGCGCTCGCGGCGGCCCGCGAGTTCGGCTTCGAGGTCCTCGCGTGTCCGTCGACCGGCAACCTGGCCAACGCGACGGCCGCCGCCGCGGCCCGCGCCGGCTGGCGGTCGGTCGTGCTGATCCCGAAGAGCCTCGAGCGCGCGAAGATCCTCACCACCGCGGTCTACGACGGCGACCTGATCGCCGTCGACGGCAACTACGACGACGTGAACCGGCTCGCCACCGAACTGGCCGCCGAGCACCCGAAGTGGGCGTTCGTGAACGTCAACGTCCGCCCGTACTACTCCGAGGGCTCGAAGACGCTCGCCTACGAGGTCGCCGAGCAGCTCGGCTGGCGCATCCCCGAGCAGATCGTCGTCCCGATCGCCTCCGGTTCCCAGCTCACCAAGGTGGACAAGGGTTTCCGCGAACTCGGCCAGCTCGGCCTCGTGGACGCCAGCCCGTACAAGGTGTTCGGCGCCCAGGCCACCGGCTGCTCGCCGGTCTCCACCGCGTTCCGCAACGGCCACGACGTGGTCCAGCCCGTCAAGCCGGACACGATCGCCCGCTCTCTCGCGATCGGCAACCCGGCCGACGGCCCGTACGTGCTCGACGTGGTCAACCGCACCGGCGGCGCGATCGAGGACGTCACCGACGAAGAGGTCGTCGAAGGCATCCGGCTGCTCGCGCGCACCGAAGGCATCTTCACCGAGACGGCCGGCGGCGTCACCGTGGCGACCGCGAAGAAGCTCGTCGAAACCGGCAAGCTCGACCCGGACGCCGAAACCGTCCTCCTCATCACCGGCGACGGCCTCAAGACCCTCGACGCGGTCGAGAACCACGTCGGCCCGAAGGCCACCGTGCCGCCGTCCGCCGAAGCCGTCGCCAAGGCGCTCGGCTACTGACGCACCGGCCCGGGGTCCGCCGCCCTACCGCGGCGGACCCCGCGGCTCGCCCCGGCGCACGACCGCCGGTCCGCTCCCTCCCGGCACGACCGCGGTGTCACCGTCCACGTCGGTCCGCGTGACCAGCACTCCCATCGTGCCGAGAACGTCCACTGTGGACTTGCTCGGGTGCCCGTATCCGTTTCCCGCGCCGACGCTGATCAGCGCCGTGCGCGGCCGCACCGCCGCGAGAAACTGCGGCAGCGAATACCTGGAGCCGTGGTGCGGCACCTTCAGGACGTCCGCCCGCACATCGACGCCTTCGGCGAGCAGATCCGCCTGCGCGGCCAGCTCGACGTCTCCAGTCAGCAGAACCCGGCCCGCTGAAGTGTCGGCGCGCAGGACGACCGAACTGTTGTTGATCATCGTGCCGTCCTGCAACGCCGGAGCCCGGGTGGTGGCGTAGCGCGGCCCGAGCACCTCCAGCGACAACCCCGGCCATTCCAGCCGCTGCCCTTCGCTCAACTGCGCCAACGGCACGCCACGACGCCGCGCCTCCCCGGCAACCGACTGCCACGCCCACGCCGGAGCACGCCCCGGCCCGACCGCGATCGCGCCGACTGCCCGTCCGTCGAATACCGACGCGAGACCGCCGATGTGATCCGCGTGGAGATGGCTCAGCACGAGCAGCGGCACCCGTTCGACACCCAGCCTCCGCAGGCATTCGTCGACCGGCCCTGGTTCCGGCCCGGTGTCGACGACCACGGCGCGGCCGGGCTCGGCGGTGGCCAGAACGACCGCGTCTCCTTGCCCGACATCGCATTCCACCATCGCCCAGCCGCCCGGCGGCCAGCCCGGCGCCAGGACTTTGGCCGGCACGACTGTCAGCAGCACGACGACCAATCCGATCGCCACGAGCAGCCGGAGCCTGCGAAACCGTGCTGCCACCACCACGACGACCAACACCGCCGCCGCGCACAGTCCGCCCCACCAGCCGCCGGGCCATGACAGCGCGGCGCCAGGCGCTCTCGCGCCATGCCGGGCGACGGTGATCAGCCATCGCGCTTCCGGATCCGCCAACCGGATCAGCAACTGCCCCGCACCCGGCCACCATGGCCCGACGACGGTAGCCAGCACACCCAGCACCGTGACCGGCGCGACCACCGGCGCGGCAAGGACGTTGGTGACGACCGAGACCAAGCTGACCGTGCCCGCCATCCCGGCGATCACCGGTGCGGTGACGACGAAGGCGGCCAGCGGCACCGCGAGGCCTTCGGCGTACCCGGGCGGAATTCCCCTCCGCACCAGCGAATCCGCCCAGCGCGGCGCGATCAGCACCAGCCCTGCCGTCGCGAGGACGGAGAGCGCGAAACCGAAGTTCCCCGCCATCGTCGGGTCCCAGGCCACCAGTACGCACACTGCGAAGGCCAATGCGGGCAACGCGGAACCGCGTCGTCCCAAGGCCAGCGCGAGCAAGCCGATGCCGCCCATGACGCCAGCCCGCACGACACTCGGTTCCGGCCCGACCAGGACGAGGAATCCCGCCAGACAGGCTCCGGCCGCCGCTGCGGAAAACCGCGGGCCTGCCCGGACCAACCGGCACAGCAGCAAGACAGCTCCGCCGATGATGACGAGGTTTCCACCGCTCACCGCCATCAAGTGGGTGAGCCCGGAGGCTTTGAACTCTCCCTCGACCCGTTGCGGCAACGCGCTCGTGTCACCCAGCACCAGTCCGGGCAGCAGGCCAGCTGGTTCCTCCGGCAGAATCGCGCACAGCGAATGCAGGCTGTTCCGCAGGGCCGCTGCTGCGCGCTGCCACCACGGTGCTGGCCCGACGTCGATTGGGGCGGCACGGACGGAGAGCACTGCGACGGTCAACTCGCCGCTGCGTGCGGGCATGAGCCGTCCGGACGTGGTCGCCTCCTGGCCGGGCAGCAAGCTGCTCCATCCGGCGACCGGCGCCAGCAAGAGGGCCCGTCCGGTCGATTCGACTGTGCGACCGTCGACTGTGGCCTTGAGGACTTGGGCGGGAATCGCCACTGACCGGGTGCCTGCTTGCTGGTCGGCGTAGCCAGCTTGGTGGATCGGGCGCGGGCGCTCGCTGATCTCAACGCGCAGCGTCGCTGTCCCGCCGCGGGCAGCAGCGGCTCCCAGCGAATCGGATGCTGCGTCGCGGATGCGCATGGCGGTCGGGACGGCAGCGACCAGCCCGATCAACAACAGCGCTCCCCCAGCACCGAGGTATCGGGAACGGCCGCGCGCCAGGAGCACTGCCGCGACGAGGACCGCTGCAGCTCCAACCAGGGTCGCGACCCACCAACCCCTTTGCAGTCCGGCGAGGGTGGCCGCCCATCCGGCGACGGCGGCGGGGACAAGCCGGAAATCGTGGTCACGCCGCGACCGGTCCTCGGTTTCCAGCTTCATCCGACGGTCACCTGCTCGCGGAGCTTCTCGAATTTGCTCTGGCCGATGCCGTCGACGTCGCGGAGTTGTTCGACGCTGGAGAAGCCTCCGTGCTGGGTGCGCCAGTCCGTGATGCGCCGGGCGGTGACCGCGCCGACGCCGGGGAGGCTGTCGAGTTGTTCAGGGGTCGCGGAGTTCAGGTCGATTTTGCTGGCCGCGGCTCCTGAGCCGGCCGGTGCGGTCTGGGCGGCAGGGACGCCGACTGCCAACTGCTCGCCGTCGGTGAGTTTGCGCGCGAGGTTCAGGGTGGTCAGGTCGACGCCCGGGTTGGCGCCACCTGCCGCGCGAAGGGCGTCGGCGACGCGGGACCCGGACGGTACGGTGACGAGTCCTGGCGAACGCACGTGGCCGACCACGCTGATGACCAGGTTCTCGTTGGCTTTGGACGCGTGCGGCACTTGTGCCCGGGCGGCCGGGAGCGGCGGGGCGATCTCGGCCGCGGGCGAGCGGCCGAAGACGGCGAAGCCGCCGGCGATGACCGCGGCGGCGGCCAGCAAGGCCAGGGCGAAGAGCACTCCTCGGCGGCCCAGGAAGCCGGGCAGGCCGGCGGAGCCCGGGAGCCAGCGGCGGATCAGGCGGTGTTCGGTGTGTTCGGGCAGCCAGCTGCGGACTAGTTTGCCGCCGGGCAGTTGGCTCTCCGGCGGGGGCGGGTTGTCGGCGAGCGCGGACAGCCGGGATGCCAGGCCAGTGGGCGGCATGAGTGGTGAGCTGCCCGCTTCGGACGTCGGCTGACCGTCCAGAAGTGGGGCGTTGTCGGCAATTGCAGACAGCCGGGGCTTCCGGCCCGTGGTTCGCGGGCGCGGCATCGAGTTCGGTGCGCTGCTTTCCGTGCCTGCGCCGCCCGCGAGTGCCGCCGACTGGCCTTCCAGAAGCGGCGAGCTGTCCGCAACTGCAGACAAGCGACCAGTGATTTCCGGGCTTGACATCGACTCGCGGGCCGCGTCACCCGTCCCTTCCCGCAGGCTGTCGACACCTGCGGACAGCCGGTGTGGTGCTCCCCCGCCCTGGGTCTGCGGCACGGGCTCTCCGCCAGGCACTTCCGTGCCCGCGAACGGCTGGCCGTCTGCAGGTGAAGACACACTCGCCCGGTCGCGCGCGGATCGGCCCGCGCGGCCGACGGACAGCCAGCGGCGGGCCGGCCGGCTGCCGGGTCCGGCGTGGTGCGAGACCGCGGCCAGCTGGTCGGCCAGCCAGGTGAGCCTGACGTTGACGGGGGTGCCCTGGTCTCGGGCGGACTGCTCGAACACACGATCGACGCTAGGCGTCGGCCGATCCGGCGGCGAGGGCGTTTCGCGCGATCTGTGGACAACCCGCCCCTTGGGGACAACTCTGCCGTCCCCGCCCGAAGCGCGCCGAGAATTGTCGGGGACCGCGGTCATACTGGCGGGTTCGGCCTGCGGCACCGGTGCTCGAAAAGGGTTCGCACCTGCCGCGATCATCCGCTAGACCTGGCAAGCAGCCGTCGAACGGGAGCATGCCGCAGCCTTGAACCACACCGACCTGACCTTGCGCGCGGTCTCCGGACCGGGAGAACTCGATCTCTTCTGCCAGCTCACCTACGCCCTCGACGATGAACTCGCCGACGACCTCGCCACTAGCCGACGCAGGCCCGAGTGGATGTGGGTCGCGCTTCGCGGAGGAGAACTCGTCGCCAGGGCCGCGTGGTGGGGCCGCCCCGGGCAGGCTGCGCCGTTTCTGCTGGACGTTTTCGATCTCGAAGACGTAGCAGCCGGCGCATCGCTGCTCCGGAGCGCGCTGGCGGCGATTCTGCCCGCCGGTGCCCGGCCTCCGGCCTACCACCGGATAGTCCCGACGGAATGGCGCGAAGAACCAGGAACCCGGAGCATGGTCGAAGACCGGATGAACGCGCTCGAACAGACCGGTGCGCGGTTGCTCGCGGAGCGACTGCGCTTCGAGTGGCAGCCAGGCACTTCAGTCGTCCCGACGGGAAACCGGTTGGTCTTCCGGAAGATCCGCGACGAGGACGAGGTTCTCGACTTGATGACCCGCGTCCTGGCCGGGACCCTCGACGCCCACAGCCGCGACAACCTGACCCGGATGTCCGCCCGTGCCGCGGCGATCCGGCACTACGAGGACGAACTGGCGCACTACCGCAGCCCCAGGGACGGGTGGCGGGTCGCCACGCTGCCCGACGGCACGCCGATCGGGTTCGTCACGCCAGCACGCAACGATTACCACCCCGTCATCGGGCACCTCGCCGTTGTCCCCGAGCATCGCGGCAACGGCTACCTCGACGACATTCTCGCCGAGGGCACCCGAATTCTTGCCGCGCAACAGGTGCCCCGCATCCGGGCGGCGACGGATCTCGGCAACGTCCCGATGGCGAACGCGTTCCGGCCTGCCGGGTATGTCAACTTCGAGCGCACGATCACCATGTCCTGGCCGTGATCCGAATGAAGCCATGGGAACGCGCGGTCGCCCACATCGCGACAATGGCCGCTGGTGAGCCAGCGGATCCGACCTGGCGGGTCACCTTGCATTTCCACCCGGACCGACTGGTCGGCGGGGTGCCGATCCTGGAACGCATGGCGCGAGACGGCCGGTATCGCTCGCAGTTCGAGACCGGCGTCAGCAACGGCGGGCTGACCGCGTATCCAGGAGGAGACCGCTCGCGCTGGGAAAGCCGGTTGTTCGGCGGCGCCTACGACGAGGCTGCCGCGGCGCACCGGCCGAAGTACGGGTCGCTGAACTTCCGCGCCCGCAAGACCGGCGGCTCACCGCGGTTCGGTTCGGCACATTTGCGGCTCGCCCGGCACACCCTGTCCCGAACGACTTTCACCTATCCGGACAGTGTCTTCGAGCCGACCTCCTTCGGCGTCGAAGCGCATCTGTCTGAGCTGGTGGCGATGGCCGAGGCGGACGACAAAGACCTGCTCGACGACTACATCGAAGCGCAGGTGCACGGAGAGGTGGACCTGGCTCGGGATGTCGAAGCGCTGGTGCTCGATCCGTCCTACCGAGGAACGGAAATCGAGGCGGCGGCCCGAAAACTCGGGCGAGTCGAATGGCACGCAGGCTTCCGGCTCACCACCGCGGAGCTGCTCCGGCACCCTGATTACCGAGGACCGGAGTACACCGCGCTCGGTGCCGAACTGGCCGAGAACGGACAACTCGACCCGCGGATACTCGGGAAAGCCACCGGCCAGGACATGCAAGATCTCAAGCGCGTCTGGCACCTTCTCGCGCGGTTCGGCAACCAGGAACTCGGCTAGGCGCGCTGCACCACCACACCGAGCACGCCAGGCCCGGTGTGCGCGCCGATGACCGCGCCGATTTCCGACACCACGCATCCCCCGGCGCACCCCGGAATCGCTTCCTCGAGCCGGTTGGCCAGTTCGACGGCCCGCTCCGGCGAGGCCAGGTGATGCACCGCCAGCTCGACCGGTCCGGTGCCCGCCGCCCGCACGGAAAGCTCGACCAACCGCGCGATCGCCCGGTTCATCGTGCGGACTTTCTCCAGCGGCAGGATCCGGCCGTCGGACATGTGCAGCACCGGTTTCACCGCCAGCGCGGTGCCGAGCAACGCCGCGGCCGAGCCGATCCGGCCGCCGCGGCGCAGGTGTTCCAGCGTCTCGACCACGAACAACGTCGACGACCGTTCCGCCGCTTTCGTCGCGGCCGCTTCGACTTCGGCCGGGCTCGCTCCAGAAGCGGCGGCGTCCGCGGCGTGCAGGGCGGCGAAGCCCAATCCCATCGCTGTGGTGCGGGAATCGACGACGCGGACCCGATCGGAACCGACTTCCTCCGCGGCCAGAACGGCGGCTTCCCAGGTGCCTGACAGTTCGCGCGACAGGTGCACGGACACGACCGCGTCGGCGCCCGCGTCGAGCGCGGCCCGGAATTCGGCGGCGAACTCGGCCGGCGTGGGCCGGGAAGTGGTGACGAGCTTGCGCTCCCCCAGCGCTTCCGCGAGCGCGGCGGGGCCCATTTCGACGCCGTCGAGCGAGCACACGCCTTCTACGAGGACATGCAGGGGCACCACCCGCACCGAGTGCCGCTCGGCGAAGCCTTCGGGCAGGTGCGCGGTGGAATCCGTGACCACGGCGACCGACACGTCGTCAGCCTACGTTGCCGAGGCCGAGGTGCGGGGCAACGAGTTTCGCCATCGCCGTGCCGACCGCTTCGTGTCCGGCCCATCCCCAGTGCATGCCGTCGGGATTTCCCGCGCCGCTCAAGACATGTTCGCCAACGACGCCGGGCGTGTCGAGCAAGGGCACTTCGCGTCGCGCGGCCCACGAAGCGAGCGCTTCGGCCGCTTCAGCGCGTCCTGTGTGTACGCGCCCGTACGCGTCAGCGCGGTGTACCGAAGGCAGCATCCCAAATATCGGCAACTCAGGCCGCAACGCACGCAACGCTTCGACGGACTGGTCGAGATAGCGCACGCTCAGCCGGGCGGGAAGGACGCGAGGACGACCGCGCATCACGACAGACAACCGTGGCTGCGCAGCAAGATAAGCGCCGCGTACAACGCGACGCACGCCGTCGGGGCGAAGGTAGCGAAGTCCCTGACGCAAGTACGTCGGCAACGGCGACGGCAGCGTGTCCATGTGACCGACAGCGAGCACGACAGCGTCAACGCGGCGCAGATCCGCCCACACGCGCGGGTCGCCGGTGAGGGACCACCACAGGTCGCGCGCGGTCCAGCCGATGCCAGCGACGAGATCGGCTTGCCCGGACAGCGCATTCGCGGCGACGTTCGGCCACAGGCGCGGATCGTCGGCCGCGCAAGGGCCCTCGGGGCCGTGGAAACAGAGGGAATCGCCGAAGACGAGCAGCTGCGGGCTCATCGGGTCAGCCGGTGATGCCCGCGTTGTACGCGTGCAACCGCCACTTCCCCTCGCGGTGGCCGAGGTCGACCCAGTGGCAGTTCATGATCCCGCCGAGCGACGGCCAGACCTCGACCGGGAGGCCGAGCAGCTTCGCGGTCAGCGCGAGGATCAGGCCGCCGTGCGAGGCGAGCAGGACCGATTCCCCGGCTCCGGAGTTCGGCTGCATCAAATCGTCGACCACCTCGGCGGCGCGTTCGGCCACCTCGACCCGGGACTCGCCGCCCGGCGGCGCCCAGGCGGCGTCGGAGCGCCACAGCTCGCGGTCGCCGGGGTAGGCCTCGTCGACCTCGGCCCCGGTCAGGCCCTGCCATTCGCCGAGATGCGTCTCGCGCAGCCGCTTGTCGATCTGCAGCGGCACGCCGATCGCCTCGGTGAGCACCGTCGCGGTGTCGGTGGCGCGGCGCAGGTCGGAGGCGATCACCAGCTCCGGCGCGAACCGCGCGAGCGCGGGCACGGCGAACCGCGCCTGGTTCCAGCCGACCGGGGTCAGCGCCGAATCGAGGTGTCCCTGCATGCGGCCGGCGGCGTTGTAGTCCGTCTCGCCGTGCCGCCAGAGCAGCAGCCGCCGCGGGCTCACGCCTCCGGACCGTCCGCGTCGCCGGTGTCGTCGGCGGGGACCGTCGCCAGCCCTTCGACCTCGATTCGCGGGCAGTCCTTCCACAGCCGCTCGAGGCCGTAGAACGAGCGCTCGTCCGCGTGCTGGACGTGCACGACGACGTCGACGTAGTCGAGCAGCACCCAGCGGCCCTCGCGGGCGCCTTCGCGCCGCACCGGCTTGTGCCCCTCGATGCGGAGCTTTTCCTCCACGTTGTCGACGATCGCGCCGACCTGCCGCTCGTTCGCCGCAGACGCGATCACGAACGCGTCGGTGATCACGAGCTGCTCGGACACGTCCAGGACGACCACGTCGCTGGCCAGCTTGTCCGCCGCCGCGTGCGCGGCCGCCACCGCCAGGTCCCGTGCCTCGGACGTCGCTGCCACAGTGCTCCTTCGGATTTCGGGTACGCCCGGACGAGGGTACCCGGTCAGGCGTCGGCGTCCTTGCGGTAGAGGTCCTTCTTGGCGATGTAGCGCACAACGCCGTCGGGCACGAGGTACCAGACCGGCTCGCCGCGCTCGACGCGTTCGCGGCAGCCGGTGGACGAGATGGCCATGGCGGTGACCTCGACCAGGCTCACCTTGCCGCTCGGCAGATGGTGCGAGTTGAGCCGGTAGCCCGGGCGGGTGACGCCGATGAAATGCGCGAAGTCGAACAGCTCGTCGGCCTTGTGCCAGGTGAGGATCTGCTCGAGGGCGTCGGCCCCGGTGATGAAGAACAGCTCGTCGTCCGGGTACTCCTCGTGCAGGTCCCGCAGCGTGTCGACGGTGTAGGTCTGGCCGCCGCGGTCGATGTCGACCCGGCTCACCGAGAAGACCGGGTTGGACGCGGTGGCGATGACCGTCATCAGGTAGCGGTCCTCGGCGCGCGTGACGCGGCGGCCGGACTTCTGCCACGGCTGCCCGGTCGGCACGAAGATGACCTCGTCGAGCGCGAACCGCGACTGGACCTCGCTGGCCGCGACGAGGTGGCCGTGGTGCACGGGGTCGAAGGTGCCGCCCATGACCCCGATCCGGCGTGGTGACATAGCCGGTGAGCCTATACGCGCGGGCACGCGAGGGCTTCCCGTCGCGGCTGCGACCTAGGTTACGGTTGTGACATGAGTCACATAACTCTGCGTCTCCGGCTGGAAACTGTCCGTTCGGACGCGGGCGGCTCCGGAATTGTCGGAGGCATGGGGTAGACCGGGGGACGTGGACACCACCGATACCACCCCAGACCTCCGGACCCGCGCGGAGACCCTGCTCCGCGCGCTCGCCGGAGACGACGCCGCCCTCCGAGAAGACCAGTGGACCGCCATCGAGGCACTGGTCGCGCACCACCGGCGCGCGCTCGTCGTGCAGCGCACCGGATGGGGGAAGTCGGCCGTGTACTTCCTGGCCACCGCGCTGCTGCGGGAACAGGGAGCGGGACCGACGGTCATCGTGTCGCCGCTGCTCGCCCTGATGCGCAACCAGATCTCCGCCGCCGCCCGGGCGGGCATCCACGCGGCCACCATCAACTCGGCGAACGCGCAGGAGTGGGACCAGGTCCAGGCGTCGGTTGCCGCGGGCGAGGTGGACGTGCTGCTGGTCAGCCCGGAGCGGTTGAACAACCCGGATTTCCGCGACAGCGTGCTGCCGAAGCTCACCGCCAGCGCCGGCCTGCTGGTGGTGGACGAGGCGCATTGCATTTCCGACTGGGGTCACGATTTCCGGCCGGACTACCGGCGGCTGCGCACGCTGCTGGGCGACCTGCCCGAAGGCGTGCCGGTGCTGGCCACCACCGCGACCGCGAACGACCGGGTGGCCACGGACGTCGCCGAGCAGCTCGGGATCGGCGGCGAGACGGACACGCTCGTCCTGCGCGGCCCGCTCGACCGGGAAAGCCTGCGGCTGGCCGTGGCCGAACTGCCCAGCGACGAGGCCCGGCTGGCCTGGCTCGCCGAGCACCTGGCGGAGCTGCCGGGGTCGGGCATCATCTACACGCTCACCGTCGCCGCCGCGCACGACGTCACCGCGCTGCTGTCCGACCGCGGCTATCCGGTGGCCGCCTACACCGGGAAAACCGATCCGGCCGACCGCCAGGCCGCGGAGGACGACCTGCTGGCCAACCGGGTCAAGGCGCTGGTGGCGACGTCGGCGCTCGGCATGGGGTTCGACAAGCCGGACCTCGGGTTCGTGGTGCACCTCGGCGCGCCGTCGTCGCCGATCGCCTACTACCAGCAGGTCGGCCGAGCCGGCCGCGGCGTCGAGCGGGCCGAGGTGGTGCTGCTTCCCGGGCGGGAGGACAAGGCGATCTGGGCGTATTTCGGGTCGCTGGCGTTCCCGGACGAACTGCGCGTCACGCAGGTGCTCAACGCGCTCGCGTACGCCGACCGTCCACTTTCGACAGCCGCGCTCGAGCCGTCGGTCGAGCTTTCCCGGTCGCGGCTGGAGATGGTGCTGAAGGTGCTCGATGTGGACGGTGCGGTGCGCCGGGTGCGCGGCGGCTGGGAAAGCACCGGGCAGCCGTGGGAGTACGACCGGGAACGGTACGAGCGCGTCGGTGTCGCACGGGCGGCCGAGCAGGAGGCGATGCTCGGGTACATCCGCACCGCCGGGTGCCGGATGGAGTATCTGCGGCGGCAGCTCGACGATCCGGAGGCAGCGCCGTGCGGCCGGTGCGACAACTGCACCGGGGAGCACTGGAGCACGGCGGTGTCCGAGGAAATCGCGGGTGCCACGCGGGAACGGCTGGACCGGCCCGGGGTCGAGGTGGCGCCGCGCAAGCAATGGCCGAGCGGGATGAAAGGGCTCGACGTGCCGCTGTCGGGCCGGATCAAGACGGAAGAGCAAGCCGAGCCGGGACAGGTGCTGGGCCGGCTCACGGACGTCGGCTGGGGCGGCCGGCTGCGCGAGTTGCTCGGCCCGGGCGCGCCGGACGCCGAGGTCCCCGACTCGGTGTTCGACGCGTGCGTGAAGGTGCTCGCGGGATGGCAGTGGGCGCGACGTCCGGTGGCGGTGGTGGCGATCCCGTCGGCGACGCGACCGCAACTGGTCGACAGCCTCGCACTGCGGCTGTCGGCGATCGGCCGGCTGGATTACCTGGGAGAGCTGGCGTCGGCCGGACCACCGCCGCGGCAAGCGAACAGCGCGCAACGACTGGCCGATTTGTGGCGGAGGCTGAGCCTCCCGGAGGACGTGGCGGCGAGCGTCGCGCAGACCCGCGGGCCGGTGCTGCTGGTGGACGACCTGATCGACACCGGCTGGACGATGACCCTGGCAGCCCGGCTGCTGCGCCGGGCCGGGGCGGAGGAGGTGCTGCCGTTCGCGTTGGCGACTACTGCTTGAGATGCGCTCGGGCCGGGTGGTCTCGCGGGGCTTCCGTGACTGGGCGGTCTAGCGAGCCACTGTGACTGGGCGGTCAGGTGAGGCCGGGGGCCGGGGGCCTGGGTGGTCTGGCGAGGCGAGCGGCCGGAGGCCTGGGTGGTCTGGCGAGGCGAGCGGCC